>NZ_JBETXJ010000002.1:600000-1200000 GCF_040427915.1 Gardnerella vaginalis | reverse complement strand
GAAATCAATATTATAGAATCTTTTGGAAGCAGATTTTCTACTGGTTCCATTTTATCAACTAATGCTGGAAGCAGAGACTCCATACCTTCTACTGGTATTGCATTCGATATGGATTCCAACATGTCGTCAGCATTTTGAATTTTACCAATCAAAGATTTTGCACGATTTTGAATATCTTTTGTAAGCTGTAATTCTCTACAAGCAGTAGCCCAAATACTATTAATATTCTCACCGTATGTGCGTTGATCAGATGCGTGAAACTGCTTAATCGTGTCGATTTCGTCTCCAAAAAATTCGATTCTAACAGGATGATTCATCGTTGGAGAAAAAACATCTATTATTCCACCTCTAACCGCAAATTCTCCACGATTCATAACCAACTCAACGCGATTATAAGAGTTTTCAACAAGACGTTTTACAGCAGAATCTATAGGAACTTCTTTACCACATTCAAAAACAAGAGGCTCCACGTCTGAAATATTTTCAACAACTGGCTGAATAATAGAACGAACTGGCATAACAAGCACACGAATTGGGCTAAACATTCTATTCTTGCCACTTTGAGGATGTTTTAATCTTCTAAAAACCGACATTCTACTTGCCACAGTGTCTGCTCTAGGAGAAAGACGCTCATGAGGAAGAGTCTCCCAAGCCTCTAGTTCGGCAATATCCTGAGGATCTCCGTCATACCAATCTCGTATTGAAGAAACAGCATCACTAGCATCTCTACCAGATGGAGTAATTAGTACAACATGACTACCCTTTGATATTGCAGCGGTTATAGCAGGTCTAGAACCTAAAGGAGATGCAACAGTAAGCGGATTTGGAAAATCTAGCACGTTAGAAACTAAAGATTTAAACGCTTCGTTTTTATCTAAAATATCTTTAAGTATATTTTCAAAAGAAACGTTAGAATTTATAAAATCTTTAGAATCTGACATATTGTTAGCAAAAAAATCAGATTTATTTGCCATTGAAATGCTCCTGAGTGGCGCTAAGTCCGCGGAAGATCACACTTTCTACTGCATCAGCGCCATCTGCCAAAAAATTAGGAAGTTCAGATTTTTGCGCACCAGCAAAACCGCCCAAAACCCAATTAACAGTATTATCATGAGCGTGCGCTCCGCGCTGAGCATGCCCCACACCCATTCTCACACGAGCATATTGCGGAGTTCCAAGGCTGCGATCAATAGAACGAATACCATTATGGCCTCCAGCCGAACCGCCAGATTTTACTTTAATACGACCAAAATCCAAATCCATATCGTCATGAATAATCACAATATGGTCAGTTTCAATCTGATAATACGAGCTTATTGACGAAACAGCAGCACCAGAATCGTTCATAAATGTGAGCGGCTTAGCGAGGAAAAACTTCGCCGACTTACCGTCTAAATTCATTACTCCCTTGCCTAATTTTGACAAGCCCTTATGGTCGGAAAAAGATATTGACCAACGCTCACTTAGCACGTCTGCAACCATAAATCCCATATTATGACGTGTACCTTCATACTTCGATCCAGGATTTCCAAGTCCCACAATCAGCCAAAAATCCGATGCCATAGCGCACACTCCAACTCATAAACTCAACAACGAAATGGGCGTACCGATTGAATACTACTTAAATACGTAGACTCTCGATACGCCCTCATATACTGCGCACTATTCTACCAATAAGGCGGTCATTGTTTAAATAATGCGGTTATTGTTTAAAACTTTAGCAAAAACTACTTTAAGAATTCGTCGGTGGATAATTCTTTAGCTTGAGGAGTTTTATGAGTTACTTTACCTTTTGCATCAGTGTAAGCTCCTCCTTGGCTTAAGAAGTCAAAGTAGTCTTGAGCACCTTTAACATCACTTGTACCAAACACAAACTTGCCACTTTTAATATCTGCATGGTTTCCCCAATACTGCCCATCGACGATCAGTTTCATGCTGCGTTTAACAAATTTTGGATTAAGATTTGCGTCTTTCGCTTCTTTAACCAAAATGTCAGATGCTTCATCTGGGTGCGAATACGCGTATTCATAACCACGCTTTGCAGCTTTAACGAATGCGCGAACAAGCTTAGGATCACGTTTAATTGTTCGCTTATTAGTAATAATACCAATCGTATCTGGCTGACCAGGAACTCCATAATCTCTAGATCTAAAACAACGAAGCTTAGGACCGAACATATCTGCTTGAACACCTTCCCAAGTGCCATAGAATCCGCCAAAATCAGCTTTACCAGATTCAAGAGTACGGAAAGTTGAGGTTCCAACAGTAACTTTATCGAATTTACCCTTGCCGCCATCATGCTGAATCATTCTGTTAATTACAACATCACTTTCTGCAGCACCAAAAGACGCATAAGTTTTTCCATCAAAATCTTTAGGAGAATGAATCTTATTGTTTTTAGCAAGAGCACACCAGATAGCACTTGGTTTTTGCTGCACTTGCATAACCTGCTCAAGATTAGCACCCTTTGTAGAAGTATCAGCAACATTAGTTAATGTAGTAAGAGCAAAATCAGCTGCACCACTATCTACAGCATGTTCAGAACCAGTTGGAGCAACAGCAAGCATATCTACATCTAATCCTGCATCCTTAAACCAACCTTTATGCTTTGCAACATAGATACCAATGTGATTAGTATCTGGTGCCCAAAAAAGCATAAAAGATACTTTACGAAGATTCGAGTTTTGATTATTACCCTCAAATCCACATGCAGAAAGAGATAATGCACAAAATGCAGAAAGAATAAACGCAAGACTACGCTTTAAAACACGCATATTCATGAGTTCCCTACTTTGTTTTTACTTACCATTTTCTGGGAAATGCAGCACAGACTTGGCAGAAAACGGTATCAAGGGCCTAGCCCGCGCCGTTCAATGCCCCCTATCAAGCTCTAAGAGTTTGACTAGGTTTGCCACACATTGACTCACGAAACATTTTGATTATGCACGATTCAATCGACAAATTAGTAATCATGTTACAAACATAAGATTCTGATAGAATACACGTGCTATTCTTATTTCTGAATTTATGCGATTGGGGCAGCAATCGCTATTTTTATGTCACTATTTTAATATTCAAGAAAAGGATTGAAAATAAATGACGCAATCGCGTTTAAAGACTACGCTTGCAAAGTGTCTGCCAACTGTAATATCAATAGCAATTGTGCTGATTCTATGGCAATTTGCTTGCCAATACTATAAGATATCGCCGAATCTTATTCCTGCACCAACTTCTATTGCGCAAGACACAATTGAATCATTCCCTACTCTATTGCCTGCTGCACTAATAACAACTCAAGAAACAGTTATTGGCTTTGCATTAGCAATAATATGCGGAATTCTTCTGGGCGTATTTTTCCACGTTTCTAAGCTAGTTAAGTCTGCTTTATTCCCATTACTGTGCGCGGCTCAAACTATGCCTTTAATTTCCATTGCACCAATTTTCTTGATTTGGTTTGGATTTGAAATGTCTGGGAAAATAGTAATAGTAATGATCTTTAGCATGTTTCCTATTGCTGTTCAAACTGTTCGAGGATTAGACGCAGTTCCTAGTTTTTATACCGATGTTGCATTAACTTGTGGAGCTAATGCTACTTGGACTTTGTGGCATGTTAAGTTGCGCGTAGCAGCTAGGCAAATTTTCGGAGGAATTAAAATTAGCGCAGCATATGTTTTAGGAACAGCTGCTACAGCAGAATATTTAGGAGCTAGAAACGGCTTGGGCATTTGGCTTCAATCCGCATATAACTCTTTTAGAACTCCACTTATTTTTTCAGCAACTATAGCAATAATAATTCTTACAGCTCTTCTAATGCTTGTTATAAATGCAGCCGAAAAACTTCTTCTAGGCCCTGTGGAAGACGATGAAGATCCAGATAATCAACTGTAAAACTGAGATATAAAATTAATGCCGAGCATAATGTAATCGATTATGTTCGGCATTAATTTTTATTGTTCCAAAACTGTCTTCTAATTCTACTTAACAGCTTCTTCACTCATTGCATCATTAATAGCATCACTAAGCTCTTTTTGAGCCTTTCCATATGCTTGCCAATTCCCTGATCTCATTGCAGAATCAGAATCCTTCAATGCTTGAGCTGCTCGTTTAAGTGCAATCCTAGCTTTTTCACTAATAGAATTAGATTTTGCAGGTGCATTTGCACTATTTTTAGCATCGCCCTTATTGGAATTATTTGCATTATTTTTATTGGAGACATTTTCATTTGAGCCAGAATTATTAGAAGCATCGCCAGCGTTTGCGCCAGAGTTTCCTCCAAACACTTGGTTTAATGCTTCATCCAAAGTGTCAGCAAACCCAACTTGGTCTCCAAAAGCAACAAGCACCTTCTTGAGCAAAGGATAACTTGTAGATCCGCTAGATTGTACATAAACAGGCTCTACGTAAACTAATCCTCCACCAAGTGGCAATGTAAGCAAGTTTCCACGCTTAACTTTAGTTGAGCCAGATTCAAGCAAATTCAACTCTTTAGAAACATTTGCATTAGCGTTGAAATTGTTTTGCGCTTGACCAGGGCCTGGAACATTGGAAACTTTAGGCAACTCTTGAAGTCTTAGTTTGCCATAATTTTCGCTTACTTTTCCAGCAACATTTCCAGCATCGGAATTTACCGACAAGAATCCAGTTAGGATTTCTCGAGTGATTTTTCCAGCAGGAATGTATGTGGAAACAAGCGAGAATACTGGCTTGTTGGCCCCTCTGGTTTGCAAAGTCAAATAGTATGGAGGCTGCAAAATATCTTCTCGCTGAAGACTTTGAGATTCAGTAGGATCAACTGGAGTCTGCCAGAAGTCTTCTCCCGAGAAGAACTGGCTTGCACTATCAACATGATACTTCGCTAGCAAATGCCTTTGCACTTTGAACAAGCTTTCTGGATATCGAATATGGCTCATCAAATCGCCAGAAATCTTAGAAATATCGTGATAATGACCTGGGAATATTGATCTCCAAGCTTTAATCACAGGGTCTTTTTTATCCCACACATATAAGTCAACTGAACCGTCGTATGCATCAACAGTAGCTTTAACTGAATTGCGAATATAGTTTGCTCGCTGATTCGTTAAGCCTTTAATCGAACGAGATGTTGTTGTTGTAGAATCTTGAGTCACCTGCCCAAAATCAGTCATTTGTGAATATGGGTAGGAGTCGGACGTTGTATATCCGTCAACAATCCACTTAACTCGTCCGTCAACAACCGCTGGGTAAACGCGCCCATCTAAAGTCAAGTACGGAGCGACTTTAGAAACGCGAGTCTTAGGGTCGCGATCATACAAGATTTGAGAATCAGAAGTAACTCTATCCGAGAATAAGATTTGATCTGACTCAAAACGAATAGCATGTAGCAACTTAGAGAAAAAGTTTCCTACACTTGGTCCACCATTTCCCTTAAACGTTGTTAAAGCACCATTTGAACCAGTTGGATAATCAAATTCCCAAGGAGCAGAGCCTTTTGGAGAACCAACAATCGAATACTTTGGAGCGTTTGGAGAGAAGTAGATACGCGGCTCATACTTCTTCAACTTTGTAAGCTTTCCTTGAGTTGGAATTCCATACTCCATAAATTGCGGCTGACCGTCTGCAGTAACCTTATTTCCGTAAGCTGCAACAATGCCATAGCCGTGCGTATAAACAGTGTGGTCATTAACCCAATTTCGATTATCGTTTCCAGCTAAATCAAGCTCTCTTGCAGCAATAACCGTGTCTTGGCTCACGCCATCAATGTCGTACTTATCTACAGAAAGAGTATCTGCAAAAGTGTAGTATTGCTTAGATTGCTGCAATTGGCGGAATGTTGGAGAAGTTACTTGAGGGTCTAAAAGCCTGATTTGTGCAGTAGACTCTGCTTCTTTTGCAAGCGCTCCCGACTTTCCTTCCGAAGTAGCGTTATACGATTCTTTTTTAACATTATTTAATCCATACGCAAACTTAGTTGCATCTATATTTCGCTGAATATAAGTAGCTTCTAATTCTTGAGCATTAGGCGCTACCTTAAAACGTTGCAAAAGAGCAGGCCAAGCAAAAGACAACACCATAGCGCATACAACTAAAGACGCAACAGCTATAGCAGGCGTGCGCCAAGCTTTAACAGCTACAACAAAACGCGTGCCAATTTTTACATTCCCATTAAGAGCATGAGATTTTAGCAACCACGCTGTTATAACAATTCCAACAATTAGTGTTATTACAGCCATTGCAATGCTGGAAGGAACACCAGCATTCATATCTGTGTAAGATCCGCCAGTAATCTTAGAACCATCCAAATTTACAATCGCAAACACATCTAAGATTTGCAAAATGGACCAGAAAATAACAACTAGCATAAACCATGCAGAAATTTGACGCCTTGCGCTTTTAGTTATGTTAAAAATGCCTTTGCCACCTACAGGAAGCGTAATTCTTACAGCTCCCATCAAAGCGTTTGTTATAACACTAAATAGCAAAGAAACACCAAGAAGAACAATAAACGCTCTTGTAAAAAGTCGCAAGCCTGGCAAAGTAAACACGTAAAAACCGTTATCAAATCCAAATTGTGGATCTTTAATACCAAACGATTGGTAGTTAAACATAAGCAAAATTTGCACCCAATGACTATAGAATTGCATTCCAAACACAGCACCTACAATCAAAGACACAACTCCTGCAACATGCATTGCAAACTTAGAGCTTATTCCCTTTTTAGTGTCTAAAATATTGCCTTTTTCTTTAACATATACGCCATCTTCGCTTCCAGGGCGTTTTTTAATCGCAATATATGCAGACAAATACCCGAACGCAGCCATAAGCAGAGCATACAAAGCCCAAACGCCGATTTTAGCGGCTAGTTGAATCCAGATTACGCTCTCGAATCCAAGTTGCGCATACCACATGCAATCTGTAATAAAAGTAGAAAAACCAAAAATAATTGAGCATATAAACGCTATTGCGACTACTATTGCAACAATAATCCAACGCCATTTTCTTGATTTTCCAACAAACTTATTTACATCAAAATCTATTCTCATATAGCGATTATTCTCCTTACTATTTGAGCTTTTATTATCGCTTTTATTGCTTTCACTAATATTGCTAGTATTGCTTTCGCTATTTTCGCTATTTTCGCTATCTTTGCTATCTTTGCTAGCATCGCTATTTTTTGACGAATCGCCTTCGTCTTCTAGTTTTTTCTTAGCTTCTAATAGATCACTAAAAATGTCACCGAGGTCATCATCGTCAGTATAATAGTCTGCCCAATCTTTTATTTTTTTTGTAAACCTTGAAAAATTCTTGTCTTTGTTTTTACTATTAGACTCATCTTTAGACTCATCTTTAGCAACAACATTTGCAACAACATTTGCATTGCTATTATCTTCATCAATGCTTTCGATAACTACATCTTGATCGCTGGAATCATCCGTAGAAGTATCGGACGAAGTATCGGCAAAATCATTATTTTGATTGCTCTTTTTCTTTCCATCGCTTGAATAATCAGAACGCTTATGCACTTTAGTGTTTTTAGGTTTTCTAGCCATATACGCGCCAAAAGCAGCCCATGCAACGCCAATGATTATTTCTATGATGACTTTCAACATAAGGTTAATAGTACTATACTAATTATTCCTAATCTACTTGTTGTGTTTGTTGCGTTTGTTGTGTAATCAAAAATAATTACAAAAAAGCGCGCTCGCAAAGTAGCGAACGCGCCTAATTTGATTAAATTAAATCATATAAGCATTTAAGCTAGGCAACATCTGGATCGTCTTTAGCGATTGTTCCAGTGAGCTTTCCAATTGCTTTCATTACGTGGTAAACAACCAACACAACAACAGTGCCGATTGCAATACCATTGAACTGAATTCCAGAAACAGCAAATTGGAAGTTAGCAATACCTATAATCATAACGATTGCAGCAATCATAATGTTAACTGGCTTATCGAAGTTCACTTTGTTTTCTACCCAAATGCGCACGCCAATCATGCCAATCATGCCGTAAAGCAAAGTGGTTACACCACCCAAAACGCCTGCTGGAATGGAGTTTACAATTGCACCAAACTTTGGGCAAAGGCTTAACACGAATGCAAAGAATGCAGCGCACCAATAAGCGGCAGTAGAATACACTTTTGTTGCAGCCATAACGCCAATGTTTTCGCCATAAGTTGTAGTACCGCAACCGCCAAAGCAACCAGCTATTGCAGTGCCTAAGCCGTCTGCAAACAAAGCTGTACCAATCTTGGAATCGTAGTCGCGGCCAGTCATTTGAGCTACAGACTTAACGTGACCAACGTTTTCTGCAATAAGAACGAGCACAACTGGCAAGAACATAAGCAAAACAGAGAAGTCGACTTGCGGAGTGTGGAACTTAGGGAAGCCAATCCAAGCTGCTTGCTCAATCTTACTAAAGTCAACTTGACCCTGGAAGCATGCATACGCGTAGCCAACAAGAACACCAAGCAAGATGTTCAATCGTCCAAGAAGACCGCGGAAAATCACTGCAATAAGCATAACTGCAACCAAAGTTACCAAAGCGGTGTCTGGAGCCTTTTGGAAGTTACCCCAAACAGCTGGGCCCAAGTTAAAGCCGATGATTGCAACGATTGCACCGTTAACAACAGGAGGCATAATAATGTCAATCCACTTTGCTCCTGCAAAATGCACAAGCACACCGATTAAAGCAAGAAGCAAACCAGTGCACATAATGCCAAAGCTTGCTACAGCAATGCCCTTATGTGCTGAAGTTACAGCCATAACAGGCGCTATAAGACCAAAAGAGCTTCCTAAATAACTAGGAAGCTTATTTGCGTTGATAAGTAAGAACAGTGCCGTGGAAAGAGCCGTGAACATTAAAGTAGTAGACGGATCAAAGCCAGTAAGAATTGGCACTAAGAATGTTGCGCCAAACATAGCAATAACATGCTGAGCGCCAATACCAGCAGTACGAGTCCAAGTTAAACGCTCATCTGGCTCTACTACTTCTCCTGGCTTCAAAGTTTTTCCGTCACCATGAAGCTGCCATGTAAACAACGATTTCATCGTTTTCTCCTTGCATAAAACAAGTTTATATATACGTTTGTGATTGAAAAACAACCACCAAAACAAGCGCCAGCTTAAAAAAAAAACAAGCACTACTCGAGCGCAGGTTTGGCAGCTTCCGCAGAGGTCGCCATCAACCGCCGCCCCTTAGCCAAGTGGACATTCTAATGTACTAATCATAAAGTGTCGAGGCAATTTTAAAAATAACAAACTTACATGTTATTTTCATTGAAATATCAAGGAAAATCGGTGTGTCGAAAACAGATAAAACACAACTAATTATTGCTAATAAAAGTTTATACTTATAAACTTTTGCTTATGGATTAGATCTACTTATTACAATCTTAATTTTGTAAAACATTTTGAATATAATCTTTTAACACAATTGCATGATTTATACGCGGATCTTTCGCTCCATATAAAAATGTTACTTTTTTATTTTTTCTACATATATCTACTATTTGGTTTACACAATCTTGATTCTCGTCTAGCTCTTCAACATAACGATTAGAAAATTCTTTGAAGCGCTCAGGCTTATGACTAAACCATTTTCGTAAATCACTTGATGGAGCAATATCTTTACACCACAAATCAAGATTTGCCTTTTCTTTACTTATGCCCCTAGGCCACAATCTATCTACTAGTATTCGCAAGCCATCATGTTCATCAAATGATTCATAAACACGTTTAATTTGAATATTAATATTGCACATAATTACCTCTTTAACTACATACAATGATTACACAATTATGATTTTTTTCAACACGATTTAATTAAGAACAATATGAATTGAACTAATACAAAACTACGATAGATTTTTATCGAATATGTTTTATTATGTGATTTTTATTTTTAGCGTGTTGCTTGTAATCAAGCCGAAATGCAAATAAATGTTTAAATTTTTTTGAATTTTTGTTCTCTTTTGTCCGATTATGGGAGAATAATTAGCCAAATGGTTAATTTCTTTGATACTTGGAAAAAGAAAATCTGCACCATCAACATGGCTCTTATAGCAGTGTTGACTCTTCTAGCTTCCTTAATTGGTAGCTGGCTCAAGCAGTTCCCAGGCTTAAGCCTTTTGGGAGCACTTATTATTGCGTTGCTTATTGGTATGGCTCTGCAGCTGCCTTTGCACGTATACAAGTTGAATAATGATTCTAGAAGAGCTGGAGTTAAATCTTCTGCTGGTCTAATTGCAAATAAGCTTCTTCGCCTAGGCATTATTTTGCTAGGCTTTAAGCTAAATTTGCACGTTCTATTTACTCAAGGTTTAAAGTGCCTACCAATCGCAGCTGTACTCGTTGCTGTTATGGTTTGCGTTACTTATAACATTGCAAAACTTCTTAAAGTAAGTCCTCAGCTTGCAATGCTAACAGCAGGTGGAACGAGCATTTGCGGAGCGGCAGCTGTTATGGGTCTTTCTGGCTCCATGCCTGTACCTCCACAAGAAGAGGATGAAAAAGAACAAAACGAAGTTATGGCTGTTGCAACAGTTGCAATAATGGGCACAATCTACGCTTTGGCTGAAATCTTTATTCTTCCTCATTTTGGAATGACTAAGCAGCAACTTGGAATTGCTGCTGGAGCGTCCCTTCACGAAATCGCACACGCCGTTGCAGCAGGCGGAGCTTTTGGAAGCATTGACATTGCAACAATCATGAAGCTTACACGAGTTCTTATGCTTGTTCCTACATCAATCTTTATTGCAATTTGGTGGAATGCTCGTCACAGTCAAGTAGAAGATAACGGAAAGCGCAAAATCAACTTCCCATGGTTTATGCTTGGATTTATTGCAGCATCCGTTATTGGTACGTATGTGCCTTTTGTTTCGTCTTACGCATCCCTCCTTGTTGACGCAGGATACGTCTTCCTTGGAATGGCTATGGCTGCTCTTGGAATCAACGTAAACTTTAGAGTTATATTTAAGCAAGGAAAAGCAGCATTCTTAGCAAGCTTCTTAGCTTCTATTGTTTTAGTTGCGTTAGCTTGTTGCGCAAGTATTTTGTTCTTCTAATAGAACAGTCATCATAAAAGAAACAAGAGGATTCCTTCAAGGGAATCCTCTTTGCATATATAATCAATGAATATTAAAGTCGGTTATTCAATGTGTACAGAAGTCCCATCTGGAATATACGAATAGAACCACTTAGAGTCAGGCACACTTAACCGAACACATCCATGAGACGCAGGAACACCCAGCTTTTGAGCCTCTGGAACAATATAATCACCAAAATTAAACCTAGTTGGCACAGAGTGGAATAAATATTCAGAACCTATAAAACCAACCCAATAGTCGCCACCCATCTTTTCTCTATCATTATAAAAATGGTCACCTCGTGCACCAATTTTATAATCACCTTTAGGAGTTGATTCATCCATTCCAGCACTAACAATCATCGTATAAACAAGATTATTATTCGCATAAATATAAACACGTTGTTTTTTAAGGTCTACATTTACATGTAAATGATTTGCATCGACACCAGAAAGATTCGGATACTGACCTCCTGTAGGAATTTTCCATAAATCAGAAGATTTAATTATAGGATTATTTAAGTAATCTATCTTTGTTTTAGATTTTTTATTACTTTTATTACTTTTATTACTCTTATTGTTTTTGCGTTTTGAATAATAAGATTTTGTGTTATTAGAGATTCTATTATTTACTTCTTCAATTACGTGAGATACCTGAAAACCAACAAAGCTGAAAAAGATTAAAATAACTAAAACAGTAGAAACGCGCTTATAGAAAATTTTGCGATTTTCTGGAGATTTTAAGCTAATAATATATTTCACTAATCGCGCAATAAGTGACCTTAGAACGCTTTTTAAAGCACAAAATATATTCATAAAATCTCCATAAATAAACAAAATAAAAAGGCGCTACCTTGATACTATACTACAGTACATAAGCAGCGCCGTTACACATTAATATGATTATTGTTTAGACGAATTGTTTAGACAATCACACATTAAACTTAAATTCAACAATATCTCCGTCTTGCATAACATAATCGCGTCCTTCAAGACGAAGCTTTCCTTCTTCCTTGATTTTAGCCATTGAGCCTTGAGCCTCAACAAAATCATCGTAAGAAACAACTTCTGCTTTAATAAATCCACGCTCAAAATCAGTGTGGATAACGCCTGCAGCTTGCGGAGCTGTCCAACCCTTATGAATTTGCCATGCGTGAACTTCTTTAACTCCAGCAGTCAAATAGGTTTGAAGGCCTAGAATATCAAATCCGACTCGAGCAAGCTGATCCAATCCAGATTCTTGCAAGCCCGCATCAGCTAACATTTCTCGAGCATCTTCTTCATCAAGCTCAGTAAGCTCCGACTCAAATTGCGCATTCAAGAAAATAGCCTTTGCTGGAGCTACAGATGCCGCCAGCTTAGACTTCAAAGAGTCATCCGAAAGCTCCGAATCGTCAACGTTAAACACGTAAATAAAAGGCTTAGCAGTAAGTAAGTGCAAATCGTAAACGTCGTCTTTATTAATCAACTTCTCATTATGAGCCTGATCAATCGTCTTACCAGATTCAAGAATTTCCTTAGTCTTATTTACAGCATTTACGTATTCTTGAGTAACTTTTTTGCCACGTAAATCTTTTTCTAACTTCGGCAAAGCATTCTCGATTGTTTGCAAATCCGCAAGAATAAGCTCCGTGTTGATTGTATCAATATCGTCTGCTGGATCTACCTTGCCATTAACGTGAACAATGTCATCATCATTAAATGCGCGAACAACTTCACAAATTGCATCTGCTTCACGAATATTAGCAAGGAATTTGTTTCCCAAACCTTCACCTTCGCTAGCACCCTTAACAATTCCTGCAATATCAACGAATGTAACGGTTGCTGGAACTATTTTCTCGGTTTTAACAAGCTTCGCTAAAACAGGCAAACGTTTATCTGGCAAAGGCACAATACCTGTATTTGGTTCGATTGTTGCAAACGGATAATTTTCCGCTAAAACGTTATTTCTTGTTAGAGCATTAAACATAGTCGATTTACCAACGTTAGGTAAACCTACGATTCCAATTGTTAAAGACATAATTACCTACTTTAGACCAGCTAGAGGAATTGACGACTCCACTATACTCGTATTGTTTTATTTTTGTTGAATTGCATCAACAGCGCTGATAACATCTCCCCTAAAACCACAGGATTCGAGCTTTGCAACACCTCGAATCGTAGTGCCTCCAGGAGAACATACAGCGTCTTTCATAACGCCTGGATGAATGCGAGTATCCATATACAGAGCACCTACTCCCTCAATCATCTTTGCAGCCAAACGATATGCGCAATCTCGCTTTAGACCGTACTTTACGCCAGCATCCGCTAAAGCTTCCATGTACATAGCTGTAAAAGCTGGAGCGCAGCTAGAAACACACATTGCAATATTCATGTGCTCGCTATCTACTCGTTCAACTAAAGATATAGGCTCAAAAATCGCGTTAAAAGCTTCTAGTTGACTATCTGTTAGCGTATTTTCATTTTCTGCTAAAGTGACTCCTTGGCAAACTGCGATTGGCGTGTTTGGAATAATGCATTGCACGTGAACATCTTTTCCAAGTAGATTCTGGTAATGCTTAATAGTCCAGCCTGCTGCAACGGATATAATTGCTATTTTTCTATCCACAATAGTTTTTGCGATAGTCTGCAGAACTTCTTCAATCTGATTTGGTTTTACAGCCAGAATTAAAATATCACTAGCATCGCAAACTTCACACGCACTTTTTAAAGCTTTTACACCAAATTTGCTCGTAGTATTAACAAGTTTTTCAAAGTGGGCTGCACATGCAACCATATCTTTTCCTTGCAAAACATTAGCGCGAATCAGACCTTGTGCAATCGCTTGAGCCATGTTTCCAAAGCCAATAAATCCAACGGTTCCAATTGAGTTAGAACTCATTAACCAATCTCCCTAATAAGTAAACAATAAACTAAATACTAACTTTCTATTAAGCATCTAATCGTTTGTACATACAACTTGTATATCTAATCATTTGTTAGGTACTTTAATCAAAAGTTACTTATCGCTTATATAACTTAGATTACTTATATCACTTATATATAGACTCTAAATCTCCACGATTCTTTGCCTCTTCTAGCAAATGACGGAACACAAAGTCTCCATGAACACCATCGTGCTCAAACTCGTTAGTAGTCCAATAATGAGAGTTAGAAATATGAGATAAAGTGTCTAGCTGAAGACCAGAATCAACATACAAGTCATCGAAATAAACCGCTGCTTGCAAAGGAACTTCATTATTTGCGAGTTGATCTAAGTCGTAAATCTTGCCAAATTGCATATCGTTCATCATGCAATCAACAGCTGGCAAGAACGGTTGCAAAGCTTTTTGCTGATCAAACATCCACGGAAACATAGCTTCGCCAGTAAACAAAAGCGGACGCGCACTGCCAGCAAACTCTGGCATTGTTTCTCGAACTTGCTGAGCTGCCCAACGAATTGGATGATCTAATTCACCATCCGCATAAATGAACTCTTGCAGTGGCCAATATAGCGGACTAGAAGACGTTGCATCCATAACACCATAAAGAAACTCATCGCTTAAATAGCCGTCTGCTGTTCCACCACCATGTTTAAACGCCTTAAGAGAGCCATCTCCATCCGAAAATGCAGAGTCAATAAGCCAATGAACTCTTTCAAAACTTGGCTTCATGCCAAAAGATGAACCAAGAGTCTGAAAGCGCTCAACCGTAAGCTTTTCGCCATTAGGCAAGAAAACATCTCCTTGAGAAATCCTATCTGCAATAGCTGCAGCGCGCGCAACATCCTGCGGATAACGCTCATAGAATTGCTCAGTTTTTCTAGCCATACGCGGGAACGTATGCTCGTAAACTTCTATAGCATTAGCTGGAATGTGAGGAATACCGCCAGTTGTAAAGCTTGCAAGTAAGCCCTGTGGGAAAAGAGACAAATACGTAAGCGTTAAGAATCCACCATAGCTTTGACCCAAAGAAACCCACGGCTTTGCATTAAACTCAGTTAAGCGCAAATGCTCAAAATCGCGAATAATAGAATCTGCTAAGAATCGCTTTAAGTACCATGCTTGCCGCTCTACGCTCACTCCGTCGTCTGCCATGCGCTTAATCGTAGAAGCATCTACTCTAGAAGAGCGCCCAACGCCACGCTGATCTGGAAGAACAACACGAAAATGCTTAATTGCCTCTTGAATCCAACCATCGCTAGACGGCGAAAGCGGACGAGGGCACTGTCCCCCTGGGCCTCCTTGCAAAAACACTAGCAAAGGCAAATCGTCATGCGCATGTTCTGGAGCACAAATAACTCTGCAAAATAGGCGAATCGTCTCCCCTTTAATAGAATCGCCTGGAGTGTTTTGCTCCCAGTCTAAAGGAACATCGATTGCGCGCTCTTCTACATACAATCCTGGTACGTAATACTTTGCTAGCAGTGCCATTGTAAACATTCCTTTCTGCACTCGCATGCAACATTGCAATAACAAATCACATACAAAAATACACACTCTTATATAAATCATACTAAAGTTCGATTGTTCTATAAAGTGCCGTGTACTAGCCTAGTAGTTATGAAAATATCTCACACGTTTAACAGAGCTATACAACGCTTACGCACTGAGCTTACGCTAAACGATATATTGTGGGGCATTATTCCGCTTATTCTTTTTATACTTTCAACCAATCGATATACTATAAGCAATGTTGACGGATTCTTGACGCAAAGTTCGCTAATTACAACCTATCTTATAAATATTGTTATTGCATCATTACTTTCAGTACGAAAACTATGGCCCGAACACACAGCTGTTATTTTTATTGTTGCATGCATCGTACAAGTAATATTTGGCCCTACTCAACTTTTTGCTGATTTCTTTGGTTTCGTGCTACTTGTTAATGCTATTGCTCGCGGAAATCCAGAACATTCAAAAGCTTTTGTTATTGCAGCTTACATAACAACAGTATTATCTTGCGCAGCAATATCGTGGAATATTGCAATGGGGCCAATATATGGCATCAATCATTCAAAAGCTAGTTATTCTTGCAGCGTAAAAAATATAAATAGTAGTAACATAAAAAATTGCGTTTCAATTATACTTGATTGTGCAATTCCTACTATAATTTTTGCGATTATTATTACTACAATTACGGTTATTATTGGCTACTGGCAGCGCACTCACGTGCACACTATTCAACTTTTACAAGAGAACAATAACGCTATTCGCGCGTACAGAAAGAAAGCTCAGCATATTGCCATTACTGCAGAGCGCGCTAGAATCGCTAGGGATATGCACGATATTGTTGCTCACACGCTTTCTATTATTATTGTTCAAGCAGACGGTGGTCGTTATGCCGCTACACAAGATATTTCTCTTGCTAAAAAAACAATGCATATTATTAAAAACGAAGCAGAGCGCGCCGTTCACGACATGCGTCGACTGCTAGAAGCTTTAACAGACGCTCCATCCGCTCAATTGGATTTCAATCACATACCTTCTCTTATTGAGCAAGCAAAAATTGCATCTCCTAAAAATATTTTTTGGCATACCGTTGATGGCATAAATTCTCAAAATAGACTTAACACGGACGCACAAACCGTTGCATACCGCGTTGTTCAAGAATCTCTTACTAATATTCGAAAGCATGCAGGAAATGGCATTAAAATAAACATTCACGAACAGTGGAACGAACAAGGCTTAACACTAAAAATCACAAATGAAGTACACAAGCTTGAAGCTAATCAAGAGCAAAATAGTGGTGTGCCACATAAAAATGGTTATGGCTTAATTGGCATGAAAGAGCGCATTGAAAATCTTCATGGAACACTTGATTATGGAATACAAAACGATGGAACATTTAGTATTGCTGCTTTTATTCCATACTCTTACAGTACAGATCAATCAAACACTACTGCTTTTGCATTAAATAGTATTACTAACGCTACTTATAAGAACATAAAAGTTAATAATCCATTATCAACGAAAGAAAAACCAGCAAATACAAGCAATAAAACCTCATCAAAAGTTTTGCCAGCAGCAAATAATTCACAAAATAGGATTGAGAAAGTATCACAATGGTTTGAACAACATTGGCTTATTGGCGATGTTATTTATGCATCGACTTGGACTGTTCTAATGCTTTTTATACCAACTTACGATTTTATTGTTGGAACTGGAATGACTTCGCAATATTCAAGCTCGCTTTCATTACAAATACTTTATAGAGTATTTACTCTTACAACCATGGTGCCATTCATGTTTCGTAGAAAAGCTCCAACTACATGCGCAATTGTTGCAGCAGTATTTTCTGCAATACAGCTTATATGCTTGCCTAATATTTTATTTGCTAATTTCTTTATACCAACCATTGTTTATGCGGCTGTGCTCTATGGCAAAAAGCACGCATGGCAATGGGTTAGCGCAGTAGTGCTCGCCGAATCTGCTATTTTTGCTGTAAAAATTGGTGTTGCATCAAAAAATATTCCACAAAATGAAACTCCAATACGATTTTTTGCATCTAATGCGTACACAACCAATTTTTATGATATTATGCAAACGGCGTCCGTAGGATTAGTTTTTGGTTTTATAGTTGCGTTAATTTGTTTTACTGCTATTACATTTGCTTATTACCGCAGAAACGATGATAATAATTTGCTGATTCTAAAAGCGCGCAGAACAGAATTAGAACAAGAACAAAAACAGCTAGAAGTACTTGCAGCGAACGCCGAGCGGCAGCGACTTAGCTCAAATATTCAGCAAAAAGTTGCTGTTACATTGCATAAAGTAATTTATGCTGCAAATAGTGGAATCGATATGCTAAATGAATACGAAAAATCAAATAGCAATGCAGAAAAGCTAAAGTCAACAAAACTAGAGCAAGAGACAAAGCAAGAACAAATTGAAGCGATTAGTAAAGCTTTTAAAAACATTGGAGATGAAGGTCGCTCAGCACTTAGGTACATGCGAAAACTACTTGGAATTTTGCGAGAAACAGGTTCGAGCGTTGATTCATCAAATAATAGTGCAAATGTAGCTAAGATTGCGGTTCGCCCTGCTCCTTCGCTTGATGAACAAATTCAACACAACACATTAAATAAGCAACAGTAAGTTGATACTATGGAAAATATGGAAAACAATGGAGTAATTCGAGTCGCAATAGCAGACGATCAGGAGCTTGTGCGCGCAGGATTTACTATGGTAATCAACTCGCAAAAAGACATGCAAGTTGTTGCGCAAGCAGCGAATGGCAATGAAATTGTAGAAGTTGCGTCAAAGGAAAATCCAGACGTTATTTTGATGGACGTGCGCATGCCTAACATGGACGGTTTGGAAGCTACGCGCAAAATCTTAAAAGAAGACACTAACGCCAATACGCGCATTATTATTTTAACTACTTTTGATTTAGACGAATATGTTATGGCTGCGATTCATACGGGCGCATCGGGATTTTTGCTTAAAGACACAGAGCCAGAAACATTGCTTAATTCAATACGGACTGTGTATCAAGGAAACGCAATTATTGCTCCAACTGCTACAAAGCGCTTAATTGAGTCAATGATCTCTAAGCCTAACGATGAAGAAAAATCAAAAGAAGAGATTGCTACTAAAAACGAGCAAAGCGCAAACGCTTACAATTATTGCTTAAATGATTTAACAGATCGCGAGCGCGAAGTTCTTGTAGAAATTGCTCACGGACTATCTAACCAAGAGATTGCTAATAAACTGTTTATTAGCTTGCCAACAGTTAAAACGCATGTTGCTCATATTTTAGGAAAAATCAAAGCAAGAGACAGAGTTCAAGCTGTTGTGTTTGCTTACGAAAACAGTCTTGTTTAATTATTCTTATAAAATAATGCGGCTGCAAAATTAATCTATTCTTCATTGAACGATCGAATTGCAACCGCATTTTAATTTTATTTATATTATTTGTGCTATTTATGTTCGCATTAAGCTATTTTAGCTATCTGTATTTGATTATCCGCAATCCTAAGTTTTATTTAGAAAAGCGAATTTTGCCACCGCGACTCATATAAATACCTGCAGCTGCAGAACCACCGATTGCCATTGTTCCTACAACAGCGCCAGCAACTACAAGATTATTGTTGTTCGATGGTGCTTTTGAGTTATCGCTTTTAGCTTCAGATAACTTATCGGCTTCTTCAACAGTTTTTGAATCTTCTTTTACATCTTCATTTTCTGTATTTTCGTCTTTTTTATTTTCTTCATTATTTTGAGTATCGGCCTTTTCGCTACTAGAAGCGTTATTTGCTTCGGATTCTGCTGGATGAGATACCGGCGATGCTGGCTGCGCTGCAACTGGTGCAGGAGATGCAGCATGTGTAGCAGGTGCAACAGAAGCCGCAGGAGTGCTCACATTTGTGGAAGCAGCAGTAACATCTGACGCAGTAGAAACAGTAGATGCATTTTGTGAGTTTTCAACAGAAGCCGCAGGAGTTTCCTTGGATGTAGCATTCTGTGGAACAACTTTTGGTTCAGAAACTGGAGCAAATGGTGTTACAGAGGATTCTGCTGGGCGTGCTGCTACAGATGAAGAAGGAGTCGATTCAGCTTCAACACTCTTCGCTTTAGATTTCTTAGATTCTAATGATTCTACTTGCGAAGATCTATATTCAGAAGATGCAAATTTATTATCTGAAGACCGCGAATCAACTTTAGAATCCTTCGGTTTAGTCTGCACAGAATCTTTTTCTTGTGTAGCCTTTTCTTCAGTAACTTTAGTCTCTGGAGATTTTACTTCTGGAATGGACTTCTCAACTTCTTCCTTCGACTTAGTAGAGTCATTTGGTGCATCAACTGTAGTATCTGACTCTGTACGTGGAGCTGGTGCAGGAGAATCAGGCTTCATTGTTTCTTCTTGAACCTTATTTTCTTCCTTATCAAGATCATCAATATTTACACCAAAATTATCCTTAAGTTTTCGTTCATATTCTGCTACTTGTTGCCTTGCATTTTGTAAATATATATTATATTTTCTCAAATCTTCGTCAGCAGAATTCAACTTCTTATCATTGTCACTAAGATTGTTTTCTATATTTTTTCTCTCTGCTTCTAGCTTTATTTTCTCTCCATTAAGACGATCAAAATCAGATTCAGAAGCAGATTCCATTCTGTGTTCTAATTCTTCAATTTTATCAGTTTTATTATTACTATCTTCCAATTCTTTTTTTACAAGTTCATTTAAAATCTTAACTTTTATTTCTAATTCTTTTAACTTGTTTTCATAAATCTTTAAATTATTTTTTGCACTTTTACGACTACCAATTAATTCGTCTTGTGTCTCTGGATCTTTAGCACCCAAATCTAAATCTTCTAATTTACCGAATTTGTTATCAGATGCATCGACAACATTATTTGGTTCTGATCCACTTACAGCTTCTTGCGCCCACGCTGGCATTGGGCTTTGCATTAATAACAACACGATTCCTGCAATCACTGCGGCAGATTTTTTATTGACCGTTACCATATTCTTCTACTCCTTGCTCGTAGCGGCCTCATATTTAATTTATGCTTATGTCAGCAGTCAACCAAAGAGCATAACAGAGAAATAAATAAGATTCCAACGTCAAATAATCGAAAAATTTTTCGATTAAGTTGTTATAACAAATATTTAATACTTAATTTTTTCGATTTTCCCGATAAAAAATATTAATCAATATTAATAATATCTAAACAATTGTATTTTATGCATAAAATTTATTTATTTTTTTGACGTACATCACATTATTTTTTCTGCGTGTCGCACGTTATGTAGAAAAAAATAATGCTGATGCACAACTACACCAGCATTATTTCTGTTTTTATAATTAATTTAATATATGTTATAACAACATACAGTTTATTCTTCTGCGAGCGCAACCACTGGCGAAGACTTCACTGCTCTACGAGCTGGAAGCACGCTGGAAAGAAGCGCTGCAAGTAAAGCGATTAGAGCAAGAACCGCGTAAATAGTCCAATCAATTACAAACGGAACTTTGCCAATTGTGCTAAATACCATGTAGGATCCAATCCATCCAAACACCGTTCCAACAATCAAGCCAGAAACAGTGCTTGTTAGGGAGATCAACGTTGCTTCCAACGCAAGAGATCTTCTAACCTGGCCTCTTGTCATGCCTATTGCGCGCAAAGTTGCAGATTCTTTGGTTCGCTCAATAACAGACAAGCTTAATGTGTTTGCAACGCCTATTAAAGCAATCACAACAGCTACTGCTATTAAGCCAACAAGCAACATCATCATTATGTCAATAGTACTCTCCCACTTTGCTCGCTCAAACACGCTTCCAGTAGCCATAACCTCCGCATAACTAGATGTAACATTTCGAATGTTTTTAGCAATATCTACAAGATTAGCTTTGCTAGAGTCTACCGAAATGAGCAAAATATGCGTTGTAGGCTTAAGGTAGTTATTGAAGTAGGATTTGCTCACAAAAGCAGTATTATTTGAATACACACCAACATTTCGATACGTCTTAAACTGAACTTGCTTTACAGTAATGCTCTTATCGTTATTACTAGAGTCTGTATTCATGCCAGTAAATGGAGTAACATTTTCTACACTATCTTCACCAGAACTGTACTTTTCTACGTAAGCTTGCAGATTAAGATTTCCTTTTTTAAGATCAAAAGGCTCTCCACCTTCGTTATTAAACTTAGGCAAAAGCACAGAATCTTTGTTTATATTAACGCCATCAAGGTCAGTGTGCATTACATTTCTAAGTTGATTTACATTATCAACTCCAGCTGCCATAGCGTACTCAGTTTTGCCCTTAGCGTTCTTAAAAGTCATAGGAACTGCAGGAAGCAACTCAGTATGCTTTATTCCACTAATCTTTGAAATGTCGGCAGCTAAAGATTCATCAACATTCTTGCCTTGAATAATAATGTCAACACTGTAACGGTCATCAACAACACCTTTAAGAGTTGCTTTACCGCACATTGCACCAGTTACTACTGTTGAAACAAGCGTTACCCCAATAAGCAAAGATGTTCCAGTTGCTGCAACTCTTCTAGGGTTTCGTTGCACGTTTGCGTTAGCAACTTTAGAAGAAGGCCCACAAAGTGCCATGATTGCGCCAGTTGCCTTCATAGCAAACGGCATCCAGAATGTTGCAGTAATAATAATTCCAATAAACACAAGCGCGCATCCAAACATTGCTCCAAGCAAAGTCATCCAAGAATCAGAACCAGCAGTAGGAGACTTCCCCGCAATCATGCTTGCTAAAGAAGTAGCACTTAAAGCCGTAGCTAAAATACCTACAACAATAAATATCACGCCAAAAACAGCGCGAATAATGCTTGCACGCTTATCTTTAATCAAATCCATTGGTCGTAGCGCTTCCATAGGCGTTACTTTTGTAGCAGATCGCGCAGCACTCATAGACGCAAGAACTGTTACAATCATGCCAATTGCTATTGGCCAGACAACCGCTGGAAGCGAGACAATCAAAGGAATCTTAGATAACGGTCCAGAATTAATATTCACGTTACTAATTGCGCCCATAAATCCGATTGCGCAAAGCACACCAACAGCCGCGGAAATAACTCCAAGTATTGCAGCTTCAAGCAAAACTGCAGCATAAAGCTGGTGCGACTGTGCGCCAATTACGCGCAAAAGTGCAAGAGTGCGTCTGCGTTGAGCAACCAAAACTTGGAATGTGTTTGCAATAACAAGCGAAGAAATAAGCAATGCTAGAACACCAAACGATAGTAAGAACATGGTTACAAAATTAGTGCCGTTGGACATATTTCGAACAGCTCTTACACCAACTTCGTGCCTAGACATAAGAGAAAATTGCTCTGGAAGCAAAGCATTAATCTTAGGAGATAAATCGTTTATTTTAGATTCATCAATACTCATGTACACTTTGCTTTGCACAACTTCATTGTCAGAATTCTTAAGATTTTCGAGTTTTGCACAAAAATCATTCGTTATGCCACCAAGATACGTGCCGCGATTTGAAAATGGTATTTGAGAATGCTCTCCATCGTCTACAAGACCAACCACACGAACATCGTACGATTTTTCTTTATCTCCGCCAGTGTCATCTACTTTAACCAAAGTTATAGTATCGCCAATGTTTGCATGTATTGATTTAGCAATACTTTTAATAAGAGTGATTTCGCCTATTTTTTGCGGATCTCTACCTTCTGTTGATTTATACACAGGAAGATTTCCATACAAACCATTAGACCAAGCGATACTCGTAACTGATTTATCACCTTTTTCTACTCTTACAAGCGCAGTCGCATCGTCACTACGAATGCCATTAACGCCAGGCATCTTCGATATTTCGTCTAAATGAAGGTCTTTATAATGAATTTCACTACTCGGAGAACTGTTAGGATTCCTAAATGAGATTGCATAATTTGCGCTACCGAATTCATCTGTTGCGTTACGAACCATCAAGTCATCAGCGCTGTTTGCAAAAAGCAAAGTAGCGCTCATAAACATGCTGCCTATAAGAATTGCAATTCCAGAGGCAATTAGCATGCGCACGCTTTTACGCATAAGTTTTAGTGCGATTTTCCACATTCTAACTTCACCACCTTTTATTGCAATTGATTAGGCTGATTATTAACGCCAGCCTCGCTGCGTTCCATAAGCATCTTGCTCATGCCTTCCGCAGTAGGATTTTGCACGTCTTCAACGATTTGACCATCTGCAAACACGATTGCTCGATCTGCATAAGACGCTGCAACAGCGTCGTGAGTAACCATAATCACAGTTTGACCAAGCTCCGTTACAGACTTCTTCAAGAAATGCAAAACTTCCAAGCTGGAAGCAGAATCAAGATTGCCAGTAGGTTCATCTGCAAAAACTACGGAAGGCTTAGAGATTAAAGCTCTAGCAATTGCAACGCGTTGGCGCTGACCGCCAGAAAGCTCAGCAGGCCTATGCTTTAAGCGATCTTGCAAGCCAAGAGTATTAACCAAAGTATTAAACCATTGCTTATCTGGCTTTTTGCCTGCCAAAGTAAGAGGCATAAGAATATTTTGCTCAGCGCTAAACATTGGAAGAAGATTAAAACTTTGGAAAATAAATCCAACCATCTCGCGACGCATAAGCGTAAGCTGCTTATCGCTCATGCCTGTAATATCTAGACCATCAACCAAAACTTTTCCAGAATTAACGCTATCAAGACCAGCCAAAGAATGCATTAAAGTTGACTTTCCAGAACCAGAAGGACCCATAATCGCAGTAAACTTGCCGCGCTCAAAGCTAACGCTTACATCTCGTAAAGCGTGAACAATGCCTGCGCCCTTGCCAAAATCTTTTACAACGTGCAAAGCTGCAACCGCAGTCTCGCCAATCAAACCTTCTTGAGCGGAATAATTCATTTGCGTAAAACGCGTATCTTGACTATTTTCAACACTCATTTTGCACCTCACATACTTCTGTGATTACCTTACAATTACAATTTACGTGATTAAAAACGCATTCTCTATAGTGCGTAAGGCTGATATTTTCATTGAAATAATGGGAATTTGCTATTAAATTTTGATAGAAAAATGCTCTTATATAAAATCGTCATACTTTAGTATGAGAACCAGCATTATAGGCTTAAATTCACAGGCATAATATTACAGATCTAAATTTGCATTCCAAATAGATTATTTAATTCAAAATAAATCAACTAGATAACTAAAACACCAATCAATTAAAGAATTTTTCTTAACGTGATTAATATTTTTCTTTCAACATATTCATTGCAAATCATGTGCTCGAATTTTTATAAATGTGCTTATTTATATCTAAAATAAATAAAAATGCATAAAATTAGTTAGTTTATGTTCATTTTAATTGTTTATTTGTTAATTTTAGTAACAAAATACTTATTTAACACACTCGCCAAATGTCATGCAATATTGTAAAATATTAATCGACTACCAAAATTTGGCATGAGCCAACAAGAAACTCAAAGGAGATTTTCGCATGGTCTATAGAATGATTTTCAATCAGACTGCTTACTTCGGTCGCGGAGCAATCAAAGAGATTCCAAACGTTGCTAAAGCACACGGCTTCAAAAAAGCATTTGTTGTAACAGATCCAGTTCTTGTAAAAACTGGAACCGTTAAGAAAGTTACTGATGTATTAGAATCCGCTGGTCTTCCATACGAAGTATTCGACAATGTAAAGCCAAATCCACCTGTTGAATGCATTCAAGACGGTGTAGAAAAGTTCAAGCTATCTGGCGCAGACTTCCTTATTGGACTCGGCGGCGGCTCTCCACAAGATACATGCAAAGGCATTGGAATTATCGTAGCAAACCCAGAGTTTGGTGATGTTCTTTCTCTAGAAGGCGTTGCAGATACAAAGAATCCTTCTGTTCCGATCTTTGGCGTACCAACAACGGCAGGAACCGCATCCGAAACAACAATCAACTATGTTGTTACCGATACTGCTAAGCTTCGCAAGTTCGTTGCAGTAGACCCTCACGATATTCCAATCGTTGCATTCGTAGACCCAGACTTAACCGATTCCATGCCACGCTCGCTTAAAGTTGCAACTGGCTTGGATGCACTCACCCACGCAATCGAAGGTTTCATTACTCCAGGCGCATGGAGCCTTTCGGATTGCTTATCTTTGCAAACAATCCGCATGATTGCACAAAACCTTGCAAAGAGCGCAGATGGAGATGTTCCAGCAGGCGAACAAATGGCTTACGCAAGCTATATAACTGGCATGGCATACTCCAACGTTGGTTTGGGCTTGGTTCACGGCATGGCTCACCCACTCGGCGGTCGCCTTGGCGTTGCTCATGGCGTTGCAAACGGAATTTTGCTCGCTCCTGTTATGGAATATAACAAGGATTATAGTGGCGAAAAGTATCGCGATATTGCTGCAGCATTCGACGTTCCAAACGCATACACCGATGACCTCGAAGCGGTACGCAATGCTGCTGTAAAAGCAGTTCACGACTTGACTGTTAAGCTTGGAAATCCTACTAAGATTAGCGAAGTTGGAGCTAGCGAGGCAGATATTGAAGGCTTAAGCCAAGATGCTTTGGCAGATGTTTGCACTCCAGGAAACCCACGCAAGGCCACTTTGGAAGACATTCGCAAGATTTACACAAGCTTGATGTAGTCTTCTGAAATAATCAAATAATAAATAAATACGCAATATTTGTGGACGCAACTTATCTTGATTTAAGCTCTTGATTTAAGCTGCGTCCACATTTATTTGTTTTATGTCATAAGCCATAAAACATAAGTCAAATTCTATATCTAACAACTCTTCTATCAATCGACAACAGTCTGAGTGCTTTCTCGAATAACAATATGCGCAGGAAGAACCAGTTGATTCTCAATCTCCTTACCTTCCCTAATCTCAAGAATCATTCTAATGGCATTCTTTGCTATTGAATCAAAAGGCTGATTAACAGTTGTTAAAGATGGCATCAAATACTGTGCAGGATACACGTCATCAAACCCAGCTACAGAAAGCTCAGATCCTAACTTAATACCGCGTTCGCGAGCAGCGCGATACACATTTACAGCTGTAATATCGTTGCAAGCAAAAATAGCAGTAGGACGCTTTTCTTCAGGCAAATCCAAAATCTTACAAGCCATTTCATAGCCGCGTTCAGGAAGATAATCCCCCTCTTTAACCAAATCTTTATCAATCGTCAAGCCAGACTGCTCCATTGCAGCGTTATAACCAGCAAATCTCGCAACACCAGATTGAACATTAAGAGGACCAGTTATAACTCCTATTCTCTTATGCCCCAGACTAATCAAATGTTTTGTAAGCTCATAAGCTCCTGTCCAATTATCGATTGAAATCGTGTGATCTTCCCCATTAGAAAGAGACACAGGATCAATTATAATCAACGGAATATTTCGCATACGCAAAAATTCCTTATCTTTCTGCGTAAGATCAGACATTTGAGCTATAACACCAAGAGGATTTCTATCTACAATTCCACGCAAACACTCATCACGTTTTTTACCATTATCAGTTTGAGCAACTGTAAGAGCTAATCCTTCTCTTTGCGCCCAACGAGATGCGTAAGTAATCATCTCAATCGTGCCATTATTTGCCACATAATCTACTAATAATTCAATTGTCGGAGATATCTTAGTGCTTACCAGAGAATACTCACGCCCACTTTTTAAAAGAACTTCTTCTACTTTTTTGCGAGTCTCGTCTGAAACGCCAGTTCTACCGTTAATAACCTTTGAAATTGTAGAAGGCGATACCCCCGCCTTTTTAGCCAACTCCGTTATTCGAGGTTTTGAAGATTCATTTTCAGCAATGCTAGTTGCGTGACTACGAGTTGGCATATGCACTCTCCTAATTCCTATGCTCATATGCTTATAAGCCGCAAGATTTTTCTTAAACCACAAACAAATGCAGAGAAAATTTCTTGCTTAATTTTGCATTAATCCGCAGCAATGCGAAAATTCAAAAAATAGAAAAATCGCATTATTGCTTGACTTATCAGGCCTAATAGAAATAGTATCATATGTTATTTCGCTACAGACTACACAAAGTCGAGAAATTTTCTTACGACACGCCGAATAATCAGAATTTAAAAGATAACCTCGATGCCAAAAGTGGTCATTTTTTAACAGTTATAAAAGATAAAAGCTCAATTTTTCAATATTCTTAAAATCCGAAATATGACATTTATCACAAAACATGAGATTAGGAAAAATTCGCAAAAAATTATTTACGAAAATTTCCTAACGATTAGAACATTTTTCTATTATTTAGTTATAGAATATAGGAGTAGGTCACAACGATGTTAAAGCAAAGGAGCATGAATCGTTATGAGTACAATCACATCAGTAAAAACCTATGATTTTAGATTCCCTACGTCGCAAACGCTTTCTGGGTCCGACGCAATGAACAAAGATCCAGATTATTCATCAGCATACGTAGAAATCAAAACAAGTCTAGACGATGGCATTAAAGGCGTTGGATTTGTATTTACGATTGGTCGCGGAAACGATGTTGTTTGCGCAGCAATCGACTCCATGTCTCAAGTGCTTATTGGCAGGAACGTGGAAGAATTGCTAGACAACATGCGACTTGCATGGGATCTTTTTGTTCACGACTCACAACTTCGCTGGCTAGGTCCTGAAAAAGGCGTAGAACACATGGCAATTGGCGCGATTTTAAGCGCATTGTGGGATATTAAAGCAAAGCGAGCTGGGAAGCCATTGTGGCGTTTACTTGCCGAGATGGATCCAGAGGAATTAGTTTCTACCCTTGACTTCCGCTACATGACCGATGCATTAAGACCAGAAGAAGCAATCGAGTTCTTGCAAGATGGTCAAAAAGGCAAGGAAGATCGAATTGCTGACTTGCTTGCAAACGGATACCCAGGCTACTCCACTGCTGCAGGCTGGCTCGGTTACAGTGACGAGAAAATGGTTGCAATCGCTAAGGAAGAATCGCAAGTTAAAGGCTTTAAGCAAATTAAGCTTAAGGTTGGTCAAAATGTAGACGACGATTTGCGAAGACTCGCACTCGCACGCGAAGCAATCGGTCCAGATGTTCGTCTTGCAGTAGATGCAAACCAAGTGTGGGATGTTCCAACAGCAATCACTTGGATTAATCGCTTCCACGACTTTGACTTGGCTTGGGTAGAAGAGCCAACAAGCCCAGACGACGTTATTGGCCACGCAACAATTGCCCGCGCAATCAACCCAATACCAGTGGCAACTGGCGAGCAAATGCAAAGCAGAATCATGTTCAAGCAATACTTGCAAGCAAACGCATTTGGAATCATGCAAATCGACGCAACTCGAGTTGCAGGTCCACAAGAAGTTGTTCTCGAATACTTGCTTGCTCGTAAGTTTAACAAGCCAGTTTGCCCACACGCAGGCGGAGTTGGATTGTGCGAAGCCGTATGCCACTTTGCAATGTTTGATTATGTTGCAGTTTCTGGAACAAAGGAGGGTCGCATGATTGAATACGTAGACAATCAGCACGAACACTTTGTACATCCAACACAAATCAAGAATGGCAATTACGTTGCACCAACTGCCCCAGGTAATGGCACTGAGATGACGCTGGAAACAGCCGAAAAGTACCTTTATCGCGGCTAAAAATAATAAAAAACAAGTGGCTAGTCGCATAGTGATTAACGGTTAGCCACTTGTAAAAAATAAATCATAAAATTTTATAATTTAAAAATTAACTAAAAGCAAACCACATCATTTAACAAAGGAGTTCATTATGGATTTGCATTTGGAAGGCAAGGTTTTCATCGTAACAGGTGGATTCAAGGGAATTGGTAAGGGAATTACGCTTCAGCTTGCACAAGAAGGCGCAATTCCAGTAGTTATCAACCGAGCGGACGCTGCAGAAGAAACATTCCGCAAGGATATTGAGCAATACACAAAGAATTACGATGTTTACATTCTCGACTTGAACGACACGGACGAGATTGCCCCAATTGTTGAAGAAACATACAAGAAGTACGGTCATATTGACGGTATTGTGAACAACGCTGGCGTTAATGATAACAAGGATTTGGAGTCCACTTCTTGGCGCGATTTCGAGAAGTCGATTCACGGAAACCTCACTCACTACTACGAGACTGTTCATGCTGCTGTAAAGTACTTGAAGGAAAGCCACGGAGCTGTTGTGAATATTTCTTCTAAGACTGCTCTAACTGGTCAGGGTAAGACTAGTGCATACGCTGCTGCAAAGGGCGGAATCTTAGGCTTGACTCGTGAATGGGCTGCAGCTCTTGTTCATGATCGCGTGCGCGTAAACGCAATTGTTGTTTCTGAATGCTGGACTCCACTATACGCCGATTGGATCAAGACATTTGGCGACGAAGCTGCCCAGCAGGCTCGCTTGAAGGTTATTACCGACAAGATTCCTCTGGAAAATCGCATGACTACCACGGAAGAAATTGGCAACGAAGCTGCATTCCTGCTTTCGGATCGCTCTTCGCACACCACAGGTCAGTGGGTGTTCATCGATGGTGGCTACGTGCATCTTGATCGCGCTTTGTCTTAAGTTCTAAACTTCAGCTTTAAGATTTAAAGATCTAGTGCAATAAATCACCTGTTTAATGGTGCGTAATCTGAATTAATACGCTTACGCACCATTAGCACAACAATATTAAAAAAATTCCATAAGTATTCTATAGACTATTCTCAAAATTATTCTCACATTGGAGTGACGATGATTACAAACGAGAACGACAACGCGGTCGTTAACAATAACAAAAGTAGCTCAAAAGCTATGATTGCCATTGTATTGGTAACATCCTTGTTCTTTGTATGGGGCTTGACCATGAATTTGGTCAATGCACTGAATTCACCATTTGGCAATTATCTTGAACTGAATAACACTCAAAAAGCATTGCTGCAGGTAGCATATTTTGGCGCATACTTTGTTATGGCAATTCCTGCAGGCTTAATCGCAAAGCGTTTTGGATACAAGGGCGGCGTTATAAGCGGTCTTGCACTCTTTGCTCTTGGCGCATTTGCAGTAATCCCTGCTACAGCTACAGCAAGCTACGCAATGTTCCTAGTTGCAATGTTTGTTATAGCGTTGGGCGCAGCAACTTTGGAAACGAATTGCAACCCTTACATTACTAAGCTTGGCGATGAGAAGGGCGAATCCTTTAGAATCAACATGGCACAGAGCTTCAACGGAGTTGGAAACATTGTTGGACCTCTTATTCTTGGTCAAATTTTAGGCAAGACTGTTGCAAAGAATGAGCCAGGCTTCGACGTTGCTAAGCTAAAGTTCCTTGGCGATACTCGCTTGATTTACATTGTTATTGGCATTGTTCTTATTGCGATTATTGCAATCTTCTTCTGCTTCAAGCTCCCTACTCCTCCAGGAGACGTTGAGGCAGACCAAGAAAGCAAGGGTGATTCTTCCTTCATTCATCTTATGAGCAAACCATACTTTACTCTTGGAATTATTGCAGAGTTCATCTTTATTGGACTTCAGGTTGCTGGAATGGCAATGTTCTCCGACTTTGCTTTAAAGCATTGGGGTACTGGAATCACCACTGGTGTTGCTGCCTCTATGCTTGCAATCGTTTCCTTAATGTTTACGATTGGCCGCTTTATTACAACTCCTTTGATGGCAAAGTTTGATGGTGGAAAGATTCTTGGATTGTACATGACTTTGAGCGCAGTGCTTATGTTTGTAGCATTCCTTGGACTTGGTCAGATTTCTGTAATCGCCTACATCGTAGCGTACTTGTTCATCTCTATCGGCTTCCCAACAATCTTCTCTCTTACTCTTAAGGGAATTCATGGAGCAGCAGCAAAGACTGGTTCTTCTGCACTCGTTATGAGCATTGTTGGCGCTGCAATCATTCCGTTAGTTTTCGGTTTGGTACAAGATTTTGCTGGAATCGAAGCCGCCGTATTACTCACCGTTCCAGGCTTCTTGTATGTTGCTTGGTACGCTCTTTGGGGCTCCAAGATTGGTCTTGTAGAAGCTAAGTAATTCGCGAATAACTACAAAGTCTTTATTTGAAAGTCTTTAGAAAGACTTTAGAAAGGAAAATTTATTATGTCTCAACTTCGTATTTTAGATTCCCATTTTCATATTTGGGATCCAACAAAGCAAGTCTTACCTTGGCTTGATGGTTTAGACAAATTAAACCACACTTTTACTCTAGAGCAGCTGGAAAAAGAGTATGCAGATTTGGGCGTTGACTTCCTCGGTGGCGTATACGTTGAGGTTGATGCTGCAGACCACGAGCTAGAAGATAGGCTTATTGGCGAAAATCCTAATCCAAAGATTCTGGCTAAAATGCTTAGGGTTACATTGGATCCATTTATGCGCGTGCCAATTCACGCAACTGGCATTCGCGAACCTCTTCACATTCCAAGCGAACCACGCGGACGCTGCCTAGAGCCTTCATTTATTGGTGGTCTTAAGGCAATGGCAAAGAAAGGCATGCCTTTTGAGCTTTGCAATCGTGGCGAAGAGCTTGGAGACATGGCTAAAGCTTTTGAGCAAGTTCCAGAAGTGACTGTTGTTCTAAACCATTTGGGCAATGTTCCAGGATTAGACGATGATTCTTGCAATGCTTTGCGTGCGTTTGCAAAGCTTCCACACAGCTATATTAAGATTTCTGGAGATAATCCAGTAAATCCAGATATTGTTAAGTTTGTACGCGACACGTTTAGCCCTGATCGCCTACTCTTTAGCTCCAATTGGCCAGTTGTTAAGTTGAATTCTTCACTTAAGCAGCATCTTGACTTAATGGTTGAACTTTTCGGCGACGACGAAGATTTCTTCATGAATAATGCAAAGAAGGCGTATGGTATTAAACTGTAATTAATTGAGTTATTTGAATAGTCGATTTGAATAGTCGATTTGAATAATCATTGCTTATGGGGTGTAAGATTTTGCCAGTTAAAGTCTTATACCCCATAATTCAATACATAGAATAATTAAATACACAAAATAATTAAATAAAAGGATGAATTTTATGACTACTTCTAATGGTGCAAAGCTCGATTTGCATGCTTTTAAAGGCGTTTTTTGCCCATCAATAACTGTAAGCAAAGATGATGGAAGCATTGACTACGACTTATGGGCAAAGCACTTAGACCATCTGATTGATGCTGGGATTAATGGCATATTGATTTTTGGCAGCATTGGCGAGTTTTATGCATATCCGCTTAGCGTAAAAAAGGAAGCTGCTAAGTTTGCTATTGAACACGTTAATCACAGAGTTCCAGTTCTTATAGGAGTTGGAAACACGAATCTTAACGAAGTGCTTGACTTTACTAAGTTTGCGGAAAGTTGCGGAGCAGATGCTGTTGTAGCCGTGTCTCCATACTACTTTGGACCAACTGCACCAACCGCAGAACGCTACTTTGGTGCAATTGCTAACGCAACTAGCTTGCCTGTTATTCTATACAACTTCCCTGCTAGAACTGGCAGCGATTTAACACCAAGCTTAGTTGCAAGTCTTGCTGAAAAATACCCGAATATTGTTGGTATTAAAGATACGGTAGATACTATAAGCCATACTCGCGCAATGATTGAAGCCGCTAGACGCGTAAACCCAGATTTCGTTGTTTTCTCTGGCTTTGATGAGTATTACACTCCTAACAGGATTGCTGGAGGAAATGGCGTGATTTGTGGACTTACTAATGTAGAGCCAGAGACTTTTGCATCTTTGCATAAAGCGTATGAGGCTGGCGATTTTGCGCATCTTATTGAATGTGCTAAAAGAATCAGCCATTTGATGGCAGTTTACAACACTACCGACTTGTTTATTTCTGCTATTAAAGCTGCTGTAAATCTTAAAGGATTGCCTATTAGTACGCTTGTTCGCGAGCCTGCAAGTCAAGTTAATAGCGATCAAATCGAAGCAATTCGCGAGCTTCTTAAGTAAAGTAATAAGTCACTCAAATAATAAATCAAGAATAAAAAAGAACGGCTTCACACACTCTAAGCCGTTCTTTTTTATATTTGTTTAACTACTTTTGAATATCTAAACTTTTCTATCTAATCTAAGTATATCTAAGTATATCTAAGTATATCTAAGTATATCTAAACGTATCTAAGCATATCTATATAAATCTAATATAGTTAACATTAATCCAGAGGTATCTATTAGCTAAAATTTAATACTTATATTGATTCTTACAACAACCACAGAATTAAAATGGGGCTTAAAAGACAATTATGGAACATCGTGGTATGATTGCACAAAATGTCTAAAAATTGTCCTAAGCCCCTTTTGTTTTCAATGTCAAGTAATACTAAATGTTAAGCTTTTCAGCTTAACTACAGCAAGTTTTCCTTGGTATTTCAACGAAAACTCGGTTTTTTAGCACACTTTTTGCCGCTTACCCTCAAAAATAGTTCCTTCATTAGGCAACGACATCGTTGTCATCAAAGCAAGCATAAACATAAGCGGACCGAGCGCATTTCCATACGTTTTGAACATCACACCAAAATCATGGCCGAATACCACCATCGACAAGTAAAGGAACATAAAATTCACAGCTGTAAACATAACCAACTTCAGCACGAACATAAGAACCTTGTACATGAGAATATCCTCCTCACTCACTCCACGGAGTCGCACACCAAATAGTTTTAATACTCATTCTATCCAATAATTTTTTGCCATACAATTGTTGTTGTTATTTTTGATAACATATAAAATGTATAAGGTGTTCTAAGTTTTACTTGTAACAACTAGAAATAGGGTTATTCCCCCCCCCCCCCAAAAAAAATACTAAATTACGCAAATAGACTACAATTAGAATACTCTAATGAAACTAACGAATAACATTATGACAATAGCTGGAAGTATACGAGATACTACACTTTTCATAACTCAGTACTCTTTTTTCGTAAATTGTAATAACGACAATAGGAAAAACAGAACAATATACATTAGAGCAATAATACAAGTTGCAGACGTAAGAGCGGTGAACGAGTCTGGTGATAAATAATAAAATATCTGAAAAGAATACACGGATGTTTGAGACAATATTATGTTTATCAAATTCGGCAATATCCATAATAATATAAAGGAAAGAATCATCGTAACACCAACTTTTTCAAAATATATCAACAGATTCATATTTATAGCAATATACAAAAGGAAAATTATCGGATATACGAGCAGTTGATGCACAACTATCCCTAGAGACGAGTAATTTAGTGACAAAAATACCAAATTTACGACTAGATAAATGCTTACGTATTCACCATATATAAAACACAATAATTTAATCCTATTAGGAATATACTCTAGATAATGATGAATAATTTTCTTCTCTTGCCATTCACCAATTGATAATATCTGATATAGGCTTAAAAATAGTATAGTTATCGTTGAAAAGAATTTATATTGTGATAAAAATGCACCTCTTTTAGCTTGAAATACTATAAACACGCAACATGCCAAATACAAAACAAAAGACAATAAGAAAAGCTTCTGATGACTAAACTTAATAATTTCTGATTTTATATAGTACTTCATCATCATCTTCCTCCAACATAAAATCTTTAATATCATGCGTAATATCACTGTATTCCACGATTTGTACCCCATGCTCAATCAGCAATTTAAGAACCTTGGCAATATCCTCTCTAGGCAATTTAATTCTAAAAGTTGATTCTTTGTTATCTTTGCTACGACAAAAAACCTCATATCTGTTAGAAAGCAATTCACTAATATCCACATCATTTACAACAATCACATTATAAATTCTTAGATTATCATTAAAATTAACAATTTTTTGAATTTTCCCTTTTTTTAAATACCATACAATATCAGCAATTTCACCTAACTCATCTAATATATGACTTGAAATTACAAGGCTTTTACCTTGTGAGCGCAATGACAAGATAGTGTCTTTTAACTGTTTTATAGTAAGAACATCTAATCCATTGAAAGGTTCATCAAGAAGAATAATTTCACTATTTGAGAGCAATATTCTAGCAATATTTAATTTTTGCTTCATACCTAGCGACAATTGTTTAAACTTTTTATTTTTTGCTTCGTCGAGACTCACCTGATGCAATAATTTATCACAATTAAAGTCTTTTCTCCCCATCAAAGCAGCAAACACTCTAAGATTATCCTGTACAGAAAATTCGTCATAAAAAGATGGATTCTCAATAGCAAATGAAAGTGAACCATCCAATTCAATATTGCCTTGATAATCAACTATCAAATTTGCAATGCACTTCATTAACGTGGTTTTTCCTGAACCATTATTGCCTACTAACGCAATAATTTGCCCAGCACTGCTTTCCAAAGAAATGTCATCTAAAACGACTTTTCCCCCATATGATTTTTTCAAATGAGATATCTTCATAAGATTACCTCTTAACAAATGAAACTAAAAATTTCCGATCTCCTTTTACAGAAATCTTACTATCTTCACCAATAAAAATTTTAGGACTCTCTTCGTAGATAACAGCATTTTTAACATTTCCTGGCTGTTTCTGAGCACGCACAAAAAGAGCATCATCAAGCTTGTACAGCTTTCCAGCAAAGCGTATCTCTCCTTTGCCTCTCTTTGCATAAATAGCATACACTCCTGGATTTAACGATAAGTTATCGTTATTTTTATAATCTCCTGAAACTAGTGTTGGCAAATCATCACGAACCATACCAAAACGAACATTATTTGTCTTATACCCTACATACAGCAGACTGATAAGACCTAGGATTACTATGGTAGCTGCAAATATCCATTTTTTGCTTTTCATTTCTTAATCACATCCAAATCTATTATTTCATCAGCAATTTTATCGAACATTGCATCATGAGTAACAATAAAAATCATCGCAGTCTTTTTTAACTCCAAGACTTTGTCTATAAAAATCTTCATTGTTTCAAAACCTCTTCAATATTAAACAAAGATAAACCTTGCTCAATATCTAAACTAGAAACAACCGATTTAAAACTTCTTTCATTAAATCTATGATAATTTTCTAGCAATGATTTGATAACTGCAATACCGCAATCTGAAGTCAAATTTTGCATATTGTAAGGATAAGCCACCATCTATTGAGCTCCTCAAAGTTTCAAGGCGTGGAGGCTATCATAGCCTCCACGCTACAGATTTAATCACAAATGTTAAAAAGCATCATACAATCAAATCAATTTTCTCAAATACTAAATTACGCAAATAGATTACAATTAGAACACTATAATGAGACTAACCTAATATACTGTTGTAATGAAATCTGGTAATATAATCATATGCAGAACTAGAGAATCATCCCCAGCAGATGAAACCCCAGACAACACACATCCATCCAGCTCTAATCAAACGAGATTCTTCTAGCGTTGGCTCCTTCATAATAATCATCTCTTCTCTTTCAGGTAAAAAACCTCTTATAGAGCTAAATCCGCAACATCATAAACGAATGTTGCATTCTCAACTCTCACCATAATTGTAAAGCATTTATGATGTCTTGTTAATACACTGTAACGGAAATGTTATAACACATATATACCAGATATTTCCACCAACTTTCATCATGGCATTCATGTAATTATCGCGAATTATGTATGATTTTGAAGATAAAATTCACATGAAAATATGCAGACTATCCTCTATTACGATTGCTCATTTTTCTCAATTATCGGGTTATAGACCCAAAAAATAAGGTACGACCACACCTTATATGTGAAATCTTACCTTATTTTTGTTTTATGACTTCAATTTCCCACTTCACCAGCTGGGTGCAAAGTGGCGAATCGACTTGAATGGGCGCTTTGACAGAGCTTGAAATTGCATAACGCATTTCAAGCTCCTTCAAAGCGTGATTTGGCTCAAATGTAAAGTCCAGTGGACTTTACATGCCAAATCAGCCGAACGGCTACTAATAGCCGTGCGCGACGACCTGCCTTTTCGCTTAGAGCGTAGCGCGAAAAGGTAATTCGGAGCGCTGAGCCACTCAAGGCAGAAGCACTGCTTCTGCGTGGCGAAGACGTGAGCGCAGCTAACCTGCGTGCGAGTCGACGATTTCGAGCTGCATAATGCGCGCGAATGCACTTCGATTCGCTGAGCTTGCTCAAAGTTGAAAGCACAGTGTGCTTTCAACGCAAGCGAAGTACGTTAACATCCTGTGCACTCAACCCTAGAGCGTTGATATCTTCCCTCAAACAGCAAAATCGCACTCAAAAACCGCGAGAACCCGGCTTAAAGCCACTTCGCATTAAACCTTTTAACGATAGCCCTCGCTAAGCCTTGCTACACAAGGGCAAACTTGCACCCAGCTAATCAGCCTTTGACATCAACACTACAGTCTCACATGTTTCAAGACTGCCCTGATGATAACCATCCATCAAGAAGCTGATCTTAACGCTCGTTGCATGATGGAAGATGGCAATGGGAATGTCGTTGGAACGTGCGTATCTAAGGTATAATTTTGAGCTTAAGTATCCTTACTAACCGGGATTAGTCTTCGTAATCAATCCGTTCTATCTTGAAGATAACCGGTCTTGTTTCATCAGAACAGCAGGCTATCATTTCATTTTCCTTTGCCATCCAGCCTTTCATTATGGAACCGCCTTGTAGGCCGGAATAGATATAACTACTGATTGCATCCCATAATTCCGAGCAATATTGCGTTTGTGAACATATTCAATAAAGAATTCAATTTACTTATCTATATACCATTCAGTTCATTTCGCAAAATAAAGACAAAGGCAATTTCGACAGCTGCAGCTGTTCCTGCAACAACAAATCCACCAAAAAGATTTCCTAAAACAAGCGATAAAACAGGAATGATAATTGCGAAAACCCGGTAGGCTTTTGATTTGTACAGCCATGAATACGGCAGTAAATGTGCACCAAATACCATTGCATACACCATAATCATTTTATCAGGTACGGAGTTAAACACCCATATTACAATGAGAAGATATAAAATCTGATTCATTGTAAATAAAAACCCTAAATTTCCCAGCTCGTTGTCCTTTGAAAATATATCCACGCCAATTTTCTTCCCTATCAGCCATGACAGCGGAAGCATAGGCATCGAACAACAAAACACCAAGATATTTTTCATCGCAATATTTATATCCAATGCTGCGACAAACGTAATCAATAACCATATTACGACGGACGTAAGAATAAACGGCAAACCTTTTTTCTGCTTTATGATGATATCATTCCTCAATTCATCTAAGCTCATTAATTTCTCCTTTCTCATCAACACAAAAATAAACGTAATAATTTTTTACGCGTATTCTTCTAAAACCAAGCTTTACCCCACAGCTTCCAATCAACGTTCAAGCTCTTCAAAAACATCATCTATCGGATAACTATCACTTTGAGCCGCCTGATCATAACCTTTAGCCATCAACGCGTTAAACGTTTTCTCAATAAAACGTATCAATAGCAGTAGCCCTAGAAATTCCAATAGTTTCCAAAATCTGCTCCGCCTGCTGCTTAATATTTTCTTGTATTCTCACATCCACCATCAGTAACGTCTCAACGAACGCAACTAACAGTACTTTTGGATTTTTAATATTCATCAAAATTAATCACTTTATCGAATACATCACAATTAGTTTGCGCGTGCAACACAACTACAAGCTTGTTATTCCTCGTTTTAGCACATCTGATAGCTTGCATGATTATTTCACGTTCACTACAACCATCAGCATCAGTTACACTTTTGAAAGTCTCATCCAACATAATAACAGTTCGCTGTTGAGAACCAATACACTTTGTGAGCGACGTAAAATCTGGAGCAACAATAGCACCGTTATCATCAAATAAGTAATCTTCAATCAGCATACAATTCTGAGTATTGTTATGATCAAACCAATCTCGTAACAATACTGATTTACCAGCACCACTAGTGCCAATAATAGCAACCGAAGAAATACCACTATCAGCAATGGTCTTACTAAGATTCTGGTATGCTAATTCATTCCTCTTATACGCTTGCTGCTTACGCTCATAATTTTCCAAACTGAAAACTCGTTGAGCAGTCTGAGTCAAAACACCTGAATCTTGCAAAGTTTCAATCACATTTTCCAAGCTTGACGACAGCATTACCACAAAATACAACACAGCACTAGCAGAAGCAAAATTCATTGATGATACTGTAAGCATATAAAGTATTGAAAATTCCAATATTAAAGAGAGACTTTGCATCATGCAATTTCTCACTGTGTAAATATTGATAAAACGACACATACGTTGCCAATACTTATTTTCTGACGAAGCATAATGATACTTGCGCGAACTATCAAAAATAGCACCTTGCGGTAAGCTTCGCGTTGATAATAACGACGATAATGCTCCTAAAAACTTATCGCGATATTGTGCTTGTTTATCCGCAGCCGTATTAAGTAATCGCGAACCAGCGTACCATATTAGACAAGATAACGGCACCATAATAATCATTATGTATACGTACTGTGGTACTGCAGCAATTGTCATAGCAAGAACTATTACTGTTTGAACAATAATAAAAATAACGTGTGCAATAGCACTAGGAATACTCATCTGTAAGTCAGAAAAATCATCCCCAAGCCTACCTAAAACATCACCTTTATTATCAATATTTGAATACTTATGCAAATGCATAATTAAACGATTATGCAGTTTTGTAAGCCGCACAATTGGCACAGCATATACAGGAAAATTAAGAGCAATAATGCCAACGACAATAAGCAAGCTTGCAAGTAATGCAGAAGACTTAAGAATATTTAAGTTGGTGTTCGTAGCAATATTCTCTACAAACATTAACTCAGCAAGAACTATGAGTACTGTTGCTATCGGCAAACAAATAATACTCGCTGAGAATAATTCGCGCACAGTTCTAATGAACTTACCACGCGATTCTGCACCTGTAGGAATTTTCGATTCCACACAATCCGCTTGCATAGTTTTATCACTACAAGTATTCTGCAAATGATTTTCTTCAACCACACTATGCGTGACTTGCTTAGAGTTGTTACCATAAAACACGCAAGGAATATACTCTGGGTTACGTGCGAATAAAACAATATGATGAACTCGAGAACTTAGCATGGCTTGTGAAACTGTTTCTCGAAGCTCTGGATTTAACACAGAAAACACGTCATCAAACACCAAATATTCCACGTCTTGAGCAAACGCCATAGCAAGCACCACGCGTTGACGCTCACCAACAGATAACGTTTCAGGATTATGCAAAAACCTATCCGCAACCTCACGCGACACGTTAAATAAACGCAAGAAGTTTTCGTACTTCCGACGAGTATCATCGCTCGCAATATCAAACCAAGCTTCAATAAGCCCCTGCGACATAATAGGATTACAAGGCACCAATATTTTACTACTGCTAACAATAGAATCATACGCATCCAAAGCCGAGCGAGTTTCTTTTGCCAAAAGAGCGAACTTATTATCAAATACGACAGAATCAGAAATATTAGTAGCATCCGCACGAGTATTCTTCATAGCATTTTGCTCTAATTGCACTAAATCCTTGTCCATTGGAAGAGCAAGCCGAATCACGCGACAATTCACAATATTATTCTGCATGGCACCATACAAATATTTAATCGCAAAAAGAATTCCAACATTAAACAACGCATTTGGAAAAATGGTTACATGAACAAGAACAACACCAGCAAGTAATAATGTCAACCCACCTTGCTCAATAATATTACTCAATAATTGAGGAAATATGCGTTTATACAACACTCGTTCTTCTGTTTTACGCACATCACTAATCGCCGTAATACCAAGATTATAACGATACACTCTTGAAGCGTGAGGAAGTTTATCAATAATTTTACTGAGAAGATTACGACGTTTACCTTCTAAATCCACATAGTTCTTCCACAATACACCAATCCAACGTATAAGGAACAAATTACCAACACATAAGAGAACTAATAGTAAAACCGCTACAATACTATTCTCGTGATATTGAACAACACAGATAGCAAAAAGAATAATAAACTGCAATATTGATAACACAAAATCAACACCATAAGCTATCTGACTTATCTGATTTGGATATGTTAATGCCGAAGACTGCAATGTTTCATCATCATTATTCTGAACAGATAAACGCACAAAACGATGGAAAGTAAGCTGACGAAACAAAGCTATAAGAAGCATCTCACAACTATCTTTAGCAATTGTAAGAAGAAAGATAACGCCAACTTAAACGCAACAGACCCTTCAAGCAGCGTCGAAGCAGAATGCAACGATCCCATCGTATAAATAAGCAGCAACATTCCAGCAAGCTGTATCAAACCAGTAATAAAAACTGATAACACCTGCGGCATAAGAACTATAAAATATACTAAAGCACCTTTTGTACGTTGATGATTCGCAACGAACGAATCATAATGAGATACAACCCTATTTAACATATATCTCCAACATACATATTCATTCCAAACCCTCTAATCTACAAGTTTCATTAACTAATTCATCATCAGGGAAACGCTTCAAATTGAGTGCAAAATATTACTATTTCTTCTTATAACCTACAGCAACATTACCTGTTTTATTAAGTCCTGGTACTTTAAGAACATCAGAACCCGGCTTGTCTTTTAAATCAAATTTACCAACTAAAAATAGAGCTTTATACCCTGAACTAGGCAAATTAAACTGTGAGTCAACTAGTTTGATGGGCTTATATCCAAGGGTGACTTTAGACAAATCATAATGAGAATCAAGAATGTCTCGTGACACAAAGAGATACAACTCATCTTTATTCATATAGTTTTCTGGTATACGAAACTCATCCCGAGACACCGCTACCGTTTCCCAATGATACGACGCAAGCTCCGCCTTCTCCTCATCATCAGCACATCCCGCAAGAGAAAAGAGAGAACCTAGCAACAGAAGCATAACAAGACAACTTTGAAAAATGTTTTTACAAAAAATAGTTTTACTCCTCATAACACTACTAGCCTCCTTTTCGTTAACACGACTCTGTATCAAATGATATAGAACAGATTATTAAGTAAACAATATCTACCATTCAATCTGATTACTGTAATAATCTTAATAAATATCCTATTTTTTTATTAATTTGTCTAGACTATCGACACTAATCTCTTCATCTACTAGCAAACTATACTCTTTCATAAACAGCAAGATTCGAAGAAACAGAAGAACCAACATAATCGCGCGCGTTTAATGCCTCCAACAATATTCCCTCATAAACAAAGCAATCACCTGCAAATCTTCACCCTCATAATACTCAACAAGCAACTTCTTAAACTCAGGAACCTTATTTTCCGGAATAACCAACAAGCCTTTACCATGAGAAATCAAATAATGTAGGGAACTTTTTTACAATTTTTGCACCATTTTGTTCCCCAAAACATAAACAACTAGAGCACACAACTATGGATGCTACTATCTAGCAATCTTCCGACACTCTTCGATTCTAGCATCCAACCACTCTGCCCTACTACCACTCTGCCTTACTGCTCTTTGCAATTAGTCCAGTGCTATATTCATACGTGTAGGTGCTCTGCATATGAGCATCACTCGGCGACCAGCTTCCATTTGAAGATTTTGAAGCCTTAAACAGAATATAAAGACCACATTTTCCATCCTGAGAGTCCCTGTTATACTGCAGATAGGTAATGTCCGAACGGCTTTCATTCAAAACAAAGTACATATCTCCCTTGGCAGTATAGTTCTCCTTGAACGTAAAGCCTTCCGCAGCAAAATACTTATCGAATATCTTAAGCGCTGCATTTCTTTCCTTCTCTAATGCTAAATCACGCGCAGCGGCATCATGCAAATCGGAATTTTTATCTGTCTCTTCAACCTTTAATCTTGTATCTTTCCTGTTATTACGATCAATTCTGCGATACCACTCAGATTCACTTATTTTTGGATCAGTATCAGTTGAATCTTTCATTGGTCGAAGATACTTAAGGAAAAATAGGCCTTCAGACTTATAAAGATAATACTCAAAAGGAGCATACATGTCGTCCACGTGCTCTGTGTATGTACCATTATCATTTTGTTTCACAGAATATCTTCCAACAATAAATAAAACGTCAAAAAATCCAAGACCTAAGATAATCAATACGCAAAGTAGAACAGATAGATAACGAAGTACAATTCTTATACCTATTTTCCGTACGAGTGAGATAAGATAGAGATTATAGAAGACACATACAAGAGCAATCGTAATCATCCAAACAACTGGCATTGCCGCGCATATAACATATACCCAAGTCTGCAAAAGCCACTGATTTGGAAGATGCAACGCAGTTATTTCAAAAAATGCAGTTAGAATACCACTTAACACAAAAAAGCAACAAAGAATCAGCGAGAGTCTACCCTTTCCCCATTGCTTGCCATAGCCAATAAAAGATTTATTACGCTCTACATTTGCACTACTAAAACGGCTGTGTATATTGCGCTGCCAAATAACACCAATAACCCAAATAAGAGAAACTACAACAAGAAGCAGAATTGCAAAACAATAAGTGATCCATCCAAAAAGCTGTAGCTTATTGGACGCCATAAAAACAGTTCCAATAATCATTAAGATGGAAAAGATTTCCGCACTCGGCTGCAAAACCTTATACTTGGACAATTCCTTATTTGCACCGTGAAGGTTTTCACATATTTGCTCATGTGATTCACAATATAGAGGATTTTTCTCATCTGTAAGAGTATGTTCCTGCTTTTCTTTCTCTTTCGTCGACGAATCTAACATTTTTCTATCCATATATTCTATTCCTATATTGCGCTTACGATTTACAATTGTTCTAATTGTTCCAGTCGCTTAGTCTGTTCTCTTCTAGCGTAAATAATCGCGGGTATTTGAACTTCTTTTCTACTCTCATCAACACAACGTTTTCTCACAACACGAAACAATATATAACTTACAACAAATATATTTTTTCTTTATCAACACATATTTGCGAAGTACGATTGTAGATTTGAGTTATATCCTCCATTTTTTCCAGAAACACTTTTGTTTCCGGATCACGCAAAACAGCAAACTCCTTCACTGCTTTTACTCCCATTGCATTAGCATTTTCATGTAATCCGTTTCCTTTATTTTGTAAAGACTCACCAACAGAACGATATTTAGCTAAAGGAATACCGCCAATTAAATTACCAACAGCCGTACCAGCAGTACCTATAGCTTTCACAACGTTGACTTCTACTTCCGAATTACCAAGTTTTTCTAAATATAAAGAGCTTTTTTCAAATTTCTCACAGTAGTCATCAGACAATTTCTTTATCTCATTTTCTGCATTACTAATGTACTCTTCCGCAAAATTTTCACTTAACATTATTTCCATCAAAGTTGATAGAGAGAAAATATACAACGACAATCTGTAGTATTTAAACTTTTTTCCTAAATCGGACAACGTCGAATTTACGTTATTTTTAGACACAATAAACTTCTTTGACAGAAGAATATCAGTAATCTTTTTCTGATAAGCAATAATGTTCTTTCTAGCACGATTCTTAATATCGATAACAAGCTTATGATTATTCGTAACAGAAATTTCATTATCCCAACTGCACTTATAAGTAGAAGCAATCCCCATCAATGACTCAACATCTGCCTCAATCTGTGACTCATTCTCAACTTCCATGAAGGTAAGTATCTTTTCCTGCGTCTCTTTAATCTTTTTCATATCTTTTTCAATAGAATAAATAGCCACAGCCATCATTAAAAGAGCAGGATTAAACGCAGATACTGTTTTCATAGAACCTTGCAAAGACTCCATCTTTGAAATCTGCATCATTCTAGAGCCACCGTCAGATTTTCTTAAAGATCCCCATAGATTCCCATTTTTTGCGTATTTTAGAGTATCACCTGCAGCTTTATTAGCAATATTATAAATACCATCCGTAGGAATGGTTATTGTTTGAGTAACTGTATTACATGCAGGAATTAATGACGATAAACCAGATCCAAAATTCAATAATTCAGATACTGGAACACTTAATACTTTATTGTTGTTATTAGTAAAATCTTTAACATCCACAAGAAGTTTTTCAGTAAAATCTACTAATTCATTTTCACTGTTACTTGCAGAAAGCTCACTACTGTTACCCATAAGAACAATACTATCTGAAATAGTATCTGAAAGAAAATTATACTTCTATTTTTCTTACTCTCTTGAATACTATGAAACTTTGCAAACAATATTATCGAAATTAAATCCAATGGAAAGCAAACTTGACATTTACTTTCGAAACGATTATCTTATATGTAAAGCTAGCTTTCCATTAGGAAGGAGAATGTAATGTGAAAAATAGACTTGAACAAATCAGAAAAGAAAAAGGCATAACACAAGAAGAACTTGCAGACGCACTTGAAGTATCAAGACAGACAATCGGTTCTTTGGAAAATGGAAGATACAACCCGTCAATCATATTGGCATACAAAATTGCCAAGTACTTTGATTTAACAATCGAAGAAATATTTATCTACGAGGAAGATAAAAAATGAAAAAACAAAAAACACAGAATTTTTGGTACATAGGATATGTAATAGGAGTTTGCGGACTAATTCTTGCACTGACTCTTAAACTGAACGAATCCGTAGAAATTGCACTGTCAGCTGTTTTTGTTGCAATTATCTCACTTTCACACGTAAAAATCATGCACTATAAGATGATGGAAAAAGACCACAACTACAAAATAAACGTGAACGATGAAAGAAACGAGAAAATCAAAGATAAAGTAAATGCAACAATGGCATTCATACTGATGCACCTAATGGGAATAATTGCCATAATTGCATTTATCACAAAAGCATATTTGCCAGCTGCTCTTTTAGCTATTTCAATTGCCTTTTCTCCATTAATCATGTTTTTTATCAACAAATATTATGAGAAAAAATATTAAAATCAGACCTAACCCGCTCATTTACTACTTATTACGAAGCTGACCAACTTTCATAAATTACTTATCTCCAATACGGAACTTTTTTATTCTCAAAGTTGCATCTGGCTAGGCAAATGAAAATGACCTTTACACTTGGATTAAAAACCACCAAGTCTAATACTCCAACATTCCGAAGAATTTTTAGAATATGCCAAACTCTATTTCGTGCGATTGATCAAAATAGCGGACATAAAACACCACAACAGTATTACTTCACTATAGCTTTCCCATTCAAACAGTGCACAGCATAGTGAGCACATCCATCTGGGTTTAGTGTTGGGATATATAACACAGAAAGTAACAGTTTCAGAGTACAGAAGAAAAAGTTTCATTGCATACAAGAGTTAAGAAACTAGAACAAATATTTTTCTAACATTATCTCCAACATAAAAAGGTTGGATTTCTCAATCGACGACTAGCAGCGCCTTGTATTGAACCGAAGTAAGTATCTTTTATTAAATTTTTTAAACCCGATATATCACTTACAACGTCTTTATTAAGTCGAAGAATTTCAAGATTCGGGTTATAGGCCAAAAAATTAATATAATAAAAACAAACCCGCACAACGTTAAGAAGTGCGGGTTTATGTTTCGCGTAATCTACTTAGTGTAGCGCTCGAAATCTTCTGCAGTATTCACCTGAACGCGCTGCTTAATAATGGACAAAATCCACTCTTTAGCTTGCTCAACAGGAACACCATTCAATTGGCTACCATCGCGGAAGCGGAAGCTCACAGCATTGTTGTTCACATCCTCTTCGCCAGCAATCAAAGTGAAAGGCACCTTAGACTTAGAAGCGTTACGAATCTTCTTGCCAAAACGATCGTCAGAGCTGTCCATTTCGCAACGAACCATATTCTCTTCCAAATCGTTAATAATCTTTTGCAAGTGTGGAGCGAACTCGTCTGCAACAGGAACACCAGTCACCTGGACTGGAGCCAACCATGCTGGGAACGCGCCTGCATAATGCTCAAGCAAAATAGCAAAGAAGCGCTCAATAGAGCCGAAGAGCGCGCGGTGAATCATCACAGGACGCTGGTGGCTACCGTCAGCCGCAATGTATTCCAACTTAAAGCGCTCAGGCAAGTTGAAATCGAGCTGAATAGTAGAAACCTGCCAAGTGCGGCCGATTGCATCGCGAGCTTGCACAGAAATCTTAGGTCCGTAGAATGCAGCTCCACCTGGATCGTCCACGAGTTCCAAACCAGAATCTTTAGCAACTTCTGCCAAAGTGTTTGTTGCTTCTTCCCAAATCTCGTCAGAACCAACGAACTTGTGCTCATCCTTAGTGGAAAGCTCCAAGTAGAAGTCGTTCAAACCGAAATCTTTAAGAAGACCAAGCACAAAGTTAAGCAAGCTCTTCAACTCATCGCGCATCTGCTCGCGAGTGCAGTAAATATGCGAATCATCCTGAGTCAATCCACGAACACGAGTCAAGCCATGCACAACGCCAGACTTTTCGTAGCGATACACGGTACCAAACTCAAACAAGCGCAAAGGAAGCTCGCGATAAGAACGCTGGCGAGACTTGAAGATCAAGTTATGCATTGGGCAATTCATTGGCTTCAAGTAGTAGTCAGCACCTTGGCGAGTTACGTTACCGTTTTCGTCGCGCTCTTCGTCAAGCTTCATTGGAGGATACATGCCATCCTTGTACCACTGCAAGTGGCCAGAAGTCTCATACAAGCCACCCTTAGTAATGTGAGGAGTTTGTACGAAGCTGTAGTGATGCTTTCTATGCTGTTCGCGGGAATAATCTTCCATTGCGTTAATAATTGCAGCACCCTTTGGATGGAACACTGCCAAGCCTGGACCAATCTCATCTGGGAATGAGAACAAATCCATTTCTTGGCCAAGCTTACGATGATCGCGCTTAGCAGCCTCTTCCATGCGAGTTGTGTAAGCCTTAAGCTCTTCCTTGCTAGGCCATGCAGTTCCGTAAATGCGCTGAAGCATAGGATTATGCTCCGAACCACGCCAGTAAGCTGCAGCCACACGTTCAAGCTTAAAAGCCTTAATATAACGCGTATTTGGCAAATGAGGGCCGCGGCACAAATCGCTCCAGACTTTATTGCCTTCGCGATCCAAATTGTCGTACATGCTAAGCTCATGCTTGCTGATTTCGCCAGCAGCAGCCGGATCAAGAGCAGCTTCCTTATCCCCAATCAACTCCAACTTATAAGGTTGATTTGCTTCTTCAGCGCGCGCTTCATCCTCTGTTACAACGCGACGACGGAAGCTTTGAGACTCTTTAATAATGCGCTGCATATGCTTTTCGATTTGCTTCAAATCGTCTGGCGTAAATGGAGTATCAACATCGAAATCATAATAGAAGCCGTCTTTAATTACAGGACCTACGCCCAACTTTGCGTCTGGTCGAATTTCTTGAACAGCTTGAGCCATCACGTGAGTAGCGGAATGACGCATGATTGCGATGCCATCTTCACTATCAAGGGCTACTGATTCCACGGTATCGCCGTTATGAAGAGGCGTGTACAAATCACGCAACTCGCCATTTAAACGCACGGCAATAATATTCTTATCTTCCGCGAAAAGTTCAACGCCAGTGAAGCTTGCATCCACCTCCTTGCGTTCCTCGTTTACGGTGATGGAGATGGTATTTTCAGCCATAATTGTCCTTTTCTATCGGGGTCTTGCGTTACTAATGTGCAGACCTGGACTTGTGTGGCGTCGATAAACTTACGCGATTAAAACATAAATAAAACGCGCAAAAACGACGTCAATCGCACGCATTTTTCACGCGCAATTCTCTGTTACTCTAGAACAACAGAGCGACTTTTTAAACACGATTTTTTGCAGAAACCAGAATAAATCTCATGAATTTTCAAAAAGATGCTTTCACTAAGCTTTACAACTAAAAAGAAGCAGCCAGCGCAAATCGCGATAGTTCCACCAGCAGAAAGTCTTAAAATCACTGCTAAGGCAAGTCCTAAAAGCGCTATAAAAATAGAAGACAATACGCACGCAAACACAAATTTATTAATGGAACGCATTCTGCTCTTAAGTGCTGCTGCAGGAGCTGCGATTAAAGATACCGAAACAACAGTTCCAACAGCTGGAATAATCACCGAAACCGTAATGATTATTAGCGCAAGAACAATTCCTTGCATTAATCCGCTTCTGCCTCCTAATGCTCGGTAATTAGTGGAGTCAAAAGAGCAGTGAATCAAATTAGCACTATTAAAACTCCACAATCCTAGCGCAAGAGCGAATGCAATAATCGCAAAAATCACGTCTGCAGGAGTGCAATTAAGCAATGACCCTGTTAAAAATCCTTCAATGCGCAATGGAAGAGGAGCAAACCATTTATTTAAAAAGTAGCCGCTAGCAAAACCAACAGTAAGAGTTATTCCAGCAGAAGCTTGAGAAGATATGCCCTTTAGTTTAGAAAGCACATGCATCATAAAAGACAAAACAATACAAGCCAAAGCAGCACCAATAAAAAGACCAATAGATAAAACGTTTTGGTCAATCGTATAAACAGATGTGACTACAACTCCAATAACAGCACCTGGAAAAGCAGCATGAGTTATAGACTCGGTGAAGAAAATACGCTGATTAAGCAAAGCCAAGGATCCAACAAAACCGCACAATGCTCCAACAGCGATTGCTTCTACAATCGGAAGAGCGATAATTTGCCAAATACTTACCATTATTACTTTCCACCAGCCTCTATTGCGCTAGACTTTTTCTTTTTAGAAAACACTAGTGCGTATGTAACTCTGTATAAGAATCTTAAAATCAAAACAACTACGAACATTGCGCAAATACTTAGTGCCACTGCAGCTTGCGGAGAAACTGGGTGATCAAGCTCCAAGTTCATAGCGTACATGCCTAATAAAACGCCAGCAATACCAACAGCAATACCAACAGCTACCATGCGTCCAACGGTACGCGCAACCAATCTTGCGCTAGCTCCAGGAATCACAAGATAACCGATAACAAGAAGTACACCAACAGCCGAAGAAGCAGAAACTACAACAGCTGCAATTCCAACGTTTAAAACAATATCTACAAATAAAGTATTAACACCCATTAAAGGAGCACTAGCGCGGTCAAACGCAACAACAATTTGCTTTTTCCAAGTTAAAACAAGCAATGCGATTGCAAATAAACAAATAAGCATTGCTTGAGTCATTCTATCGTCTGTAACATCTAGCAAACGTCCAAACATAAGTGCTTCAAGCTGACCAGACATATCTCCTTTTTTAAGAGATATTACGATTCCAAGCGCAAAAAATGTTGTTAAAACTGTTGCTATTATCGACTCGTTGATTTTTTGAGACCTAGATGCCCACACAAGAGCTGCGACCAAAAAAATTGCGCAAATCGAAGCTCCTGGAATAATTTGCCCAATTCCTCCATATAACGCTCCGACTACGATTCCAGGGAAAATCCCGTGAACCAAAGCCTCCGCATTAAACTCGGCACATCTTAAGTTAACAAACACGCCAACTATTCCGCTGGCAATCGCAAGAACAATAAGAAGACAGAAAGGTCTGAAAATGTAGGGAGCGGACGCAATAAAATCAAATCCTGGTATAGGCTCGAGGATTTTGCGCAAAGACTCAACCAATTCAGCTAACATTGGATTCGTCTCCTAAAGACGCATTTAACGAAGCATTTAACGAAGCATCTTTGTCTGCTAATTGATTCAAAGTAATACCCGCACTTGCAGCTGGCATACTTCCGCCATAAGCCAAAGATATGTTTTCTTTAGTCATAACTTTTCTAAGTGATCCAAAAGCTACTTGATGACCAGCCAAAAGCAAGGCTTTTTCGCAAATAGCGTCTGCGATTACCAAGTCGTGAGTAGAGACAACAAACGAAATCCCATCTTCTTTTGCGGACTTCATAATATTGAGCAGTTCTTTTCGATTCGGCTCGTCTAATCCGTTAAAAGGCTCGTCTAAAAGAATTAGCGTAGGACGCACAACAATAGCTCTAGCAAGCAATATTCGCTGGCGCTGACCTCCAGAAAGATCGCCAAATCGCACATCTGCTCTATTGAGCAAACCAACATGATTAAGAGCGTCCTCAACAGATTTTTTCTGGCTTTTTTTAAGCAAACCGAGGAATCCAGTTTGCCTGCTTAAGCCCATTGCTACAACCTGACGAGCGGTGATTGGAAAAGTCAAATCCAAATCAACTTGTTGAGGAACGTAGCCTATAGAAACCGTTTTTGGCATTGTTAAGCTTCCATGGCTTACGCGCACAATACCAATAATCGCCTGCAAAAACGTTGTTTTTCCAGAACCATTAGGTCCTATTAAAGCTAAAGCCTCTCCAGCTTCTACACTTCCGTTAAGCCCAGTCACAACAGTTTTATAACCGTATGCTAGGTCGCAATCTTTCATTGCTAGGACGCTCTTATTCACTATAAATTAACCTTCTTGTAACTACTTTTGTAGTGATTTATTATTTTCAGCTACTTATGTAGCTACCTATTAACTACTTTTTCAAAGCAGTTTTTACAGATTCTGGAAGGTCTGGAACTTTGCCATCCCAAGCCTTAACAAGAGTCTGAACATTGTGAACAATGGAACCAATATAAGTCTCGCCAGCAGAGCCAACAGGACCAAGGGAATCACCATAAAGCGCATCGTCGCCAATAATCGCCTTTACGCCTGCAGCAGCAGCCACAGCCTTAATAGACTTGGAATTGTTGGAATTTTCGGCGAAGATTGCTACAGCACCAGACTTTTTAACAGCTTCTGCAGCCTCCTTAATATGGTCTGCGGTCGCGTCTTGCTGACTGTTGAAGTCGGAAAGCGCTGCTCCAATAAACTTAACATTGTAGTCGCGAGAGAAGTATCCGAATGCGTCGTGCGAAGTAAATAGAACGCGATGTTCCTGCGGCACACTGTTCAAAGCTTCCGTAGCCCAAGAGTCCAAATCAGTAAGAGACTTAACGAACTTTTCAACATGCTCGTCGAAGATTGATTTGCTTTCTGGAAGAGCTTTGCCAAGGAAGTTACCAATATTCTTGACTTGAATCATAGTGTTCTTGGTGCTGGTCCAAATATGTGGATCATACTGGAATTCTGGCTCCTTCTCGCCTTCTTCTGGTGGGAATGGCCACTTTTCGGCATGAACCTTTTCAATACCGCGGTCAATCTTGTAAGGAAGATTCTTTTCTTTAGCGGCTTCCGCTTTGGAATCCTTGATTTCGTCTGCGGTAAGAATTCCCGAAGTTACTCCCATTGTGCCCTTAAATCCAGTAGCTTTCACAGCCTGATCTAAGAAGTGCTCAAGATCGACTCCAGAAACAAGCATTAAATCTGCTTTAGAAAGCGCTTTGGATTGCGCTGGAGTCATCTCATGCTCGTGCGCAGACGCGTTTGGAGCGAGTAAGCATGTAAGGTTGATTGTTGACTTTGCTTTGTCTTGAGGCGCGCCAATCACAGACTTTTTGCCTTGAGAATCGGTTTTATTAAGGCTTAATCCAGATTTTGCATCTGCAGTGGATGCGATTTGAGTTACATAATCGCAGATCTGAGTGGTGGTTGCAACTACGTTTACTTGATTGCCGTTGGTCTTTTGATCCGCTGTCTTAGCTGTTGATCCACATGCGCACAAGCCAACGGTTAGCAAAGCGGCGGTGGCTGCGGTGGCAAAAATTCGTGCAGTTTTCACTATTTTCCTTTCCGGAATCTATGAATTCACATTATTGCAAGTCTCGTAATCTGTTTAAAAAGCGTTTTCACTTTCTCCATTATTTTTAATTTTTAATTAGGAAAGATTATCGTTAGCAATAACGTTTAAAGCATAGAAAAAATATGATGGATGGTCAATGAAATTTTGAAAATTTATTATATTTTTTCAAAAGTGGCGTGTTGCAAATTTTTTGTCTGATATAATTGCGATTTTTCTTGCGTTATATAAATAAATGGTGTATATAGCGAATGCAATGTGACAAATAACAAAACCACAAATAACAATCCCAGATATTCACTACAATCGTAAGCATGAGTGAACTTCTAAACATAGAAGCAAAAGATGTAAGCAAATGTCTAAAAAAGCCCAAGCCTTTTTACAATAAGTATTCGCGTGGGGTTCTTGGATTAGTCACAGGTTCTAACGAGTATCCTGGAGCTGCAATATTAAGCGCAAGTGCTGCGGCACACGCAAATATTGGAATGGTTCGTTATGCCGGCCCTCTTCGCGCACAAAACTTAGTATTACAAACATCTCCAGAAGTAGTAGCCTCAGAACAATTGAACGGAAAAATCGACGCTATAACAGTTGGATCTGGAATACCAGATGCGGATCATTGCAATACTGAAACTAGTGCAAATCAAAGAAAATATATTGCGAGTATTCTTGCGCAATATGCGAAAGAAAATAACAATTCGAAAGAACAATCAATAAGTCGAAAAGATAGTCTTCCACCAATATGCGTAGATGCTGGAGCGTTAGATTTACTACCAAAACAGGTTTGTACAAAAGTAGTTCTCACTCCACACGCAGGAGAATTAAGCTCACTTTTTACTAGATACGACTTGGATATAAGCGCGCAACAAATATCTAGCAATCCAACACACTACGCTCAAAAAGCAGCTGATCTTACTGGAGCTACTGTGCTAGTTAAAGGCGCAACAACAGCAGTTGCATCACCATCAGAACTACACTCTCCCATTTATATTGCAAAATGCGCTCCATCTTGGCTCGCAACTGCAGGTTCAGGAGATGCACTGGCAGGAATTCTAGGAGCATTGTTAGCGCAACGCGAAAGCAATGAGAATAATGAAAATTGTGCAGAAAACTGTGAAGAAAATTGTGCAGAAAACTACGCGAATTACGCAGAAAACGAAAACTATGCTTTTATTGCAGCGAGCGCAGCTGTAATCCACGGAATTTCAGCATCATTAGCATCTAGAATCAACAGCGAAAACAGCTACACTCAATTGGCGCAAGACATAGTGGAATCAAATTATGCTTCAACTTCAGATCACCCAATTGTAGCAAGCGATATTATTGATGCGCTGCCTCATATCATTGGTCTCTTAATGAATCTTAATTAGTGAAAGAAGAAAAAATGAAAAACACAAACACCAACACAAATACCAACACAAATGAAAATGTAGAATCTGTTGAAATTCATGACGTAATGTTTGATTATTGCAAGGTCTTACTCGAGTGGAATTGCAGGAATTGCTTGCAAAAACAATTCCCAGATTTGGTAGACACTATTTGTCCTAATGGCACTTTTGGAAAAGACGATTTGGCTGGATTCTATGAGTTTGAAGACCGCATGGACGGCGGCGAACTACTAAAAGACCTTTTGCCAGAATACGAAAGGCGCTTTGGCAAGGAGCTTAGCCACGCTTTTCAATGGTATTGCGCACACTATGACCAAGTTCTTACGCGAATGATGCCTGGAATAGTTGATTTATTGCACGATTTGCGCAAAGCTGGATACGGAGTTTGGGGATTGACTAACTGGTCTAGAGAAACTTTCCCTCTTGCATTGCGTAAATTCACAGAGCTTTCTACTCTTTTACAAGGTACGATTATTTCTGGCGTTGAGCATTTGCATAAGCCACAACCAGAGATTTTTGAACTTGCTATGAGCAGATTTGGATTGAAACCGCAAACAACTGTTTTCTTCGACGATAAGCCAGCAAATATTGATGGCGCGCATAATGTTGGTATGCATGGGTTTGTTTTTACTACTACCGAACAAGCTCGCAAAGATTTAGCATCTCTAGGCGTTAGATTATAGATGCTAAGCCAAAGTCGCAAGATCATAGAATTAAGCTGCAAATATTAGATTATAGGCGTTAGTTTATAGTTGTAATAGTTGTAATAGTCAAGTATAAATCCCAAAATCGGAAGGCTCTTAATAATGACACTGCTGCAATTAAAGTACATTGTGAAAATCGTCGAATGCGGATCGATGAATGAAGCTTCGCATGAACTTTATGTTTCGCAGCCAGCGTTAAGTTCTTCTGTGAAAGAATTGGAACGAGAGCTTGGCATTGAGATTTTTACTAGATCTTCTCAAGGAATTGCTTTAACTGTTGATGGCGCTGAGTTTTTAACATACGCACGACAAGTTTTAGACCAGGCAGATTTGCTTGAAGAGCGATACAACAGCACTAAGCCTAGAAAACAGCTTTGCAGCGTTGCAACTCAGCACTACATGTTTGCTGTTGAAGCTTTTGTAGACATGATTCGCAGCATAGATTCTAACGAGTACGAGTTTTCACTAAGGGAAACGCGTACAAAAAACATTATTAATCAAGTTACTTCAATGCGCGCAGACCTTGGATTGCTTTATCTTTCTGACTACAATAAGGATGTTATTGGAAAAATGCTTCGAGAAAAGCATCTTGAGTTTCATCCTCTTTTCCGCGCTAATTTGCATGTGTTTATTTCTAGAAACAATCCACTTGCGAGCCATAAAAAGCTCACTTTGGAGGATTTGCGGCCTTACCCATTCATTCAGTATGAGCAGGGTGAGGATGGCAGCTTCTTCTTTACAGAAGAAGCGGTATGGCCTCAGCATCCACCTAAAAAGATTAATGTTACAGACCGCGCAACCATTTTGAACTTTATTATTGGTCTTAATGGTTTTACGATTTGCACTGGAATTGACAATGGCGACTTGAATAACGAGAAAATCGTGACCATTCCGCTTGATTGCGAAGAAACCATGCTTGTTGGGTGGATTAAGAATGAGCGCACGAATCTTTCTCCTGCAGCGCTTGCGTATCTTTCTCAACTCGAATCTGTGTTAATTAAACACGGATATCAAGTAATAAGTAGAGCTAAATAGTAGAACTGAGCAGCGTGTCTAAGCAACGTGACCGAGCAGCGTAACTGAACAGCGTAACTAAGCAGCGTAACTGCGAGATTTTGCTCAAGACACGCTGATTAATAGACACACTTTTTGCCGAGTACCCCGATTATCCGACATACCAGTAGATACAAAAAATGCGGTATACCATACCGCGAAACTGAACAATATTGTGGGTGATATAGGAATCGAACCTATGACCCCTTCCGTGTGAAGGAAGTGCGCTAGCCGCTGCGCCAATCACCCAAAATTTTTTTAATTATGCGTGAAAGGCAATCCTTTCGAGTGGGCGATACAAGGTTCGAACTTGTGACCCCTTCCGTGTCAGGGAAGTGCGCTACCACTGCGCCAACCGCCCAGGTTGTTTATTAAGCTAACCCGCTTAATCGAGGTGGGTACGAGAGTCGAACTCATCTATACGGCTTTGCAGGCCGCTGCCTAACCGCTTGGCTAACCCACCGTAAGGTCGAATAACTCACCGGACCTAGAGCGGACAACGGGACTCGAACCCGCGGTCTCAACCTTGGCAAGGTTGCGCTTTACCAACTAAGCTATGTCCGCAATACTCTCACACTGACAACTGCCAGCGCCGAAGCACGAGTAACTACTATACCCGAAATATTTACAAATGCAAGCTTTGCGTCTTTTGGCGTGTCGCTTGGCGTGTCATATACTCATAGCAAGTGTATCAAAATTGTTGCGTTAAGGAAACAGTTTTGATACGTGCTTAATCTTCATAAGATTACAAATTTTTCTGATGCTGAAGACTAAAAAAATATTTAACATAAATTCTATTCACAAAATAAGCAAAATGCAGTTAAACTGTAACAGTACTCATAAAGACGGTAATAAGATATATCAAATATTTACAGCAGAGAAAGATATTCTATGAATAACAATGATGTTTCTGACAAAAATAGCGACGTACAAAAAACTCAAATTATAAATAACAGCGCTACATCATATGATAAGAACCAGAGCAACATGTCTCACAAGCCAAATAATGCAAAAAATACAAAAAATCCAAAATCTAAAAAACTTAAACATATACTCCTAACTGTATTAATAATCTTTTTAGCAGTTGGGGTCATTTCTTCGCTTCAGCAAAATAAACCAAACAACACTAAAACCAAGTTAAGTGCATCAGAATGTAAAAATATAGCAAAAAACTATGTAGCCGATGACTTTTTGTCCTTGAACGCTATTAAGAAAAAGATGACAACTTCCGGATGCTCTGCAAAGGATTCAGAATCTGCTATAAATTATTTAGACGACACTTACGATTTCAACAATGTGGCAGTAAGAAAATTAAGGCTACTCGTAGAAGATTATAATAACTTAACTAAAGAAGACGCAAAGTCAAAACTTGAAGACCTTAAGTTTGATGAAACAGAAATAGAATTTGCTATAAATCATTACTCTGACGAAATCTGCTCCGTAAAAAAGAATGACTTGTCTTGCGAAATTGAAAAGGATTCAATTTTTGCCCAAAAAGACAAAGATAGCAAATCCAAGGATTCCAAAGACAATAATAAAAATAAACCAAAGTCGTCTTCAAATGGGGATTCTGACAATAAAAATCAAACTAACACTAACAAAACAGGCACAAAAAAGAATTCAACAAACAAATCATCTGTAGATAGTTCCAATTCAAATTCTACGCAATCTGAAAATGGGAACGCAGAAGAACAGCAAGAGAATCAACAACCTGCCCAAGCACCAGTTGAGCAGCAGGCGCCAGCACCTACCCCACAACCAGCTCCCGTTCCTCAGCAACAACCTCAGCAGCAGCCTCAACAACAGCAACTTCCTCTAGTACATCCAGGAAGCTTCTGCTCTACTTCTGGACAACAAGGAGTGACTATACGAGGAACTCTTATGATGTGTAAAGAAGGAGTAAATGACGGAAGATTGCGTTGGCGCAAAGTGCGGTAGTTGATAGTTAGTTCTGTCTGAAATTCCTTACAACGCTGTAATGGAACTTCAGACAGAACTGTACCCACTCTTAATTACTCTTACTTTCAGATTTCCACTTTTCTATGAGTTGCAATGCTTCTCGCTCAGTTGCATGGTCAAAATCGCCGTTATTATTTTCATAATTCAGTACAAACGAAGCTAATATTATTTGCTCTTCTTTAGTAAATTCGTCTAATCTGCTTTTATCAAAATCCATTATAGAATCATAAAATTCTTCTTCAGAAACTAAGTTAAAACAATTTTCTGAATAAAATTTCCATCCTGTTAGTTTATTGTATGTTGTTATACATAAGAATCTAAGCTTATTTGTCTCATTATTAAATAGATTTTTAACATACAAGATAGCACTTTCTCTATCAAAATATTTCCACAGATTCAACATGTTATCAAAGTTAGTCGAATTTAAAATATCTTCAGATACTATAATCGATTCAATCTTTTCTACATAAATTTTTCCAATATTTTTTAAGTGCTCGATGGTAATAATTTGCAGATTTTTACTTTTATCTTCATTGTTAGATTTTCTACAATATTGAACTATTTGATTAACCAGAATAGACCTCGTTGCGATATTAGTTTTATCAATATTCTCAACGGCGAAATTGATAATTTCATAACGTACATACTCATCTTTAATAGAAATTATCGTATCAGTTACAATATCTATCGAATAATAATATGCTAACCCACTTTGGTTTACAAATTCATTTTGAAGTTTTAGTAAAACATATGCAATTAAAGCAAGTCTATTATTCGGTATTTTATTATCAAGAAGTAATGCTTCTATATTTTCTAAAAAGAAAATAATATTACCCTCTTTATTAAATTTTTTAATTTTTTGTCTAAGAGTAGATTTGTCATAATTGTTTGCGCATTTAATAATTACTTCTCTTGGAATTTTTATGCTAGATAGATTAAGGCTGAAGTATAATCCTAGCGATTTTATAGATCCAATACGTTTCTTGCTAATAAGTTCTGATTCTAATACATCATTTATGAATTTATGATTGCTAGTATCATCTGCAAACGCAGGAAATATAGTTGAAATAATATTAAAAGATAGTTTGCGATTCAATCCCAAAATATCAAATTCTTGATTACATCGTTCAACATAATCCGATTTATCTGTACTTGTACGCAATGAATCATTAGCCGTACCACGGCAAATAAAATTCCTGTTATTAAAGATCCATTCATATAACTTCGGCTCGAAAATTTCTATTGCAGTAATAGCTAATAAATCAACAAATGATGTTTCTTTCCATAAAGCGGAATATTTGAATTGGAAAGAATTTAGCAACCTATTAATATCTCTTATATTTTTGATATATGGATTTACGCAGTTTTCAAGTACTGTTTCAAAATAATTATTGTTTTCAAATTTTTCTTCGCAATCATTTTTGTGTATAATCTTGCTGAGTCTGCCTTTTAGTATTTCAGGCAACAGAGATTTATCAATTTCAGGAACTTCAAAAGAAACTTGAACAATTTTCTTTAAATATTCATCCCCGTCAATATTGTGATATTCAGACAAAGCATTGCAAACAATTTCCCTATCCATTGTAAGAACATAAATTATGTTTGGAAAATCGCCTACTTGCTTAACCAATTGGAAAATGTCTTTAATTTGAGGAGTAGTCAATCTATCTATATCATCGATAAAAACAATTATTTTGTGGTTAAAATCTTCTAGCGCCTCACATAATTTTTCTTTAGCATCATTCAAACTAGGAGCTTGCATCAATTTAGCTCCTTTTGATTTGGAAATAGTTTTCAATATAGGAGCAATTGCAGGCCCAGCTACTGGAATAAATGATAAAACGTCAATAATATCGGAATATTGACTTATAGCCTTTCCGATTTTTTCTTTATTCTCTTCGTCTTTAGCTACACCTAATTTATTCTTCAATTCATAAAAGAACAAACTGATTAAATTGTTCTTGTCGGAATAATTCCATGGCGAAAATCTAATAATTATTGGATTATGATTTTGATCTTCTTCAGTTTTTTGTGAAGTAAAAATTTTTTTGATTCTTTTGTATACTTTTGAATACCATTTTTTCTTCTCTATTTTTTGGGCTTCGACTACTGGAATCTCGGATATTGCCATGTTAATAATAGATGTCTTGCCGCTTCCCCACTTCCCATACAATCCGATTACAAGACCATCTTTGCTATCATATTCACAAATCGATTTTCCAAATTGTTTCGCAAAATCAGATCTTCCCAATAAATCTTCATCGGCTTTTTCAATAGGTTTATCCGCAACGTAACTCATATACTTTCTCCCTACTTTTGCAATTGCAGTATTTCGTATAATAATTTATATTCTAATCATTTATGCAAATTATTCTTTAGCTAATCATTACATATTACGTATTTCAAAAATTGAGTTATAAGGTTATAAACACAAAAATTTGAAAATACTATTACATAAAACACAAACTGGCATATAAAGTATTGATGGTTGAAAATCAAAAAATAAAGGAGCCCACGCAAAACGCATAAGGCGAGTAAATCAGCCGACGGCATGAAGCCGACTTTCAACGCAGAAAGACTCCTATGACTCATGGTACCAAATATTGTTTTATTTACAACTTTGACTTTGTTTGTATGCTTTGTATGCTAAATCTAATTTATAGAATTGGCGCGCAGATGTATCAAAATTGTTGCGTAATGAAACAGTTTTGATACGCAGATGTTGGGTTGATATACGCAAATGTTGGCTTGTTCTTATGTACAAATTGAATAATAAAAAAAATAGTTAATCCCTAGCAAGTTGGATAATAAACTCATGAATATCGCAGATCAGCATAAAAAGGAAGCAGAGTTTATTGAGCGCTGGCAAGGTCGCGGCGACGAGAAGCAGGAAACACAGAAGTTTTGGCTTGATCTTATGCAAAATATTTTGGATATTCCAGATACAATAAACAATACTGAGTTTGAGTATTGTACTGCTAACCGTGGGTACATTGACATGTTGTGCCCTGATTCTCTTTTTCTTGTAGAGCAAAAAAGCAAGAATGTTGATCTTGATAAGCCAGAAGAACGACAAGGCACTTTAGTTACTCCTGCTGAGCAAGCTGTAAGATATTCCGACAATCTTCCACTCAGTAAAAAGCCTACTTTTATTTGTACATGCAATTTTAATACTTTTCGCTTCTACGATCTTGAGAAAGATCCAAGAGCGCAGAAGTCACCTGTTGAAGAATTCACTTTAGATAAGCTTACTGAACATTTAACAGTGTTCCGTAATATTTTTAGCGAGAATCGTTCACGAAACTATATTGAAAAACAGCTTTCTGAAAAAGCAGGATTATTAGTAGCTAACTTACACAACGAACTAGAAAAACAGTATGTAGATCCGAATAGTGAAGAAGAACATCATTCTTTAGCACTGCTAACTGTTCGTATAGTGTTTTGCTTATATGCTTAAGATGCTGGAATATCATCAGCTTCCATAGCTAGAATTAGCAAAGGTGAGAACGTGAATACAGAGACACTACTACGCATCTGTCAATACTTGGAATGCGACATCAAAGACATTTGCGAAGTAAAACAGGTAAAGAACAATTAGGTGAAATAATGGATAATCAAACACATAATGCTATTGTTAGTTTTATTTGGAGTATTGCTGATGACTGCTTAAGAGATGTCTACGTTCGTGGTAAATATCGTGATGTTATTCTGCCAATGACGGTTATTCGCCGCCTTGATGCAGTTCTTGAACCTACAAAAGAAGCTGTCCTTAAACTGAAAGAACAGCTTGATAGTGTTGGAATTGACAACCAGTGGCCAGCGCTTTGCAAAACAGCAAGACAAGCTTTCTGTAATTCCTCACCTTTTTCCCTACGCGATTTAACTTCACGTGGAAAAATGCAAACATTACAAACCGATTTTGAGACTTACTTAGACGGATTTTCACCAAACGTTCAAGAAATTTTAGCGAAGTTTAAATTCAGAGAACAAATCAAAACTATGGCTGATGCTGGTATCCTTGGTGCTGTAATTGAAAAATTCGTCTCACCAGACATTAATCTTTCGCCAAATCCGATTTACAAAGACGAAAAACAAACAATCCTTAAACACCCTGCACTTGATAATCATGGCATGGGAACTATCTTTGAAGAACTTTTGCGCCGTTTCAACGAAGAAAACAATGAAGAAGCTGGCGAACACTGGACACCACGCGATGTCGTCGAGCTTATGAGCGACTTAATCTTTATTCCTGTTGCAGACAAAATTAAAGATGCCACCTACTCCTGCTACGATGGAGCGTGTGGAACGGGAGGAATGCTCACTGTTGCTCAGGAGCGCCTAGAAACCCTTGCTCAAAGACGTGGCAAGCAAGTATCAATTCATCTTTTTGGACAAGAAATTAACCCAGAGACCTACGCAATAGCAAAGGCAGACCTGCTCCTAAAGGGTGATGGCGAACAGGCTGAGCATATTGCCTATGGATCTACGCTTTCTCTTGATGCCAACCCTTCACGACAATTTGATTTCATGCTTTCCAATCCACCATATGGCAAAAACTGGAAAACAGATGCCGACAAGATGGGCGGAAAGAAAGAAATTCTTGATACACGCTTTAATGCCTACTTAGAAGGCGGCGAAGAACTCAACATGATTCCTCGTGTGAGCGACGGTCAGCTTTTGTTCTTACTTAACAATGTATCGAAGATGAAAAACGATACCGAACTTGGCAGCAGAATTGCTGAAGTTCACAATGGCTCTTCTATTTTCACAGGTGATGCTGGAAGCGGCGAAAGCAATGCACGCCGCTATCTTATTGAAAACGACCTCGTAGAAGCTATCATCGCCGTGCCAGACAATATGTTTTATAACACGGGTATTGCTACCTATATTTGGATTCTTTCTAACCGCAAAGAAGAGCGACGCAAAGGTAAAATTCAACTCATTGATGCCACTGCTATGAAGTCGGCTTTACGCAAGAATATGGGTAAGAAAAACTGCGAATTTACACCTGAACTCCGCAAAGAAATCGTCCGTATCTTCATGGACATGGAAGAAAGCGAAGTCAGCAAAATCTTTAAGAACGAAGACTTTGGCTACTGGTCAATTACTGTAGAGCGACCGTTACGTTTGCGTATCTATCCTAAGCGGGAAATACCAGCGGACACCTTCAAAAAAGATGAGGATTTACAAAGCGTACGAATCGCATTAGATCATATACCTGCTGATACTCCGCTTGATGATTGGACGGCGTTTGCAAAAGCTACCAAGCTCAAAGCTACTCAGCTTAAGAAAATCCGTCCACTCATCACTGAAAGAGACGAAACAGCCAAAGCCGTCAAAGATGAAGCAGACCCCGATTTACGCAACACGGAAATTGTGCCCTTTACGTACGAAGGCGGTATTGACGCTTTTGTGCAAAAAGAAGTATTGCCATATGCTCCCGATGCGTATGAAGACAGCAGCAAACGCCAGATTGGATATGAAATTAGCTTTACGAAATTCTTCTACAAGCCTGTTGAGCTTAGGAACATGGATGACATTTTAATCAACCTCACCTGCCTTGAAAGGGAAACAAAAACTTTGGTAGATAGCATCATGGAGGGGTTGAAATGAGAAAAGCTTATGAGGAATATAAGGCAACGGGTATTCAGTGGTTGCCAAAAATCCCAAGGCATTGGGACTGGAGCTTTTTGTCTCAAATTACTGCTGAGAAAAAGGTTAAAAAACCAAAGAATGAAATGTTTCCTGTTATGTCTTTAAGTTACGGTCGGATAATTAAGAAGAAGAACATTAACAGTGGACTTGTGCCTAATAACTACGACAATTATCAGATAATTTCTAGAGGGGACATTATCCTTCGTTTTACTGATTTACAAAATGATCATACAAGCCTTAGAACGGGACTTGTAATGGAAAAAGGCATCATTACCTCAGCCTACACGAATATAAAACCAAGAACTAACAGCAGTTTTTTAGCCTATTTATTACATACATACGACACGCTAAAAATATTCTATGGACTTGGTGGTGGTGTTCGGCAATCTATTGGCTTTAAGGATGTTCGTTATCTGCAGCTACCTATCCCACCACGCGACGAGCAAGAGCAAATTGTGCGTTTTCTCGATTGGAAAGTATCAAGCATCAATAAGCTCATCAACATCAAGCAACACGAAATAACGGAACTGAAGGAACTGAAAAAAGCAACCATTAGCGATGCTGTTACGCACGGCCTTGACAAAACCGTTCCCATGAAAGACAGCGGCATTCCCTGGCTAGGAAAAATTCCACAGCATTGGGCTTTAAGGCGTAATAAAAATATATTTACAGAACACTCTGAAGTAGTTGGCAGTAATTCTAATGCATACGATTTGCTCTCTTTGACATTGGGCGGAGTTATACGACGTGATTTGAACGCCGGTGGCAAATTTTCAGCAACATATGATAAGTATAAAATCGTGAAAAAAGGCGATATGATTTTTTGTCTTTTTGATATTGATGAAACACCAAGAACAGTCGGACTATCTGAATATAACGGAATGATAACCGGTGCCTATACAATTATGGAGATAAACAATATAAACCCACTTTATGTATATTTCTACTATCTTTCATTAGACAATAATAAGCTACTAAAACCTTTATATACGGGCCTGAGAAAAACAATCAAAGCTAATGTTTTTCAAAGTGTAAAGCTTCCCGTCCCACCACGCGACGAGCAAGAGCAAATAGCTCGTTTTCTCGACGCACGTTGTGCGGAGATTGACCGCTTAATAGCTGCAAAGCAGGCACAAATCACCAACCTGCACGACCTCAAATCAAGCCTTATTGCCGACGTGGTTACCGGTAAGATAGATGTGCGAGACGTTGATATACCAGACTATGAACAAGTTGAGGAAACTCTCTATAAATCAGATGATAACGACACATTACAGAGAGAAGATGAAATACCAGAGGAGGTGTAATTATGCCTGAAGACAAAAAAATATTAAGTGCCGACAATCAAGGCAATCTTGTTATTTATCAAAGCGATGATGGTGAAACAAAAATTGACGTGCGTTTCGTGGATGAAACAGTTTGGCTGACGCAACAACAAATGGCTGAGCTATTTCAATCATCTCGTACAAACATAACTGAACATATTAAACACATCTATGAAGAAGATGAACTTGATGAAGTTTCAACCTGTCGGAATTTCCGACAGGTTCGAACAGAGGGTACAAGGCAGGTTACACGAGATATTCCACACTATAATCTCGACATGATTATCTCCCTTGGTTACCGCATTAAATCCAAAATCGCGACGAATTTTCGTCGTTGGGCAACTGAACGTTTGAAAGAGTACATGATCAAGGGTTTTACCATGGACGACGAACGCTTAAAACAGCTCGGAGGTGGCAATTATTGGCATGAACTCTTAGATCGTATTCGTGATATTCGTTCTTCAGAAAAAGTCATGTATCGTCAAGTGCTGGATTTATATGCAACAAGCGTGGACTATAACCCAAAAAGCAGAGAATCCCTTGCATTCTTCAAGATGGTGCAAAATAAGCTTCACTATGCTGCTCATGGACACACCGCAGCTGAAGTGATTTATGAACGAGCAGATGCGAATAAACCTTTTATGGGCCTTACTACATTTTCCGGCGATTTTCCAACATCAAAAGACACGCATATTGCTAAAAATTATTTATCAGAAGATGAGCTGAAGATATTGAATAGTATTGTTTCAGGATATTTCGATTTTGCTGAAGTGCAAGCCATGCGTCACAATCCTATGCATATGAGTGATTATGTAGAGCACTTAGATCATATTCTTGCTGCGACCGGAGAAAAGCTTTTAAATGGCGCAGGCAAAGTCAGCCATAAGCAGGCAATGGAAAAAGCCGATAAAGAATATCAGCGTTTTATTGTCAATAATCTTTCTCCCGTTGAAAAATCTTACCTTGACACAATAAAAAGCCTTGAGAAAACAGCAAAGAAAAAATCGGAGGAAGAACAATGATAACTTTTACCAACACAAAAGAAAACGGCCTAGAAACACTCATTGTCAATTGGCTTGTTGAACATAATGGTTATGAAGAAGGATCTAACGCCGATTACAACAAGGAATACGCCATTGATGAAACGCGACTTTTCCGCTTTCTTAAAACAACGCAGCCTGAACAATTTGATTTGTTAGGCATAGGACAATCTGAACAAAAAAGACGTTCGTTCCTGAACCGCCTACAATCAGAGCTCGCTAAACGCGGTATTATCGATGTTTTACGTAATGGAATCAAAGTTTATCCTGCAGACATTATTCTGTTTTATCTCACACCGAGTGAAAATAATATAAAAGCACAAGAACATTTTGAGCAAAATATTTTTAGCATAACAAGGCAACTTCGCTATTCTTCCGATGCAACCAAACTAGCACTTGACCTTTGCGTGTTCATTAATGGACTTCCTGTAATCACCTTTGAATTAAAAAACCAGCTCACCAAACAAAATACAGATGATGCTGTAGAACAATACAAGATGGATCGAGATCCACGAGAGCTTCTATTCTCCTTTAAGCGTTGTATGGTTCATTTTGCTGTTGATGATGCACAAATTAAGTTCTGCACAAAATTAGCAGGTAAAGATAGTTGGTTCTTACCGTTCAATAAAGGTTACAACGATGGTGCTGGAAATCCTCCGAACCCGAATGGCATTATGACAGATTACCTTTGGAAAGATATCTTAACAAAGGAAAAGTTAGCTCTCATCATAGAAAACTATGCTCAAGTTGTTATCGATATTGACCCAGAGACTAAGAAGAAGACAGAAAAACAAATCTTTCCACGCTACCATCAGCTAGATGTTGTCACTAAACTTTTAGCTGATGTCAAAGCACATGGTGTTGGAAAGAGATATCTTATTCAACATAGTGCCGGCAGTGGTAAATCAAACTCCATTGCATGGCTCGCTCATCAGCTCATAGAACTTGAACGGGACGGGCACCCGATTCTTGACTCAGTGATCGTTGTAACCGATCGAAAAATTCTAGATAAACAAATTCGTGATACGATCAAACAGTTTATGCAGGTAAACAATACAGTCGTATGGGCAGATCACTCAGACGAGTTAAGAAAAGCAATTACCGATGGTAAGCGCATTATCATTACTACCGTTGAAAAGTTCCCCTATATAGTTTCAGAAATTGGCCCAGAGCATAAAAACAACCATTTCGCCATTATTATCGATGAAGCCCACTCAGGTCAAAGCGGCAGAAACGCCGCTCAGATGAACTTGGCTTTATCAGGCCGCACTTCAGATGACGTAAGTGACAATGAAGACAAAATTAACGTCATGATGGAAGGCAGAAAGCTACTCTGCAATGCCAGCTATTTTGCTTTTACAGCTACACCAAAGAATAAGACCTTGGAGACTTTTGGCGTTTTATACGAGGAAGACGGAGAAATAAAACATAGGCCTTTCCATATCTACACGATGAAGCAAGCTATTCAAGAAGGCTTTATTTTAGACGTTTTGAAAAACTACACGGCTATTGACAGCTATTATAAGCTTATAAAAACCGTGAAAAACGACCCGATGTTTGATAAAAAGCGTGCACAGAAAAAACTACGTAGCTTTGTTGAAGGCAATAGCTTTACCATAGCTAAAAAAGCTGCCATGATGGTAGATCATTTCCACGAACAGGTTATAGCAAAAGGAAAAATTGGTGGTCAAGCACGCGCAATGGTTGTAACAGAAAGTATCCCACGCTGTATTGAATACTACTTTGCGATTAATAAATGCTTAGCTGATCGCCATAGTCCATATAAAGCTATTATCGCTTTTTCCGGTGAACATGCGTATAACGGTCAAGAACCACCTTTAACTTCAGCAAGTTTAAACGGTTTTTCAGATGCTAAAATTCCGAAAGAATTTGAGAAAGACCCGTATCGTCTGCTTATTGTGGCTGATATGTTCCAGACAGGCTTTGACGAGCCACTATTGCATACAATGTATGTCGATAAGCTTTTGTATGACATTAAAGCTGTACAAACACTATCAAGATTGAATCGTTCTCACCCACAAAAACATGATACTTTTGTGCTTGATTTTGCAAATAAACCTGAAGATATTGCCAAAGCGTTTTCAACATACTATAAGACAACAATTCTCTCTGGTGAAACCGACCCCAATAAGCTGTATGACCTGGTAACAGAAATGGAAAATTATCAGGTTTATACTAAAAATGATGTAGAACTGCTTGTTAATAACTATTTGAGTGGTGCAGAACGTGACCAAATTGACCCTTATTTAGACGCATGTACAACTCTATACAAACAACTGGATACCGATGATCAGATTACCTTCAAAAGTGCTGCTAAAACCTTTGTTAGAACCTACGGATTCTTAGGTACGATTCTGCCATATGGTAATGCTGGGTGGGAAAAGCTATCGATATTCCTAAATCTTCTTATTCCAAAGCTTCCGTCTCCAAGAGAAGAAGACTTATCCCAGGGAATTCTTGACTCAATTGACTTGGAAAGCTATCGAAATGAAGCAAGAGATAGTCTATCCATAAAATTAGAAGATGTAGATACAGAAGTGGCTCCCGTTCCATCAGAAAGTACGCCACATATATTAAATCCTGAGATGGATTTGCTGTCTAACATCCTTTCTAATTTCAATGATATTTTCGGAAATATCGATTGGAAAGATTCTGATAACATTAAAAGACAAATTCTGGAAATTCCGGCAATGGTTTCAAGGGACAAAAAATATCAAAATGCTATGCGTAATTCTGATGAGCAAAGTGCACGGTTAGAAAGCGAACGAGCTTTACAACAAGTAATTTTTGCCATCATGTCCGATAACATGGAATTATTCAAACAATTCCAAGATAACCCTTCATTCAAGAAGTGGTTATCTGATATGGTATTTAATCTCACTTACAACAAAGAAGGTAAACCATACACGCCGCCAAAAGAAGAAAAATAGCATGTAAAAGTAAAGGAGGTGACTTTTAAATTTTAGAAGTCACATCTTCTTTTGTTAAAAAAGTGTAGGATGTTCCTCATGTTTTAAACCTAAGAACACCCCCTAAAAGCAAAAAAGACACCGCATAAAAAGAAAAAATTCATTTATCTGAATAATATAAACAGTATCGGAATAACATATTTTATTTATCGGAACAATAGTTATTTATAAAACCCACAAAAACCCAAAAATCCCGATGAGATTTACACACCGGGATTTTCGTTATTTAGAATATTTTCGTTATTTAGAACTCAACATCAAGACTCAACATCAAACTTTATGCCGCGGAAAATAAACTCCCCCAGCAAACCTTCGCCTTCCGCATCAACTTCAACGCGCTCGCCATCTGTTAAGTCGCCAAGCAAAATCTTCTCACTTATAGCATCCTCAATATCACGCTGAATAACTCTGCGCAACGGTCTTGCTCCAAGAAGAGGGTCAAAGCCCTTTTGCGCAAGAAGATTCTTAGCTGCATCTGTAAGCTCCAAAGTCATATGGCGTTCAAACAGACGGTCATTCAAACGCTTAACGTCCAAATCAACAATCTGACGAACCTCTGGCTCAGTAAGCTGACGGAACACAATCGTATCATCCAAACGGTTTAGGAACTCTGGACGGAACTGACGCTTCAATTCCGAATTAACCTGATCCTTCATCCTCTGGTAAGATGCATCCGCATTATTGCCAAGACTAAAACCAGTATTCGCTGACTTAGCAATATCACGAGTACCAAGATTTGTAGTCAAGATAATAATCGTGTTCTTAAAATCAACTTTTCTTCCTTGGCCATCTGTTAAATGACCGTCGTCTAACACTTGCAACAAAGTGTTGAAAATATCTGGATGAGCCTTTTCAATTTCGTCAAAAAGCACCACCGAGAATGGCTTTCTACGAACCTTCTCCGTAAGCTCGCCACCCTCCTCGTAGCCAACATATCCTGGAGGAGCGCCGAAAAGACGAGAAGCTGCATACTTTTCCGCAAACTCCGACATATCAACACGAATCAAAGCATCATCATCGTCGAACAGGAATTGAGCCAAGGTTTTAGCAAGCTCTGTCTTACCAACTCCCGTAGGACCAGCGAAAATAAACGATCCAGAAGGACGCTTTGGATCTTTCAGTCCTACTCGCGCACGACGAATAGAACGAGAAAGCGCAGAAACAGCCTCATCTTGACCAATAATACGCTTATGAAGCTCCGCTTCCATACCGAGCAACTTTTTGGATTCCGCTTGAGTTAGCTTAACAACAGGAATACCAGTTGTATTAGAAACAACAGATGCAATAACATCCTCGTCTACAACCATATTCACATTAGATTCGCCCTCACGCCAAGCCTGCTCTTTATTCTTGCGTTCTTCCTCAAGCTTTTCCTGCTCATCTCGCAAGTCGGCAGCCTTCTCAAAGTCCTGATTCTTAATAGCTTCATCTTTCTTTTCTGAAAGTTTAGAAATCTTAGAATCAAGTTCCTTAAGCTCTGGTGGCTCTGTCAATCGCTTAATACGTAGGCGAGCTCCAGCTTCATCAATAAGATCAATCGCCTTATCTGGCAAATTCCTATCTTGAATATAGCGAGCGGACATTTCGGCTGCAGACTGCAAAGCAGCATCCGTAATGGTTACGTGATGATGATTCTCGTAGCGTGCACGCAAACCTTTTAGAATCTCAATTGTCTCTGCAATAGAAGGCTCTTGAACTTGAATAGGCTGGAATCTTCGTTCCAAAGCCGCATCCTTTTCAATATACTTTCTATACTCATCGGTAGTTGTAGCACCAATCGTCTGTAGCTCACCACGCGCAAGCATAGGTTTAAGCATGTCAGAAGCACCCAAAGCACCATCTGCAGAACCAGCACCAACAATAGTATGAATCTCATCAATAAATAGAACTATATCTCCACGAGTCTTAATTTCTTTAAGCACCTTCTTTAAGCGCTCTTCAAAATCGCCACGATAACGAGATCCAGCAACCATAGAACCCAAGTCAAGAGAATAAACCTGCTTGCCCTTTAACGTTTCTGGAACATCTCCAGCAACAATCTTCTGCGCAAGACCTTCCACAACAGCTGTTTTACCAACACCAGGTTCACCTATAAGAACAGGATTATTCTTAGTTCTGCGAGAAAGCACAACCATAACGCGCTCAATCTCTTTTGAACGACCAATAACAGGATCAAGCTTCCCTTGCTCAGCTTCTGTAGTAAGATTCCTTCCGAACTGATCTAGCAGTGCAGAACCAGACTGATTCCTCTTATCCTGCACTCCTCCCGCATTAGCCAAATCACCTTTCTGGCCGTCTTCTGGTATTCCAGAATTTCCGCGAATCAAATCCATTGCGGTGCTACGAAGATCTCCTAAATCGACCTCCATCTTAATAAGCACCTGCGTTCCAACACCTTCGCCTTCTCTAATAAGGCCTAAAAGAATATGCTCGGTACCAATATAGCTGTGCCCCAATTGCAATGCTTCACGCAAACTAAGCTCAAGCACTTGTTTAGCATGCGGAGTAAAAGGTATGTGTCCACTAGGCGAGACAGTACCAGTGCCAATCATTTCTTTTATTTGTTTACGAGTATTGTCTAATTCTACGCCTTTGGCGTTTAAAGCTTTTGCTGCTATTCCTTCGCCTTCTCTAATAAGACCTAAGAGAATATGCTCGGTACCAATATAGTTATGCTGAAGAGAGCGCGCTTCTTCCTGAGCTAGCACAATCACACGCCGAGCGCGGTCAGTGAACCGTTCAAACATAATTGCCTTCCGTTCTTATCCTTCGTTCTATGGTAACGAGTTGCCATGACTCTAACACTATTTTTAGTGTTACTCATTTAGTGTTACTCATTGGTTAATGACGACTTATTTAAATCTTCAGAATTGTCTGCAGAATCCGAGTCATCTACAGAATCCGAGTCATCGCCAGATTCTGCATAATCTGCGCTATCTGCATCATCCGAAACATCACTCTTATCAACATCATCAGAATTATCAGTGCTATCTGCAAAATCTTCTGATTCAATATCTTCATTAGCTTTATTATCTTTATTATTACTTCTATCAATTGAATCAATTTCTGCAGAATCGCTATTTTCGCTATTTTCACTATTTTCACTGAACTCGTCAGACTCGTCTTCAATTATCAACCTGCGATGTCTTTTACGATTTTCCTTACTATCTTCAATCGCTTCTTCGATAAGCTCTACATCTGCTCTCTCGTCTCTAGGAGCTTGAGGAGCTATCTCAATATGATAATCGTCATAAGCTGGAGCCGATTGAATCCAAAGTTGTGATGGCTCTGGTGGCTCTATTTCGGAATGCTCTCCACACCCGTGATCTAATGCCACCACTCTCCCATCGTCTGGGCTCCACATATTTGCGCAAACTCCAAACATGTTTCCTAAGCTGCCAGCTAACGGAATCATAAATCCGCAGGATGAACACGCTTTACCATCCGCAATTTTAGTAGAAAGCGATTTAGGACCATGTTGTCCCGAATACCATCGCTTCGCTGTTTGAGCTATTGCCTCAGCAGTCATAACCCTCTTACGAGTTAATCTAAAAGTCTCAACTGCTTCTTCAAAATCTTCTTGAGATTCTTTAGACTCATTATCTTCTTTAGATTCATTATTTTGCTCTGTTTCGCCATCCTGTTCGGTTGCTGGCGACTTATCCGATTCAGAACATTCAGTTTCTACAGAATCTTCAGAAACATCTGCTTTAGATTTTTTATAATCTAAATCTTCTGGATTGACTCCAGATTCAAGCCTTTCATCATCTTCGGCTGTACCAATAGAGTCCATAACCGAAAGATCCGTTGGCTTAAGTCTATCTTTCCAAGGAATCCAAGGTGGAGGTAGTAAAGAATCCTCAGTTGGGGCAAGAGTTGACTCATTAACTGTCCAACGATCAACATCAGCATCGTGATACAGCGTTACTGACCACTGCCAACCTTCATACCCAGGCATATTGCAAACAAATCTAAAATCGGTAACATCACTACCAAGATCTGTAGCACTTACGAAATCTCCAACAGCGTTTTCACGCTCTGAAGTTTCCACAGCAATACTATATGCAAGCTCCTGAGGATTAATTACTTCATCTGCCATAAAAAATCCTGTTAAATATCAATCCTGCACGTCAAAATTGTCTGCTACAGCACGCAACAAATGAGCAAGTTTCTTACTCTCCGCAGTAGACGGATAATGACGACGTCGTAAACCATTGCCTGCAGAATCCAAAAGTTTAATAAGGTCTTCTACTATTGCAGCCATATCTTCAGCTTTTGGTCTTGTGGCTTTTACTAGCGAAGGCGCAGATGCCACAACAGTGAGACCCATTGCCTGTGGCCCTTTACGACCTTCAACAACAGAGAATTCAACACGCGTACCTTTACGCAGCTCTTTCACTGATTCTGGCAGCGCCGAAGATGGCAAGAATACATCTTTGCCATCCTCATCGCAGATAAAGCCATATCCCTTTTTAGAATCGTACCAACGAACACGCCCGTTGGGCATAACACACCTCACTCGAATTCATTAAATTCTATGCGAATCATCATATTCTACTATAATCCACATAATCTTCACTCGACTCATGCTTTATCAATTGTAGCGCATGAATCCAGAACAATCTAAAACAAAAACCACAAGCAATAAATTATCCGAAAAAACATGTCAAAACAAGCAAAATTATAAATAAAATAATTAATAATTTAAACTATTATCGGTTTTTACAATATTATTATCGGTAACCATGCTAGAAGTATCTGTATTCTTAACCTTCTTATTATTCTCATCGTCAAATATCACATTCGGCAACACAACCGTAAGAGTTAAACCATGAGGCTTAGATTCAGATGATTCGCTCCCTGCCATTGTATCATCAATAAGCTGATCGCTGCTGGTCCTAGATGCACAAGACGTAGTAGCGCATATAAAACCACGATGAGCTTTAACAACAGACTGAGCAATAGACATACCTAAGCCAGTACCACCCTTTTCTCTAGCGCGAGATGGATCTGCAATATAGAATCGCTCAAATATGTGAGATAAAGATTCTTCAGGTACGCCAGGTCCATGATCTACCACGCGAATAACCACAAATGAGCTGCCTGTTCCAGTAGATTGGCTCACTTCCGCAGCCTCCAAAAACTCTTTCAATGAACGAGATACAGATCCCATTTTTTGAAGAGCCTCAGGAGTAATAGAAGCCTTGAGAACACCCATACCTATCTCCACTGGAGAATCGCTCGGAGTATAGCGATGAATGTTTCCAACAATATTTGTAAGAACTTGTCGCAATCTAGCTCCGTCACCCTTTAAAGTGACTTTAGGTAACTCACCTGGAGTAAAAATAAACTTTCTATCAAGACTGCAATTTGTTGGCTTAGAGCAATTCATCAACTTCCAGTCATCAGCTAAATGCAAAGTGCCTTGCTGAATAACTCGAACTGGATCTAACGCTCTCAAATCATTTGCCGCATCAGAAAGAATAGGAGTTACTTTAACTGTCTGAGAAACATTTATTCCTCTACCCTCGTCAAATCGCGCCAGTGAAAGCAAATCTTCCACAAGTTCCGTCATTCTTTCACTAGAAGCCTTAATATGAGCAATAGAATCATCAGCTTTTTCTTGCTGACCAGGCACACCCCTCCACATGTAATACAATTCAGCGTATCCATGAATAGCAGCTAATGGAGTACGGAGTTCATGACTTGCATCAGAAACAAATTGTTTCATTTTCTCAGTCATTGCTTCCTGGTCGTTAAATCCTTGTTCAATCTTAGAAAGCATAGAGTTTAACGAAGCAGCTAAAGATCCAACCTCCGTATTTTCTGGGGCGGAAGGCACTCGCCTACTTAAATCTCCAGAAGCAATCTTCGACGCAGTTTTTTCGATTCTCTTTAGTGGAACAAGAGTAGATTGAATAATAAGAGCAGCTAAAACAGCACCAAGAAGAATAACTGTTATACTAACCATCACACAATAGCGTGTAAGCGTATTAACAGTATCTAATTGGTCACTTAAAGAAAGAGCTATATAAACATACCCTCTAACATGCATTTCGGAATTATATCCGCTTCGCTGACCCCATGTAAGAACAAGAACTCGCCAAGGAGATTCCGCAGCTTTTGCAGTTGTTTCATCAATGCTTTTTACATCTCCATGTACTCGCGCTGGAGCAGTAAAAGGCCTACGTCTTACAACAACATTATTAATTTCGCCATCTTCTGGAAGAGTCGGCATAGAAACAACATCACCTTTAAGTTTTGGAATCAAAGGTGTAGTAATAATATTGTTATTAGTGTCTCTAATCTGCAAGAAATAATCATTAGGACCTGCAGCTTGTTCTCCAGAATCCTTACTACGAAGCAAATCTATATTGTCGTAAATAAGCTGAGCCTGATCTGTAAGCTGAGCATCGGTTTTATCCAACAGATAACTGCCAACTAATTGCCTAATAGAAAGAGAAATACAAAATGCAGCAATTGTAAGAACAACTAACGTACACGCCACCAAACGAGTACTCAACGGTATAGCATCAATATGCCTCCGCAACCATTTGGACTTAGATTTATTCTTGGTTTTTTTAGGATTATCACCAGAATAAGTCACTAATTCGGCTTTAACATTTCGATCAGCACTAACTTCGGACTGATTTAATCCGCTGTTATCAGAACCAGATGTTTTGGAACCATTATTGTAAAGCGAACCATCCACAGATTTGCTCTCACGCATAATCAGGCTTGACCTGCTTTCGGAACGCGAATCATATAGCCAATACCACGCTTCGTTTCAATAAGAGGAACAACCTTCTTTAAGCTTCCATCCTCATTTTTAATTTCAATACCATCAATCTTTTTACGAAGATAAGAAATATAGGATTCTACAATTGCTGCGTCTCCACCCCAATCATATTGCCAAACATGATTGAGAATCTGACTCTTAGACAATACTCTTCCTTCATTGTCCATCAAATAATGAAGTAACTTATACTCCGTAGGACTTAATTCAATTGGAACACCAGATCTGGAGACATCATGCGAATCCTCATTAATTTCCAAATCAGCAACGCGCACAACAGGCGTATCTTCATCTGGATCTTGAGTTCTACGCAATATTGCACGAATTCTCGCAACCACTTCTTCTAGACTAAAAGGCTTTGTAACATAATCGTCGCCACCAACAGTAAGACCCATAATCTTATCCTGAGTGTCGTCTCTAGCAGTAAGGAACAACACAGGAACAGCAACACCATTCTGTCGAATTCGCCTTGTAACCGTAAATCCGTCTATATCTGGGAGCATAACGTCCATAACAATAAGATCTGGATTTACACGCTCAATAACATCAATAGCTTCTGAACCAGAAGCTGCTGTTTCTACATCAAATCCTGCAAAGTGTAGCGATGCTACCAAAAGCTCACGAATTGAAGGTTCGTCATCGACCACAACAATAGATGCTTCTACATTCTTACCCATACTGATTAGCATCACTTATAAAACTGAATGTTTCCTGAGTGTTTCCTGAAAAAAATCGATTTATTTACGCGCTGCATGGCGTCTTTTAGCTCTTCTCAACCCTAGTGATACTTGTTTTAGAATATAGTTTCTTCTCCACAGAATAAGTGCCACAAGAACAAACAAAGCAACAACAATAACAACCATAACAATCGTTGAAACTACACTTGTTCTGGAAGTTACAGAAGTTTTCTTAGACCGAACAATCTGCTTCATGAGCATGATTGCAGATTGAGACCAATCAGCACCTTGAGAACTAATAAGAGGACGATACGCCGCATCAGAAAGCAAATCCACGGTTGTTTTTCTTTTAAGCCATTCATCAGAATTAGATGAAACTGCCACTACAAGCTTTCCATCATGAGTAGCAACAGCAAGAAGAACAGTATTACGATCTGGATTAGTGCTTGTAAGTAAATCACTAGCCCATTTTGACGGATTTTTATTTCCAGTAAAATTGGATAAATAAAGTAATTTAACCGATACGCCTGTTTGTTTTTTGGTTGTCGAAATCATATCTGAAACTTTTGTAACAGAATCTCCAAGAAGATTTTCTGTATCCGTAATAGAATCCGTTGCAACAATACCCAAATTTTTAGTGCTTTTATTCTGAGAATCAGCTTTTGATAATCCATCATTAGCAAAAGCTGTTGTTGGAAACAAAACACTTTCGCTAAAAAACACAATAATTACAAAAGCAGATAAGCCTTTAACCACATTGATAAAAAAATCTTTTACAAACTTTCTAGACGGCATATATTCATAATACCGTGTTTTTAGATTACAAGAAACAAGCGCAAAATAAAGCGATTTATGCAAAACAAAAATTAAAAATTTATAAATTTGATTTATACAAATTAATTTATACAAAAGATAAGTTTGCACGGCAAAAACTAAATGAATAACTATAAGAAAATTATTAACCACACTAAATGAGGAGAAAAAATGACACAATTTAGAGTTGATTCAGAACAAATTCAGCAATCTGCTGCAGCAGTTGCATCTTCGATTAATGCGATTCGAGACGCCACAAATGGAATGTACGCAAATCTTCAGCAATTGCAAAGCGTATGGACTGGTCCTGCAGCTACACAATTTGCATCAACAGCTGGTCAATGGCGTGCAGCACACCAACAAATGGAACAATCATTGCAATCCATTCAACTCGCTATGCAAAATGCTTCTAACATTTACATGGATACAGAAGCGCAAGCTACATCTCTGTTTGCAATGGGATAAACAAAATAATTAAACAGAAGAATAAATAAAAAACGTGAGCGATGACTTGTATTTTAAAACAACTCACCGCTCACATATAACAACTAGCTAAAAGCTAAGCAATACGTCTAACTTTTATTTAGTAGCCCATCTCTGCGCCGCCTGCAGGAGCAGCAGCTGGCTTCTCAGGCTTATTAGCAACCACAGCTTCTGTAGTTAAGAACAAGCCAGCGATAGAAGCAGCATTCTGTAGAGCAGAACGAGTTACCTTTACTGGATCCGTCACGCCTGCAGCCAACAAATCTTCATAAGTATTGGTTGCAGCATTGAATCCTTCGCCTTCCGGAAGCTCGCGTACCTTGTTAAGTACAACATCTCCAGAAACGCCAGAGTTCTGAGCAATCTGCTTGATTGGAGCTTCTACAGCGCGGAACACGATTGCAGCGCCTGTAGCTTCCTCACCCTTGAGCTCTGTAATCTCAGGAGTCTTTTCAATCTTTGCAGCAGCCTGAACCAAAGCTACGCCACCGCCTGGAAGCAAACCTTCCTCGATAGCAGCCTTAGCATTACGAACTGCATCTTCAATGCGATGCTTACGTTCCTTAGCTTCAACTTCAGTAGCAGCGCCAACCTTAATAACAGCAACACCGCCAGCGAGCTTAGCAAGACGCTCTTGCAACTTTTCGCGATCGTAATCAGAATCAGTGTTCTCAATTTCAGCGCGAATCTGAGCAACGCGAGCATCAACATCTTCCTTAGAGCCAGCACCGGAAACGATAGTTGTTTCATCCTTAGAAACAATCACCTTAGCTGCATGGCCGAAAACAGAAGCGTCGATTGAATCAAGCTTCAAGCCGAGGTCGTCAGAAACAACCTGTGCGCCGGTCAAAATAGCCATATCCTGGAGCATAGCCTTACGACGATCGCCGAATCCTGGAGCCTTAACAGCAACAGTATTGAAAGTGCCACGAATCTTGTTCAAAACAAGTGTTGGCAATGCTTCGCCATCAACATCTTCAGCAATAATAAGCAATGGCTTGCCGGACTTCATAACGAGTTCAGCGATGTGTACGATATCTTGCTGGCTTGAAACCTTGCCAGAAGTGAGCAAAATGTATGGGTCTTCAAGAACAGCAGTCTGATCTTCTGCGTTAGTGACGAAGTAAGGGGAAATATAGCCCTTATCAAAGCGCATACCTTCAGTGAAGTCCAAGTCAAGACCAAACTTGTTGTTATCTTCAACAGTAACAACACCATCCTGGCCGACCTTATCCAAAGCTTCAGCAATCTTTTCGCCAACTTCAGGATCAGCTGCAGAAATCGTAGCAGTAGCAGCAATCTGTTCCTTGGTCTCAACATCCTTTGCAGAAGCAAGCAATTCCTTGACGATTGCTTCAGCAGCCTTTTCGATGCCGCGGCGAAGAGCGATTGGGTTGCTTCCTGCAACAACATTCTTCAAACCTTCATGCACCAAAGACTGTGCCAAAACAGTAGCAGTTGTAGTACCGTCACCTGCAACGTCATCAGTCTTCTTTGCGACTTCCTTAACGAGTTCGGCGCCAATACGCTCGTATGGATCTTCAAGATCGATTTCCTTAGCGATAGAAACGCCATCATTTGTGATAGTTGGTGCACCGTAAGACTTATCAAGAACAACGTTACGACCCTTTGGACCAAGAGTCACCTTTACTGTATTTGCAAGCTTATCAAGACCAGCAAGCATACCCTGACGGGCATCTTCTTCATAGGCAATAATCTTTGCCATTATTCCTCCACATAACTTAACTATGGAACACTCACTCAAACCGTCGAAATCTAACCAACCGTCAGCTGTTGATTAAACCTGCAACATTAGAGTGCTAAATGAAGATTAGCACTCTAAGTGCCCGAGTGCCAACTATATTCAAAAATATATAGAAAAAATCTATAAGCAAAATCAAAAATAGCCAAGCAAAAAGCCACTCTAGATAACTTTCTACTCGACTATTTAAGAAATTATTTATTATTGAAATTTATTGCAAAATGAGTAAATCGTAATTTACTTGCACAAAACAACAACTATTGTGGTAGTTATTTCACTAGTTGCCTCAACATTGCTAATACCCAAAGTTTTAGCAACATCTTGTGCAGCAGCACGATTTTCATCTCCCTTGTACCAAACAACAGAATCCGAAGGAACATTACCTTTAGGATTTGCAGCTTCTACATTTGCATAACCAGCTTGCTTAAGCTTTTCAGCTTCTTGAGCTGCATGACCCTGAATTTTAGTTGCATTAACAACTTTTACTTGAACTGCCTTGTTAATATCTGCTGTCGAAGAGTCATTGTTAGCATTAGAGTCTTTAGAAGAATTCTTATCTTCTTTATCTTGCTTTTTATCTGACTTATCTGTTTCTTCTGGATCCTTATCCTCGTCTGAATCATCGCCATCAGCTTTGTCAGATTTACTCTTGCTCTCATCAATTTTGCCATTTTTATTGCCATTAGAAGACTTGGAAATTGCTGAATTATTTGCACTCCAAGGCATACGAATATTGTTGATTTCTCCAGACATAACCGCCCATGCCAGAAGACCCAACACAACAGCGACAACTAGCACAACAACATATGGGAACAATACAGCATACCACGCGCGATTTCCACGATGTACTCCAACAGGACCTTCTGGTGGATTATCGAAATCATCAGTCGTGAATGACACGTTCTGGCTATTGTTCGCCATAATTGTATCCCTTCCAAAAAATCATTAAAACAGTATGGAATACATACTAGCGAATGCCTCGCACAAAACATAAGATAAATGGAAATATAAAAAATTATTATTATTTGCTGCACATATTTGTCATTTATGTTTTAAAGTTATTAACCATGGAGATTAAACAGCGAAAGTCTTTACACGATTTAATAGACCCAGATTGGGCAGACGCTCTTGAACCAGTAGAACCACAAGTTCACAAAATGGGAGACTTTTTAAGAGATGAACTATCTAACGGGAGGCGATTCCTGCCAGAAAGTCACAATATTCTCAGAGCTTTTACAATACCTTTTAAAGAAATAAAGGTTCTTATTGTTGGTCAAGACCCATATCCTACTCCAGGTCATCCTGTAGGACTTAGTTTCTGCGTTGCTCCAAACGTTAAACCATTACCTAAAAGTCTTATTAATATTTATAAAGAATTAGTTAGTGATTTAAATGTACCAATGCCAAAGAATGGTGACTTAACACCGTGGACTCAAAAAGGCGTTATGCTACTAAACAGGTGCCTTAGCGTTGAAGTAGGTAGACCTAATAGTCATCAGGGAAAGGGCTGGGAAGAAATTACCGATGCAGCTATTACCGCATTGAATAACCGTGTAGATAATAACGGCAAGCATATTCCTCTGGTTGCAATTTTGTGGGGAAGAAATGCTCAAAGTCTTGCTCCTCTTCTTACAAACGCAATCATTATTCAATCCCCTCACCCAAGTCCTCTTTCTGCCTCTAGAGGATTCTTTGGTTCTCGTCCATTTTCAAGAGCAAACCAGGCTTTAATATCGTTAGGATCAACACCAATAGATTGGACTCTCCCTAGCGAATAGTAAAGATTATTTAAAGTAGTAAAATCATCTAAAGTAGTAAACATCAGTTAGAATGAAACGCATGGCATTATTCCCTCCACAACCAAGCAAACAAAACGATAACGCTAATACTGGCGTATTTAATCTTCCTCCACAACCACGTGCAGTTACACCTAACAATACAATGGTCAGCAATACAATAGCTAATCAAATTGTTGACTCTATAAATCAACCAGTATCTGCTGGTGTTTCTAATGAAGATATTAAACGAGCTCAACAGATCGCTGATATTCTTCGTTCTAGGTTTGCACAAACACTTGTTGGACAGGATTCTCTCAGAGAATCACTTATTTTAACTCTTGCTGCTGGAGGACATATTCTTATTGAGTCCGTTCCTGGATTGGCTAAAACCACAGCGGCTCAGACTCTTGCTACAGCAATGTCTGGAAGTTTCAAAAGAGTGCAATGCACTCCTGATTTAATGCCAGCAGATTTGGTTGGAACACAAGTTTTTGACTTCGCTTCTCAAAGATTCACAACACAAATTGGACCTATTCACGCTAACGTAATTCTTCTAGATGAAATTAATCGTTCTAACGCAAAAACACAATCCGCTATGCTTGAAGCAATGGCAGAAGGCGCCACAACTATTGGTGGAGAACGCATTAATCTTCCTCAGCCTTTTATGGTTATCGCTACACAAAACCCTATTGAAGAAGAAGGAACTTTTAATCTTCCAGAAGCACAAATGGATCGCTTTATGATTAAAGCAATTATGTCGTATCCTTCCTTCAACGAAGAAGTTAGTATGCTGAAGCTTTTAACCAATAGAGGTAGTGACGTTTTCAATCCAGAATCTTTAAATAATCAAAAGATTAGCCTTCAGGATGTCACTTTCTTAAGATCGGCAACTCGCAGAGTACATGTTTCGGAAGCAGTTATGAAGTATGCAGTAGATATTGTTGCAACTTCTAGAGGAGAAGGTAGTCACCCTCTTAAAACTATTTCTTCTCTAGTTAGAATGGGCGCAAGCCCTAGAGCTTCTATTGCTTTGATCCGCATTGGTCAAGCTCAAGCTTTGCTTTCTGGAAGAGATTACGTAATACCGGAAGACGTTAAAAAGTTTGCTCATGATGTTCTTAGACACAGGATTCTTCTTACTTTTGAAGCTTTAGCTGATTCTATTACAAGTGATCAGATTATTGACGCAATAGTGAAAACGGTTCCTGCACCATGATCTTTGTAAATACGTTTTTTACAAGAATATTCAAGTCTTTTACAAAATCTGATTTTGTGCTACAAGATACTAAAAGAAGCTTATTAGTTTCAAATTCTGCTAAAAAGATTAGGCGAAAGATTGAAGAATTAGATAATCGTCTGAATTTACCTGTAGCCAAAAAATCGTTGGGCATTTTTGAAGGAGAGCATCCGTCCAATCATAATTTTGGAAATGGTGATTTAGTTGACATTCACTCATGGCAGCCTGGTGATGAAGCTAGAATGATGAACTGGAAAGCTAGCGCTAGACTTGGTGAACCAATGGTTTCTTCTAGAGAAAGAAACTGTTCTTCTAAGACTTGGATTCTTGTAGATTCTAGCGCGAACATGAATGCTTCATGTTCTTATAATGGACTTAACGAGTATTTGTACGAGGCTGCTTCTAATTCAGCGTGTTTCTTTGCGTCTTTAAGTCTAAAACGTAATGATTCATTAAACTGCGTTTTATTTGACGGTAACGATATTATAAAGATTCCTTCATCTAGGAATCTTCCTGATTTTGAACGTAATCTGGATAAAAATATATATAAAACACGTAAAAAACTTAGAGATACAAATACGATCATAAATTTTGCTAATTCAATTAATCAATCACGCGGATTAATAGTAATTATTACGGATGAATATGCAATTTCGTCAAAACATTTTGATGATTTGCAAAAAATTTCAAGACTCCACTCACTGATAGTGGTAACAATATGTCCAATTAATCCATTTAATTCATATAAACTCACGCCAATAATTGACGGTACAACAATGCGAGAGATCCCAGCATTCTTAAAAGATGATTCTTGCGCTAAAGAAGTTAATACACATAGAGCTTTTGTCAATAACGCATTGCACGAAATTCTAAATAATACAGGGTCGTCGCTTATACGCGGTTCTTCTAGTGAACAAATATTCCATTCTTCGACGAAATTTATATCGAAAGCTACATTACAGAGTATGTTTTCTGGCGCTAAAAGCAATAAAGATTTACGCTTGAGCTAGTGGGGTAAGTCGATGAGTATTCTTGATGTTAATAAAATTCTAAACGATGATTCAATGCTATTTACATTTATTGGCTTAAGTCTAATAATCGCATGCGCTGCTTTCGTAGTTCTATATGTTGCAATCTATAAAATAAACACTAAAGTGGATTCTAAGCAAAAAGTTAAAAATGCTGCCCATACAATGAATGCCAATAAGCAAGAATGGCGTAAAAAGATTGATTTAGTGGTAAGTCAATATCATGAAAATAAAATTGAGAAAGATCAGGCTTTTGCAAAATTAGCGCAAATAGCTAGACAATATGTTTCCATAATGAGTGGCGAAAACATTAAATCGCATACACTTGGAGAAATTAGTTCACTTAGAAAATCTTGGAAAAACACTCATGGAGCAGATCTTTTAAGACAAACAATCGCAGCATTATATCCTCCTGAATTTGCAGATAGCACATATAATAATCAAGCTAAAAATACAGATGTGGATCAAGGTGCAAGATGGGTTCTTATTCTGCTAGAAAGTTGGAAAACAAAGGAGAATAAAAGATGACATTCTCCACATTATCATTCTCAACATTATGTAACTACCAAATATATAACTGTTCAACACTAGTTTCATCTATTTTCTCTATGCGACTTAAATGGCCAGTAGTCCTATTTTTTGGTGTTTTAGCAAGCGTAATAATTCTTATAACTGTATTAGTGATTAGTGAGGTTAAACGACACAGCTTAAAGAATCATTCGTATAATTCACAAAACATTTTAGAATCAAGCTTTTTGAGAACATTTACTTTAGACGAGGATTTGCAAGGAAGTTTATGTGCTAGAAAATGGAGACTATGGAATATTCTTCGCAAATTCTCTTTTATAATGCTTGTCCTAGCTCTTATATGCACTACAATTCTCAGCTCTAGACCTTCAAGAGTTTTAAATGCGAACGAACAATCAAGCTCTAGAGATATTGTTCTATGTTTAGACGTTTCTGGATCTACTCTGCCGTATGATCTGGAAGTTATTAACGCTTATTTGAAATTTGTTGAGCATTTTCAAGGCGAGCGCATTGGTTTGAGTATTTTTAATTCAACTTCTAGAACTGTTTTTCCTCTTACAGATGATTATTCACTTGTTAAAAAACAGTTGCAGTACGCTTCTAAGTTGTTGGATGGAGTTCAAACACAAGACAAAATCGACAATATGCAACAGCGCCAATATCAGCAGATTTCCACTTGGCTTGATGGCACGCAAAATCGAAAAGAAGCAACATCCTTAATTGGCGATGGTCTTGTTAGTTGCGCTGCAATGATTCCTGGAGTTGTATATGGTTCTTCTAGCAACTCCCAAAAACCTCATAATCGTCTTAATCGTAGTGCATCTATTGTTTTAGCTACAGATAATGTTGTTTCTGGAAAACCAGTTTACTCTCTTAAGCAAGCTTTAGATTTAACAAAGCGAGCTAATATTCAAGTCGATGGATTGTATTCTGGATCTACTCAAAGCGAAAATGAGAACACTACTAATCAGATGCGTGAACTTATTGAAAAAAATGGTGGCATTTTCTTAACTCAGCATAATTCTGATTCTGTTTTAGCTTTGGTACGTAAAATTGAACAGCAGCACACAATTATGCAAAAGGACTCTACACAGTCAGCTTTAAGCGACGATCCTAGTATTGCAACAATATTTGCGGTTATTTTTGTAACTCTCTGGCTTATTTCAGCGAGAAGGATAAAACGATGAAAATATCTTTTAGTTGGATTTCGCTAGTTGCTATTGCGATTCTTGGCATTTTGGCGTTATATGAAGTTTTCCCAATTAATCGCAAAAACTTTAGTTCGGACGAAACAATTTATATGAGGGTTCGAAGAGTGTTAATATGCGTTCTTCTAGCTATTTGCGCATTATGCCCTTGTGTTATGAAAAGCACATTGCAACGCTCTCTTAATGCTACAAATGTTATATTTGTTTTAGATGTTACCGGCTCTATGAATGTTAATGATTCTAAGGATTTAAACAACAACACAACCACTAGGTTTAATTCTGCAAAACAAATAATAAAACAAATTACAAATAATTACATAAACGCAAGTTTTACTGCTATTAGATTTGGAGCGTCTTCTAGTGTTGATGTTCCACTTACGCCAGATTCTAATGCAATTGAAAATTGGGTTGATACTATCAACACTGAACCTGTTGGAGTTTCAAACGGAACTAGTTTGGATGCTCCACTAGATAAGACCCTTCTTGAAGCTAAGGCAATTCATGATGCTCATCCGCAAGACGTTACAGTTTTATATTTAATAAGCGATGGAGAAGAAACAACTTCTAGAAAGCGTAGAACATTCTCATCTCTACGCGGATACATGAATCATGCTTATGTTATTGGCGTAGGTTCTAAAAATGGCGGGAAAATCCCAAATACCACCACTAAGTTAAATGATTTAGATGATATAAATTCTACAGATTCTTCTACAAAACAATCTGGTAAATGGATTATTGACCCATCTACAGGAAAACCTGGAATATCTAAGATGGATCCGCAGAATCTTAAAAATATAGCTGATGAGATTAGTGGAAAATATGTTGACTCTAGCAAAAATCACTCTATTGGATTAGAAGCAAAAAATATTCTTTCTAAACAATGGAGACAGAACAATACTGTTAAGCCGAGACTTAGACCTGAGCCAATCGTTTGGCCTTTTGCTATTCTTGCAAGCATATTGATTCTTTGGGAATTATCATGCTGGATTACAAAATCAAGGAAGCTTATATGATTAGCAGAATCACACCTAAGTCGCTCCTAAGATTTTCTCTTGTTACTTTATCTTCTATTGTTATAGCCTTATGCGTTATATCAGCTTATTTGTCTATTACTAATCTTAAAGCAGAATCAACGTATAATTCTGCAACAAAATCACTAATAAATAACATAAAAGCGTCAAAAAAAGTTGATGCAGATAGAGAAATATTGCTCGTATCTCAAAAACAAGTTGATGATCAATTTAACGAAGCAAAATCGCCATACACTATTCTTTTACCTCATATAAAAAATAGTATTGAGCACAACGCACTAATATCTAAAAGACTTACTAGATTCTTACAAAAACAAATTGATGAAGATAAAAAGAATACTGATTCTAATACACAATCTAACTATAATGACCGAAACCAAAAAAATAATTTGCGAGACAAATCTGGGAATTCTAGTTTAAGCGATTCTCAAAAAAAGAAGGTCGAAGACTTATTAAAACAAAACAATCAAAAGGATCAAGACCAGAATCAAATAAACCAATCCGAAAAAGATTACAGCAATAATGATTCAAATAATAAGTCTGGAAAAACAAAGTCTTCTAAACAAGAAGATTCAAGTAACAAGCCGTGGTAAAGGTAATAAAAAAATATCTAATAGAATAAACCCTTATATTTCAACATTTTGGAACCTTTAACCACATTAAAAGATTTTTCGTGACTATTTAAAAAACATTGTGTGTAATACTTTGTATGCATACATTTAATAATTACTACTGGCTGATAGCAAGAACAGAACAATGCTCTAACAGCGTGCTTGGCGAAGCACATTCAAATACTCTTAAAGATTGGCATGGAAAAGCCGCAAACGCGTTCAATGAAGAAATGCTTAATGTTGCCAAAAAAGCATGCGAAATTAGCTCTATTAACTCAAAAATCAACTTATGGAGGTGATTTTAATGCCTTGGAGAGTTAAATCAACAATAACAGGTGGAAAAACCATTAGCGTAGCTGATGCTAGCGAATACAAAACAAAATCCGCAAGATTACAAGAACTATCCAACGATTTCCACTCGTTAAGCACAAGCTGGATGCAAGCTGCGATGCAGATTGAAAGCCAAAAATCGTCTGTTTTCTCTGAAAATAACAAAAATTTTAACGGATATTTTAATGACGATTCTTTACAACCGATATTGGATCCTACAGAATGCAGAATAAAATCAAGCCAATGTGAATCGTTATCGAATAAACTTGATGAATTATCTTCTCTAATAATCAGAGCCAATAATCTATATGCTAACGCAGAATACAAAAATAGAGAAAACTTAGATAATCTTGTATCGATTGGTACAAGTATCTTTCCTGTTACAGCAATACCATTCTTTGCAAGCGTAGGATTTAGCATACTTTTAGATATGACTCAAAAAAGCGGTATGAAAAACTTTTCTAAATGGAGTCATGAAACTGCATCAATTCAACAAGGCTTTATTAGAGGATTTTCTAAACATATTCTAATAAACCCTGTAACGGGAATTCCTGTGCATTTTATTTCTAGTATTCAAGAAAGAAATTCAAATAAGCATTCAAACAATCCAGTTTCTAAGCTTGCAAGTGCATTAAGCTTGTTTAGCGCAAAAATCAACGATGCAAAACAAGGGAATAATCTTAAAGTAACAAAAATTAGATTACCTCACAGAGAATATTCAAAAATATTGCATTACAGAGGAAGTAATATTAGCCAAGCTCTTGGAAATCTAACAGATCTTTCAAATGGAAACCTTGGCGTAAAACCGCCTAAAATAAACGCAGATGCAGCAACAATAGCAATACAACGCTTTAAGAAAAAAGACGGTAGCATATCTTGGCTTGTTACAATACCTGGAACAGATGGCAAACCAAAATCTCCTTTTGGATGGCCACAAAACGCAGAAGTTATGAGTAGTTCTAAAAACGTAAGACAAAATGCAGACAGCACAAGAATGGTTATAGAAGCCATGAGGAAAAGCGGAATTAAAGCAAAAGACTCAGTTATTCTTATTGGACATTCACAAGGAGGAATTGTAGCTGCAAGCATAGCTAGCGATTACTCAAAACAATACAACATAAAACACGTCGTAACTGCTGGATCTCCAATAGCAAACCATCCAATACCAAATAAAACTTGGGTCACAAGCATAGAAATGGAAGACGAACTAGTTCCTACATTAGATGGCGCATCTAATCCAAATAGAAATAATTGGGTTACAATACATGGAACTGCAAAGAAAAGCGCTATTGCCCACAATGCCACAATAGCCCCTGAAACAGCTCATAATGCAATATACAATTCACTTGTTGCAAATAGAATAAAATCACAAAACAAAAATAAAGAAAATAATAAGAAAAACAATAAACAATACAGAACTAAAAGTTATAAAAATGAAAAACTTTTTGAAAAAGATGGAATATTAGTAAAAAATGTACCAGAAGAAGGAACACTCACGCATGATTTGAATTATCATAAAGCAGCTTATGAAGACGCTCATCAACTTGGATCTAAAGAAATACGAATGCAAGAAGAGCATTTTAGAAAAACACTAGGTGACGAATTAGAAGAAACAACACTATGGCAAGGAATTATGAGCAATTAACTATGAGCCAGTAACTAATAACCACCCAAAACACCTAGTAGTTTCATGCCATGCTGTAACCTTTAAAGTATGAAGCTTACTGATATTTGCCCTGCTATTGCTTTGACTCCGCTAGACGGAAGATACCACAATCAAACTGTTGATCTTGTAGAATTTCTAAGCGAACCAGCCTTAAACCGCGAGCGCATGCGCGTAGAGGTTGAATGGATGATACTTTTAGCAAACGGATACAAGGGAAATGGATTCAAAACCATTGTAGACGGCGTAAATCCTTTAACAGATGAAGAATGCGATTATTTGCGTGCAATTCCAGAAAATTTTGGAGCAGAAGGAATAAAACGCCATGCAGCTCACGAAGCTATAACACATCACGACGTTAAAGCTGTTGAATACTACATTGACGACGAGTTAGACAAAGCAGAGCAAGTATTAGGGCATAAAACCCAGCTTAGCAATCTTAAAACATTAGTTCATTTTGCATGCACGAGTGAAGATATAAACAATCTTTCTATAGCTAGGTGTGTAAAAAATGCGGTTGAAAACGTATACACGCCAAATTTGAAAGCTATTGTTGATTACTTAACTCAAAAAGCACAAGAGTATAGAGATATGCCAATGCTATCGCTCACTCACGGTCAGCCTGCCACTCCTACAACTTTAGGTAAAGAGCTTGCCGTGTTTGTTTACAGGCTAAATCGACAGCTAAAACACCTTAGCTGCCAAGAATATCTTGGAAAAATAAACGGTGCTACTGGAACTTTTGGCGCTCACCTTGCAGCTTTCCCTAATGTCGATTGGCTTAGCGTTTCTAAAGAATTCGTAGAAAATAGAATGGGTCTTTGCTTCAATCCTCTTACAACGCAAATCGAAAGTCACGATTGGCAAGCAGAGCTTTACAGCACAGTAAGTCATATTAACCATATTCTTCACAATCTTGCTGTAGACGTGTGGATGTACATTTCTCGCGGCGTTTTTGTGCAAGTTCCTGTTAAAGGCGCTACTGGATCTTCCACAATGCCTCATAAAGTGAATCCTATTCGATTTGAAAACGCGGAAGCAAATCTTGAGATTTCTTGCGCACTTTTCGACACTCTTTGCGCAACTCTTACCGAAAGCCGTTGGCAGCGAGACTTAACGGATTCAACTACTCAACGAAACGTTGGATCCGCATTTGGCTACGCTCTTCTTGCTTTAAACAATCTTCTTGGAGGCTTAAAGTCGATTCATCCAAACACGCAAATGATGAGTGAAGAGCTTAACAGCAACTGGGAAGTTCTTGGAGAACCAATCCAAACTGCTATGAGAGCTCAAGAAATTGCTGGCGTAGAAGGAATGGAACGCCCATATGAGCAAGTTAAAGAATTAATGCGCGGACATAGTATTTCTAGGCAAGATGTTGAGAAGTTTATATCTTCTAGAAACTTTGATACAGAAACAGCAAATAGGTTAAAAGCTCTTACACCAGAATCTTATACTGGTATTGCATCTAGGCTAGTTGATTTTATTCGATAAATTTTATTTAATAAATAAACGGTGTGATTATGCAATCGCAAGTAGAAGAAAATTTGGTTATTAATGACACGAGGCCTAAATTAGTTCGTAATTGGGCTGACTTGATTTACGCGATTATATCTCTTGCATTAGGGACTGCGGTTGTACTGTTTACAATGTGTTTTTCTGGCACAACCGCAGGCGTAGAACACGATGCAAAAAACGCTGGAAAAATTATTGTGTGGATTGTAACTGGATTACCATCTTCTCTTTTCCAGCAAGCAATTACAATCGCCATCGTAGCTAGCGTAGTAATTTCTATGATCAATGCAAGGCGTTGGATTGACACAACGATATCTACACTAACCTTGCTATTAACATATCCGCTAGTATGGTATATTTCTTATCTTCTCACTGCTTTAAATAATGCTCCACTATTTACATCATTTAACTCAATTTCCAGCAGTCACGGTACTGAATTATTGCCAGACATATACGCTGTAATAGTTGCTTTTTTAACCGTTAGTGGACCTAGACGAGATAGTAAAGTCGTAAGAATATCTTGGAAAGCATTAATAATTGCTTCACCTATACTAATAGTCACATCGTGGCATTCACTAACAGGAGTTTTAACATCTTGGTGTATTGGTCGCGCCATAGGTACAATAATCAGATTTATTAAAGGCACTCGCAGCAAAGGTGCTTGGGGAAAAGATATAGTTGACGCATTAGAAAATATTGGAATTACTCATCTTGTTCAATTAAACAGACGTACACTAACTACAGACCATAATGGTGTTCTGAAATCTAGCCTTGATGACGATCTTATTGAAAATTCAAGGCTATACGATGCGATTGATATTCATGGAACAAGATACGTAATTTCGGTTCTAGATAATCAGGTTCACTTGCCAGGATATCTAAATCAGCTATGGCAATGGATTAAGCTAATAGATATACCAGTTAGACGAGATCGTTCTGCAAGGCACTCCATACATCATCATCTTTCAATGCTTCTCGTTCTTAGAAGCTTGCACTTAGCTACAGCAAACGTTTATGGAGTAACAGATTGTGGAAAATCTTCAATAATGGTATTCCACACCGATAATGTACTTGTGCCATGCAATTTAAACACACTTACAATTAAAGATGCGGAAAGACTTATGCGCTACCTCGATATTGCAAACAATCGAGGAATAACACATAGAAGAATAAGCCCAGAAACACTTGCAAGACTAGAAGATGGAACTCCAGTTATTGCAGGATGGCAAAATGGCGATGTGGCTAGTGACGACACCAATATTGCTTTAGACAAAGTACAACTTTTATCAATAATCGCAACATGCATTGATACAAGTAGCGCTATAGAAGCTGCTATGAATACTTGGGGCGCAGATAAACTAGCTCAAATAATGCCTTTTATGCAAAAAGCTGCAATTCCTTCATCAACTAGAGCATTAACGTCTTGGAATAAGAAATTGTTTGAAGAACTTAAAACTAAGCTAGGTGAAAAGGTATGCGAGCACACAGATGACGAAGATTATGATACGGTGCGATTAGCTCGTTTTAATATTAGATTCTTCGTTACGCTGATTCTTATTGTTGCAGCTCTGGCTGCTATTGCAACACAGTGGCATCCTCAAGAAATTGTATCTGCTCTTAAACGCGCGGATACATTAATGGTTCTATTATGCTTTGCGTTCAGCTTGCTAGCTTGGGTAGGTTCTGCGATTACAGTTGGATCTTTTATGGACGATTCACGCCCTTCTGCTGGCGTTCTGTTTACATCACAAGCTGCTTCTGGATTTACAGCTGTTTCCATGCCAGCTGGCGTTGGACCAGCATTTGTGAACATGCAAATTATAAAAAAGAATGGGTATTCGGCTGCTCAAGCCACAGCCATTACAAGTGCAGTTTGGCTTTTACAAGCACTTGTTACAGCTTTAGTTATGTTCTGCGTAGGCATTTTTACTGGTAAAAATGTGCTTTCTGGAATGATTCCTACACACATGCTCATAACAGTAATAGGAATAGTAACGCTAATCATATGCACTTTTATGATTATTACACCTATTCGAAAATTTATACGTAAAAGATATCTTCCTATTCTTTCAGATTATGGTAAACAGATTAAAGAGCTAATAAGTAGTCCTAAACAGCTCATTAAAGGCACTGTAGGCGGTCTTATTCTTGTTTTTGCAACAGGACTAGGATATTGGGTAGCTCTTCTTGCTTTCGGCTACTATGCAAATCCTTGGGAAACAGTGCTACTGTTCCTAGTTGCCAATACCGCTGGTTCTGCTGTTCCTACACCAGGTGGATTGGGAGCTGTTGAAGCTTCACTTACTTTTGCTTTTACCTCAGTTGGAATTCATCCAACTATCGCATTATCTGCTACCCTACTTTACAGACTCATGTTCTACTGGCTAAGAATACCAATAGGTGCTTTTGCTATGAAAAGTCTTAGTAACCGCGGATTAGTTTAGACCATATAACTTATGCTTAAAAAGCTAAACAGCTTAGTATGGTCTACTTAAAATCTTGAAAATCAACTCTCTTAATAGAAGATTATTTAGTTGATAATAGTATAAATAATCCTATATAAGGCATTTCTACGATTTTAAAGTATTTTATCAAGAAAAAAATCTAAAAAATCGTAAAAAAATCTTGGAAAAACGGCGAAAAACCGCGCATTTGTAGGGAAAATGTATTAATATCTATGAGTGAAAGTGGTCTTTGGAAGAGAAGGCCCCTAACACAAAGGATGCTTGTATGGCATACAACAAGTCTGATCTCGTTTCGAAGATCGCTCAGAAGTCCAACCTTACCAAGGCACAGGCCGAGGCCGCTGTCAACGCATTCCAGGATGTGTTCGTTGAGGCTTTACAGTCTGGTGAAGGCTTGAAGCTCACTGGTCTGTTCTCCGCTGAGCGTGTAAAGCGCGCTGAGCGCACTGGCCGCAACCCACGCACTGGCGAAACCATTAAGATTCCTGCATCTTACGGTGTTAGAATCTCCGCTGGTTCTTTGCTCAAGAAGGCAGTTACTGAGTAGGTTTAAACGATAAGCGTAAGACTTACAAGCAAACGAGGAACGCTCCCAATGTTGGATTTGTTCCTCGTTTTTTTATACACAATGTGATTTAGTATGCGTTAAGCGGGATAAGCGGAAAACTAAATAAAAAAAAAACGCGGTGAAAATCACCGCGCCACCTGTGCGCCAGACAGGATTCGAACCTGCAACCTTCTGATCCGTAGTCAGATGCTCTAATCCGTTGGGCTACTGGCGCATGTTTCCGAAGCCTTAGGAAATCGTTCCCTTGTTTTCGGCAACTTGACTAATATACAACCATATTCACAAAAACACAACCCCTGGCGTGTCGCCAGGGGTTGCAGCTAAAACATAAAAATCTAAAAAGTAAAAACTCTTAAGATCTATGTTCAAGAACTTCATCTACCATACCGTATTCTTTAGCCTGAGGAGCTGTAAGAATAGTATCCACTTCAATATCTTTACGAATACGCTCAATATCCTGACCAGTATGCTTTGCAAGAGTGGATTCCAACCATTCACGCAAACGCAACATTTCCTTAGCCTGAAGCTCTATCTCAGTAGCCTTACCAAAATCCTGACCCATAGCAGGCTGATGAATAAGAACACGAGCATTTGGCAGAATCATACGCTTACCAGCAGCACCAGCTGCAAGCAAAATCGCAGCAGCCGAAGCAGCTTGCCCTAAGCACACCGTTTGAACATCTGGCTTAATATACTGCATAGTGTCGTAAATTGCCGTCATAGCTGTCATAGAACCGCCTGGAGAGTTAATGTACATCATTACATCCCTGTTTGGATCCATGCTTTCTAGAACCAAAAGCTGAGCCATAATGTCATCAGCGGAAGTGTCATCAACTTGCACACCCATGAAAATAATACGATCTTCAAAAAGCTTAGTGTACGGATCTTGAGTCTTCATACCATAAGGAGTCTGCTCGCCAAATTGAGGCAAAACATAACGATTCGTAAACACACCACTGGTCTGACCAAATCCACCCAAGCGCTGGGCGCGTGCAACAAACTTTGCTTCTTCACTTGCCATATAAAATCACTCCTCCCCACGCATAGAAGCTGGAGTGGTGACAATCTTATCCACAAAACCATACTCCAAAGCCTGCTGCGCAGTAAACCAATGATCATACTCATTGTCACGGTAAATTTCTTCAACTGTATGACCAGTCTGCTGCGCAGTAAGCTCAGAAAGAGTCTTCTTCATATCCATAATTAACTCAGCATTAATACGCACATCAGTTGCAGTACCGCCAACGCCACCAGAAGGCTGGTGCATAAGAACACGTGCATGAGATGTAATAAAACGCTTACCAGGGGTACCAGAGCTTAGTAAGAACTGACCCATAGAAGCAGCCATTCCTACAGCAATAGTAGCCACATCTGGCTCAATAAGCTGCATAGTATCATAAATCGCCATTCCAGCGGTAATAGAACCTCCAGGCGAATTAATATAAAGCCAAATATCTTTTTTAGGATCTTGCGCAGCTAGCATAAGCATCTGAGCACAGATGATATTAGCATTTTCATCCTTGACTTCAGAACCAAGCCAAATAATACGATCCTTTAAAAGTTGATTAAAAATCGAATCCGTTGGATTTTGTGGCTCCCCTTCTTGCATAGCGGGAGAAGCCGTAAACAGCTCAGTCACCTTATCTCCTTACAAACATTTTGAATACATCTAGACTATCGTGTGCGCGTGACCGCAAAACAAAAATGCGAAATAAAGCGCTCAACACAATTAGCTACGCAATTAGACACAATCACCGCCAATAGCATAAGACAAATTAACGCAAACGGTGCGTTTACTAATTCAGCAACTAGAAGCCACGCCATAATCGGAGCTTTTCTAGAAGACGCAAGTAAAGAAGCAGCGCCAATAATAGATACAGAAATTGCGGAAACTTGCGAAATATCAAAAACTTGCAAAAAACCAGACGTTGAAAAAATAGCGTATAAAATCACACCAAAGCAAGCGCCAGTCGAAATGCTCGGCTGCAAAACGCCTCCAGAGGCACCGTAGCGCAAAACAAGCAAAGTCGCAAGCATTTTCATAATTGCAAGAAGCAACAAAATAATCATAATACGCGAATTTTCTGCCAGATACGGAAAGCTAGATACAGAAAACGCAAGCTGAGAAAGCGACCTACCATTCCCCATAATATGCGGGAACCAGCAAGCTGCAATACCAATAACTAAGCCAGCCACAGGCATAAAACACAGCATTTGTACGCCACGCAAAGCATGAGTTCTACACCAAATAATGCCAGATCGAAAAATGTAACCAACTAAGCCGCACACAGCACCAACAACAACAGCAAAAACGCAGATTTGCCAAGAAATCACGCAAGAAAATTGCGAAATATTGTAGTATCTAGAATGATGCAATAAAAATTCAGCAACAAACGTAGCAACATAATTCATAACAAGAGCAAAAGGCAAACAATATAATCGCTCCGAGCGCGCAATATTTTTAAGTGAATTAACTATTACAGAACCATTTTCTCTATTTAGCCACGCATAAAAACCAAAACCTTGAGTTTTACTAAGCAAACCTAAAGAAAGCACAGTGCCAGCTAAAGGCGCGTGATACACTGCAGCCAAACCAGCACCTGCAGCAGACGCAACGAGTATGTGCTGAGTTTTAGAAGACACATGAAAAATACGGCTGTAACGCTGAGCAATCATTGCAGCTAATTCTCGCGGAGCTACTTCCCTTCCAATTGAAATTCCAGAACCAACAATGCCGATTTGCAGCAAAACATGTGCAATAGTAGAAAAAATTGGCATTTTACTTCCGCTAACAGCTTGCGGAATGGTAACAATTCTAGGAGGGCTCTCCCTTTTTCTCAACAAATACCAAGCTAGTGCAGCAACAGTCATAGCAATTGTGCAAGATAGCACGTAGCGATACCAAGGAAGAGATGAAAATACAGTATTTTTAGCAGATTCAATTGAGCCAAAGGCAAGGCATTGTACTGCATAAAGAATAAACGTAAGAACTGTTGCACCTAAGCCGATAAGAATGCCAAGAACAATAGAGGCTGCAGCAAAACGCGCTACTCGAATTGCAAAACTAAGTAACCTGCCAAATTTGCAACGAGCTTCAGGCTTCGTTTCAGCACTACTATTCATAGCGTCTCGCAATTCTTAAAATTTTTCCATTAAATAGTTAATTAAAATATAAGTAAGACCCAGCGGAGTTAAGCTCCACTAGGTCTTAGATTAAAATCTAATAGAAGATACTAACTTACTTTTCAGATGTAAGCTCATCAGCAACTGCAGCAGCAGCGGAAGCAGCCTTAACACTTTCGTCTTCTGGCTCTTCTTCTTCAGTTAAGAAAGCACTCAAATCTATAGCCTCTCCACCAGCAACGAACTTCACAGCACGCATACCAGCAAGCAAGCCCTTAGAACGAGCAACTTCCTGAACAGCAGAACCAAGCTGACCATTGCGAACAATAGCGTTAATAAACTGGCTTGGATCCATACCATACTGCTGAGCAACAGAAACTAAGAAGTTAGTTACATCTGCCTGAGATACAGAAATATCAAGGTTTTCTGCCAAAGCGTCGAGAACCATTTGGTCACGAAGCTCCTTTTCTGCAGCCTTCTCAGCTTCTTCCTTCTGCTCTTTAGTAGCCTTTTCAGGATCTGGAGTCATACCCTTAAGATGTTCAGCAACAGCCTTTTCTTTAACACCCTTTGGTACAGGAATCTCAACCTCTTCCTGAAGCTTAGCAATAAAGGCATCGCGAGCCATAGTAGCCTGACGACCCTCATTTGCCTGCTCGCAAGACTTACGAACATCAGCTTTAAGCTCTTCGAAAGTATCAAACTCAGAAGCTTCCTGAGCGAAGTCATCATTAAGCTCTGGCAATTCCTGAGTCTTAACAGAGTTAACCTTCACCTTAACCTGAGCCTTTTTACCCTGGTTCTTTCCAGCTTCGAGAGTACCTTCAAAAGTGGTTTCTTCGCCAGCAGAAAGACCTTCCAAAGCTTCATCCAAACCATCAAGCATGGTATTGGAACCAAGCTCATAGCTCACGCCATTCTGAGAATCAGCAACCTCATCGTCAATTCGAGCTTCCAAATCAATGTTAGCAAAATCACCCTTCTTAGCTGGGCGATCAACACCAACAAGAGTACCGAAGCGCTGACGCAAGGCCTCAAGACGAGCATTAACATCTTCGTCTGTAACTTCTGGCTTTTCTACTTCGATTTCCACACCCTTGAACTTGTTAAGCTTGAACTCTGGACGACGCTCAACAGTTGCAACAAACTTAAGCTTAACTTCATCTTTAGCGGATTCTGGAACTTCCTGAACATCAAATTCTGGCTGATCCATTGGGCGAATCTTCTTTTCTTCCAAAGCCTTAGAATAAAGCTCTGGAACAGCAGAATTTACAGCTTCACCGGCAACAGCTCCGAAGCCAACTCGCTGATCTACAATCTTGCCTGGTACGTGTCCCTTACGGAAACCTGGCACATTGATTTGCTTTGCGATCTCTTTACGAGCCTGATCCATAAATGGCTCAAAATCTTCGAGATCTGCGGTAATGGTGAGCTTAACCTTAGTTGGCTCAAGATTCCTGACGCTGATTTTCACGCTTCATGCTCCTGAAATTACGTTTTCTAGCTTCTGCCATATGGCACAACCGTTACATAATAGCGCGAGTTACGGACTCAGCGATTAAATCACTTTGCCACATTCTTGCACCTTGTTCATCTAAAAACTCTTTAACATTAATATGCTCAACATCATCTTGCCAGCAAAGATTACGTATAATTTGCGGTTTAATAATGATTTCCGTAGGCGTATGCGTATCTTCCGCAATCTTGATTAAAGATTGCTTGACATTTTGCAAACGCTCATATCTTTTAGGATGATGTTCACGCCAATACTTCATAGAACGCGGAGCCGCTTGCGATTCTTGCACATCTTGTGATTCTTGAGCATCTTGCACATTTTTTGCAATTAAACTTGATTCGTTTGAACAACTACAGTCATCTTCATCATTAGAGGATTGCGTATAGTCAATAATTGCAACTTCCCCACTTTTAGCACGATTGATCGCTTCTTCTATAACGACTTTCCACACATTTGGCTTGATTTTGCGCTGAATTGGAGCATAACGTTCAAACATCTTGTCTTGTTCGCTGCCCGTGTGAATCCTAACGCGTTCGTTAAGAATGCGAATCGAGCGAAACTCCCTAGAATTACTTGGTTTTCGCTTGCCTGCTTCAATAATCGCAGCATCCGAAAGCAATAGAGTTGGCGCAATATCGTATTGACGAGCAAGCTCATCTCGCTTTTGCCACAGCTCTTTTGCAATCATTAAGCCGATTTTATCGTGCATAAGAACATTTATATGAGATATTCTAAGCCAAGGATTTGGGTGAGGAGCCTTCTTTTGTGCGCCTTTACTTAATAAGTGTGCAAACTCTTGATTTGCCCATAAAAGCTTGCCCTGCTTTTTAAGTTCCGCACGCATTACTTCTTCTAATTCGATTAGCAATTCAACGTCTAAAGCCGCGTAATTTCGCCAATCTCTAGGAAGTGGGCGGTAAGACCAATCCGCTGCAGAATGTTCTTTTGCAAGAGTCAATCCCAAATAATATTCAGTTACAGAGCTTAAACCAAATCGCTTTCTTCCAAGTAATTTAGCCGCAATCTCGGTATCAAATAAAGCAAGCGGGCGCAAACCAATATCAAAAAATCCTGGCAAATCTTGCATTGAATCGTGAATAATCCAAGGCGCATCCCCTACTGCCTCGTTAAATTCATGCCAATCAGCTCCAAGTTTTGTAAGTTCTATTGGATCCAGTAACCCGATTCCTGCACCTTTGCGTTTAAACTGAATCAGCCAATCTTCATGACCATATCTAAAACCGGAAGCGCGCTCAGCATCTGCAGCTAAAGGACCAGAGCCTGCTGCCAACAAGCTACAATAATCTTTATATGCTTCAAGCGTATCAATGACTTCTGGAACTCCTTCTCTAGGCTCTTTTAAAAGCTTTGGTTCCTCGTTCAAGAACGCCTCCCGATTGTACGCTTTAGCCAAATTCTTACGTTTTTTGCATCTTACTTTGCAATTCTTTGCAAAATATCCGTAAAAAATATTTAAGCCGTGTTATAGATTATGCATCTTTTAACACGGCTTCAACTTTCGCACACAACTACGACTAATCAAAAATAAGTAATCAATCAAATAATCAATCAAATAATCAATCTGCTTTATTGTTTGCTATTTCGTCATTTATGCGCTTAACAAGCCTAGTTTTAAGGAATCTAGTAAGAGTAAATGCGACTGCCGAAGCTAAAACTGTTGGAACAACGTAGCCAGCATGTAAACCTAAATCCGAGAACTTGGATATTGAAAAAGTAACAAGTTCTATAACAAAAGTTATCGCAATAGATATTATTGGCACTTCAATAAGAAGTTTCTCATCAAACGATGCAACAATGTTTATTGGCAACAAAATTATTGGCAAAATAACGAAAACAGTAAGCGCTGTAGCAAAACCAAACTGATCGTTACACCGCACAAAAATAGCTAACGCTAATGTAAAAGCTAATGCAATCCAACAACCTATTCTGCGCTTCATTGCGTATCCTTTCTCTAAAAGGGGTATTTGTGTAATTATACAAAATCTCTAAAAAAAAACAATACAATACGCAAAGATTGCCTAAGTTACAGTTACATTTTTGACGCAATTTAAATGCAGTCTAGTACACTACAAAACCGTGGTCTTTGAACTGGTTTACAACTCGCTCTTTAAGCGCCCTAGAAGGCCCTTTTTGATTCTCAAGAGGATACGGAATCCTAAGCTCATGCCACTTTGGGCGGCCTAGTTGATGGAAGCCAAGCACGTCAATATGCTCAACAGCATCACCAAACGAATCGCAAATCTCAGCAACTTTTTCAACGTTTTCTTCACTGTCTGTAAGACCTGGAACTAGCACAAAACGCACCCAAATCTTCTTACCGGCCTTCGCCAAACGCTGACCAAAGTCAATAGTTGGCTGAAGCAAGCCGCCAGTTACTTTTTTATACGTTTCTTCAATACCAGATTTAACGTCTAGCAAGCAAAGATCAATATCGTCAATCATTTCGTCTGTATAATTGCGATTCAAAAAGCCCGAAGTATCTAAGCAAGTATGCACGCCCATTTCTTTTGCAGCACGAAACACTCTAGATACAAAAGCTGGTTGCATCATGGATTCGCCGCCAGAAAATGTGATTCCGCCGCCTGTTGCCTTAAAAAGACTTTGATAACGGTCAACTTTTTTAATCATTGCATCTAAGTAGACTGGCTTGCCGTCGCGCATTTTCCAAGTATCAGGATTTTGGCAATATTGGCAGCGAAGTGGGCAGCCACTCATAAAAACAGTCATACGAGTGCCAGGGCCATCAACAGAAGTGTTAATATCCCACGAATGTACGAACCCAATATCGCCAGTTTTAAGAGCAACTAAGCGGTCTTTTCTGTCTAATCCAATTGGAGATTCAAAACCAGAAAGACCACCCATTAAAGTTTGTCGGGCATACTCTTTTGACTCCTTTAACATGTGCTGAGTCGTGGTACGAAATGCTGTGTTTTCAACCATCTATATGCCCTCCTATAACCGTCTTTGGTTTAATTTATTCGATTTTAAAAACTACGTTTATTTTAAAAGCCGCCAGGAGCAAAACCTGCTCACTCCCGGCGGCACCTCATAAATCAATCAGACTCAGTCAGTAACCGAACCCTGGTGGAATGTACGAGAAATAACGTCGAGCTGCTGCTCCTTAGTGAGCTTTACGAAGTTCACTGCGTAGCCAGAAACTCGAACCGTAAGGTGTGGATACTTTTCTGGGTGCTCAACAGCGTCTTCAAGCTGTTCCTTGCGCAAAACGTTGATGTTTGCGTGGTACAAGCCGTGACCGTTGCCAGCGTCCAAAATACCAACCAAATTCGTTATACGCTCGTCTTCATCTCTTCCCAAACCATCTGGAGTAATGGTGTTGGTCAAAGAAATACCATCGAGAGCATCGTCATAGTCAATCTTGCCAACGGAGAACATGGATGGAAGCATACCGTGAGAATCCATACCATTTTCTGGGTTTGCACCTGGTGCGTAAGGAGTACCCTTCTTGTGTCCAGATGGGAAGGAACCAGTGTTCTTGCCGTACTCAACGTTAGAAGTAATAGTCAAGATGGACTGAGTTGGAACAGCATTACGGTACACAGGCAAACGCTTTACCTGACCCATAACAGTGCTTACAACCCACTTTGCCAAGTCATCAGCACGATCATCATCGTTACCGTAGATTGGGAACTCGCCAACCGTCTTGTAGCCAACGATTAAGTCGTCGTCTGCGCCTTCGATGTACTCGTACTCATGACCTTCAGTGGTCTTAGCATCCTTGTTGTAGATTGGGTAAACCTTTGCATACTTCAAAGCAGCCAAGGAATCTGCAGCAATAGACAAGCCAGACATACCGCAGCCGAGTGTACGATAGACTTCCCTATCGTGCAAAGCCATCTCAATGGACTCGTACGCGTACTTATCATGCATGTAGTGGATGATGTTCAAAGCCTCAATGTAGGTTTCGGAAAGCCATTCCAAAGCCTTCTCGTAGTTGGCCTTAACCTTCTCGTAATCAAGAGTTCCGTCGGCTTCTGGCTTGATTGGGTCAATAACACCCTTATCAATAACCTGCATGCCAGTCATTTCATCGCGGCCACCATTGATAGCGTAGAGCAAAGCCTTTGCGGAGTTAACGCGAGCAGCGAAGAACTGCATTTGCTTACCAACGCGCATTGGGGAAACGCAGCAAGCAATAGCAGCGTCATCGCCCCAGTGCTCACGAATATCTTTATCGGACTCGTACTGAATTGCAGACGTGTCGATAGAGATTTGTGCGCAGAAACGCTTGTAGGCTTCTGGAAGCTTTGGATCCCAGAAAATAGTGATGTTTGGCTCAGGACCTGGCCCAAGATGCTCAAGAGTCAAAGTGTTGAGCAAACGGAACGAAGTCTTAGTAACAAAGGTGCGACCATCATCGCTGAAGCCAGCATCGGACCAAGTTGCCCAGTATGGATCTCCAGAGAAGATTGCGTCGTAATCCTTAGTACGCAAGAAGCGCACAATACGAAGCTTCATAACCAAAGCATCAATGATTTCCTGAGCATCGGTTTCGTTGATTAAGCCAGCCTTCAAATCACGCTCAAAGTAGCAATCGAAGAATGCGGAAACACGGCCGAAGCTCATTGCAGCGCCATCCTGGCTCTTAACAGAAGCAAGATAGCCCATGTAAGTCCACTGAACAGCTTCCTTAGCGGTTTGAGCTGGGCGGCTCAAATCCAAGCCATACTCGTTACCCAAGTTAATAAGCTGCTTCAAAGCCTTGATTTGCTCATCGTGCTCTTCGCGGAAGCGAATCCAATGCTCAATCTCGGTCTCAGTAAAGTCGTTGCGGTATGGAATCGAATCCTTATCGCGCTTCTTGAACTCAATAAGCATGTTTACGCCGTAAAGAGCCACACGACGATAATCACCGATAATACGACCACGGCCATAAGCATCTGGCAAACCAGTCAAAATCTTGTTGTGACGAGCAATCTTAATATTCTTGGTGTAAACACCAAACACGCCATCGTTATGAGTCTTGCGATAAACGGTGAAAATCTTCTTAATTTCTGGATCTACTTCCTTGCCAGCTTCCTTAATAGCCTGCTCAACCATTCGCCAACCACCATTTGGCATCATAGCGCGCTTGCAAGGTTCGTCGGTTTGCAAACCAACGATTACGTTATCTACTTCTGGGCTTTCAATGTAGCCTGCTGGCATTGCATCAATACCAGCTGGAATATGGGTTTCAACGTCGTATACACGGCGCTCGCGCTCAACTGCCAAGTAGTTGTCGTCGAGGTACTTCCACATATGCTTCGTTTTTTCGGTAGCGTCTGCCAAGAACGTCTCATCACCCTCGTATGGGGTGTAATTCTTTAGGATAAAGTCACGAACGTCAATATCTTTTTCCCAATTGCCGCTTGTAAAACCATCCCACGCTTTTGCACGAAGATCCTCTTCGCTGAGAACGGATGCATCCACTGATGCCATATTTGACTCCTTTCGTATCCACGACGCTTCTTCACGTCGCCTTCTCTACTATGTTAGAGCAACGTTCAAACAGTACACGTCGATTTTTGGCATTTTTAACGTGAGTTACCTCACATTTTACTGTTTTTTAGCTTATTTTTAGTAAAAAACGCTAGTTTGAATACTCAAACTAGCGTATATGCAATATGTAGTTAATCAACGGATGCTTGCGACTTTTCCCAAGACGTATCCAAGATTTCGTCTACTCTCTAAACGCGGTTGTTACTGGAATTCGCCTATCTCTTCCAAACGCAATCGCACTAACTTTTGGACCTAACGGATACTGCCTACGCTTCCATTCTGCGCGGTCTACAAGCCTAATAACTGTATCAACTGTGCGCTCATCAAAACCGTCTGCAAGCAAATCTGCGCGACCGTGAGCAAGTTCAATATGAGCTTCCAACACTTTATCTAGCAAATCGTATTCTGGCAAAGAATCAGAATCCTTTTGCCCTGGTCTTAGCTCTGCGCTTGGAGGCTTAATAATCGAGTTTACAGGTATAAGAATGCCATCTTTTGGAGCATTTTCTTTAGGAAAATCTTCACTTCCTGCAATAGGCAACATTCCAAGACCTACGCCATTTTTAGCAGCGCGATTTCGCCATTTAGAAAGCGCCCAAACACGAGTCTTAAACAAATCTTTAATAGGAGCATACCCTCCTACCGCATCTCCATAAATCGTAGAATAACCACATGCAAGCTCCGACTTATTGCCAGTAGCTAAAGCCAGCAAACCTTTTGAATTAGAGTACGCCATAACAATCACACCTCTAACTCGTGCTTGCAAATTTTCTGCAGCAATGCCTTGCAAATCAAGCTGATTTTGGAACGATTTAAAAAGTGGCTCAATAGGCTGAACATCGTAATGCGCTCCAAGTCGCTGCGCTAAATCGCAAGCATCGTCTTTAGAACCAAGCGAAGAATACATGCTTGGCATTGAAATTCCCCAAACGTTTTGCCCACCGCAAGCATCTGCCGCCATAGTTGCAACTAGCGCAGAGTCGATTCCGCCAGAAAGTCCTAAGCAAACACCCTTAAAGCCGTTTTTACGCATATAATCTCTAAGTCCCAATACACATGCACAATAAACTTCTTCGTCTGGGTCTAATTTTTGAGCAATTGTTGAGCACTTTTGTGCATCTAAATCTGTATCAAAATCAACAAAACTTAAGTCTTGATCAAACATTTTAGAACGCTCAATCAAAGACCCATCTGCGTTTACTACAAAGCTTCCGCCATCAAAAACAAGATCGTCTTGAGCACCAACTTGATTTACGTAAACAAGCGGAGCATTAACCTCTTTTGCACGCTTTTGAGCAAGCTTTAAGCGAATATCCGTTTTGCCTTCTTCGTACGGAGAACCGTTGATTGTTACTAAAACATCAATCCCCTCTTTAGAAAGACGCGCAACCGGACCGCCATCTTGCCAAATATCTTCGCAAATAGCAAATCCTAATTTTGTGCCTTTAACGTTTAGAATTCCGCAATCATTTCCAGACGAGAAAATTCTAAATTCGTCAAAAACGCCATAATTTGGCAAGAAATGCTTGTCATAAACAAGCTCCACTTTTCCTTCATGAATAACAAGCAAGCGATTTCTTGGCTTACCTAACTCATCGTCTACACCGACTGTTCCAACTACAACGTATAAGTCACCTAATCTGCTATCTTTCAAGCTTTTAGCAAGACTATAGGCAGCTTCGTTAGCTGCTTTTCTAAATGTCGCACGCAAAGCAAGGTCTTCGATTGGATACCCTGTTAGTGTCATTTCTGGAAACACAACAATATCGGCGTTACCACTACTTGCATCTTTGCAAAATCGCAATATTTCATCCGTATTTTTGCTTATGTTTCCAACGCAAGTGTCAATTTGAGCTAAAGCTAAACGCAAAGAAGTCATGTTTTTATTATAAGCCATGTTACATAAGACGCATTGCATAAGTCATATTGCAATAAAAGCGTCCACTAAACAGAGAAATCGCAAAACGCCAATCATAAAAAATCACGAAAAACAAAAAATCAATAGCAAATATAAAAAATTAATTGTTACCTATCTGCCTGATTTCATTAGTATTACTAACTCGTCATAAATTATACAAATAGAAAATAGGTAGCGAAGAGGCTACAAAATCGCATATATTGATATTCCGTTGCTAAGAAACGAAAAATTATTAACACATTAAAGGACAAGGGGAAAAATATGAAAATCACAAAGAAGAACACAAAGATTATTGCAGCTTTTACAGCACTAACTGCGATTTTGGGGCTTTCACTAAGCGCATGCGGATCTTCTGCAAATGGAGCAACTAAAGACGATAAGGTGATTAAGGTTGCAGCTTCCCCAACTCCTCACAGCGATATTTTGAACAAAGTAGTTAAGCCGATTTTGCAAAAACAAGGCTATAAGTTGGTTGTTAAGGAATTTACTGACTACGTGCAACCAAATACTGCTGTAGAAGAAGGCGAAGCAGACGCAAACTACCATCAGCATTTGCCATACTTAGATAACTTTAATAAAGAAAGAGGAACGCATATTATTTCTATTGCTGGAATCCACTTTGAACCATTTGGACTTTACCCAGGAAAGACTAAAACAATTAAGGACTTAAAAGATGGCGCAACAGTTGCGGTTCCTAGCGACCCAACCAACGAAGCTCGCGCACTTCTTCTTTTGCAAGACGCAGGTCTTCTTAAGCTAAAGAATCCAAAGGATGTTAATGCAACAAAGAAAGATATTGTTTCCAACCCAAAGAATCTAAAGTTTAAGGAAATAGACGCCGCTTTGGTTCCAACAGTTGTTAAAGACGTTGATTTAGCTGCTCTAAACGGAAACTACGCTATTCAAGCTGGATTTAATCCAACTAAAGATCCTCTTACAAGCGAAAAAGTTGGAGGCGTTGCTGCTAAAACCTACGAAAACATTATTGCTGTTAAGAAGGGATCCGAAAAGCTTGCTAAAATCAAGGCTCTTGTAAAAGCGTTAAAAACAGATACGGTTCGTGATTTTATAAAGAAAAACTACAATGGCGCTGTTTTGCCAGTTTTCTAAGATGATTACAGTGTTCTAACCATAAACAAGTATGAGACATGTGCCTCACAAAAGCATAGAGGCGCATGCCTCATGCTTGTTTTTCAAAATCAGTGAGAGATAATATGATTCAAATTGAGCATCTTTATAAAACTTACTCAAGTGGTAAGCAATCGCATGAAGCACTTAACGATATTAATTTAACTATTGAATCAGGAGAAGTGTTTGGTATTTTGGGATCTTCTGGAGCTGGAAAATCATCATTAGTCAGATGCATGAACTTGTTAGAACGTCCAACATCTGGAAGAGTGATAATAGACGGAAAAGATATTACGGACGCAAAAAATAGAGATTTGTCTAAAATAAGATCGAATATTGGAATGATTTTCCAAAACTTTAGTCTTTTCCAACAAAGAACTGTATTACAAAATGTGACTTTTCCTTTGGAAATAAACAACACTCCTAAAGAAAAAAGAGAAGAACGAGCAAAGTATTTACTTGATTTAGTTGGATTAAAAGATTTAGCAAACCGCTACCCCGTTCAGCTTTCTGGCGGACAACAGCAAAGAGTTGCAATAGCGAGAGCACTTGCTAATAATCCATCTATAATGCTTTGTGACGAAGCAACAAGCGCCTTGGATTCAACAACAACAGCACAAATACTTGACTTGCTTAGAAGAATCAACCGAGATCTTAACGTAACACTGGTTATTATTACTCACTCGTTAGCAGTAGCAAGAAATATTTGCGATAGGGTGGCTATGATTGACGGCGGAAAAATCGTAGAAATCGGTGACACTTCAACACTTTTCAAAAATCCTCAAAGCAATATTTTAAAAACGCTTATTGCAGACGAACATGTTGAAAACCATAGGGGAACTAAATCCAATAATAGTAATTCCGAAAATGGAATAACCACTAATAGCGCAACAAATAATGGGGTGAAATAAAAATGCCAGAAAATATTTCACAATTTATAGACGAATATGGAGAACTACTTATTGAAGGCACAAGAGATACAATATCTATGACTTCAATATCTACGCTATTCGCATACGTAATAGGATTACCAATAGGAGTTCTTCTTATAACAAGTGCAAAACAAGGAATACGCCCTAATTCATGTTTGAATGCGGTTTTAGGTTGGATTGTAAATATTGTTCGCTCAATACCGTTTATAATCCTACTTGTTGCAATAATTCCACTCACTAGGCTTATTGTTGGAACGTCTTTGGGAGTTTCTGGTGCTATTGTTCCTCTTGTTCTAACAGCTGCACCATTCGTAGCGCGAATTGTTGAGCAATCTCTTGCAGAAGTTGATGGAAGTCTTATAGAAGCTGCACAAAGTTTTGGCGCAAGCAATACGCAAATAGTATTCAAAGTATTGCTTTTTGAAAGCTTACCTTCATTAATTCGTGGAGCAGCATTGACTTTCATTACACTTTTTGGATTCTCTGCAATGGCTGGAACCGTTGGCGCAGGCGGTCTAGGAGATATTGCAATTCGCTACGGATATCAGCGCTACCAATATGATGTTATGAGTGTTGCTGTTATTTTCTGCATTCTGCTTGTGCAAGTAGTACAGACTGTTGGAGATTTAATATCCAATAAAATCAACCATCATGAACGTCGATAATATTCGATAATAAAAGTCACAAATAAAATCCTAGTAGCGAATAACATGCATTAAAAACTATTAATCGCTTCTAGGATTTTATATTTATCAAATGGTCAACCACTCAACATGCCTACGATTTACTAAAAAACTACCGAATAATGTAAAATGTCTGAGTCACAACATTTTGCAGGGGTGCTTTCTTTTTAAAGAAGGCTGAGATAGGCGAAAAACCTGACCCTTCGAACCTGTTAGTTAATACAACGTAGGGAGCAACGATTAAGTATGACCTCAAACTATCCATACGCATCAATGCGTGACCAGTTCAACCTAAACACATGCTTTATTGCAGATCCTAAACTATGCAAGAATCGCGCACTCACGGATGTAGTTGACGACTCTTTACGTGCAGGATCAACATTTATAAGGCTTAATTGTGCGGATGAAAGCGCAAAAGAAATCACATCAATCGCACGAGATATTGCACAAATCATAGAAGATAACGATAAATGTGATTCAGTAACTTTCGTAATAGACGGAAGAGTTGACGTTGTCTGGCAGGCAAGAAATCAAGGAATTAAAGTCGATGGAGTTCATCTTGCACAAAGCGACATGGAACCAAAAGAAGCACGAGCACTTTTAGGAGAAGACGCAATAATCGGCTTATCTGTTGAAACAGAAAGTCTTGTTAAGGTTATTAATGAACTTCCTGATGGCTGCATTGATTATATTTGTGTAACAGCAATGCATAATCCAGAAGATGGTTGCGAAAACACTACTCCAACTTACGAATTAGAACCAAATCACACTATTTTAGATGAAGCAAAGATTAATACTATTTGCTCAGCAAGCGATTTTCCAGTACTTGTTGGAGGAAGAACATCTCTAGAAGACGTTGAAATGATTGCTCGCAGTAAGGCTGCAGGATTGTTTGTATCTGAAGCATTGTACGCAAGCGAAACACCAGAATCCACAATGAGTGAATTCGTGGAACGCTTTACACACATTCGCGGCAATCAAAAGCACGGTTATGCAAAACGCGTTATAGTGCAGGAAAAAGCTGACGAGAAAGCTAGCGATACTCCAAAATTCATTAATGCTAAAGAAGCAAAAGACGCTGCAAAATTAGCAAAGCAGCAGCGCGTTGATATCGCTTCTCGCGGATGTACTCAAAGAGACAAAGCTCATATTCGTAAAACTACTCCAGTTCACTTTGAATATGAATATGGTTCTTACGATTTGGAAGTGCCATATACAGAAATTAAGCTTTCTGACACTCCAGGCGTTGGTCCTAACCCACCATTTAAGGATTACAACACAGAAGGTCCTAAGTGCGATCCTAAAGAGGGCTTGGCTCCTCTTCGTCTTGATTGGATTAGAGATCGCAATGATGTTGTTGAATATGAAGGTCGTAGTCGAAATCTTCAAGATGACGGTAAGCGAGCTATTAAGCGAGGAAAAGCTTCTAAAGAATGGCGTGGTCGCACTCATAAGCCGATGAAGGCTGCAGATCATCCTATTACACAGATGTGGTATGCAAGGCATAATATTGTAACTCCAGAAATGCAATATGTTGCAACTCGTGAAAACTGCGATGTGGAACTTGTTCGTTCTGAAGTTGCAGCTGGTCGCGCTGTTATTCCTTGCAATATCAACCATCCTGAAGCAGAACCTATGATTATTGGTTCTCGCTTCTTAACTAAGCTCAACGCAAACATGGGTAATTCTGCTGTCACATCTTCTATTGACGAAGAAGTAGAAAAGCTTACATGGGCTACTAAATGGGGCGCGGATACCGTTATGGATCTTTCCACAGGTAACGATATTCACACAACTCGAGAATGGATTTTGCGTAACTCCCCTGTTCCGATTGGCACTGTGCCAATGTATCAGGCTTTGGAAAAGGTTGAGGATGACGCTTCTAAGCTCAGCTGGGAATTGTTCCGCGACACTGTTATTGAACAGTGCGAGCAAGGCGTTGACTACATGACTATTCACGCAGGCGTACTTCTTCGCTACGTGCCTCTTACTGCAAACCGCGTAACCGGTATTGTTTCTAGAGGCGGTTCCATTATGGCTGAATGGTGCTTGCAACACCATCAAGAAAGCTTCCTTTACACTCACTTCGAAGAATTATGCGAGATTTTCGCCAAGTACGATGTTGCGTTCTCTTTGGGTGACGGCTTGCGTCCAGGAAGCTTAGCTGATGCTAACGATGCTGCTCAGCTTTCCGAGCTTATGACTCTTGGAGAGCTTACTAAGATTGCTTGGCAACACGATGTTCAGGTTATGATTGAAGGCCCAGGACACGTACCATTCGACACTGTCCGTATGAATATTGAAATGGAGAAAGCGATTTGCCAGAATGCTCCATTCTATACTCTTGGTCCTTTAACAACCGATACTGCACCAGGATATGATCACATTACTTCCGCTATCGGCGGCGTTGAAATCGCTCGTTATGGCACAGCAATGCTTTGCTACGTCACTCCTAAAGAGCATTTAGGACTTCCTAATAAGGACGACGTTAAACAAGGTGTTATTGCTTATAAAATTGCTTGTCACGCTGCGGATCTTGCTAAGCATCATCCGCATGCCATGGATCGAGATAACGCTATAAGCAAGGCTCGTTTCGAGTTTCGCTGGCTGGATCAGTTTAATTTAAGCTACGATCCAGATACCGCTATTGCTTTCCATGACGAAACGCTTCCAGCAGAGCCAGCAAAAATGGCTCACTTCTGTTCCATGTGTGGACCAAAATTCTGCTCAATGGCTATTTCTCAGAATATTCGCAAGCGTTTCGGTGGCGCAGCTCAACAAGAACAACTTGTTGAAGAAGCCCGCAGTCAGGCTATTGCCGAGGGTATGAAAGAGATGAGTAAAAAGTTCCAGGAAGCTGGTTCAACGTTATATCAAAGCGCCAAAGCGTAGAGTATCTATGTTTCTAAAGTTTTGATATTACGAAAATAAGGCGAGTTAGTGCAAGATTAATCCTGCTCAAGCTCGCCTTATTTTTATTTGCAACAGTTTTATTTGCAACAATTTTGAACAGTCTTTAACATATGGGAAAATCGCATTATGACACTTATCAATATGCATACGTCCGAAGGCGATATAAAGATTAATCTTTTTGACGATAAAGCGCCTATTACAGTAAAAAATTTCGTTGACTTGGCGACTGGTTCAAAAGAGTGGATGAATCCTTTTACGGGAGAAAAATCCAACGAACCATTCTATGACGGTTTGACATTCCATCGTATTATCAAAGACTTTATGATTCAAGGCGGATGCCCTCTTGGAAACGGAATGGGTGGTCCTGGCTACGAATTTGACGATGAGATTGACCCATCTTTAAAGTTTGATAAACCGTATCTTCTTGCAATGGCAAATGCTGGAAAACAGCGCGGACGAGACGGACGTTTACATGGCACGAATGGATCTCAGTTCTTTATAACTACTGTGCCAACTCCTTGGCTTGATGGTCATCACACTATTTTTGGAGAAGTCGTGGATGATGAATCTAAGGCTGTTGTAGATAAGCTCGAATCTGTTCCAACAGATAGGTCTGATGCCCCACTAGAGCCAGTTGGAATTATATCTATTGAGGTTATTAAGTAATAACATTAACTAAAATAAAGCATAAATAATATAAAAATTACAATAATAAAACTTCCAGCCAAAACATTATTTGACTGGAAGTTTTATTGTTTAGGTTTTATTGTTTAGTCGCGTTCCATTTTTCTGAGTCGCGGTTCCGCACTATCTTTTGCGCCCGTAATTCTATAAACGTCAAAAACGCCATCAATCTTACGAATCGCAGCAAGAAGAGTATTCAAATGCTGAGGATCTGCCATTTCAAACGTAAATTGACTTGTAGCAACGCGATCATCTCCAGTAGCAATAGTTCCCGAAAGAATGTTTACACCATGATCCGAAAGAACTCGCGTAACATCCGAAAGCAAATGCTGACGATCCAAAGCTTCTACTTGAACTTTAACAAGGAACAAGCCTTTATCGCTAGTCCATTGAACAGGAATAACACGCTCTGACTGTGACTTTTGCAGATCAATCATATTCTGGCAATCCGTTCTATGAACAGAAACACCCTGATTTCTAGTTATAAAACCAACAATGTCATCTCCAGGAACAGGCATGCAACAGCGAGCAAGTTTAACCCACACATCTCCAACGCCCTTTACGGAAACACCAAGAACACCATTAGATTTGCGATTACGCTCAACTCTCCTAAGCGGAAGTGCTTCTTCCTGAGCTTCTTCAGCTACTTCTTCACTACCAGCATCTTTAACAAGACGAGAAATAACGTTTTGAGTGGAAACTTGACCTTCTCCAATTGCAGCGTAAACAGCTTCTACGTTAGCAGTTATATTAAGCTCTTCTGCAACACCTATTAACGCTTGTGGAGTAAGTAAAGTAGATAAAGGCAAGTTACGTTTACGCATAGCTCGCGTAAGCTCGTCTTTACCCTCTTCAATCGCCTCCGAACGGCGTTCCTTGCTAAACCATTGACGAATCTTATTTCTAGCTCTAGGGCTTTTTACAAAGCTGAGCCAATCTCTGGAAGGTCCAGCAGTATCAGACTTCGATGTAAGAACTTCTACAGTGTCTCCGTTGTTGAGCTTTGTATCAAGCGGCACAAGCTTTCCATTTACGCGAGCACCCATCATTCTGTGACCAACTTCTGTATGCACAGAATAAGCAAAATCAACTGGAGTTGCATCTTGCGGAAGAGCAACGATACTTCCTTTTGGAGTAAACACGTAGACTTCCGAGGCTCCAAGATCTTGCTTTAAGGAACCCAAGAATTCGTCGGAATCTGGCGTTTCGCTAGTCCAATCTGCAAGCTGCTGAATCCACTTTAAGTTATCTAATTCGCTAAGCTCTTTGTTTTCTTCTTGCTCACGCTTAACATCACCCTTATCTGGCTTACTTAAAGCGCGACCAGCTTGTCCGTTTGCCTTATACTTCCAGTGAGCAGCGATACCAAATTCAGCACGCCTATGCATGTCCCATGTGCGAATCTGAATCTCCACAGGCTTTCCACCAGGACCTACAACAGTAGTGTGCAAGCTTTGGTACATATTTAGCTTAGGAGTAGCAATGTAGTCCTTAAAACGTCCTGGAACAGGGCTCCAGCGCGCATGCACAGCACCAAGAGCCGCATAACAGTCTCGAATAGAATCAACGATTATTCGCACACCTACAAGATCGTAAATATTTTCAAAATCATGTCCTCGAACAATCATCTTTTGATAGATTGAGAAATAATCTTTTGGACGCCCCTTAACAGAAGCTTTTACATGTTGCTGGTTTAAATCTTCATTGATTTCTTCTAGAATTTGACGCAAGTAGACTTCTCGCTGGCCAGCTCTTCGAGCAACTAAAACTACTATTTCGTTATAAATTTTTGGATATAAAACTTTAAAGCTTAGCTCTTCAAGCTCTGTTTTAATTGCGTTCATACCGAGTCGATTTGCAAGAGGAGCGTAAACATCTAGAGTTTCACGAGCCTTTTTATGCGAGCTAGATGGCTTAACGTATCTCCACGTACGAGCGTTATGCAAACGATCTGCAAGTTTTACTACCAACACTCGCACATCTCGGCTCATTGCAACAACCATTTTTCTGATTGTTTCTGCCTGAGCGCTTTCTCCATATTCCATTTTTGATATTTTTGTAACACCGTCAACTAATCCTGCAACAGTATCACCAAAATCAGCCCTACACTCTTCTAGCGTGTAATCAGTATCTTCAACAGTATCGTGCAATAATCCTGCAGCAACAACTATAGGACCCATTCCTAGGTCAGCTAAAATCTGAGCAACAGCAAGAGGATGAATAATATATGGTTCGCCTGATTTACGCCTTTGACCAGTATGCTGTTTTACGGCTCTAGCATAAGCTTTGTGCAATATCTCCATATTCTCATCGGGATGATGCCACCTACACATTCGCAATATTGGGCACAATGGGTCTCGCATATCTTCGCTAATTTCACATCCGAGCATGTTAGCTCCCTTAATGTCGTCTTGATTTTCACCCATCGAATATCACCTCCCGATTTATAGTTACTATCCTACATTGTAAAACAAGCTAAATCATACAATAATCTACATGTCTAATATTAAATACAATAAATCCGACTCAGTCTAATAAACTTAGCTCTGGCCGGATTTATGTAATTTATTGCACTCCAGTAGATCCAAATCCTTTTGTAGATCTATCTGATCCTGGAAGCTGATTTGCCTCAATAAAATTAGCTTCAACATAACGCTGAATAACTAGTTGAGCTATACGATCTCCACGATGGAACTGCACAGTATTGTTCGGATCCATATTTATCAACGGAACCTTAATTTCACCGCGATACCCAGCATCAACGGTTCCTGGCGCATTAAGAACTGTAACACCTTGTTTTACAGCGAGACCAGAACGCGGATGAACTAGAGCAACGTATCCAGCTGGCAAAGCTATAGCAACACCAGTTGGAACCAGAGCACGTTCAAACGGGCGCAAAGTCACATCTTGCGTAGTTCGCAAATCCGCCCCAGCATCTCCAGCATGAGCGTAAGAAATATGTTCCATAGCAGGCTGATTACTATCAGTATTGTCTAAATTATCTAAATACTTGATAAGAACTTCTACCTGTTCTGGACCAGTGTAGGTCTCGTCATAAGACATTAGGCTGCGCACTCCTTGCAAACTGGCTGACCGTCTTGAGACATTTGCGCAAGCTGACTACGATGCTTTACGAGGAAACACTCTGAGCAAATAAATTCATCACCCTGCATTGGTATTACTGTAACAGACGCATCTTCATTACTTAAATCTGCACCTGGCAACTCGTAATCTTCTGCAATAGCATTCTCATCATCGTCTATATCGTTGGCAGAGCTTTGTGAACCCTTACTCAACGCTTCCAATGACTCCTCGTCTTCGTCTTTACTACGAGGAGAATCATAATCCTGTGCCATTATGGTCCTTTCGTTTTTAAAACTACTTACTAAATCTACTTTTATACTTTTAGCTATCTAATAAAAGCTACCTACGCGCATAGCATACATGAAAGCTACCCCGCATAGAATACTCGCTTTTTTATTCATAGAAAATGGCAAAGAAGGCAGACTATGGACTAAAGTATGTTATAAGTAGCGTTAAAAGCGAGGAAAGTGGTGCACAATGCTTGAAAATCCGCCAAAAGAGGCGAGTTTCGATCATGTGGATAATAATGGCGATTTAATTTTTATTTTTGAAAACACGCCGTTAAAAATTCATGTTGACGACACGCTGGAGCACGCGATCGCCGAATCAAAAAAACTAACAAATGTTGATGGCGATAGTCAAAACACAGTTAATTCTATTGGTAAATCTGATGATTCGCCAGCTGCTACCACGGCAACACTACCTATATCTCAGATCCAAGCGCTGATACGTGCTGGTGTCGATCCAGAGCATGTTGCAAAGCGATATAACGTAAGCGAATCTCAAGTTAAAAGATTCTCTAGTGGCGTTGAAACAGAAAAACAGTATGCTATTGAGCAATTCTTAACAGTTCCAGCTCCAAAACAAAGCAATATGAGAACTATTTCAGATTTGATCGAACGAACTCTCGCAAAAGCACACATTGGAATGGAAACTGTAAAATGGCGTGCCACAAGACGCGGACTTGAACCATGGCTTATAACAGCAGAGTTCAACACCGCAACTCGAACAATAAAAGCAGAGTGGACTTGGAATATGCACGACAACTCTGTTACGTGCGCAAACCCTTCATCTAGATTGTTGCTTGGCGAAGAAGTCATGAACAATGATTCTTCTTCTAAAAAATCACAATTTGGAGGAGCTTATAGAGACACAGTAAGCATAAACTTCCCATTCGCAAATGATGAGCTTCCAGGAAATTCGATTCGTTCTGCAAGAATAGAACGTGCCGTGTCACAATGGGAATCAAGGAATAGCGTTAATCTTGCAAATGTTGCTATTCAAACAGAGGCTGCACAAAAAGAGCAAAACAGCAACAACAATACGAATAATTCTTTAGATGGTTATACAGAAAATCCAATTCTAAGCGATTTGGTATCAAACTCTACTCCATCTAACAATCCAAATAACACAGAACAGTCTTCTGCAAACGTAAAAAACATAGAAGCCGCAGAAACCGCTGCAAATATTGCAAACTCTTCTTCTAATTCTGGAATCTATAAGTCTAAAGAAAATTCAGAAAATGAAGATAGTGGCGAAAATGCGAGCGCAAACATTTCACAAGATAATTCTAGTGAAAATGCAGTCGCCGATTCTTCCAAATCTGCCTCTACAAAGAGCAAATATGCAAATTCTAAATCCAACACTTCTAGATCAGATTTTGAAGATGCACATGTTCAAGCAGATAAAACAGTTGCTATAGAAACTCCAAAAACAGAACCAAAACAGCATATAAACGAGCATACCAGGGCTAAGAAGAGCACGAGAGCTGCTGTTCCTAGTTGGGATGAGATTCTTTTTGGAGAGGCTTAATTTATCGTAAATCAAGCTATATCAACTAAGCATGGAATATCCATTTCCATGTGACTCATAGAGCCATGAACGCTTGGTAAGCTCATGGCTTTTTCTGTTTCTATCCTGGAATCCACTATGGTTACGGAAGACTTTGCTTGAACAAGAACATCTCCTATAACGCTTAATGCCAACGGGCTGACTTTCCCAAATACACCTTCTTTAACAGCTTGCGACTTAGTTCTAACACGCGCTTTATCTTGCAAAACGTTAGACCATCTTAACGCAATGTCATCTGGATTTTCGCCATCTTCCGCGTAAAGCATAACAGACCTAGGCTCACCGCCAACAAGTCTAACTCCTTTAGTAAGACGATTATCTTTTGCAATATCTATTGCCAAATCTGGATTTGACTCAATCATTCCATGGTCTGCAGTAATAACAATCAAAGTGCCTTTTTGACAATTCTTTTTTAAAAGACTCAGTTGCGCGTCTATCTGCTCAAAAACTGAAACCCAATTCTCAGATTTCCATCCATAATTATGACCAACTTTATCAATATCTCTAAGGTACAAATATGTTAAACCAGGCGTTTTAGTACTATTTGCAGCATTCATAATTCTTGCTCTAGGAGTTGATCCGCTTATGAATTTAGCCCCTCTAAAAGCTGCTTGAGTTAAAGGAGAATCTTCAAATTTTGAAAGACTTACGTGATTCGCTCTAACACCTAAATTAGAAAGAGACTCGAATATTGTAGGCTGGCGTTGTAAATCTAATGGATCTGGAGCATCTCTAAATTGAATTAATTGACATAATGCCCCCGTTTTAGGATTTTTTTGAGTGTATCCCGTCATTGCAGTAAGACCAGGGCATGTTCCAGTGCCAAAAGTTGCCATTGCTGCAACCGTAGTACTCGGAATACAAGTCTTTATTGGACGCTGATTTGCGCAATCGTTAAGAAGATAGCGCAAATATGGAGCATGACCTTTTCTGATGGCAAGATTCCAATAGCCAAGTCCGTCTACAAGCACAACAACAGCACTCTGTGACTTCGGAAATCCAAAACTAATGCGCGCAGTATCAGGATCATTGTAAACAGCTGTACTAATCGAAGCATCAATCGAAGAGCTGACTGCTGGAAGAATCGCAGACAAACGAAGATCGGAGTTACAAGAATCATCAACAAAATTCAGCAAATCATCCACAGGCGGAATCTCAATACTCATAAACAACATTGTAGTCAAAACACAAACTATACGAAATCATGAATAATGCATAACAGGCTATAAGTAAAATAGTCATAAAATAAGCATTTACCAAACTTTTGTGCACATAAATTGGTATTATAAAGGCTTGTAAATCACTTCAAGGAGTTCAAAGTCATGCCTTCACGCAGCAAATCAGCAAAACAAACCTTCAACCCTAGAAAGGTTAAGGAAAACATTGTTGAAACGCCGCTTAACGAAGAGATGAGCAAATCTTTCCTGGAATACGCATACTCGGTGATTTATGCACGCGCATTGCCAGATGCAAGAGACGGAATGAAGCCTGTACAGCGCCGAATCGTGTATCAAATGGGAAACATGAACCTTACCCCAGAGCACGCGTACATGAAGTCTGCTCGCGTTGTAGGCGAAGTTATGGGAAAGCTGCATCCGCATGGAGATTCCGCGATTTACGAAGCAATGGTGCGTTTGGCTCAGCCGTTCTCACTTAGACTCCCCTTGGTTGACGGTCATGGAAACTTTGGTTCCTTAGATGACGGTCCTGCAGCATCCAGATACACGGAAGCGCGACTAGCTCCAGCAGCGCTTGGAATGAATGCAGACATAAATGAAGATACTGTTGACTTTGCTCCAAACTACGATAATAAGCTAAAAGAGCCAACTGTTCTGCCTTCTGCTATACCAAACTTGCTCGTAAACGGAGCTTCTGGAATCGCAGTTGGAATGGCTACAAACATGGCCACTCACAATCTTGGAGAAGTTGTAGCTGCAGCAAAATACGTTATGAAGCATCCAAATGCTACCCTAGATGATTTAATGCAAATAGTTCCAGGACCAGACTGGCCTGGCGGAGGCATAATTATCGGTCGCAATGGGATTCGCGAAGCGTACGAAACTGGAAGAGGCGCTTTTACAACTAGATCTAAAACGCATATTGAAAACGTTACAGCACGCAAAAAGGCGATTATTGTTACCGAATTACCATTTATGGTTGGACCAGAGCGTGTGCTCGAGCGCATATCTCAAGGTATAAAAGCACGCAAACTAGATGGAATATCTGGAGCAATCGACTTAACAGATAGACATAACGGAACGCGAATCGTAATAGAAATAAAAACAGGATTCGACCCAAACGCTGTTCTTGCACAGCTTTTTAAGCACACTCCGCTGCAAGAAAGCTTTACGATTAACAACGTTGCACTAGTTGATGGAAGACCTCACACAATGGGTCTTCGAGAGCTTCTAGACGTGTGGATTTTGCACAGAAGAACCGTTATTAGAAGGCGCAGCGAATTTAGACTAAACAAAGCCAAAGAGAGACTGCACCTTGTAGAAGGATTGCTTCTTGCAATGCTGGACATTGACGAAGTAATTCAAGTAATTAGGTCTTCCGAAGATGCAGAAACCGCAAAATCAAAGCTTATTAGCGTATTTGATTTAGACGAAATTCAAGCGCAATACATTCTTGACTTAAGGCTTAGAAGACTTACAAAAATGAGTCGAATCGAGCTAGAAGGCGAAAAAAACGATTTATTGCAAAAAATAGATGAACTTAACGAGATTTTAAGCTCAGCGAATCAGCTAGACAAAGTTGTGATTGCAGAAATGGATTACGCTGTAAAGCAGTGGGATACTCCTCGCAGAACTATTCTTTTAGACGAGCAAGAAGATGGCAGCTTTACGCCTGTTTGCACTAAAAACAGTAAAGAAGTTAATTCTGATTCAGCCATGGACGCAGTTATTGCAGCAAATCAATTGACAAATGCCCAGGCGGATGTTGCAGCAGCCGCAAGCGCCGCTCGTAAGTCTGGAGATACTGACGCAACCTCAGCAGCTTTGCAATTAAGCGACGAACCGTGTGCCGTAGCTTTAAGCACATCTGGGCTTATAGCAAGAACTAGTGTTGAAACATTTAATAGATGGCAGGCACATTCTTCAAATATTTTTGACACTCCATGCTTAAGCATGTTTACTACTACTACGCGAGCAACATACGCTTTAATAACATCCGCAGGGCGATTAGTAATAGCGCATGTTGCAGATTTGCCACACTTAAATCAAGGAAACGAAGACGTTCTAGAATCGCTTTCTAATGGCGTTAAAGCAAGCGAACTATTAACTTCTACTCAAAGCACAGACCCAATTAGAGGAGAAAAAGTCGTAGCTGCTATTGCGTTGAGCGAATCTGATTCTAAAACTCCTCTTGCAATCGGAACAAAGAATGGCGTTGTAAAACGATGGAATTTTGAATCACCAACAACAATGGATTCTTGGAGCATTATTGACTTAAAAGACAACGATTCAGTAATTAATGCAGCACTTGCTAATGATGAAGATAGGCTTGTGTTTATAAGCAGCGATTCTTCACTTCTTACATTCGACGCAAAGCAAGTGCGTGCGCAGGGGCGAAGCTCTGCAGGAATGGCAGGAATTAGGCTTAACGAAGGATGCACTGTTTCTGCTTTTGCTGTAGTTGCTAAAAATGATGTTGAATGGAATTACGAAGAGGGCGAAAATGGTCTATTTTCTGCTTCTGGAAGCGTAGTATTCACTCTTGCTGGAGATAGCGACGCGCTTGCTGGAACAGAAAACGGAGCTGCAAAGATTACGCCGCTAGAAATGTATCCTACAAAGGGTCGCGGCACAGGAGGCGTGCGATCACAGCGATTCCTTAAGGGGCAAAACACGATTTTGGCAGCATACGTTGGGAATTATCCGCTTTACGCGACTACACAACGTGGAGCGAACGTAGAGCTACCTAAGCCAGATATGCGAAGAGACGCTTCAGGAACCGAGTTAGTTTCCCCAATTGCGCATATTGGGTAATCATCTTTACTGCTATAGTTGCGATTTTGTTGCTACAGCGGTAAAGAACTTGAACGATTTACACATCATGAGGAGCCTTGGATACTTACTCGCGGAAATCTAAAAACTAATGATTCATCAAATAAAATAATCAACAAAAACACAATAAAATCAAATTCCCCCTGCAAACAACCATACGAGTTACACAACAGGGGGAATTCTTGAATCACAATATCAACACAACATAACTAGATTCTTACATAAAATCAACCTACTACACACATATTTAATGCTTGCGGCGAGACTTGAACATAGACAAACCAAAACCAGCAAACAAAGACACAAACAAAGTACTTATAGACATAACCAGTGAAACACCAGTATCAGGCAAATGCTTAGCAGGAGCCTTAGCACTATAAGCCTCACCAGCATCAACAGCCTTAAAACGCTGCTCAACAGAATACTCAACCGACTTATCCGAAGTACGAACAGGATTCAACACAGGCTGCTCAACAACAGAATACTCTGGATTCTCAGGAACAATCTCAGGAAGAGGAATCCACGAATCATCAGGCACATCAGGAACTGGTATTGGCTCAGGCTCAGGAGTCACATCCGGATCAGGAGTCTTCTCAGGCGTCGGTTTCGATTCTGGCTCTGGAACAGGCTTCGGCTCAGGAGTCGGTGTAGGTGTAGGAGTCGGAGTTGGTTCAGGTGTTGGAGTTGGAGATGGTGTAGGAGATGTTTCTTTTACATACGACGCATATACAGTCATATCACTATTAGCTACAACAGTATCACCAGTAAACGCATCCCCAGTTCCATTTTTATCCTGATGCCAACCATTAAAAGTAAAACCAGCTTTAGTAGGATTATCAGGCATAGACTGATCAGTCCACTCATCACTATTAATAGATTTACCTTCCTGCACTTTTACTTGTGCATACTGAGTCTCTCCATTCATAAAAGTAACTGTATGACCAGACACTTTCCATAGAGGGAACACAACAAAGGTGTGATTTGTAGAGCAATACTGCGTACCGAGCATACTACCAAACGTATTAACGCCCTTGTTGTCTCTAAGTACAGCAAATAGATATGGATGTGCAGTAGTCTGAGCATTAAATGGTACGTATGCAACAGTTGTATTATTAATGATCGTTTTATTGTCATCACCCATACGGTCAGACGATGTGTATGGAAGATTATCTGTTTTTTTAACAGCAACATAGAACTGCCAACCAACAAATTCGTAACCAGCTTTAACTGGATGCTTAAGCTTACCACTTTTATCTTTTGGGAACTGAATAGCATTATCTTTTACACGAATACGCTCAAAAATATTGTCATCATTATACGTGAAATTCCAGTTACCATCTGATCGATAGCTTCCATCACCCTTTTTTGGCTGCTCATACGAGAAGCACTTGTCTGCCACAGACTCATCCTTGGCATAAACAATTTCCAAGACGTTCAAACGAAAATACTTATTTTGAGAACTCTTGTTAGATCCATTATTTGGAGTCCATTTAAAATGACTTACATCGCCTTTAAATTCTTTTCCTTCATTTGCAGAAACACTATTATAAGTCACATAATACGGGCTTGGAACTGTGCTGTTTACCACTGACACTTCGTACGTATGGCTTGAATCATAGCTGCCCAAGCTTTTGGTTGCACTAGTAGCAGTATCAGGATCATAAGTGCCAGTAGTTGTTGCTACTACCTTGTTATCAGTTGTATCTTTTATTTGAAACTGAATCTTCTTAAATGCATCCTTTACGTCTTTTCTAGAAGAATCTAGTGTGGATCCAAAGTCCCAATTCTCAAAATTCAATTGACCAAAATCACTATCGCCCTTAATAAATGCATTTTTATTATCCTTGTTCATGGTTTCCCATACAAGACTAACTTTAAGCTCAGTTGTTTGTGTTTTAGGTTTAGGAGTTTGATTAGGATCTGGCTTACCACTAGCAAAAAGCGCTTGATTAAAAATTGTTGGAGAAACTGAGTTTTCATTAACTTTAGACTTTGAATCAATGTTTGATTCAGCTTTTGTATCAGTATTTTCAACAGAATCTACATTAGATTTAGCGGTAGTCTTAACGACAGTGTTTACATTAGTCTTTGTATCAAGCTTGACATCAGACTTTGCATCAGACTTTACGCTACTCTTAGTTTCAAGCTTGGATTCAGTTTTTGTATTAGAATTTGGTTTCGAATTCGTTTCAGGTTTTATATTATCTTTATCAGAAGAATCAGAAGGATCAGAAGACTTTATGCCATTTGTCTCAGAAGAATTGGTTTCTTGAGAAGAAGTATTTTCAATTGGGGGGGGGGTAGTAACTTTTGCAGTGGAAGTGCCAGAATCCACGTAAGTATCAGCAGCATTCGCAGTTTGAGCAATGCAAAAAGCGCAAGCGGCTGTAGCAATACTCATCATCGTCGTCGATAATAAAATCACAGTTTTCTTGTTCATTTTTCCCTCTTATAAAACAAATTCTAAGAAAATCAATAAATGCAAAATCCCAGACTCACTTCCACTATTGAAGTAAACCTGCATTCGCAATTATATCATAAAATCATTATAACTTAACTAAATGTCATAATGTAATTACAATTCAAAATTTGTAATACACATTACATAATGCGAAGAAAATTACAAACATTACACAACTTAAAACACAAGTAAAACAAAATCAGGTATCGATTTTGGAACGATCAAAGTCGTCCGCGTTATCAACAATAAACTGCTTGCGCGGAGGAACGTCATCGCCCATCAGCAAATCGAATACTTCACTCGCCTGCTGAGCATCTTCCATACGAATCCTTCTAAGCATACGAGTTCTAGGGTCCATAGTGGTGTCTGCAAGCTGATCCGCATCCATCTCACCCAAGCCCTTATAGCGCTGAATATCGCTGTTAAAATCAATGCCCTTAGCTTGCAAATCATCAAGCTTTCCAGCTAATTCGTCATCGGAATACGTATAAATGTACTCGCCTTTGTGTTTTCCAGCGAGCGCAATTCTGTGAAGCGGCGGCACAGCAGCATAAACATGCCCGTTCTCAATAAGCGGACGCATATAGCGATAAAACAGCGTAAGAAGCAAAATACGAATATGCGCACCGTCAACATCAGCATCTGTCATCATAACAATCTTGTTATAACGCGCTTGCGAAATATCAAAACTTGCGCCCGATCCTGCTCCAACAACCTGAATAATTGCAGCGCACTCTTTGTTTGAAAGCATTTGTGCAAGACTTGCTTTTTGAACGTTCAAAATTTTACCGCGAATTGGCAAAAGCGCTTGGAAAGCAGAATTTCGAGCAGCTTTTGCAGTACCAAGTGCAGAATCGCCCTCTACGATGAAAAGTTCTGCAACATCATCGTTTCCAGGCTGGCAATCAGAAAGTTTTGGTGGCATTGAAGCAGACTCAAGTGCATTCTTTCTACGAGTAACTTCCTTAGTTTTACGCGCTTGAATACGCGCATGCATTTCGGAAACAATTTTCTCCAAAACTCTGGCAGACTGCTCTTTGAATCCTCGCTTGGATCCGCTAATCATTTCCCCAAATTGAGCATCCGTCATTTTTGTAACAATTGGCTTAACTTGAGCAGTTCCAAGAACATCCTTAGTTTGACCTTGGAATTGAGGCTCTGCTATACGAACTGTTACAACAGCAACCATTCCAGCTAGAATATCGTCTCGCTCAATCTTAGTGTTTGAATCTTTAAGATTGACTTTTAGCTTGCGCGCGTTGTCTTCAACAGCTTTACGAATTTGCTTAGTCAATCCTTGCAAGAATCCGTCTACGTGCATGCCTCCGCCAGGAGTTTCAACAACGTTCACGAAACTAATAATCGTTGAATCGTAGCCATTCACCCATCGCATTGCAATGTCAACACCGCACTTACGCGTCACTTGCTGAGCATGCAAATCTCCAGCAGAATCAACAGCTTGCGTTTCTTCTACATACGTATCTTCGCCAGAAATACGCCAAATATCTGAGACTGCTTGACCCTTTGAAAGAAAATCAACGAAATCTTTGACGCCACCATTATGCAAAAATTCAACTACTCGAGGATGATGATTATTTTGCAATTCTCTAGAAGACTCACTATTTGCAACAGATTGCTCGGAGGATTCGCCAATTTCGCTGTCAGATTCAGATTCTGCCTCAGACTCAATTTCAGATTCAGATTGATTTAAATTATTAGATCCATCATCTACGGTTGCTTGCGATTCATCCTTAAACACCAACTCATCTGTTAAATCGCTAGCATTAACATTCGCATCGTCACTATCGTTATTGTCAATCTCTTGAATATCACTAAATTCGCCTTCTGGCACATGCTCGTCAATAACAGTAATGCGCAAGCCTGGAACCAAAAAACTAGTTTGACGAACTCGATCAATCAACTGTTCATAACTAAAGCGAGCTGTTGAATTAAAAATCTCAGGATCAGCCCAATAGCGAACTCGAGTACCTGTAGTTTTTGGAGAAACAGTGCCAATAATTTCAAGCTCAGTAGGCTTGTTCTTGCGCGTGCGCTTAAACGGAGAAGCTGGAGACGGATTTGCTGGATCTGCGTCACTATAAACACCAGGATGCCCCTGATGGAAAGCCATGTGATGCGTTTTACCATCTCTATCAACTTCAACATCCAGTCGCAAGCTTAAAGCGTTTACAACAGAAGATCCAACACCATGCAAACCACCTGCAGCATTGTACGAAGCATTACCAAACTTAGCTCCAGCGTGAAGCTTAGTTAAAACAACTTCAACACCTGTAAGTTTTGTTTTAGGCTCTACATCTACTGGAATGCCACGTCCGTTATCAGCAACTTCAATAGAACCATCGTCGTGAAGAGTGACAATAATATGGTCACAAGCCCCAGCCAACGCCTCATCAACAGCATTATCAATGATTTCCCAAAGGCAATGCATTAAACCTTGACTATCAGTGGTGCCAATATACATGCCTGGGCGCTTTCGTACAGCATCCAAGCCTTCAAGCACAGTCAAACTATCGGCATCATACTGTTCTCTATCTTTATTAGAGACCACTTCTACCCCTTGTACAACACGAATATTAAGCAACCACTAAGCAATAAGTGTCGCATCCCTGCTAAACAAAGCAACAATACGACACTTTACTTGTTAATTATTCTAAAATCACTGATCTAAGAAGTCACGCAAAGTTTGCGATCTAGAAGGATGACGCAACTTAGACATTGTCTTAGATTCAATCTGACGAATACGCTCACGAGTAACACCGTACACGCGACCAATATCGTCTAAAGTCTTTGGCTGGCCATCTTCCAAACCGTAACGCATCTTAATAACGCCAGCTTCCCTAGGAGACAAAGTTTCAAGAACTTGTCTAAATTGTTCCTGAAGAAGCGAGAAGGCTACAGCGTCCGATGGAGCGATTGCGTCAGTATCTTCAATCAAATCGCCAAACTCAGAATCGCCATCTTCGCCCAAAGGAGTGTGCAAAGAAATTGGCTCACGACCATACTTCTGTACTTCTTGCACCTTTTCAACAGGCATATCAAGCTCGCGTGCAAGCTCATCTGGCGTAGGTTCGCGACCCAAATCTTGAAGCATCTGGCGCTGAACTCTAGAAAGCTTATTAATAACTTCCACCATATGCACTGGAACTCGAATAGTACGAGCCTGATCTGCCATAGCACGAGTAATAGCCTGGCGAATCCACCAAGTAGCATAGGTTGAGAACTTAAAGCCCTTCTTCCAATCGAACTTTTCTACTGCACGAATTAAACCGAGATTACCTTCCTGAATCAAATCAAGGAAAAGCATGCCTCGACCGGTATAACGCTTTGCAAGAGAAACCACAAGACGCAAGTTTGCTTCAAGAAGATGATCTTTAGCTTTCTTACCATCTGCTGCAGCCCACTTAAGCTCGCGCTTACGCTTAAACTCCATTTGGTCAATTTGCGTATCAAGCAAATGCTGAGCATACAAACCAGCTTCAATACGCTCTGACAAATCAACTTCTTGCTCAGCATTAAGCAAGCTCACGCGACCAATCTGCTTTAAATAATCCTTAACAGGATCCGCTGTAGCACCAGTGGCGATTACTCGACGCTTAGGATTTCCAGAAGGCGTAAGGTTATCGTCGTCATCATCATCTCGAACAATAAAAGCACCTTTTGCTTGTGGAACTTGTGGCGCCTCTTCTTTATTATCTTCAGAATCTTCGGAATCTTCATCATCTGGAATGTCATCCAGATTATTTATATCGTCAACGTCATCTAAATTGTCAACATCGTCTACATCAAGATCATCATGGATTTCATCAAAATCTTCTAAATCCATATGTTCTTCATCTGGATCCATGTCTGCATCAACGTCAACATCTACATCTTGATCATCAACATCTTCTGACATTTTAAATTCCTGATTTTCTTCCTTGCCCATCTTGGAATCGACAATAGATGTATCTTCGCTCGCCAAACTTTTCCTCCTGTAGATTCCCTGCTATGCGCAAAGTAATCCGCCATATTAAGGCATTCACCATACCTTGCTATGCCCTTTAAAGGCATCTTACTATACCACAAAGGCATAGTTATGGCAAGGGCAACTTTTACTTAAGAAGTTAATCATCTTCTAAGGACGATTTTTTCTGCTTCCCTACTTGCGGCGTGGCGAATTTTCTACACCATGCTGGCTCGACATGACTTTTGTATGCATTATCCACAATCATAGCCATAGAACAATCAGGATCGATTTCTAGCGCCATTGAAACGTATTTTTCAACATCCCCTAGCTTAAACCACCAGCTTATATAAGACATTAATGCGTAAACTTGTACTTTTAATTTAGGATTATTATCTACAACATAAATCATAGCTTTTAGCAAGTTAACAACGTTTAGCGCTTTACGAATATCAGGCAGCTCATATTCTTCGTTAAATTTTTCTTCTAGAAAATCTCTTAATTCCTTAGATCTTTCTTTTTCTCGTGGAGCTAAAGCTAGCACGAGCAGATCATTTATATTGTAATACTCGCCTTTACTGTCTAGTAAAGACACAAGCAGAGTATCTCGAACATTAATGTTATTTAACATTGCAATCGGCAACATTATTAAGTCATAACCCACAATATTGCCGTCTTTTTTAGAAACCATGTTATGCCAGTTTCGTATAGATTGTGTAACAAAAATATCATAACTTGAAAATACGGCTTCCTCTTTTTTAACATTCAAATTTTTGCTCATATAATCTATGCCTATGTATTTTTCAAAAAGATCTGGCATTAAATCTCTAAGACATTTAATCCAATAATCTTCATAATTATGATGTTTGTTAACATAATCTTTAGGAATATCTAAAACTGTCATACATTCTTTTGGAACATTACTGATATTCACTTTTTCTATACTATTTCCAGCAACACAAGTCATAGCAAAGTACTCTTCAGACATTCCGCAAAACATACCTGCAGCATATAAATTTGTTAATTCTTTCAAAGTTGAATATTCATGATCATTATCTTCAAAAACTTGCTTGTTTTCCAATTCACTTTTTATTTGCATAATTCCTCCTTATTTTTGTTGTGTTTTATACTGTTTTTGACTTGGTAATAAGAGTTTTGCAGCAGAAATAAATTAGTGCAATAAAAATAACGCAATGTGGTTAAAGGCTATAAAATCCTAGAAAATACTAGAAAAATACTCATTTTGTAATGTCTAAGGCATGTGGATAACTCTTAATATGAGTTTAGATTCGCAAAAGTCATGTATAGAGACGCGTATAAGCGAATTAATTTATGACCAATTTAATTCTTTAGCTTGTAAAAACCTCATTTCTAGTTGTGATAAAACACTTAAAGATGTAGTGAAACAAGCAATTTCTTCTAGCGAAGGCGGCAAAAGACTCAGAGCTTACTTAGCTTTAGAAGCTTTCGATGCAGTACGCGGTAACTGCTCTAAAGACACTGCATATTGCGCAATGCTAGATGTTGCATGTGCTTTAGAAGTCTTTCAAACTGCAGCACTTGTACATGACGATATAATCGACGAATCTGCTTTAAGACGAGGAAAACCAAGCGCATATTGTGCATTGAGCAAAGCGTGCAATAGCAAGCATATCGGCATTGGACTTGGATTAATGCTTGGAGATATTTTAGCAACTCAAAGCTTTGACATAACTAGAAAAGCATGTACTAATTTGCATAATCCTCAAGAAGTTTTAGGCGAGTTTGCAAATATGCAAAGAAATGTTGGTATTGGTCAAGTTTTAGATCTTTCCATAGAAATGATGAGCCTTAAAAATCCAAAGAAACTAGCAGAATCCTCAATAAATGTTTTTCGTTGGAAAACTGCAAGTTACACAACTATAGCTCCACTTGCGCTCGGATTTTTATCTGCTGGACTTAATAAAAATTATGCTATTAAGTTGGCGAATGATATTGGTGAACCATTGGGAATTGCTTTTCAGATCGCAGATGATCTTATTGATATTGTTTCAGATTCTGCTCACACTGGAAAGCCTATTGGAGGCGATATTCGAGAAGGTAAACGCACTGTCCTTTTGGCTGATGCTCTAGATCTTTCTTCAAGCGAAGATCGTCTATTTTTGATAGATGCTTATAACTCTAATAATCGCAATGAAGATGATGTTAATAGGATTATTAACATTTTCAATCAGAGTGGTGCTATAAGTAAGTCTAAAAAGCGCATTCACAATCTTTGGGTTGAATCGCAAGAAAAAATAGATAACAGTACATTATCTGAATTTGGAAAATCCATATTGAACGAGGTTTCTAGCAAATTCATTCCTAGAGAATGGCAGTAAAATCACTGATATACTAAATATTTAGTGGATACTGTATTGCCTGTACACTTTTAGGTAGTTGGTTTAATACGCGTATAAGGGATTTACTACATGAGTGAAGTTCAAGCGCAACCAGGAATGTGTATTGAGAATCGCTATCGCATAATGCGGAAGATAGCAGAAGGCGGCATGGCTACCGTTTATCAAGCGCAAGATGAGCGTCTTAATCGCCCAGTTGCGCTTAAAATCATGCATACTCAACTAGCTCAAGGAATACATAGAGAGCAATTTATTGCAAGATTTAGGCGTGAAGCTACATCTGCCGCTGCAATAGCGAATCCTCATATTGTTCAGGTTTACGATACTGGCGAATTTGAAGGACTTGACTACTTGGTGATGGAATATGTTCATGGAGTAAATCTTAGATACGAAATGAACAAATATGGCACATTTAGCCTAAAAGACACTCTTCGAGTTCTCGCGGAAACTTTAGATGGTCTTGCATCCGCACACCTTGCTGGTGTTGTACACAGAGATATTAAACCAGAAAATATTCTTATTAACGACCGCGGTCACGTGCAAATAACTGATTTTGGTCTTGCTCGTGCTATATCGCAAGCTACACTTTCTTCTACTGGTCTTCTTCTTGGAACCGCCGCATATCTAGCTCCAGAAATGATTGAAAAGAATCTTGCCACTCCTCAAGGAGACTTATACTCTGCTGGAATGATGGCTTGGGAAATGCTTGCTGGGCGTGTTCCCTTTAGCGCAGATAATCCTGTTACGCTTGTTTTTAAGCATGTTCATGAAGACACTCCATCTATAAAAACAATTTGTAGCGATATCAACTCTTCTATAGCTGATTTTCTTGCATCTATTACTGCTCGAGAAATGGAAAAAAGACCGAGTGACGCTTCTAAAGCACTTAGTATGCTTAGACAAATTTGCGCTAATATGCCTAAAGAAGATTGGCAATATAAGTTTAATCCAAATTACGATAATGAAGATCAACTTTTAAATACGACTTTAGACGCAATCAAAACTGAAAATAGAATGTCTGATTCAGATAAATTCGATAAAAGAAATTACTCTAGCATACCTCTTCCTCCTAATGCGAACGATGCGAATAATGCTGATAAAGTTAATAAAGAGAATGTAAATCAGAGTAGTTCTAATTCTAACAATATTGGAAATGAGGTATTGTCTAAAACTAAAGACATTGATAAAACAACTGATATTGACAAAACAGCTGATATTGATGCAACTATGACAATAGTTCAAAAAAACAGTAACAGTGATTTTAACTATTCCAATAGTCAAAATTCTTCAAACAGTGTGAATCAACTTGAAGATTTTAATGATAGCAATATGCTAACTATTGCTATGCGTGCGCCTCAATTTAATAAGAATGATTTAAGCACTGACGGTAAAAGTCAAAACTTTAATCATAAAAAATTACACAATAAAGTTGTTATTATAGCTGTTAGCAGCGCGGCAGTTATTGCAGCAGCAATCGCATTTGGTTCTTACTGGTATTATCTAGGACCTGGAAGCTACTGGTCTTTGCCGAAACCAAATACGCAGTCATGCAAAACACAAGAAGCTTGCAAAATCACAAATATTCCATGGTTTGATTACGAGCAAACTCTTAAAATATCCAATATTCCTTATTCTGTTCAAAAAGAATTTAGCGATAATATACCTTCTGGAAACATTATTTCCACTAATCCTGATTTCAGTGGCGGTCATGTATCTAAACACGGAAATAATAAAGTTCATGTTATTGTGTCAAAAGGAATACGACAATCTACAATTCCTGAAGATATTATCGATCCAACATCAACAACTGGTAAGAATCCTATAAAAGCCTTACGCAAAGCTGGTTTTACTTCTATTAATCACAAAGAAAGCAACGACGTTTATTCATTAGATGTTCCTAAAGGCTGTGTTGTAGAAATTTCTCCAACACCAGGAATGCAAATGAATCACAATAAGAACATTACTGTTGTATTGTCTAAAGGCCCTATGCCTGTTTCTATGCCAGATGTTGTTAACCGAACAAAAGAAGATGCAGATAAAGCATTTAACGATGCAAAACTTGTTCCAACATACAGCGAAGAGTTCAATGATACCGTTGAAAAAGGCAAAATTATTAGCACATCTGTAGAAAAAGGAGCGCAACTTCATTGGGGAGATAAACTCAATGTCGTTGTTTCTAAAGGTCCAAGAACTGTTACTATGCCAGATGTTCGCAATAAAAATGCTAACGACGCTCGAAAAACTCTTGAAGCCCTCGGACTAAAAGTAAATGTTTCTGCTCCGCTTGGAGACTTTATGCACACGGTAAGATTCCAGTCTGTAGCTCCTGGTGCACAAGTTCGTGTTCTTGATGAAAGCGGAAACCCAACAGTTGTTACATTAACCGTTATTTGATTTATACAAATAAATAGGTAATGCTAATAAACAATACACATTGTAAAAAATGTTGTATGAAATGTTGTGAGTTATGTTGTAGGTTGTTTGAATGAAAATGTTTTACTCAAATAACCTACAACAAACAATTTATCAGCTTATTTCGCCGATTCTGCCATAATACGCTTTTTAACGGTTTGAGCATATTCGTCAACATATTCTTGACCGCTCATTTTTTGAATTGTCTTGGTTACTCTATCGGTAAGCTCACGAAGAATATCATGCGTAATATCTTCTGGATTCATTTTTTCAACTTCAATAGGCTCACCATAAATAGCCTTTGTATAGCCTTTTGCAGGCATAACCTGACCATGCCTTTGCAATTCCCTAGTACCAATAATTGCAACTGGAACAATCGGGCATCCTGTTTCTAAAGCTAAGCGAGCTGCACCAGTATGTCCCTTATATAATCTTCCATCAGGACTTCTAGTTCCTTCAATATGAATTCCAAAAAGCTGTCCATTTTCTAATATCTCACGAGCATGATTCAATGCCCCAAGAGATTTAGAGCCTCCAGAACGATCCACTGGGAATACACCAACGGACGTAAACCACCATTTTTTAAAGCGACCCTTTAATCCTTTGCCTTCAAAATACTCAGCTTTACCCATAAAATGAATCATCCTAGGGCATGTAAGAGGTAAAAGTGCATCGTCAATCACGGCAAGATGATTTGCGGCAATAATAGCCCCACCTTTTTTAGGAATGTTGTTAACGCCTTGAGCAGTAGGATTAATACGTAAACGCGCAATAAATCCAAACCCCTTTACGAAGAACCAATACAACATTCTAAAAACCCCTTCTAGCAAGAGTTACTAAAAGCGAATCATTACGCAATCAAGCAGACTTGCTACAGTATAATTTATGACTCCTTCTAAGAATACCAACTCCCCTCACCCTGAGGACAAAAACTCAAATAACAATAATGACGATTCTTTTGGCGATAATTCTTTTAATGAGAATTGGTCTGATTTTATTAGAGATCATGCAGAAGATTTTAAAGAAATAGAGAAATCCAAAAGTGCAAAAATCTTTAAAAAACGTATTAGCCAGGCAACAAAACCGCTTACTAAAATATCGTCATACAATAATGCTGGTCCAAGAGATAACGTTAAGACCAGTTGGTTAGATGTTGATGAAACAATGGATTCTTACGGAGATGATTTTGTTCCACCAAACCCACATTTTAAGAATATTTCTATTACCCTCATAGTTTTATGGTCTATTCTTGTTCTGGGCATTCTGGGCGTAATTTTGAGCGTGTTAGTGCCCTATTTCGCAGCATACTCGGGTACCATAAGCGCTTTTCTGTTTCTTATTGGATCTGCAGGCTTACTTATGAGCAGAAAGAAAAATTATACTTCTAGTGAAGATTACAACGACTACGGCAAAGGCGCACGAGTTTAAGTGCATTTATACAAAAGAATGAGGCTGACGTTAATTAAACGCTCCAGCCTCATTTTTTAAAGATTATAGCTTAAAACTTAATCTTCGTTCGAACCAAAATTATTCTGATCCTCGTTCTGACCATGGCATAACTTGTACTTTCTGCCAGAGCCACATGGGCACTCATCATTCTTGTTCGTTCCTGGGAACGTACGACCATCAGCCCAAGGAGTCTTCCATTCTTCAATCTTTGGACGCTTGCTCAATGGCACTTCACCATCAGCATGGCTCATAGGAGCAGGACCAACGATTCCAGAATGCTCATCTTCTTCTTGTTCTGCTTGCTCAATGTTTGCATCAACATAAGAATCATCTTGGTTTTCAGTTTCCGCAACAATCTGCTCGAGATTCATACGGAACAGAAGCTGAATAGACTCTTCCTTAATTGCCTCAATCATTGAGTTATACATCTGGAAGCCTTCGCGCTGGTATTCAACCAGAGGGTCACGCTGACCCATACCACGCAAGCCAATACCATCCTTCAAATAATCCATCTCATAAAGATGTTCGCGCCACTTGCGATCAAGAACAGCAAGGACAACTCTACGCTCAAATTGGCGCAAGTTATCAGAACCCATTCTTTCTTCAAACACAGCGTAAATAGTAATAACGCCATCTACTATAGTGTCTCGCAAAGCTTCAACAGCTTTTTCTCCCTTAAGAGACTCGATTTGCAAGCGCAGCTGATCCCAATCCAAAATAATTGGCATAACAGCATTAACAGCGTCTTTAAGACCTTCCCAATCCCAGTTCTTTGGCTTATCTGAACCGTTCATAGCTCCGCGAACATAACTATCGGCAGTGTCCTTAATAAACTTCAAAATATCCTCATGAATATCCTGACCTTTAAGAACAATCTGACGTTCTGAATAAATAACAGTACGCTGCTTATTCATAACGTCATCGTACTTCAAAACGTTCTTACGCATTTCAAAGTTACGAGCCTCAACAGTCTTTTGAGCCGTACGAACACCATTAGAAACATACTTGGATTCAATCGGCTCACCTTCTGGCAAACCTTTAGCCATAACGCGCGCAACAAGCTGAGTGTTGAACAAACGCATTAAATCGTCTTCCAAGCTCAAGTAGAAACGAGACTCACCAGGATCTCCCTGACGGCCAGAACGACCTCTAAGCTGATTGTCAATACGACGAGATTCGTGACGCTCAGTGCCAAGAACATACAAGCCACCAAGCTTCTTAACCTCTTCATGTTCGTCTTTAACTTGCTCTTTGACTTCCGCCAAAACTCCTGGCCAACGCTTCTCATACTCTTCTGGAGTATCGTCTGGAGAATAACCTTCTGCCTTAAGCTTTGCATCTGCAAGGAACTCAACGTTACCGCCAAGCATAATATCTGTACCACGACCTGCCATGTTTGTAGCAACAGTCACAGCACCCTTACGACCAGCAACAGCAACAACAGCTGCTTCCTTAGCATTCTGCTTAGCATTCAACACCTGATGAGGTATACGAGCAACATCCAAAAGCGAAGAAACGATTTCGGAAGATTCAACCGATGCCGTACCAAGCAAAACAGGCTGACCCTTTGCATGACGCTGAGCAACATCTCGAACAATAGCGGCAAGCTTTTCCTTCTTAGTACGGAAGATTAAATCATCCTTATCCATACGAATAACTGGACGATTAGAAGGAATTGGAAGAACACCAAGCTTGTATGTTCCCATAAACTCTGCGGCTTCTGTTTCTGCAGTACCAGTCATACCAGAAAGCTTGTCGTACATACGGAAGTAGTTTTGCAAAGTAATAGTTGCGAAAGTCTGATTTTCCGCCTTTACTTCAACATTCTCCTTGGCCTCAATCGCTTGATGCAAACCATCGCTGTAACGACGACCTGGAAGAACTCGACCAGTATGCTCATCAACAATAAGAACTTCGCCATTAGTAACAACATAATCGCGATCAAGAAGGAATAATTCCTTAGCTTTCAAAGCATTATTCAAGTATCCGATTAAAGCAGTGTTGCTTGGCTCATAAAGATTCTCTATACCTAAGTAATCTTCAATCTTTGCAATACCTGAATCTAAAATACCAGCAGTCTTACGCTTTTCATCAATCTTGTAATCAACATCGCGATCAAGCTTTAAAACAAGCTTTGCAAACTCGCGATACCAACGCGTAACATCGCCTTCGGCTGGTCCAGAAATAATAAGTGGCGTACGAGCCTCATCAATAAGAATGGAATCAACCTCATCGACTATTGCGTAATGGTGACCACGCTGAACAAGATCACCCTTTTCCCAAGCCATATTGTCGCGCAAATAGTCGAAGCCAAACTCATTGTTAGTTCCATAAGTAATGTCTGCGTTGTATTGCTTTCTACGCTCTGGAGGTTGTTGATCCGTAATAATGCAGCCAACACTCATACCGAGGAATCGATAAATACGACCCATAAGCTCGCTCTGATAGCTAGCAAGATAGTCGTTAACGGTAACAACATGAACGCCTTTGCCTTCCAAAGCATTCAAATAGCTAGGCAATGTGGCAACAAGTGTTTTACCTTCACCAGTCTTCATTTCTGCAATATTGCCCCAATGCAATGCTGCACCGCCCATGAGCTGAACGTCAAAGTGACGCTGACCAAGAGTACGCTTTGAAACCTCTCTTACTGTAGCAAATGCTTCTGGCATTAAATCATCAAGTTTCGCACCATTGTCTAACTTCTGCTTGAATTTTGCCGTTTGCCCTTTAAGCTCTTCATCGGAAAGCGCAGAAATCTCATCTTCTAGCGCATTCACAGCCTTTGCAACATTCTCAAGGCGCTTCAATTGACGGCCTTCACCCATGCGCAAGGCTTTATCGACGATATCTACCACGTTTAGCTCCCTTAGGTCGTGTCTATTATTCGGCTAGCCAATATAGACGTAAACTGTGCCTATATTACGCGACGGCTGCGATTTTTATAAGATAGCGAGTCTGATGCTACGCATAAAATGCCCGTCTAGACTTTTACTAGACGGGCATTGACTCATATGAGTTAATTTCTATTTAATAATGTTCTACCCTTATTTGCTTTATTACTTCTTTGTTACTTCTTTTTAGAAACGTTTTCTGGAGTATCAATTTCAAACACACCATAACTCCAGCCATGCCTACGATACACAACCGAAGGCCTCATTGTTTCCTTATTTACGAACAGGAAGAAATCATGACCAATAAGTTCCATTTCATACAACGCTTCGTCAATGCTCATTGGCTCAGCAATATGAAGCTTGCGACGAATCACAATAGGAGTATCTCCAACACTCACCTCTACTGATTCGCCAGGACCCAAGTCGGAAGCAACCGCAGCATCTGCACTATTCGTTCCATCTTCTTGTGCGACTTCTTCAACAGTTGTTTCAACCTCTGGCTCTGCAACACCCAAATCAACTGGAACCATTTGCTCATATCCACGACGATGATCCTTACGACGATCGCGAGTGCGACGCAAACGAAGCGTCAACTTATCAAGAGCCATATCCAATGCACTGTATTGGTCAGTACTAGATGCCTCTGCGCGAATAACCGTACTTCCTGCTACGACAGTAATTTCAACTCTCTTTGCAGTATCTGCCTGCCTTGGATTGCCCTCAGTGTTAAGCACAATCTGAATGCGCTGCGCATCTGGAGCAATGGCGGTCACACGATTCATCTTGCTTTCCACAACGTCACGGAATCTTTGCTTAATCTGCGTATGACGTCCGGTGATGACGATTTCCATGCGAACCTCCTTATGAGTAATCCGAGATAAAACTCGACTTGTATACACGTCAACGGCACCAGCGCCGCTGATACACCTATTATATCTGCTAAAAACCGCCATTTTCTAGCGAGTCGCAAAATATGCGCGAAAATTAAGACGTCTGCTATAATTGGGAAGGTTGAGGTTTCACGATGACCGCGGCTGCAATGTTCATTCGGAGTAGCTGAGGAACTTCCGGGCTCCACAGAGCACAATGGCGGATAACGTCCGCCCAGGGCAACCTGAGAGATAGCGCAACAGAGAATAGACCGCCTAAACTTTTGTTTAGGTAAGGGTGAAACGGCGGTGTAAGAGACCACCGGGCTTCTGGTAACAGTTAGCCGCATGGCAAGCCTCATTGGGAGCAAGGTCAAGCAGAAGGTGTTTAAGGGCTGCTCGCCTAAGTCTTCGGGTAGACTGCTAGAGTTTGGCGGTAACGTCAAATCGAGATGGATGGTCATCCGTGTGCATATTTGCACGCGACAAAACCCGGGGTATGTGAAACCTCACCCTAATTTACTTAAGACCCTTATTTAAGACTTTTGGCGCAAAGTCAAAATCGCCATTCATTAAATCCACTACCTCACAAATTTTCATTCCAGATAAACGAGCCGATTTTAGCGCTGCATCAGAATCCTCAAAAACAGTGCAATCGCTTGGTTTTACGCCAATTCGCTTTGCTAAGTCAACATAAGTTTTAGGACTATTTTTTGCATTGCTCTCTAAATCTTCTCCAAAAATCATCAAATCAAAGTAATCATACAAATCAGTACGTTTTAAGGCAGCAACGCATAAAGATTTAGAAAGAGTAGTTATAAGAACTGTTTTTGCACCCGTTTTATGCAAATAATCAACGTAATTTTTAGCACCTTTTCTAAGCGGCAAATGCTTCGCGTATGCGTCAAAAGCCATATCTTGCCACTCTTTCATTAAATCTTCTGGAGAATCCGTAAAACCAAAACGTGCAATAACATAATCAGCCACTTCTCGAGGAGTCATTGTTGCAGTGGAATCAGCAAAATCAGCAGGCACTTTAATACCGCGTTTAGCAAAACTCTTTTCGTCTATATCATCCCAAACATGTAAAGAGTCAAGCAAAGTACCATCAAAATCAAAAATTGCTGCACAATTTGAATTATCAACTAACACATTTTCGCTCATATTATTAATCCTGATATTAATCCTGTTTTATAAAAATTACTTTGAATTAGATTCAGATTTTAGATTAGATTTTGCTTGTTTTTAACAATTCTCTAGCATGCTCTAAAGAAGCTTGCGACTGACTTCCAGAAAGCATTCTAGCTATTTCCTGCTCACGCTGTGAATCATCCAACTTAGTAACAGTAGTATCTACGACTAATGAAGAGTCAAAATCATTAGAAGAATCGCCAGAAACCGATGAATCACTAAAACTTTTTCTAACCACAAATTGAACATCAGCAAAAGAAGCAACTTGAGCCAAATGTGTTACAACAATCACCTGAGAACTTTTAGCAAGTTGAGCTAAGCGTTTGCCTAATTCCACTGCTGCAACTCCTCCAACTCCCGCATCAACCTCGTCGAAAATAAAAGTCATAGAATGAGAGTCGCTGTTATTGAATTTTGCCGCAACCAACTCCATAGCTAACATAAGTCTACTTAACTCTCCACCTGAAGCACTGCTACCCATTGGCAAATAATCAGACGACGGGAAAGGCTTAAAAAGAAACTCAACATTGTCTAAACCATGAGAATCTAAGTCAACTACTCCAGTTTCATCTACTTTACGCCTATTAACTTTGATTAAAAGCTGAGCATCTTGCATAGCCAAAGATTCAAGCTCTTTACTAACTTCAAAACTAAACTTTTCTGCTGCACTTTTGCGCAAATCATAAAGTTTATCTGCTAAATTTTTGGCATTAGAATAATACTTATCACAAGCTTTTTTAGCGCGATCAATAGCCTCAGGTGAATCATCCAAATCTTCAAGCTCAAATTGCGCCTTTTTAGCCCACTCTAAAACATCGTCGATCTGTGGACCCCATCTGCGTGTTAAATCGCTTAAATCGTGAATACGATTGTTAATAGCGTCTAAATCTTCCTGACTCTCATCAACATCTAATTGCTGAGCGAGCTGCATAACAATGTCGGAAATTTGGGAAGAAATATCGTCAAGTTGATTTGCAATCGCGCTATAATCTCCATCAACTCGAATCGAGCGAATTGCCTTAGATGCGTTGTCAACCAAATGTAATGCGTCAACGGAATCTATTGCGCCGTAGTCAATTTGACTTGCGTCTAACGAAGAAATTGCTTCGCTAATAGCTCCAACGATTTGAGCAGCGTTTTCTATGCGGTCTCTTTTAGCTTTAAGCTCTTCATCTTCATTCCGTTTTGGATCGATTTGGCGAATTTTTTCTAGCGATTCTCGCAAATAATCTGCACGCTGCCTAGAAGAAGATTCTTGATTTATAAGCCTGTTATAAGATTCAACAGCATCCTGCCATTCTTTAAATGCCACAGAATATTCTTGTAATTCTTTTGAATCACAAGAAATTGAGTCCAAGAACTCACGCTGTTTTGCACTTGTTGCTATACGCAACTGATCACTTTGCCCATGAATTGTTATTGTTTGCGAACAAATTTTATCCAGCAAAGTCTTAGGAACAGAACAACCAGATACTACCGCCCTAGACCTACCAGATTTTGGAACAGTACGAGATACATAAACATCTATTTTAGAATCATCGCCTTCAGATTCTTCAACATCTATCCCAGATTCTTGCAAAAGATTAGAAACAATTCCTGACTTTGAAACAGAAAAAACGCCTTGCGCCCATGATTCTGACGCAAAAGATACAATTCTAGAAGAATCAGCTTTTCCTCCAGATATAAGTCTTATAGCGCTTAGAAGCATAGATTTTCCAGCCCCTGTTTCTCCAGTAATAGCAGTCATTCCATATGATGGAGTAATAACCGCGTGAGAGATTGGTCCTAAATTACGAATTTCTAATTCTTCAAGCAAGGATGCCCCCTACGAGTTTAAGCTATTAGGGTTATGGTAGTTATTTGAGACATTTGGAACATCTTCATAATTCCTATCGGTTTCATTATGCAGATTAGCCTCATATTCCTTAGGTTTGGAAGACTTTTTACGACGATTTTCGCGCCAACCAACTACAGGCAAATCAAACTTAGTAACTAATCTTTGCGTAAATGGAACACCAGAAAGACGCGCTAAAAACAGCTCATCCTTGGACTGACGAATTTGAATCCTAGAGCCTTGCGGTAAAGCCCTTTGACGCCTACCATCACAACAAATCCAACCACCAGAAGCTGAATCTTCCAAAATATCAATAGTAAAAGTTGAACCTGCTCCGATAATCAATGGTCTAGAAAAAAGCGCGTGTGCAGCCAAAGGAACCAGTTGCAAAGCCTCAACGTTTGGCCACATGATTGGACCTCCTGCCGAAAATGCGTAAGCTGTGGATCCAGTAGGAGTAGAAACAATAACACCATCGCAGCCAAAAGACGACATTTCAACATTATCAACGCGAATCGAAAGCTCCACCATTCTACCGCGATCTGCCCTATCTAAAGTAATATCGTTAAGCGCCCAATCACTTAAAGGCTCACTCGCTCCAGGAAGCCAAACGTCTACATGAGCTTCCATTCTATGCTCTAAAAAATAATCTTTTTGAGCAATTCTTCTAATAGCCTCATCTATTTGGAAGCTTTCAAATTCCGCCAAAAATCCAACATGACCAAGATTTATACCTATGATTGGAACAGGAGTGCAATGCACCAATTCTGCAGCTTGAAGCATTGTGCCATCTCCACCAAGCACAACAACAATCTCTGTGTTTTTATCAATAACATGTGCTGTTTTTTGCGCAAAATCAGATACGGCAGCACTATGAAACACATCTACATGAAAACCAGCACTACTAAGCTGCGTGGTAACTTGATCTACAACGGCACTGTGACTATCAAGACGCGCATGCGTAACTACCAGAGCGCGACGAGCATAAGAAGCATCATCATCTACTAAAAGTTCTGGCATAACACAGCCCCTTTGTGGTTTTGCAAATAACAATAAATATTGTAATTGTTGCACTACATATTGCGCATTGTACTGCTTATGTAAAAAATATTTATCAAATAATTATTTTTAACTATTAAATCGCGCGTAAAGAAGATATTCAATATTTCCATGAGTTCCTTCTATAGGAGATTCATGAGTTGCAACAACTTTTAAACCACTATTTTTAGCGCATTCTTTAATATTTTCTAATGCTTTAAGTCTTAGGTCTTTATCTGTTACAATTCCGCCTTTTCCAAGATTTCCTTTACCAACTTCAAATTGTGGCTTTACAAGAAGAACAATATTCGCGTTGTTTTGCGCAATACGCGCGATTACTGGAATAACAAAAGTAAGAGATATAAAAGAAACATCTGAGACTATAAGATTAGGCTTGTAAGGCAAATCCTCTAAATAAACATCGCGAATATTGACTCCACTCATTTCGATAACGCGCGAATCGCTTGCGATCTTTGGGTGCAATTGACCGTGTCCGACGTCTAAAGCAATAACGCGATTAACGCCATTTTGCAACAAATAATCGCAAAAACCGCCAGTTGAAGCACCAATATCTAGCGCTTTAGTATTTGAATAAACTTTTAATCCTAAATCTTCAAATAAAGAGAACGCACCTTCTAATTTGAGTGCTCCTCTAGAAACATATTTAAGACAAGAATTTTCTTTTTTTGATTCATCAAAACTTATTTCTTGCGCTTTTTCCACTAAAAATGATGATTTATAAACAATTCGATTATCTACTTTTACTAACCCAGACTTAATTAAGCGCTGAGCTGTAGTTCTACTTTTCACTAATCCGCGATTTACAAGTTCACAATCTAATCGCTGAACTAAATCATCTCCGTCAGACATTGAAAAATCCTCATACACACATATGCAAACTCATATATTCATAAAGAAAACTCTGGAAGAATGTAGTCTTCAAGTGATTTTCCACTATCTATTAAGCTCCAAGTGAGCACACAAGCAGCACGCAAAGCGTTGCAATCATTAGGATTGTTTACTTCAATAGAATTACAAACAATTTGTGCTCTAGAAGTTCCACATACAAATGTAACGTCGTCAACACGCTTTGGAGACTCATGAGCCTCGTTTAGTCCTCTTAAATCCTTAGAAACAAAGCTTGGTCGCAAGTGTTTTGGAGCCTCAAGCAACATGCGCGGATTGGTGACACCAGTAAGCACTAGAAGAGACTCATATCCCCCTCTGGTACCAGCTTCGATGTCTGTATCCAATCGGTCTCCTACGGCTAGCGAGCGCGAAATACTTATTACAGGATTCCCAAACTCATCTTTTTCTGCATATTCTTTAACATCTTCATCATTGTGATTTGCATTTGCAGCAACCAACAATCTCGCTTCGTCATACATTGCGCACTCGGGTTTTCCAGCAGAAGCAATAGGCTCAACTCCAGTTGCATTTACTACAGCTTGAATCATAGAACCGCATCCAGGAGCTATACCAAATTCACGTGGAATTGTTAAATCGCGATTAGTAACAAAATACTTAGCTCCATGCTCTACTGCGAAAGCGACTTGTGCCATTTCTTGCCAAGTCATTTGCGGATACCAGCCTTGGATAACAGCTTTTGGATTGTCTTTACAAGACTTTACTGGATTAAGACCAGCACTACGAACCTCTTGTACGAGATGATCGGCTCCAAGCACTAAAACATTAGAATTTCTCGGAACGTAGCGAGCAACCATTCTTGCTGCAACAACAGAAGAAGTTATGATCTGCCACGGCTCTACTTTTAAGCCGAAACTTTCTAGTTGACTCGCTACAACTTCTTGAAAACGAGAAGAATTATTAGTCGTATATTCAATAAACATGCCATTTTTTTGAGCATTTTCAATTGATTCAGCAGCATATTCAACGGATTTTCCGCCTCTATACACTACGCCGTCTAAGTCAAGCAAAGCTAAGCGAAAATTCTTGCTTAACGCAGATTTACTATTTGAAAAATTCGTTCGTTCATCAAGTTGCATAGAATATCCCCGCATGATTTTAAAAATATCAAAGTAGCAAACGCCCGGCTTACTATACTCTCATAATACAGAAGCCGGGCTTAGAAGATATGGTTGTACTATTCTTCTTCAGACTTAACTGCACTCATCTCTATAGTTTCAGTATTGTCTGCGATTTGTGAATCATCGTCTGAATCGTCTGAATCATCCGAATCATCTGAATCATCTGAATCATCTTCCAAATCATCATCTGGAGCAAATTGCGCATCATCTTCACTAATGCCAACTTCGTCCATAATCGCGTCATTAAGATGTTCCAAATCGTAGTCAATCACAACATCTTCTGGATTTTCTTCGTCTTCAATATCTGCGTATTGCTCTTCTAAGCGATCAAGCAAAGAGTCAAGCTCAATAGCCTCATCACTTCGCCCAGCCTCCTCTAGGAAGTACTGTTCCGCCTGAACTGCACGCATTCTATACTCGCCAGGCAAACCCTTAGACCTACCCATTGCGTGAACAAGCTCAATAGCCTTATCCGAATGGTTTGTATCTGCCAAAACACCTGCGTACACAAGGAACATTTCTGCCTTGACTTCGCCAGTAACCCTTCTAGCTTCATCCGACATGCAGATTTCCAAAGCCTTATCAAGGTTGCCCATACCGCGCTCGCAATCGGCAATAAATGGAAGATAATCCATGTAGCCATTCATTCGCATAGCTGTTCTAAACTCGCGCGCAGCAAGCTTGTAATCACCCTGACGGTATGCAATAAATCCTAATGTTTCGCGCGAAAAATCAATACGCGATGCCTGCTTTGCAGCCCACTTTGCATGTTCCAATGCAAGCTCTGGATCTTCTTCTTGCAAAGCATAAGCTGCGAGAATATGCAAACCAATATTCTCAGAATGTTCCTTAGAAAGACCGCGCAAACGCTCACGAGATTCTTTAGAAAGCATGGAATACTCTAAGCCCTTAGGCATCTTAGGTTCGCCTGGACGCCTATCAGTATAAGGGTTTTGAGATGGGTAAGAAACAGTTCCATCCGAGTTTCTACGAGGACCATTTTCAAAGCGGAAAGACGACTTTGAATCGCGCTTTCTAGAATCATTCTTCTTAAAATCACCCTTGTGGAAGCCACCGCGATTATCTTCAAAGCGGCGATCATTGCGCTCGCCACGATTATCACGATCAAACTTCTTGTACCTTGGATTGCCATTTTCTTCCGACTTGACATCAAAACCACGATTTCTGCGAGTTTCGTGATTATCTTTTCTATCGAATCTGCGATCACTGCGGTTATCACGATCATCACGGTTGAACCTATGATCATTATCACGATGGTTAAACCTACGATCGTTATCCTTCTTAAAACCGCTCTTATTGAATCCACCTTTGTGGAATCCATTGCGTCTTAAACCTTCTGAACTACCAGAATCACGCTCAAAATCGTCACGACGACCGTTCTTATGATCATCATATCTGCGATCATTGTGCTCAAATCTACGTTCGCCATCACGGTGATTAAACTTTCTGCCACCATCCTTGTGGAATCCACCTTTTGATGAGCCACCATTGTGGAATCCACCGCGATGGTCACCATTCTTACCACCATTACGGCGACCAAAACTGCCACGATTACCAAACGATTTACCACTACGCGATCCGCGTTCTTCGCCCATTATTGGCATACCTTTCAAATTCTAAAAATATAAAATTATACTAAAAATCTAATATTAAAAACAAACCAAACGCGCTTAAAAAACTAAGCACGCTCAACAGCGCCAATAGCCTTCTTGCCTCTACGAATCAAAGCAAAACGACCATGTAAGAATGAATTATCATTCAAAACGTCATCAACACTGTCTACGCGATTATTGTTAACGTACAAACCACCGGCTTCAATAGCACGACGAGCTTCAGAAATTGTGCGCAACAATCCAGCAGCAACAGCAGCCTCAACAACGCGATCACCACTATTTGCTTTAGCAAATTCTAAACTACCATCCTGCGCCTTAACCTTAACACCATCCAAGGCAGCTTCAAGAGTTTGCTCATCAATAGCGTCTAGATCACCCTTACCAAACAATGCCGAAGAAGCAGCAATAGCCTGATTCGTAACATCTTCACCATGAACAAAGCTCGTAACTTCCCAAGCGAGAACACGCTGAGCTTCACGACTTCCTGGGTCTTCTTGAATTTGCTTTTCCAAACGCTCAATCTCACTCTTAGGCAAGAACGTAAAAGCCTTAAGAAGCTTAACAACTTCATCATCTGGCTGATTAAACCAGAATTGGTAGAAGCGATAAGGGCTAAGCATCGTAGGATCAAGCCACATTGCGTTACCCTCAGATTTTCCAAACTTACGACCTTGATTATCCGTAATAATAGGGCTTGTAAACACGTGCACAGAAGCTCCGCGAACCTTACGAATCAAATCCATGCCAGAAGTCAAGTTACCCCACTGATCAGATCCACCAAGTTGCAATGTTACGTTGTAATTATCAAATAAGTACAAGAAGTCGTTACCTTGCAAAACCTGATAGCTGAACTCAGCAAAAGAAATACCTTCGTCGGAGTTTAAGCGGCGAGCCACAATATCCTTAGAAAGCATTGTGCCAACACGGAAATTTTTACCAACATCGCGCAAGAAGTCGATAGCAGACATCTTAGAAACCCAGTCGTAATTGCTAACAAAACGAACAGGATTTTCACCTTCAAGAGGCAAAATTCTGCCAATCTGCTTGCGCAAACGTTCAGCCCAGCCAGCCACAATGTCTTTAGAATTAAGCGTGCGTTCTCCACTTTGACGAGGGTCACCAATCAAGCCAGTAGCACCACCAACTAAAGCAATAGGATGATGACCTGCAGCTTGCAAGTGGCGCATATTAATAAGCTGAACAAGATTACCAATATGCAATGAAGCAGCAGTAGGATCGTAACCGCAATAATACGTTAATGGTTCTCCGTCAAGTGCTTGAGCAAGCTGCTGCTCATCAGTAGATTGTGAAATTAATCCACGCCACTTTAGCTCTTCAAACAAAGAAGCAAATCCAGCTTCCTTGTAATTCCTGACCTGAGCCATTCGTATCTCCTTATTATTGCCAAAACTTACATAGGCATCGGGCGCTAAACGCGCAATCCAAGCCTTTCAATTTTGGCAGCACAGGGCGACACTCTTATAAGCAGTTCCATCACTTACAGATTCAGCAAATTTCTTATACTCATCAATCGCAAGCTGAGCTTGAGTAATTTGTTCTTTTACGCGAACAAAAGCCGTTCCACCTTTTCCACATCTAGAAGCTACTGATCCATCACTAGAAAGAACAAGTTTAAGATTCTCAATATCTGCGCGATCTACAAAATCATTCAGAATATTAGCAAAATCATCATCACTTAAAACGTCTAAATCACCACCAAGTTCTTCAGCACGTTTTACGCATAATCCTGATAACTTATGCGCATTTCTAAATGGAACACCTTGTTTTACAAGCCATTCAGCAATATCTGTAGCTAAGGCAAAACCAGTAGCCGACTGTTCACGCAACCTATCAATATTAAATCGCATTGTTCTAACCATTCCTGCGAATGCTGGAAGCAGAACTTCTAGAGTGTCAATTTGGTCAAAAACTGCCTCTTTATCTTCTTGCAAATCTCTTGCATATGCGGTTGGAAGACCTTTAAGAGTGGCCATTAATCCAGTTAAATCTCCGATTAATCGTCCTGCTTTTCCTCTAGCAAGCTCCGCGATATCTGGATTCTTCTTTTGAGGCATAATAGAAGATCCAGTAGAATAAGCATCGTCTAAAGTTACGAACGCAAATTCTTGAGTATTCCATATAATAATCTCTTCGCTTAAGCGAGAAATATCAACGCCAATCATGGCTGCAATAAATGAAAACTCCGCAACAATATCTCTACTTGCTGTAGCATCAATAGAATTCGCGCAAACAGCAGAAAAACCAAGTTCTTTAGAAACTTCTTCGGGATCTAGTCCAAGAGTGTTGCCAGCCAATGCCCCTGCCCCATACGGGCTTTCGTTTGCGCGCGAATCCCAGTCCGCAAGGCGATTTACATCTCGCAAAAGCGGCCAAACATGAGCCATTAGCTGGTGTGCAAGCAAAATAGGTTGAGCATGCTGCATGTGAGTACGACCAGGCATTACAGAATCTTTTGCAGCTAAAGATTGAGCAACTAAAGCATTACAAACATCTAACACGAGAGTAGCCAAAACGCGCGAGTGTCTGCGCAAAAACATGCGTATTAAAGCTGCGATTTGGTCGTTTCTAGAGCGTCCAGCTCTAAGTTTTCCGCCAAGTTCGCTTCCTGCAATATCAAGCAAACCGCGCTCTAATGCAGTTGCCTCATCCTCGTCTTCTTCAATTGGCGTAAAAGTGCCATTATCCACGCGATTTTGCAACTCGTCTAGAGCTTTTTGAAGATCCTCGTATTCTTGATTTGTCAATAAACCTGCACGATGCAACGCATGCGCATGAGCGCGAGATCCTGCAATATCATCATCCGCTAATCGCCAATCAAATTGAGTTGATTTGCTAAGCTTTGCAAGCTCTGCGGAAGGTCCTGAGCTAAAACGTCCGCCCCACAAGGCTATTGGATGATTAGTATTGGTATTTGCATTGGCATTTGCATCGTGCATAGTTATATTCTTCTTTCTGCTTTCCTCTTGTTAGTTGTTCTTCGCAACGCGCATATCTCGAGCCGCTGCAACCTTGCTAGACAATCCGTAGATTTCAATAAATCCGTTGGAAGCGCGCTGGTCGAAAGTATCGGAAGAATCGTAAGTAGCCAAGTTAAAGTCATACAAAGACTCATCCGACTTTCTGCCTGTTACAACAGCCTTTCCAGCGTATAAAGTCATGCGAATATCGCCAGAAACATGCTCTTGCGTTTCGTTTATGAACGCGTTCAAAGAACGCACAACTGGCGAGAACCACTGGCCGTCATACACAAATTCCGCCCACTTTTTATCAAGAGCACGCTTAAGCCTATGCTGTTCACGCTCTAAGCAGCAATTCTCAAGCTCTTGATGAGCCGTAATCAAAGCTTGCGCGCCTGGAACTTCGTACAATTCGCGAGACTTAATGCCAACTAAACGATCTTCAATAATGTCGATTCTGCCGATTCCTTGTGCCCCAGCTCTCTTGTTCATTTCTTCGATTGCTTGCAATGGAGTTACGCTATGACCGTCAATTGCAACTGGAATACCTTTTTCAAACGTGATTGTAACTTCGTCTGGAGTTGTAGCTTCCAAAGGATTCTTTGTGTAAGAGTAGCATTCTTCGGTTGGAGCATTCCACGGATCTTCCAAGAAGCCTGTTTCAATAGCCCTTCCCCAAACATTTTGGTCTATAGAATATGGGCTTTTCTTGCTTTGAGTAATCGGAAGCTTGTGCTCGTTTGCAAAAGCGATTTCCACATCTCGAGTAAGCGACAAATCGCGAATTGGGCTAATTGCCTTTAAATCTGGATCCAAAGACTGAATTGCAACTTCAAAACGAACCTGATCGTTTCCTTTGCCAGTGCAACCATGTGCGATCGTATCTGCGTCGAATTCGTGCGCTGCGTGAACCAAGTGACGAGTAATAAGCGGCCTAGAAAGCGCAGAAACTAAAGGATACACGTCTTCGTACATTGCATTTGCTTTTAATGCGAGCATGCAATAGTTATCCGCAAATTCTTCACGAGCATCAACTACATACGATTCAACAGCACCACAAGCCAAAGCGCGATTTTTAATGACTTCGAGCGCTTCTCCACCTTGACCAACGTTTAGTGACACAGCTACAACGTCTTGACCTGTTTGTTCTTTAAGGTACGGAATAGCTACAGATGTATCGAGGCCACCCGAATACGCCAATACAATACGTTTCTTACTAGTCATAGTGACCTCCCAAGGTCATATATTGAATAAATAAACAATATATAGTATATTATACAACCATAGATAAAATCTCAACACGCTTAGAAATACAACGCTTTTATCATATTTTGAAAAATAATATTTAAAAAAATAAGACAATAGGAATAATACTTATGCAATTGATTGTACTATAACAAAGTGCAAAAACCACAACGCTGTGGTCTTTGCAGCAAGTATTATAAATTCAACATCCATCGATGCATATTAGACACAAATATAACTATAAAATGAATAAACTATATACAAAATCACCTAGATGCAACTGAAAGCATCCAATTAGCTCTATCTTCTGCTTCTTCGTTAGAAACACAAACCATAAGCACTGTATCATCGCCAGCAACCGAACCTAAAATACCTTTTAAAGGCTGCCTATCAATAACACTTGCAACATATTGAGCAGCGCCCGAAGGAGTGTGAATTACAACTATATTATTAGCAAATCCAACTTCTGTAATAAGCCCAGAAAGAGTTCTTGCAACTTGCTGATCGATCCTAACGGTATCCATTGCGTGACGATTACCAGTTCCATCTCCTAGAACATAAGCAATTCTGCCGTCTGTAAGACGAATTTTAACCGCATTTATTTCATCCAAATCTCTACTCAAAGTTGCTTGAGTAACCTCAAAACCATGACGAGCCAAAACTTTAGCAAGCTGAGACTGTGAAGTAATAACCTCACTTAAAAGCGCCTGTTCAATCGCATTTAAACGTGCAGCTTTAGTCGTAGGACGCTGCTTTCCAGCGGATTCAATAGAACCAAAATCGTCATTAACATCAAAAGCATCGTCAAAATTATTATCTTCATTCACATAACTATGATTAAGCGCATCATCGCCACTAAAATTATTTGACTTCCTATTAGACTCAACCATAATTGGCAATACCTTTCTAAAGAGCACTCCAATCTAATATACATGAATACATAAATATATTCATGAATATATACATTTTAACAAAGCCATAAATACTATTTTATTTACTAAAAAATACGGCTGAACAACCAGATAATACTAATCATTCAGCCGTATCAATTTAAAAAACGCGACTCTGTAACTTATATTCGAACTTATACTCGCAATGTTGCATGCAATTTTTGAGCAGACTTTGTAATAGCCTCTCGGACCGCTTCCATATCATCGCTAGAAAGCGTTCTATCAGCAGCCCTAAATGTTACAGAATAAGCAAGAGATCTTAGTCCTTCTCCAAGTTGTTCGCCTTCATAAACATCGAACAACTCTACAGACTCAAGCAAATCACCAGAAGCTTTAACAATAGCTTCCTTTAAATCGTGAGCAGTCAAAGAAGAAGGAGCAACAAACGCAAAGTCCTGCTTAACAGGAGGGAATGTAGAAACAGGTTTTGCCTGAACAGGCTTAACTTGCATAGCATCAAATAATGCACTCAAATCAAGCTCGAAAGCAGCAGAGTGCTTTGGCAAACCCAAATTCTCATCAACCTGAGGATGAAGCTCTCCAACAATACCAATTTCAACATTGTCGGCACCATCAACAGGAACATACACTCTGGCAGTACGACCTGGATGCCAAGAAGCAGGAACATCATCAGAACTAATCTGACGAACGTCAAAGGCAACGCCGATTCGCTTTCCTAAACGATTAACAGCTTCTACAGCATCACTCCAATCAACTTCCCTATGAGTTCCAAGCCAACCTGTTTCTTCAGCATTACCAGTTAAAAGAGCTGCAACATGCAAAGGCTGCTCAGGCAAACCTGCATCCAACGCAGCAAGCTGAGCATCCGTAGGACGAACCGAACCAGGCAAAGCAGGAATTGCAGGAGCATTAGGATCCGCAAAATACACGTGACCAAGCTCATAAAGCGAAACATCACTTAAGCCACGACGAATATTTCTACGAACAGTTCCAGCCAAAGTTGTAAGAACATTCCTTCTAAGCCAAGGACGATCACCAGCCAAAGGATTTGCAATTTTTACGCTAACTTCAGCAACCGAATCAACATCCTCACGGAAGGCTTTAAAATCTTCCTCACCTACAAACGGGTAGCTCAAAGACTCGACCAAACCCATTTCAGCAAGCTCATATGCAATAGCTCTGCGAGTTGCCTGATCTTGAGTTAAACCAGTTTTACCAGTAACAGGAACAGCTGGAACCTTAACAGGAATCTCATCGTAACCAACCAAGCGAGCGATTTCTTCGACCAAATCGCATGGAGCATTCAAATCAGGTCGCCAAGTTGGAGGCAAAACGGAGAACGAACCGTTACCGCCGCCAGCAACCGAGCAGCCAATATCCGTAAGAATATCGCTAATACGATTCAAATCAATGCTTAAGCCAGAAACTCGCTCTACTTCGCTAGCTTTGAAAACAATAACACTTCTATCAACAGTGTTATTAACGTCTGTAGGTGTATTAGAAGGCTCTCCAGAACCAAAATCACTGAGCATTGTAACAGCCATTTGCGCAGCTGCTGGCTGCAAAGCAGTATCAACACCACGCTCAAACCTGCGAGAAGCCTCCGTTGGAAGCTTATGCCTACGAGCTGTACGTGCAATAGAAACAGGATCAAAGTGCGCAGCCTCAACAAGAATATTCTTCGTTTCGCTCGTCACTTCTCCATACATTCCACCCATAACGCCAGCAAGACCAAGAACGCGCGAACCATGATTTCCCTTTGGAGAATCGCAAATAAGCAAATCTTCAACATTAAGCTCTCTGTCCTTGCCGTCTAAAGTTGTTAAATGCTCTCCAGCCTTAGCACGACGAACAACAATAGGGCCTTCAATCTTATCTAAATCATAAGCGTGAAGCGGCTGACCCAAGTCGAGCATTACGTAATTTGTAACATCTACCGCAAGAGATATTCCACGCATTCCAGCGCGAGTTAAACGCCTACGCATCCAATTAGGGCTAGAAGAATCTGGATTAAAGTTTCTAACAACACGAGCGTAGTAACGGTCGCATCCAACAACACCATGAATAGGATTATTATCTTCAATACTGACTTCTATATCTTTAGAAGCTCCATCAGACATAGAAACCACTTGATCAGCTTTATTATTAAGTTCAATTACTGGATCAGTGTAAGTTGCACCAGTTGAATGGTGATATTCGCGCGCAACACCCCTGTACGAGAACGCGTATCCACGATCAGGAGTGATGTTAATTTCCAGCAAAGGCTTGTTTAAGTGAAGAAGCGACATTGCGTCGTCTCCAGGTTTCAAAGCATCATATTCAGCTTTAGAGAAACCGTATTCGCGAAGCAAAATAATGCCATCGTGGCTATCTCCCAACCCAAGCTCGCGCTCGGATGCGCACATTCCGTTAGAAATGTGGCCGTAAGTTTTGCGAGGCTCAATCTTAAAATCGCCAGGCAAAACTGCCCCAGGAAGAGTTACAACAACCTTTTCTCCTGCAGCCATGTTTGGAGCACCGCAGATAATACCACGAGGAACCTTATTACCATTTTCGTCTACCTCGTTGTATTTATCTCCAACATCAACATGGCACCAATTAATAACCTTGCCATTCTTTTGTGGCTCTGGAGTAGCATCAACAACATAACCTACAACAATAGGACCTGTAACTTGAGAGTCGTGAATCTCTTCCTCTTCCAAGCCAACTCGCACCAAATCTTTAGCAAGCTGCTCGTAAGTCAAACCTTCTGGCACTTCAACATGATCTTTAAGCCAGTCAATATCTACCATTGGCATGAGTACTACTCTCCCATCACAAACTGTTCACTGAAGCGCTTATCGCCTTCAACCAAATCGTGCATATCGTTAATATCGTGACGAAGCAGCAAAGTGCGCTCCAAGCCAACACCGAAAGCAAATCCCGTATAAACATCTGGGTCTAAGCCTGCAGACTTAAGAACGTTCGGATTCACCATTCCGCATCCGCCCCATTCAATCCAACCTGGGCCACCCTTTTTATCTGGGAACCAAAGATCCAACTCCGCACTAGGCTCCGTGAATGGGAAGTAGCTTGGACGCAAACGGCTTTTTGCATCTGGACCAAACATTGCAACAGCTAAACGATCAAGAACACCCTTTAAATCAGCCATGCTCAAATGCTTATCTACTGCCAAAGCTTCGCACTGGTGGAACACTGGCGTATGCGTTGCATCAAGCTCATCCGTGCGGAATACTCGACCAGGAGACGCAATATACAGAGGTACTCCTCGCTCAATTAACGCACGAACCTGATCGGAAGAAGTTTGCGTACGCAAAACCATGTTAGATCCAACGAATCCAGCAGCATCCTTTGCCTGATTACCTTGCACATAAAAAGTATCTTGCATTTGGCGAGCAGGATGATCTGGACCAAAGTTCAAAGCGTCAAAATCGAACCACTCTGTTTCAACCTCTGGTCCTGCAGAAATCTGCCAACCCATAGACACAAAGAAGTCTTCAAAGTCTTCAATAATACGCGCAATCGGATGGCGAGCGCCAAGAGGCTTACGATTTATTGGCAAAGTCATATCGACTGTTTCTTTTTGAAGCATATTAGCTTCTTCAATAGCCTTAATACGCTCTTGGGCTGCTGCAAATTCACGACCAAAATCAGCGCGTAAAGCCGACATTATCTTGCCAGCTTCCTTCTTTTCTTCTACTTGAAGACTTCCAATAGACTTGCTGGCAAGGGTCATTGCAGACTGAGCTCCTGCATACTTAGTTTTTGCCGCTTTCAACTCTTCCATTGTTTTAGCGGCTTGAACACAAGCTATACCCTCTTTTACTACCTTTGTAATTGCCTTCGCGTCGAACGGCTTACTACTTGCCACAGCACCCTTCCTATCCGTGTTATGTGTACTTTTGTGAAGCATTCAAAAAACGTCTCAAATCTACATTTTTCGCTCATGACTAGACATAGCCAAGCCCATTAGCATTACTGCAGCACTGGTTGCCAAGTTCATTGATTCTGCTTTTCCGTAAATAGGTATTACCGATATTTCGTCTACTTTATTCAATATTTCTTCTGGCAATCCTCTGGCTTCGTTTCCAAATAATATTGCATTAGATCCTTCGTTATATCCTTTATTTAAATCATCACTTAGTGGTTTTAGAAGATTTGCAAAAGACTTTGGTTTTTTATTTTCAGTTCCATAAATATCAGCTGCAATAACCCTTATTTTTAATGACTTTGTCCAATCAAACCAATCATCCTCACTCATTGTCACTACTGGCAAATGGAATAATGAGCCTGCAGTAGAACGAACTAGCTTTGAGTTAAAACGATTCACGCAATCGTCAACAAAAACAACGGCATTACAACCAGCTACATCTGCAACGCGAATAATCGCACCAGCGTTGCCGGGGTCTCTTACCTGCCAGCAGGCTGCAATCAATACAGGATCATGAGCAAAACCAGACTTATATTCGCTTTCTACCCCAATACTATTAAATTCTTTTATAAATTCTTTATCTAAAATAGCAGAATCACAAACGGCAACAATCCCCTGACAATCCGTACTGATCTTATGCATAACTTCTGATGTTGCAGGATGCACATAGCACTGATTTTTTAAGGATTCGTCAACAATTTTGCTTATCGTTTCTAAAGATCCATTTTGCAAAATGCCATTTTTACCATTTTTAAAAGAATTGACATTAAGGTAGTCACTATTAACAGCATCTTGCAAAACGTAAATGTCTAAAATCGACTTATGCGCGTACCTTACCGCTTCCCTAACGCTTTGCGGACCTTCTACTAAAAATCGCCCATCAACTCGCGATTTTGCGCGACTTATTGCGCAAATACGCTTAACGCGATCGCTATGCGCGTTGTCTATTAACTCTTTTAACGGCATAATATCACTCTACTTTACATATAATTACAACACGCGTAACTGTTGCAATACGAAACTACTCAACGAAACTACTCATGATGTTCCGACGAACTTTGTGTAGTATATCCTTCAGGTTCTAGTTGGAAGGTAGTGTGAGAAACCGAAACTGGAAAATGCTCACGCAAACAATCCTGAAGCTGGCTTAAAATATCAGAACACTGATCCATTGTTAAATCGCGCTCTACAACAACATGTGCCATAAAAATAGGCATTCCTGTAGAAACAGTACTTGCATGCAAATCATGAACAGCAAGAACGTGCGGAACGTGTTCAAGATGATCGCGAACTTTTTCTATATCCAATCCTTCTGGAGTTTGCTCAAGCAAAACTTTTACAGCATTTTTAAGCAAATGTAACGCTCTAGGAATCATCAAAATTGCAATAATACCGCCAGCTAAAGCATCAAATCCATTCCAACTAGTGCTCATCATTACTACAGCAGACACTACAACAGCAACAGATCCCAAAGCATCGTTCATTACTTCTAAAAAGGCTGCTCGCATATTCATATTGTCTTTAGATTGTGAAACCAAAATCACAAGAGAAGCGAGATTTGCAAGCAAACCAAGAATACCAAAGAAAAGAAGCTGATTTACATCATGTATTCCATTATGATTTACACCAAAAAGACGCATACAAGATTCCACAATCGCATAAATGCCAACAAAAAGTAGAACAAGAGCACCAGCAGCAGCAGTAATTACCTCTAGCCTAGCCCAACCCCAAGTGCGTTTTGCATTAGGTCTTTTGCGCATCAAAATCGCAGTAACCGTAGATGCAGCTAAAACAGAAATATCTGTTAACATATGTCCTGCGTCAATTAACAAAGAAAGCGAATTTGTTAAAACAGATCCAATTACTTCTGCCAAGAATACAATAGACGTTAAAGCCAAAGTGATAGTTAGCTTATGCTGATGCGCATGACTTGCTTTAATAGCATCTTGCACAGAAGCGGCATTAGTTCCAGAAGTACTTAAATCATTCTTCTCTAAGATTTCACTGGAAGAGTTTGACAAATGATGATTATGCACAAAAATCTCCTATGCTCATACAAATATGTATCTCGATATCGTTTCTCAATATCATTCCCAATATGCCTTATACGCAATGAACCCCAGCCTAAGCTAGGGTTCACACATAAACATCTAAAGACTAATTATCTAAAAACTTATTCTATTATTACTATTCGTCAATTAACGCGCCGAGATGATGGGAAGTTGATTCAGCAATCAAATCATCTTTAAAATCACCATTATCAGCAGCATCAATTATCTTCATTGAGGCGTCAACCACATCTGGCTGCAAAGCATTAACCCAATGAATACGCGAATCTCTTCCAAACCAACCCATTTGTTTTCTAGCAAGACGTTTAGTTTTCTGAGCAATATCAGCAAAAGCATCATCTTCGCTACACAAGCCGTCTAAATAGTCCATTATTTGCTTGTATCCCAAAGCTCTACTCGCTGTAACACCAAGCCTAGAACGAATTGCTTCGACCTCATTCACAAAACCTTGGTCCCGCATCATTTTTGTGCGAAGCTCCACTCGCGCATCCAAATCTTCTCTGTTTAAGTCCAATCCGATTTGCACACAATCAATCAAATACTTGTATTTTGGCAGAGTAGCAGAATACGGCTTGCCTGTTAACTCAATAACCTCTAGAGCGCGAATTGTTCTGCGCGAATTTCTTGGATCCATATTTTTAGCCGCCACAGGGTCTAGTTTTTGCAACTCTTCAAAAAGAGCCATTGCTCCTTGCGACTTTTCACGATCTTCCAAAGCTTTGCGAATATTAGGATCTGTACCTGGAAAAGTTATATCATCTACAGCCGCACGAGCATATAATCCAGAGCCCCCAACAAGAATTGGGCGAATACCTTTTTCTTGCAAATCGCGTATGCACTCTCTAGCAAGCGTTTGAAATTTTGCAACGCTCATAGATTCTTCTGGATCAATAATGTCTATTAAATGATGCTTAATCTCGCTTTGCTCTTCTCTAGTGGCTTTTGCGGTACCAATATCCATATAACGGTACATTTGATATGCGTCTGCGTTTATAATCTCCGCTTTTACACCACGTTCAGCAAATTTCTTTGCAATTGCAATACCAAGACTTGTTTTGCCAGATGCTGTTGGCCCTACAATCGAAATCACTTTCGGCGGTTTGCACACAATGCGCTCCTAATAATCATATTAAACGAACTAAAATCAACCTTAAAAAAGAATCTTTTCTACAAATTTACACAATCAAACATACATAAAAGTCAATAAAAGTAGTAAGAGATTTTGCTTCAACACCAAAGCAATAGTTAATTACCACACTGTATTACTATCCCCATTGAGCACGACACGCGCTATTGTTGATGAGTTTTATTTTATATGGTACCGTTTTCGCTAACTTAAAACCGAATGATTTTTATTGTTTACACGTGTTCGTAGCATTTTACAACTAAAATTATTCGTTCAACGTGATCTATAAAAGAATTCTATTTGGTTTTACGTTAATCATTTTGTTGTCTTTTCTGCACCGATGGAGAATAGATATGATTACTATTTCTCATGTAGCATATGCGATTTTAAAACGTTATGGGAAAATGAATATTAATCGCTTACAATTACTTTCTTACTACTGCCAAGCTTATAACCTAGCATCCACTAATTCTCCTTTGTTCTACAACAATTTTCAGGCTTGGTGCAACGGTCCAGTATGCCTAGATTTATTCAAAATGCACAGAATTAATGATGTTTTTATAGAATGTAAAGATATTGTTCTAGGACCTTATGAGCTTAAAAATCATCTTACTTATTCTAATTTACTCACTATCTATAACGTTTGCGACGCTTTAATTGATTTTAGTATTGAAGAACTAGAAAATCGCGCCCGCAGTGAGATGCCATGGATTGATGCACGCAGAGGAATATTACCAGATAAGGCTAATGAAGTAGAAATATCTAAGAAAATTATTCATGATTATTACGTAAAACATCCAGTAATTAATACAAATTCACGAACAACACGAAGCAAAGAATTTAAAGAAGCCGATAAAGAACTACAAAAAGACATACAAGATATAATTTCTGAACAAATTGAAAAATTTAATCAATATAATCAAGATGAAAAAGTTAGAAGAATAAGAAAGGCTGAAAAAATTTTAAGAGAAAAATTAAGCATATTGAATGGGCTTAAAAATAATAAAATTTATTTTGATGAAAACATTGTTCGTATTGCAGCACGACATTTTGTTGACTACATAAACAATGATGTTAATGATAAAAATAAAAATAAATAAGTGGTATAGGTCAAAACATACGACGCAAGCAAGTATGCACAGGAAAATCAAAAAGCTCTAGGTCTTATACCTAGAGCTTTTGCTCCGATTATTTCCGTTTATTGCATATACTATATCACATATCGTACATACTTGTGTACAAGCGATAGAAACCGCCACTGTTTTATGCTTAAGACATTGAAAACATTGGGTTTTGCTACAAATAACGCCACTGTTTGAGCAGTGGCGTTTTTGCGTTTGTGGAGTCGCGGGGAATTGAACCCCGGTCCGGAAACCGTACCCTCGGTCTTCTACGTGCGTAGTCTGCTGGCCATTTGGCAATTTTTCTGCCCCCATGTTATCGCAGACAATTCATGGCGAGCATATCTACAGTAAAAGTCCCTGAATTGCCCTGCAGCCCAGCAATTCAAGCAAGTCTTCTAATGACGTTCAGCACCACCCCGAAGACGTGAGTGGGTAAACGGAGCAGCTGCTCACTGGTTAATCCTGGCGCGAAGCTCAGGCAGCGAGAGCGAACTCAGTGCGATTAGATTTAGCACTTATTCTTTTGCGAAAGGACGTTTACGAGTGGACTTTCGCATTCTCGGCACGCTTCCCCGCGGCGAACAGATCACCGTCGAAACCGATCGACCCCTTTTGATTTATCAAACTATCAGTTAAATACTGGCATAAAGCCAGATTATTTATTATAAATAAACGTTTTAACAGAGTCAACCTGTTTTAGACTATTGATTTATTTCAGAATCATCTAAAGAATCATCTAATAAATCACTTACCTTTAGTTTCACCTGTTTTAACATCACCACTATTGCCTTTAGCAAGCTTCTTCGATTTTTCAACAAATCTTCTATTAACAACAAACGCACAAATTAGCGCAACACACACGCAAATAAATATTGTAACGTTTCTAGCTCTAGCATTTCCAAGACTTTTTACAGCATTAACATGAAGAGCAACAGCAGATTCCGCGTCAATAGTGGTCTCTACTTTTCCGCCGCTAACGCTCACAGTTTTAGTGCAATCTTTAGACTCATAAACATTGCAATATTCACCGTCAGGCAAGTCGGTTTTATAACTCACTTTTTGCGGATTTTCCGTGTTGTTAATCGCAAGAAAACCCTTGTTTCCTCGGCTAAACGCAACGTTATTATCGTCATCATCTTGCCAATTAGTAACCTTAGTGCCTCTAACAGCGTTGTAGAACCCAATCATGCCGCGAATTGAAGTTAGCCTTTGCGTGCATTGCCACTTGGAATCCTTTGCACAACTCACATCAGGAATCGAAGTTTGCGTAGCTCCAGGCGCTCCCTCATCTCGTTTTGTAAACTCATATCCCGAAAACACATTTGGAGTTCCATACGGATACGCCAGCATAAACGCGTTTGCAAGCTCGTATTTTTTGCCATCTTTATACGTCAAAACTCTGCTTGCATTGTCTCGCTCAGTATCCCAATTTGTAACGAAAATCGCAGCCTTTTTGCTTGGAATCAACTTATCTGTTATATGTTTAAGATTCTCAATAGACCCATAAAAATAGTTTCTAAGCCTATAAGAATACTCAAATTCGTTCACTTCACCAGTTTGCAAATATTGGTCCGGCTGAATTCTAGGGTCTTGCTCAGAAAACCCTATTGTTTCTTGCATCCACCAAATCTTATCTGGCGTTGTTCCAGCAGCATCTGCAGCTGCAGCTTTTATAGCCTTTACATCTTGCGGAGACATGTGTTTTGCTGCATCAACTCTAAACCCAGCCACTCCAAACTTTAACATATGCGCAAAGTATTCTCCCAAAGTTTTTTGCACATGAGGATTAGAAGTGTCCAAATCTAACAGTCCAACAAGTCGATGTGTCCAAACGATTTCTGCTTTTCGATACGTGTTGATATTTTCTGTTGACTTATGAAAATCGTCTTTTGTATATCCTGCATCTGGGAACGATTGATTTGCAGCATCATACTTGCTTCCACCAACGCCAACAGTGTCTTTGTTTGCAAAACCAGTTGTGTGGTTTATTACCGCATCTGCAATAATTCCAACACCCGAAGCTTTGCACGTTGTAATCATCTTTTTAAACTCGTCTTCGGTGCCAAGTTTTGAATTTAGCTTATAGCTTACAGGTTGATAGCTTGTCCACCATTGGTCACCTTTAATGTGATCTTGCGGAGGCGAAACCTGCACGTACTTTACGCCTTCTGGACCGTACGTCTTTTTGCATTCCTTAGCTATACTTTTCCAATTTTGTTGGAACGCTGTGACTATTACGCCTTTTTGTATAGTTTTTTGAGATGATTTTGCGCCAGCATATGCAATCGCTGGGCCGCTTACGACTACTGCTCCCGCCAAAATCGTAGCAACACAAGATGTTATAGCCGCAACTCTTGCCAACACAAACTTTAGCTTTACAAACATCTTTTTATTGAAGCTCGTAAATATCTTTATGCTGTGGATCATCATTGTTCCTTTCTGCAAGAATCGCGGCTTTGCTTTGTTCTTACTCTTACTTTATTCTTTTTAGAGCCAGATTCTACCTCACTATATTAGAACCATCTATTCCCACTCAATCGTGGCAGGCGGCTTAGATGTTACGTCAAGCACAACGCGATTAATCTGACGGCATTCGTTTGTGATTCGAGTAGAAATCTTTGCCAACACATCGTAAGGAACTCGCGACCAATCAGCGGTCATAGCATCCTCAGAGCTTACTGGTCGAAGCACAATCGGAGAACCGTATGTGCGCTCGTCTCCCTGAACTCCAACAGAGTGAACATCTGCCAAAAGGACTACTGGGCATTGCCAAATATCACGATCTAATCCAGCTGCCGAAAGCTCTTCGCGCGCAATAGCATCTGCTTCTCGAAGCACAGCTAAACGCTCTCGAGTAATCTCGCCAACAATGCGAATTCCCAAACCAGGGCCAGGGAACGGCTGACGCCAAACAATAGCATCTGGAAGCCCAAGCTCCGTACCAATTGCGCGAACCTCATCCTTAAACAGAGTACGCAAAGGTTCAATAAGCTTAAACTTTAAGTCCTTTGGCAAGCCACCAACATTGTGATGCGACTTAATGTTTGCAGCACCGTCTCCGCCACCAGATTCAACAACATCTGGGTAAAGCGTGCCCTGTACGAGGAATTTAACTTCTGCTCCAGTTTTACCAGCTTCTTCAATAACTTGGCGCTGCGCTTTTTCAAATGTGCGAATAAACTTTTCTCCGATAATCTTGCGCTTGCGCTCTGGCTCACTTACGCCTTTAAGCGCATCTAAAAAGTCATCTTCTGCATCTACTGCAATAAGCTTTATTCCAGTTGCTTCAACGAAATCATGCTTAACTTGCTCAACTTCACCTTTACGAAGAAGACCATGATCTACGAAAACGCAAGTAAGCTGATCTCCAATTGCTTTATGCACTAAGGCTGCTGCAACAGCGGAATCGACTCCTCCAGAAAGTCCACAGATAACTTGTGCATCTCCAACTTCGGCGCGAATCTTTGCAACCTGATCTTCTATAATATTCGAAGGATTCCAATCATTTTCCAGACCTGCGCATTCGTGCAAAAATGTAGAAATAAGCTTTTGACCTAAAGGCGTATGCTTGACTTCTGGATGCCATTGCACTCCATAAAGCTTGCGATTTTTATCTTGCATAGCTGCAACTGGAGCACCTTGAGTGTGAGCAAGCACCTCAAATCCTTCTGGCGCACTCTTAACTGCCACTCCGTGGCTCATCCAAGTATTTTGATCTAATGGAGAATTTGCAAGCAATCCTTCTGCTTCATCAATAGTTGCATGCGTTTTTCCGTACTCGCCCAATGCCGCTTTGTCTACAACTCCGCCAAGCTCGTGAGCCATAACTTGGAATCCGTAGCAAATTCCAAGCACTGGAACGCCTGCTTCAAAAATCTTTGTGTCAATTTTTGGCGCTCCTGGCTCATAAACGGAGGCAGGTCCGCCAGAGAGAATTATGGCTTTTGGATCTTTTGCCAGCATCTCTTCTACTGGCATAGAGTGTGGAACAAGCTCCGAATAAACGTTTGCTTCCCTCACTCTTCTAGCGATTAGCTGGGCATATTGGGCACCGAAGTCAACTACAAGTACCGGACCTTTTGCCATGATTCTCCTTATTTACACGCTTCTTATATATTCCTTATTTATCACTTTATTTTTTGCAAATATTTTAAAGGTGATATTTAAGGCTGATTCAATTTATACTAATGGCGCTTTGCGACGTTGCAGCGCTTCGAAACGCCGTGACTTATCTAGTTTTAAAACCAATCAAGCTTTATATAGCAATAAAGTGAACATAAAACATAACATAAATGATAATTTTAAGAAGATTTTTGCGAACACTTTAACACATTTTTTCAACAAAATCGCACGTAGTGAGTAATCAAACGCACAAAAGTCAAAAGCTGTTACTATACTGAGAACGATGGAAAAAGAGGCTAATACATTCGTTTTTCAGCCTCTATAACCAAATGGTAATGATTAAAATTGCACTGAAAAGTGCTTGAGTACAGGAGTACACATGACGAGTCCTGTTATTGGCACCCCTTGGAAGAAGCTAAATGCTCCAGTTTCTGAGGCGGCCATCGAAGGCGTAGACAAGTATTGGCGCGTAGCAAACTATCTCGCAATCGGTCAGATTTATCTTCGCAGCAACCCTCTAATGAAGGAGCCATTTACTCGCGAAGATGTTAAGCATCGTCTGGTAGGTCACTGGGGCACTACTCCAGGCCTTAACTTCCTTATTGGACACATCAACCGCTTTATCGCTGATCACCAGCAGAATACTGTAATCATCATGGGTCCAGGTCACGGCGGACCAGCTGGTACTGCTCAGTCCTACCTCGACGGCACATACACCGAATATTATCCAAAGATTACTAAGGACGAAGCTGGCTTACAGAAGTTCTTCCGTCAGTTCTCTTACCCAGGCGGTATTCCTTCCCACTTCGCTCCTGAAACCCCAGGTTCCATCCACGAAGGTGGCGAGCTTGGTTACGCGCTCTCCCACGCTTACGGCGCTGTAATGAACAACCCAAGCTTGTTTGTTCCAGCAATCGTCGGCGATGGCGAAGCTGAAACTGGTCCTTTGGCCACCGGTTGGCAGTCCAACAAGCTTGTGAACCCACGTACCGATGGTATCGTGCTTCCAATCTTGCACTTGAACGGTTATAAGATTGCTAACCCAACTATTCTTTCCCGTATTTCTGACGAAGAGCTTCATGAGTTCTTCCACGGCATGGGTTATGAACCATACGAGTTCGTTGCTGGCTTCGACGATGAGGATCATATGTCCATCCACCGTCGCTTCGCTGATATGTTCGAAACCATCTTCGATGAGATTTGCGATATTAAGGCTGAAGCTCAGACTAACGATGTAACTCGTCCTTACTATCCGATGATTATCTTCCGCACTCCAAAGGGTTGGACCTGCCCGAAGTTCATCGATGGCAAGAAGACCGAAGGTTCTTGGCGTGCACACCAGGTGCCACTGGCATCTGCTCGCGATACCGAAGCTCACTTCGAGGTTTTGAAGAACTGGATGAAGTCCTACAAGCCTGAAGAGCTCTTCGATGAAAAGGGTGCTGTTAAGGAAGACGTTCTTTCCTTCATGCCAAAGGGCGAACTCCGTATTGGTGAAAATCCAAACGCTAACGGCGGTCGTATTCGTGAAGATTTGAAGCTTCCAAAGCTTGAGGATTACGAAGTTAAGGAAGTTAAGGAATTCGGTCACGGCTGGGGCCAGCTCGAAGCTACCCGTCGTCTTGGTGTCTACACTCGTGACATCATCAAGAACAACCCAGATTCCTTCCGTATCTTCGGACCAGATGAGACTGCTTCCAACCGTTTGCAGGCTGCTTACGAGGTAACCAACAAGCAGTGGGATGCTGGCTACCTTTCTGGCTTAGTTGATGAGCACATGGCTGTTACCGGTCAGGTCACCGAGCAGCTTTCCGAGCACCAGATGGAAGGCTTCCTCGAGGGTTACTTGCTCACTGGTCGTCACGGCATCTGGAGCTCTTACGAGTCCTTCGTACACGTTATTGACTCCATGTTGAACCAGCACGCAAAGTGGCTTGAGGCTACCGTTCGCGAGATCCCATGGCGTAAGCCAATCTCCTCTGTGAACTTGTTGGTATCCTCTCACGTATGGCGTCAGGATCACAACGGCTTCTCGCACCAGGATCCAGGCGTAACCTCCGTGCTCTTGAACAAGACCTTCAACAACGATCACGTAATCGGCATCTACTTCCCAGTAGATTCCAACATGTTGCTTGCTGTTGCTGAAAAGGCTTACAAGTCCACCAACATGATTAACGCTATCTTCGCTGGTAAGCAGCCAGCTGCTACTTGGTTGACTCTCGACGAAGCCCGTGAAGAGCTCGAGAAGGGTGCTGCTGAGTGGAAGTGGGCTTCCAACGCTAAGAACAATGACGAAGTTCAGGTTGTTCTCGCTGGTGTTGGCGATGTTCCACAGCAGGAATTGATGGCCGCTGCCGACAAGTTGAACAAGCTTGGCGTTAAGTTCAAGGTTGTTAACGTTGTTGACTTGCTCAAGTTGCAGTCCGCTAAGGAAAACAACGAAGCTTTGACTGACGAAGAGTTCACTGATCTCTTCACTGCTGACAAGCCAGTCCTCTTCGCTTATCACTCCTACGCACATGACATTCGCGGCTTGATTTACGATCGTCCAAACCACGACAACTTCAACGTTCATGGCTACAAGGAGCAGGGCTCCACCACCACGCCATACGATATGGTTCGCGTGAACGACATGGATCGTTACGAGCTTACCGCTGAAGCATTGCGCATGGTTGATGCCGCTAAGTATGCCGACGAAATCAAGAAGCTCGAGGACTTCCGCCTCGAAGCCTTCCAGTATGCAGTCGACAAGGGTCTTGATCACCCAGACTACACCGATTGGGTATGGCCAGGCGTTAAGACCGACAAGCCAGGCGCTGTCACCGCTACCGCTGCAACCGCTGGCGATAACGAGTAGTTTTAAGCTATCAATGCTAAAATTGCTTAGCTGATTTTTAGGGAGTCAATCGAAAGGTTGGCTCCCTAAAAAATTAATAAAAAATACGCAAAAAATTAAAAAATCAGCTTGTTGTCCCACAAATAGCTCTAAAATAACTAGAGGATTCTTCGTTTGATATGCAAATTTTTCAACGTTGAAATACGAAGAATAGCAAAAACGAAAATGCGAAACAAAATAAAAATGCAACGCAAAATAGAATAAACAAATAGAATAAACGCAGACGCATCAAAGGAGAAAAGTCGTGTCGTTAGTTAACGTAACTATTATCAGCGCAGATTGCGCACAAAGTCGCAATGTCGTAGCACTAGGAGTTACAAAAGCTCTTTCAAGTCATTATCAAACAACTGTTTTTAGGCCATCCGCAAAACATGATGACGCGTTTACAGGCGAATTAATAGCATCAAGCAACACAAAAGCTACTCTAGAACAAGTAATCGCAGCATGCCCATGCGCAGTTCGTAAAAACAAAGACACACTAAGAGGAGATATTGTAGCTCACTTCAACGAGCTGATTAGCGTAACGAACGCTCAAGGATGCGTTATTGTAGCAAGCGATTCCACTTCTGTATTTGATCCAGATTTATTCCGATTTGATGCAAGTGTGGCAGCCGACTTAGCTTCTCCAGTGTTCCTAAGCATTTGCGCAGAAGGCAGAGATAGCGAGCAAATCTTGCAAACAATCGAAGCACAATGCGCAAGCGTCAGCAAAGAATACACAAAAGTATTCGGCATATTTGTAACTGATTGCAAAGAAGACTTAGCAAAAGAAGTAAAAGAAAACTACGCTCAAAACAATAATGGCACTCCACTTTGGACTTTGCCTTCTATAAGCGAATCAGAATCAGATAAATTCAACGATTATGTTGCAGATGAAGAAATCATCAACGCTTTGAAACAGCCTTTTAATGCACCTACTACCCCATATGCCTTCCAATACAGCTTACTTGGAAAAGCTAAAGAAAATAAGAAAACAATAGTGCTTCCAGAAGGCGAAGAAGACCGCATTCTAAAAGCAGCTGACTATTTGTTAGAGCGAGACATTGTAAATCTTATTATTGTTGGAGAACGCGAATCTATTCTTGCAAGAGGACAAGAGCTTGGATTAAAGTCTCTTAGCAAAGCAAGCTTCCAATCTATGCAAGACGAAGTAGTACTCAGCAAAATGATTAGCAAGCTTTGCGAATTGCGCGCAAAGAAAGGCATGACCGAAGAGCAAGCTCGCGAACAACTTAAAGACGCAAGCTACTTTGGCACAATGCTAGTGGTACTTGGATTAGCAGACGGACTTGTTTCTGGCTCTGTTAATTCAACGGCAAATACCGTACGCCCTGCTCTTCAAGTTATTAAAACTAAGCCTGGATCTAAGCTTGTTTCTGGCGCATTCATTATGTGCTTTAAGGATCATGTAGCAGTATTTGCTGATTGTGCTATTAATCTGAACCCAGACGCTGAACAATTGGCTGATATCGCTCTTCAATCTGCACAAACCGCTAAAGCTTTCGGATTAGATCCTAAAGTTGGAATGCTATCTTATTCAACGCTCGGATCTGGCAAGGGCGCAGATGTTGATTTAGTTGAGGAAGCTACAAGGCTGGTAAAAGAAAAAGACCCAGATTTGAAAGTTGTTGGATCTATTCAATTTGACGCTGCATGGTCTCCTACTGTTGCGGCATCAAAGGCTAAAGGCAATGATGTAGCAGGTCACGTAAATGTGTTTGTGTTCCCAGATTTATGCGCTGGAAACATTGGATATAAGGCTGTTCAGCGTTCTAGCGGCGCTTTAGCTGTTGGACCAATCCTACAAGGATTGAATAAGCCTGTTAATGACTTGTCTAGAGGAGCATTGGTTCAAGATATTATCAACACTGTTGCTCTTACAGCATTGGAAGCGCAATTCTAACAATAAATAACAAATTTAATAAATAGGTAAGTTCCTGCAGATATTCTGACTAATAAAACCCACTCATTGTAGGAACTTACCTGTACACTTAAACGTGGCAATTTACTAGCCTTATCAACACTTTATGGAGGATGCCCTCATGGCAAAAACCGTTCTTGTTATCAATTCTGGTTCTAGTTCTATTAAGTACCAGCTCGTCGATTTGGAAAGCGGCGAAGGTATTGCGTCTGGTATCGTAGAAAAAATTGGCGAACCAGTTGACGGACACTACAAGCACGTATTCAATGGCGAAAAGCATGAGTTTGACGAGCCAGTGCACGATCACGAGCAAGGCTTAAAGCGCGTACTTGGATTCTTCGAAGAATATGGTCCAAATCTTTCCAAGTCTGGAATCGTAGCTGTTGGACACCGCGTTGTTCAGGGTGGCTTAACATTCCCTAAGCCTGCATTAGTAAACAAAAAGACCATTAATAAGGTGAAGGATTTGGCTGTTTTGGCTCCACTTCACAACGGCCCTGAGGCTGTTGGCGCTGAAGTTATGACTGAACTTTTGCCAGATGTTCCACAAATTATGGTGTTTGACTCTTCGTTCTTCCACGATTTGCCACAGGTTGCTGCAACTTATGCTTTGAACAAAGATATTGCAAAGCAATACCACATTCGTCGCTATGGCGCTCACGGCACTTCCCACGAATACATTGGCTCTGTAGTTCCAAGCGTTGTTGGAAAGCCTGCAGAAGGCTTAAAGCAGATTGTTTTGCACATTGGTAACGGTGCTTCTGCTTCCGCTCAGATTTCTGGTAAGCCAGTTGAAACTTCTATGGGCTTAACCCCACTCGAAGGCTTAATGATGGGCGGCCGCACTGGCGATATTGATCCAGCAGTGGTATTCCACCTTATTCGCAATGCGCACATGAACGTGGACGAGCTTGATACGCTCTTCAACAAGCGTTCTGGCATGATGGGCATGACTGGCCACGGCGATTTGCGCGATATTCACAAGCTCATTGAAGAAGGCGACGAAGACGCTAAGCTTGCTCTCGGCGTGTACGTTCACCGCATTGTTGGCTACATTGGCAACTACACAGCTCAAATGGGCGGCGTGGACGTAATCACATTCACCGCTGGCGTTGGCGAAAACGACGAGATTGTTCGCGCTCTTGTGTGCGAAAAGCTTGCTCCATTCGGCGTTAAGCTCGATAAAGAGAAGAACTTGGTTCGCTCTAAGGAGCCACGCGTTATTTCCACTCCAGATAGCTCTGTGATTATTGCTGTAATCCCAACCAACGAAGAGTTGGCAATCGCTAGAAAGTCTGCACAAATCGCAGAAGCTGGAGTTGATTCTTACGGCAACAAGTTTGAGCGCTAAATATTTTATTAATATTTATTAGCTTATTATTTGGCTATACTTAAGTCCCGATTAGATTCATCTAGTCGGGACTTTTATATTCGGGACTTGCTATATTAAATCGCAATTATTTAGAAATCATTTTGCACCACATACCCGGAAAATCAGGAATTGTTTTACGCGTTGTTGCAATATTTTTTACGGTTATATTAGGTATACGAAGCCCTAACATTGACGCAAAAGTTGCCATACGATGATCAGCATAAGTTTCCATCACTTCCCCATGCATATTTCTGCTAGGAATAATACGAATTCCATCGTCTAGCTCTTCTGCTCCTATACCGACGCGTTTTAGTTCCGTAACTATTGCATCCAAACGATTTGTCTCGTGGCCTCTTAAATGCGCAATACCATGTAGCTCGCTTACACCATCTGCAAACGCCAACATTGCCGCAATACTAGGCGTAATCTCTCCAGCTGCGCTTAAATCCAAGTTACTAATAGCTTTTATGCTCCCATTTGACTTAACACACAGAACGCCAGAATTTAAGCTTTCATGCTCAAGAAAAACTTCTGCCCCCATTTGTTCAAGAATTCTAGGCAACAATCCCCCAGGCTGAGTAGTTTCAAATGGCCAATTAGGTATTTTAACGCATCCTCCAGCAATCAACGCGGCTCCAATAAAAGGCGCTGCATTAGAAAGATCTGGTTCTACAACAACTTCATCTGGCAAAGTCAAATCACGTTCTTCAACATGCCATACTCCGCTTTCTGGCATATCTACCACTCCGCCAGCTTTGCGAATATCTTCCATTGTCATACGAATATGAGGCATACTAGGCAGTTTACTTCCAATATGCTCAATGCATAGTCCTCCTGGAATACGCGATGCAATCAAGAGCAGAGCAGATATAAATTGAGATGACGAAGATGAGTCAATACGAACCACATGATTTTGATGAGTGGTTTGCTGGTCATTTATCTCATAACTTCCAAAATTTTTAGGTGGAATAATACTAAATGGCAAGAAACCAACTTCTCCGTGATATTTCACGTGAGCTCCAAGCTGCTCTAACCCGTCAAGAACTGGTTTCATAGGACGCGCATAAGCTTGCTTATCTCCATCAAATCGCACAGGTTTATTTGCAAATAAAGACAAAGCTGTTACAAAACGCATTACCGTACCAGCTAAGCCGCAATTAACAACAGATCCATCAGCAATGTCAAAAATATTGCCATGAGGTGGAATAACAAGCACAGATGTATATGATTCCATTTCCTCAAATCGCACGCCAAAAATCTTAAGAGCAGACATCATAAGTTCTGTATCTCTAGAACGCAAAAGCCCCTTTAAAACAACAGGTTTACTTCCAAGAGCAGCTAAAATCAAATATCGATTAGATAAAGACTTGCTTCCAGGAATATTCACTGTTGCGTTCAAAGGAGTATTGCATGATGGAGCTTGCCAAACATCATCATGATTATAAGAATTCATTATTCCGCTCATATTATGAATACTATCTATAAATATGTACGCATTGTAATTTTCACAATGCTTTACATATGAATAAACGCATTATGCCAATATCCTGTTTGTATTGAAGCATATAAAGCAATAGTAGGAACAGCAATGCAAATTACATAAAATATCCAATCGTATGCTGTTAACTTCGATTTTCGTGCCGGAACGCGTTTAATACTACTGCCAAAAGCCCTAGCTTCCATTGCTGTAGCAAGTTTCGTGCCTCTTCGAATAGATAACACGAGCAAACCAAAAGATTGCGAAAGCATGCGCTGCAACGCTTTACCATCCGATATACCACGAGACCTTCGAGCTAAACCAAAAGCACGCCAATCATTTTGTAATAGACTAAACATTCTCAATCCAGCTAATGCTCCGTACACAAATCGTGGAGAAAAATGCAAAATCTGCACTAATCCATCTGCTAAATCAGTTGGATCTAATCCAATGGCTAATATAACGCCTGGAACTGCTACAGATGCAACACGAACAAAGGTACAAATTGCCAAATACAATGATCCTTGACTTATATGCATCCAACCAAACTTAAATATATCATCTCCAGAACTTTGGCCATATAAAAGCACCGATATAAAGCTACCCGAAGCAGCAATCCAAACTGGCCAAGTATGGCGTAAAACATACCAAGGAGTTACTCCAGCAATTGCAAATAACAGTATATCTAAACCGAATGCAATAGAAGCAGAAACAATATCTAATGTTACAAACATAGGCAAGCAAAGTAATAATGCTCCAATAAAACGACTTATTGGATTGAGCTTACGAATAAACCAAGAAGGCGAAACTAGTCGTTCACTTTCTAAACGTTTAGAAGACGCTGTTACATCAATATGCGAAACTTTTAATAAACTTTCAAAATCTTTAACTTGAATACTAGACGATTCTTCTGCACTACTAGTTTTATTCACTTCTACTCATTCCCTTCGCTATAGTTATGAGCGGACTCTACGATTTTTTCGTACTCAACTCTTATTACTCTGGCATCTAAAGACTTTACAAGCTCATCATCGTGAGTAACCACAATCACCGCTGAGCCACTATCACGTATTTGCGCAATAAGTTTTACCATTGCTGTCCAAGTTTTAAAATCTTGCCCAAAAGTAGGCTCATCCATAATAACAACACGCGGAGCGGCAGCTAAAAGCGTAGCTACAGAAAGTCTACGTTTTTCTCCTCCAGATAATGTATAAGGATTAGCAAGAGCAAAACGCTTTAAATCCATACGTTCAAGCATGCTATCGGAAATATCGTAAGATTCCTTTTCGCTTTTTCCTTGCTTTTTAGGACCTACAGCAACTTCGTCTCTTACAGACGATGTTATAAATTGATGTTCTGGCTCCTGAAACACCATGCCAACTCGCCCTAGCAATTCTTGACTTTTCCAAGTAAAAAGATTATTTTTACGTCGTTTTGGAACATACTTTTCCATCATGCACACACTGCCAGCAATTGGTTTTAATAATCCTGCAAGCGTTAACGCTAGCGTGGTTTTACCAGCACCATTAGGCCCCATTAAAGCCGTTACTTCGCCAAAACGAAAAGCTACATTAACATGTTCCGCTAGTGGCAGAGTTCTTCCAAAAGAGCAATCATTAGTATAGAGCGCAACAGATTCTTCCGTATCTTTGATTTCGCCATTGATTTCGCCATTGATTTCGCCATCGCAATGTTTAGGAGCAAAAGATTTAACTGTTCTTCCTGGAACCCAAGCACCACCTTTTGCAAGCATATCGCCATATTTTTCAAAAACATCCTCAGGCTTACCGTCTGCAATAACGCATCCTATATTTGCATCATTATTATTTTCGTTTTTTCCAATAACAATAACTCTATCAATCAAATCCAGCCACACATCAATATGATGTTCAACTACAATCATTGTAGAACCTGTTTTTTTAAGAATATTTGCTACAGCATCATGCACTTGCTGAACACCTTCAGGATCTAGATTGGCTGTAGGCTCATCTAAAAGCAGCAATCCAGGATGCATTGCAAGCACTCCTGCTAAAGCAAGACGTTGCCTTTGACCTCCCGATAAAGATTGTGTTGAGCGTCTAAGACCCTGACTTCCTTGAGTAATATTGTCTAATCCAACAGCTTTTAGCGAAAGCTTTACGCGATTCCAAGTCTCTTCGCTATTAACTCCAAGATTCTCACTTCCAAAAGCTACATCGTCTCCTACTCTTTCAAGAATGATTTGAGAATCAGGATCTTGCATAACAAGTCCAACTTTTCCGCGAGCATCTCTAGCATGAACGCCACCGATTAGAAGGCTACCTTCTTCCATGCCTTCTGTTTCATCACCTAAAACACCTGCTAAACCAGCCATAAACGTACTTTTCCCAGCGCCAGAAGCACCTAAAAGCAACACATGCTCGCCAGGCGTAATATCAATATTTACATTCCTTAACACAAAATCTTTGCGCGTGGCGTGTCTCCAACCCCAGTCTTTAGCAACTACGCTCGCTGGAGTCCATTCATTTTTATCAACAAATTGCATACAAACAAACTTTCATTGCATAGCAAAATCTAAAAATATAAAAATCTAAAAATATAAAAATTGCATAACACAATTTCAAAAAATATAAAACATAGAACAAGTACGAAATATAAACATCATACGAGTAAACTACCGTGTTTTTGCATTTTGCGCATTAAACACGATAGTTTACAAGCTGCAATGAGTATTTAGATATAACTCACACTAATGCTTGAGGACGGCCTGATTCAAAACGATCAAGCACGCCCGTTGCAGCTAATGCCTTTTGAACAAACCACACTACAACGCCTGCAACAATAAAACCAGAAATAATAGAAGTAATTAGATTTGCAACAATATACTGAGTACTCCAGCCTTGACCGCCGCTAACCCAATTATAAATAAAGCAAGCTACGCCTGCTAACGATCCAGATATTGCAGTGGAAAGCAAATTCCATGTTTTGTACATAAAGAAAATGAATGCAAGTTCAGCGCCAACACCTTGAATAATACCGACGATTAACGATCCGCCAACACCCCATTGATTTCCTAACATAAGTTCCACAAAAGCAGCAAGAGTTTCAGCAAACAATGCAGCACCAGGCTTACGCACGATTATTGCAGCTAAAGGTCCAGCAAAAAGCCAAAAACCATTAGATAAACCTTCAGCACCAGGCAACAGGCTTGCAAAAAGATTAGTAGGAGCTGCGCACACAATATCCCAAGCCCAGAATAATACGCCAGATGCAACAGCGATAATAGCAGCTATGACGATATCAAGAATACGCCAGCGATTAGAATGTTCCATTGAAACATTAGTCATAATATAAGTGCCTTTCTTCAATATTGAAAGATTTGGGCACGGGGAAAGAGCGACATCCGTTGCTAACATTACTTAGCACACGTTCAATCGGTCGAAGCTTTCGCTTCCTCTCAGCCAGAAACGGCTCCCGAGTCAAATATTTATAATCACGATGTAAGAATCCAACGCAAATAATGCATCAAAAACTCACCTTTACAAGAATACACATAGAGTACTTTTTTGTATAGTAAGTGTTGAAAATGCAAATACGCAATTTTGTATAAACACATTTATATGAGTACACAACTACGTACACAGTTTGATTAAAAATTGCACAAAAACAAGCAAATACAAGCACATACAAAAAAGTCGGGGTGACAGGATTCGAACCTGCGACATCCTGCTCCCAAAGCAGGCGCGCTACCAAACTGCGCTACACCCCGAGGCTTCCAAGCTGACTACCAGCTCCAAGCACAATCAACTACAATAGCGCACATCGGAGACAAACGCAAATTTGCAACACGCGCGATAGAATATAACCAGCAATGAAAATAGGCGACAGATTTTAGAGGTTAGCATGGGGCGTTTTCAACGTGCAGAGGCGGCTGGATTAATAGCTTTTTTAGCTTGTGCAATATTCAGCATAATCGTAATGTCTGTATACATGAAAACTATGCCAGCGATTTGGCAAGTTACGCAACGATTATTTACAGTAGCGTCTGGAATAGTGGCTATTTGCAGCATGTGTACTTTTGTAGTCGGATATTTAAGAACGCACAAAGAAATACTTAAAAAGAATTGTCTGCAAATTGCAAAACATGCTTTTGAAATAATCGCATTATCTACGATTTATGGCGCAACAATGCTTCTTATGTCTTTTGCTCTGCTTTCTATAATCAATAGCATTATTGGAAGAAGCGCAGTAAACAGTTATCTTCCTGTACTTTGTTGTGCTTTAAGTGGAATTGTTGGATACGCAACTCTGGTTCAAGCGGAACTCTTAGAGGCGAAAACCGTTGCATCACTGCTACCGCTATTTGTGATTTCTGGTGCAGCAACAGCCGGATTGACATCCGACGACCCGTATTGGTACAACAATAACTTTTCTCAACTAGGAGATAAAACAACATTTGCTGCAAGCATGTTTAATGCTACGCTGATTTTAGCTGGAATATGCATTATTATTACAAGCTACTTTGCTATAACAGAGTTCGTTGCCACTCAGAAAGAAATTTTGCAACATAAAGACTCTAATGTTACGAAACACTTTAAAACTAGAACCACCATTATGGCTGCATTACTAATTTTGGGAGGAATTGCATTTATTGGTATAGGAACATTTAGATACACTCCTCACCCAGTTATACATGATTTATGCGCAAGAGGTGTTACTGGTCTTATTTGCACTATGCTTATTTGCCTTCCTTGGCTTGCTCCTAGACTTTCTAAAACATTCTACGTAGCTTCAGATTTAGCAGTAGTCCTTACCGCATGGGTTGGAAATCAATGGGTGCAGGGTCATAACACCTTAACTAATGTAGAAGCATTATCTTGTTTACTCTTTTTAGGATGGATAATAGTATTTTCAAGACAAGTCGCAGCAATGCAAAGCGACCGTTTACAAATTAAAATAAATGAACATTCTAAAAACAATATTCAATGTGATATAGATTAATCAATAAAAAAGTTGAGGCTTAGAATCTAGTTTTTAGAATCTAAGCCTCAATTAGTTTTATATATGAATATTTTTATGCTAGATTATTTTCTTCTTGATTTTCACTCATAAGCAGAAGAAAACTTCGCGATTGAGCAACAATATTGAATCCTGATTCATAATGCAATTGCGGTCCTTTTGGATTATGAGTGTCCACAACAAGAGTCCACTTTTCACCATAATTCTTATCTGGCAAAGTGAATGTTATAGGCTCATAATGCGCATTGAAAATAAGAAGGAAGTCATTATCTACCATCCTACTTCCATACCAATCGGTTTCTGGAATATCTGAACCATTCAAATAAATCATTACCGAAAGAGCATGCGTATTACTCCATGCTTCCATATCCATAACAGAACCAGTATGATCAAACCATTCTACCTGTGGAATCTCTGAAACATCATCCCCTGGTTCTCGACCAGTAAAGAATCTACGCCTGTGAAGAACAGGATGATCTAGTCTTAAATGAATAAGCTTAGAAACAAAATCAAACATATCTTTTTGTGTGGAATTAAAATCCCAATTAATCCAAGAAATAGCATTATCTTGGCAATATGCGTTGTTGTTTCCATTTTGAGTACGCATAATCTCGTCACCAGCGCAAATCATAGGAATGCCCTGGCTCATCAACAAAGTTGAGAACAAGTTTCGCATTTGACGATGACGAAGCTCATTAACATCGTGAATATTAGTAGGACCTTCTACTCCACAATTCCACGAACGATTATCGTTAGCGCCGTCGTTATTGCCTTCCTTATTTGCTTCATTATGCTTTTCGTTATAGCTCACCAAATCGTTCATAGTAAAACCATCGTGAGCAGTAATAAAGTTCACAGAAGCTACAGGCTTACGTCCATTTTGCTCATACAAATCCGAGCTTCCCATAAGACGGCTTGCAAATTCAGGCAAAGTCGATGGTTGCGAGCGCCAAAAATCGCGTACACAATCGCGGTAACGACCATTCCACTCGGACCAGCTTGGAGGGAATCCACCTACTTGGTATCCTCCAACACCAATATCCCAAGGCTCTGCAATAAGCTTTACGCTAGAAATAATAGGATCCTGCTCAATAATGTCGAAGAATGCAGAAAGCTTATCTACTTCTTGGAATTGACGAGCAAGCGTTGCTGCCAAGTCGAATCGGAATCCGTCTACATGCATTTCAGTTACCCAATAGCGCAAGCTATCTGTGATTAGTCGCAACGCTTTAGGAGAACGCATAAGAAGCGAGTTTCCTGTACCAGTAGTGTCAAAATAATGACGCTGATCGTTGTCTACTAAGCGATAGTATGCGCGATTGTCGATTCCGCGGAAGCTTAAGGTTGGACCTCTATCGTTTCCTTCAGCGGTATGGTTGTAAACAACGTCTAGAATAACTTCCATTCCTGCAGCATGGTACGCCTTAACCATTGCCTTGAATTCGTTAACTTGCTCGCCGCGTTGTCCAGAACTCGAATACGAATTCTGAGGAGCAAAGAATCCAATGGTGTTATATCCCCAATAGTTGCTCAAGCCTTTATTTTGCAAGAAAGAATCATTTACAAACTGGTGAATAGGCATAAGCTCAATAGCAGTAATACCAAGCTTTTTTAAGTAAGATATCACACTTGGATGAGCTAATCCAGCATACGTTCCACGGATTTCTGGAGGAACATTACGATTCAAATTCGTCATTCCTCTAACATGAGCTTCGTAGATCACGCTATCGTGGTACGGAATCATTGGATGCTGGTCGTTACCCCAATCAAAATATGGGTTAATAACAGCTGCTTTCATAGTGTGATCTGCAGAATCCAAAGTGTTCATTGCAGCTAAATCATCTGGATTAGCAAACCAATACGAAAATAGGCTTTCATCACCGTCAATATTGCCCTCTATTGCCTTTGCATAAGGGTCTAAAAGAAGTTTGTTTGGATTACACCACAATCCATGATTTGGATCATACGGTCCATGCACACGATAACCGTATCTCTGCCCTGGCTGTATTCCAGATATGTAGGTATGCCAAACGTAAGAATTCTGCTCGGTCATATCGATGCGAGTCTCATTGTCCTGCTCGTCGAACAAGCATAGCTCAACATGCTTTGCCACCTCAGAGAACAATGCGAAGTTCACTCCTGCACCGTCGTAGGTAGCTCCAAGCGGATACATAGAACCTGGTCTAATTTGCATAATTCAAGTATTGCATATATTTATATAGTTTTCATTAATACTGTAGGCGATTCTTTATAAAAGATGAAAAAGATTCAAAAATAATCACAATTAACGCATAATAAAAAAAAATATGAATTATATTTATGTGCCAATTCCCCTTTAAAACCAACGCAACACGCCAAAAGCATCCTTTAACCACATTGATTAAAAAATCTGGTAATTCGTTTTTAGTGTTGATGAAATAGCAACATGACATATAAGCAAAACGAATATTACACGGATGACGTGGGATTAAAAGAAGAAATTTTAAATCGCATATCAGAAATTGAAGTAGAACTATGCGATTTTTCAATCCCTAATAAAACAATAGGAAATCTTGGAGAAGAATACGCATCTCTAAAACTAATTCTTAAAAATTGGATTCTATTGGACAGAAATTGGCATAGTCGTTTTGGAGAGCTTGATGTTGTGATGATGGATCCGTTTGGAAGAATTGTATTCATAGAAGTAAAAACAAGACGAAGCGTAAGATTTGGAACTCCACTAGAAGCAGTAACAAACGAAAAATGCTTAAAAACACATAAAGCTGGATTTAAGTGGTTAGACGAGCATAACTTTTTTAAACACAGAAAAATACGATTCGACGCTGTATCAATCCTAATTTCAAAAGATAAAAATATTCAATTACATCACATTTTAGGAGCATTCTAATGGTTATTGGAAACGCATTATCTGTAGGATTACTGGGTTTGAAAGCCTTTACAATACAATTGCAGGCATTCATATCTAGCGGATTGCCAGGATTCTCTATTATTGGTCTTCCTGACACCTCTTTAAGCGAAGCGAGAGAACGAGTTAAATCAGCATATACGTCTTTACGCTGCGAATGGCCAGAAACAAGGTTAACAGTGAATCTTTCACCTGCATCTATGCCAAAAAGTGGAGCATCTTACGATCTTGCAATTGCAGCAAGCATACTTAGTGCTAGAGGAATTATCCCACTTAACGAGCTAGAAAATACGATTATTTTAGGAGAACTTAATTTAGATGGGTCAGTTTTACCAATTCAAGGTATGCTGCCAATTTGTTTATATGCCAAGCAAAAAAATATTACAAAAATGATTATTCCCTACGAAAATCTTTCAGAAGCCAAACTGATAAATGGAATTGAAGTAATTGGGATTAGACATATTTTAGATTTAGTAGACGAGCTAAACGGGAAATTGGAAAACAAAGCTAGACCGATTGCTGAAAAGAACAGAGAACGCGCATTAAAAGCAATTAACCCTTATGATCATCTTCATATTAAAGAAATCGATAATACAAGACGCTATTCCAAATCAGCGCTTAACGATAATACGACTTCAAACATGAACAATACGGATAATGTTGATCCAATAAAAAGCGCCAATCCGCTAGGAGAAATCGGTGATATGTCGGAAGTATTAGGGCAAGAACACACAAAGTGGGCATTGCAAGTTGCTGCAGCTGGCGGACACCACGTTATGATGATTGGACCTCCAGGATCTGGTAAAACTATGTTGGCATCTAGAATGCCAAGCATAATGTGTCCACTAAACGAGCAAGAACAGCTTGAAGTGGCATCTATTAGGTCACTTTGCGGAACACTACCATACTATGGAATAACAGATGTTCCGCCTTTTGAAGCACCTCATCATACATCTTCTGCAGCATCACTTATAGGAGGAGGCGCAGGTCTAGCCAAGCCTGGAATAATAACTCGTGCGCATTGTGGAGTCTTGTTTATGGATGAAGCTCCAGAATTCTCACCAAGAGTTTTGCAAACGCTTAGAGAACCATTGGAATCTGGTCATATAGCTGTTTCTAGATCTAAAGGAACAACATTATATCCTGCTAAATTCCAACTTGTTATCGCAGCAAATCCATGCCCATGTGGATACGCATATGGCAATGGCGAACGATGTACATGCAAAGAGAAGGAACGAATACGTTATTTTTCTAGACTTTCTGGACCAATTCTAGACAGGATTGATATTCAAATGGATGTTCCACCTGTAGAAAAAATTATTACTTCAAAAGCGCAATTAGAACATGGATCTAGTCAAATGTCAGAAAAAATTCTAACTAGTGCAATGATGCGAGAAAACGTAAAAAACGCAAGGCTGGTTGCTCAAAATCGTTTTAGAAAACTCGGCTGGAGTTGTAACGCTCAAGCGTCTGGAACGTGGCTTAGAAAATACACATCTAAATACGCTATTGAGTTGATTAATAAATCACTTGAAAACCACAAGTTGAGTTTACGCGGAGCAGATCGAGCTTTAAGGCTTGCATGGACTTTGGCTGATCTTTATGGGCACACTTCTCCAGATTTAACTGACATGGCTCAGGCAATTAGTTTAAGGACCAGAATATGAACAGTATTAGTAGCATAAATGGCAATAACAATACTTACAGAATAGATAACGATACTTTATCGCGCGCAATACTCACATTTTGTATTGATGGCGCAGACGCAATAATGTACACGCTTGTAATAGGGTCAGTAAACGCTGGCAGTATTGTGGAAGTACTTCACCTTATTTGCGAATCTATAAGTGAATCTATTGGTAAAACAAAAAACAAGCAACTAGAGTTAGATCTGCAAAATAGCTGCTGTCAAGATGATTTTTACATAGACGGATCTTTAGAAAATCAGACTAAATCGAATTTAAATGATTTAGAAAATGATGGAAAAATTCTTAATATTATAAAAAATCACTCGAAGGTTTCTGTTTTAGAAGAATATTTTCTAAAAGGTCTTAAAATATGGGGAAGCAATAATGATGACAATAAAATTGCTATTAACAATTTTGATATATTACACAAATCCATTAAAAAATGGTGTTTAAGACTAAAACAATTGCCTTCTTGGGATTCAAATCAACTTAAAAGATGGTTTAGTTCTAACGGAACGCAATGGATTATTTCACCAAACAGTAAATATTGGCCAAAACAGCTACAAGATTTAGCAACCCAATGCCAAGTAGCTCCCCCATTGTGTTTGTGGGGAATTGGAGATCCAAACGCACTTATTCAATGTAAGCAACCACTTGCAATTGTTGGCTCTAGAGGTTGCAATGACTACGGATACGAGCTTAGCTTTACATTCGCTAAATCGTGCGCTAAAAAGGGTCACACAGTTATTTCTGGCGGAGCTTATGGTATTGACGCTGCAGCTCATTGGGGAACCTTGGATGCTTTAGACTCTCATGCAGCAAATGTTAATCCTGTTGGCAAAACAATTGTTGTTTTTGCTGGAGGTTTGAACAAAATGGGACCTTCAAGCAACGCTCAACTTTTTGATGCGATTCTTTCTAGCGGCGGAGCATGTATTAGCGAATTATGCCCAGACACTACTCCTGTTGCACGTAGATTCTTACTAAGAAATCGCCTTATTGCGGCTATTGCCAGCAAGGTAATAGTATCTCAAGCACGATTACGATCTGGAGCTTTAAACACAGCAAACTGGGCGAATAGCTTAAATCGCGAGATTTATTCTGTTCCAGGAGATGTAACATCACCGAGTAATGCTGGATGCAATATGCTTATTCACGATGGGAAAGCTATGATGATATGTTCACAAAATGATATAGATAGTATCTACCCTAATTCACACCATTATTTGCCACACTCTTTAAGCAATAACAATATTATTCCAAATACGTGTAATGATTTTCAAAGAATTATATTGAAAGCAATTCAAGAGTGTAAGAGCAAAAAAATATGCGCAAACATTGACAATATACACGCAATCATGCTTCATACAAACTCAAATAATGATTTTTCAATATCTAAGATTTCTGGAGAAATAGCAATTCTTGAATTAAATGAAATAGTCAAAAACCAAAATGGTGTTTTTAGTTTAAATAGGAAAAATCTTAAATAAAAAGCAGAAAATATGAGAAAATAAATGTTATGCAGTCAAACTTGAGTCAGCAAAAAGAAAATACTACTACAGTTAAAGAAAAAACTGTGCAAATACAAGTAGAGCAATCATCATACGATGCTGTGATTATCGGCGCAGGAGCAGCAGGACTTTCTGCAGCACTGGGATTAGTGAAATCTGAAGAATATAAAACGCTAAAATCTCAAGGAAAACAGCCTAAAATATTAGTGATTTGCAAGCTTCAAGCGTTAAGGTCTCATACAGGTTCTGCAGAAGGCGGAATAGCAGCATCATTAGGAAACATAGAAAAAGATTGCTGGCAATGGCACTATTACGACACCGTACACGGTGGAGACTGGTTAAGCGATCAAGATGCAGCAAAAATGCTAGCAAAAGAAGCTAGAGATACAGTTATTGAACTAGAACACTTTGGAGTTGCCTTTTCTAGAACAGAAGATGGTCATATTAATCAAAGATTTTTTGGTGGGCATACTGCCAACTTCGGCCAGCAGCCAATTAGACGAGCTGCGTACGCTGCAGACAGGATTGGACACCAAATTCTATACAGTCTATGGCAAAAATGCATAGAAGAAAATATTAAAATCGAAGAAGATGTTTATGTAACAGATATTGCTATAAACCACAAATCCAATAGCGCAGAGGGCATAATCGCGCTAAACGAAAAAAGTGGAAAAGTAGAAAAAATATGTGCAAGAAATGTTCTTATAGCAACTGGCGGAGCTGGAAGACTATTTTCAACAACATCTAATTCCTGGGATTTAACTGGGGACGGAATGTCTTTAGCACTAAACGCAGGATTGCAACTAGAAGACATAGAGTTCATACAATTCCATCCGACTGGTCTGGCTCATACTGGAATATTGCTTTCTGAAGCAGCTCGAGGAGAAGGCGGAGTTCTTAGGAATTGCAAGAATGAAGCATTTATGAAAAACTACGATGATACGCATGCGGATTTAGCTCCAAGAGATGTAGTAAGCAGGTCGATTGTATCAGAAATAGATGCTTTAAGAGGTGTTGAAGATACTACTAGCAACATTGATAGAAAAGATTGCGTATGGCTAGATATGACTCATATAGAAAAGCAACATATGCTAGAAGCTCTTCCACAGGTTGTAGAAACTATTGAAAAATACGCTCATCTTGATCCATCAAAAGATCTTATACCTATTAGGCCTACAGCGCATTACACAATGGGTGGAATACCCATATCACTTAACGGGCAGGTTTATAAACTGATTAATAATAAAAAACAGAGAATAATTGGATTATATGCTGCAGGAGAATGCGCATGCTCGGGAGTACATGGAGCTAATCGCCTTGGCGGAAACTCTCTTCTTGATGCATGCTTGTTCGGAAAACTAGCTGGTAAGTCTATTGCAAAAGAATTACAAGAACAAACTCAGGAAAAAAGTCAAGAAAAACACGAGGAGCATACATTAGATACATCAAAAAATGTATACGATAACACTCCTAATACTTTTGAAAATCTAGACAAATTATCAGAAAATCGTGTACAAAAGATAATCAATCTTATTCAAAATACAAGCACATCTAGCAACACAACAAACCCATATAATCTGCTAGAAAAACTAGAAAATATTATGGAAAATGCTGCAGCAGTTAGATGCAGTAAAAATACCCTTAAAGATGCTTTGCAAAAAATCGATACGATTATTATTCCTCAAGCTAAAATTCTTGTTTTACATTCACAAAATCTTGTTTTTAATCAAGAGCTAATCGCTATTTGGGAATTACAAAACATGATTACGCTTGCAAAATCGGTTCTGAAAGCATCACTTGCAAGACATGAATCTCGTGGAGCATTCACAAGATTGGACTATCCAGAACATAATAACAATCAAAATCCGCAACATTCTATAGTGGATTCAAGCGGAGAAGTGCAAAATATTCCAGTAATAATTGTCGATTTTGACCCAAACAAGCCTATTAATAATCAAAATAGGGACGAAATTAACAAAATTATGACAAAAATAGATTAATTTTCAACACGCCGAAGCAAAGAGTCAAAAAAAATGTTATAGTTCTATCTGTTGTCTAAAACACCCGTCCGGGTGGCGGAATGGTAGACGCGCTAGCTTGAGGTGCTAGTGCCTATTTGTACAGGCGTGCGGGTTCAAGTCCCGCTCCGGACACGGAATGAAGTCTTGCTGAGAAATCAGCAAGACTTCTCTGTTTATTCACCACTACATGTCCTCTAGTATCAACTAGAAAAACCATATTAAACTATTGCAGCAAACTATCTAATCACATAATTCCAAGGGTCGAAAGCTCTACCAATCCAAGAAACATCCAACGATTCACCAAAATTCTTGTATATAGAATCGTGAATATCTTGCACAGCATACTTAAACCACAACGACTCAATGGCACTATGTGGAGTGTTTATAAGCATGGGCTTAATAATATTAGAGTTTGCTAATTGCGATTCATAAATAGCTTGCTCGTACGCGTCCGTTGCAGGATGATGCCTTAAATCACTTGTTACATACACATCTGCTCCGCGAGCGCGAACTTCATCAAATAAAGAATCACCTGAACCTGGAAGAACAGCTATTTTGCTAACTATAGCATTAATATCTCCACACACTTGAACACCTAGCTTAGTAGTAGGCAAAGCGTTAAAAACGCGCATAGCAAACTCTTTAAGTGTGATTTTTTGTTCAAGCACTCCAACTCTGCCAAGGCCAAGAGAAGTGTCGTTATTGCTTGCTGGAACAAGAGGGTGTAAATCCTTAAGACCAAAAGCGCTAGCAGCAGCAGCTGCAACTCCTCTAAAAGCAGCATCAGCATTAGTGTGACCAACCCACAAGCCACAATGATTTTCAATAAGTGTCTGAACTATTTTTCCGCGAACAGAAAGACCAGAAACCTCATGAACTGACCTAAAGAATAAAGGATGGTGAGAAACAATCAAATCAGCACCCATTTTGCACGATTCTTCAACAGCTTCTAAAGTTGGATCAGATAAACAAACTATCTTATTTACCTTATCCGTAGGGTTTCCAACAATTAGTCCAGGATTATCCCAAGATTCAGCAAGATTTAGAGGATACAAGTCTTCTAAAACCCTAACAACATCAACTAAAGTTGCCATATTCTACACCTTTACAATAAACCTACAATAAACCTATAGTTGTCTTTACAATAACTCTCACAAATAAAATCAGTGAGCAGCAAGCTGCCAGTCAGCTCCCAATCCAGTAGACACATTAAGCGGAACGTCTAGCTCAACAGTATGCTCCATAGCATTTTTGACGATATTTTCTACAATATCTGCTTCACCATGTGCTATTTCGAGAACAAGTTCATCGTGAATTTGCAAAATCACACGACTTTTTACTTTAGCTTCGCGCAAATCCTTATCTACTTGAATCATTGCAAGCTTCATAATATCTGCAGCACTTCCTTGTATAGGAGCATTTAAAGCTGCTCGCTCTGCAGCCTCACGAGATGCCCTATTCGTGGAATTTAGCTTAGGGAAATACCTTCTACGACCAAACATCGTTTGAGTATATCCAAGCTTTCTAGCTTTATCTACTAAAGACTCTAAATAGTCATGCACGCCACCAAAAGTATTGAAATACTTTTCTTTAAGGACTTCTGCAGCAGCAGGACTAATAGAAAGCTGTTTTGCTAAACCATAAGTACTCAGCCCATATGCCAATCCGTAACTCATTGCTTTAACATGCGATCTCTGATCTGAGCTAACTTGTTCAACTGGAATCTTATAAACCAAGCTTGCTACAAACTTATGAAAATCAACACCAGACTTAAAAGCTTTAATAAGTGTTTCATCTGCAGAAGCATGAGCCATAATTCTAAGCTCCACTTGAGAATAATCACAACTCATAAGCTGATCGTATTGATTTCCTGGAATAAAAGCAGCTCTAATTTCCCTACCAACCACATTCCTATTCGGTATATTTTGCAAATTTGGGTCCGAAGAACTTAAACGCCCAGTAGCTGCAATAGTTTGTTCAAAAGTGGTATGAATCCTGCCATCTTCATATCTTGCAGAATCAATAAGACTCTGTACAATCTGCTTTAACTTGTTTGTCTCACGATGTTTTAGCAAAGCCCCCAAGAATTGACTAGCTTTTTCATCCGGATCAATTTTTGCATATAATTCTTGCAATGCTTCTGCATTAGTAGTATAAGATCCACTTTTCGTTCTTCTTGTAGGCTTTAAACCCATATCCTCGAACAGCAATTGTTGAAGCTGCTTAGGGCTTTGCAAATTTATCGGCTTGTTCGCCACATCCAAAGCCATTTTTTGGGCAAATTGAGCTTCTGCCGCAAAATTATCTCTCATAGATACAAGCCTGCTCATATCTACGGCAGCACCTGCATCTTCCATGCCTCTTAGCACCCTGGAAACAGGCATTTCAACATCGACCATTAATCCTGTTTGTTTACGCTCATCTAATTTTATAGCATATTGTTTTGCCAACAATCTTATTGTTACAGCCGTTTCCAAAATATGCTTTTCTTGCTTTTTACGCTTATCCTCTTCTTGATTTAAATCTTCAGGATTATCACTATCTTCTAAAACAAAATCAAGCTCCCCTTGCGCAGGATCTTCATTAGACTTTTCACTTTCTACATGAATATTTAGAACATGTTCCGCCATATCTTCAATATTTTCATTGCGAAAATCTGGTTCTATCAAGTAAGATGCTAAACGAGTGTCAAGTAATGGATTAAAAGAGTAATTATTATCTATAATTTTCAGCGATTTAAGAAGAGCTATATGTTTTTTGTAGTCGTGCAAAACAATTGAAGATTCATGCATTTTTATGAAATCTTTTAGCTTGTTGCAGATTTTATTACAATCTTCGCTAGAATCCCCATTAAGCACATCTGAATATACTATTGCAGCATTATTTTGCGATAGCATTACTAGCGCATCTGCATAAATACCGAATTTGCTGCTATTGTTTGGTTTTTGCAATGCATATATAACTAGTTCTTTGTGATCTTTAATAGTTTTTGCACACTCTAAATCATTTCTTATAAGATTTAAAGAAGGTTTTTCTTGAGACTCAAGTAATTCAAACAAATCTACGGTTGCTTTAGATTTATATTCCGTATTCTCTTTAACTAATTCTGATGATCCGTTTGACTCACTTTTCTCAATACATGGTGAAACGAGATTAATCCAATTATCTAAATCAGATTCTGAATAAATTTTATGAATATTTATTTTATCTACTATAGTCTTGAAATCCTCTAAATCATCCGAATTATCAGACTCTGTAGAACTAACATCATTACCAGCATGAACACTTCCAGCAGAAATCATCATCTTGATGTTCTCTTCTAAAAGCTCTTTGCTTCCACGCGTAAATTCTTTTAAAATCTTCCTTCTACTGCGAGCCCCAAATTCAAGTCTTTCAAACAATTCGCCAACTGACACGGCATCAACATTGCCAAATTCAAGATCATTAATACTAACACCAAGATCTAAATCTTTAACAAGAGTATTTACCTTCTTATTTAGACGAATCTGATCTATGCTTTCTCGCAAAGACTCACCTTTTTTGCCAGTCACCTGATCCGCGTGTTCTATAATGCCTTCTAATCCACCGAATTGATTAATCCACTTTGCTGCATAACCATCGCCTACTCCAGGAACACCTGGAATATTATCGGAAGTTTCTCCTCTAAGCGCTGCTAAATCTGAATATTGTTTAGGCGTAACATTATATTTTTCAATAATCGCGTCAGTATCCATTTGCTTTAAATCTTTGAAATGCCTACCTGGATACAAAACATTTATATATTCATCAATAAGCTGGAATGCATCACGATCTCCAGAAAGAACAAGAGTCTTATATTTAGCTTTAGCGCCCATTGTGGCTAAGGTTGCAATAATATCGTCGCCTTCATAACCCTGTTTTGTAATATATTTAACACCTAACGCATTGAGCATTTCTTGTATAACAGGGAGTTGAGCTAGAAGCTCTTCTGGTGCAGCTTCTCGAGTTCCTTTATATTGCGGCAAAAGTTTATTCCTAAAAGTTCCGCCTTTAACGTCAAAAGCAACAGCAAGCTTATCTGGTTTTTCTTTTTCAATAACCTGAGAAAGCATTGTTGAAAAACCCCATATTGCATTGGTTGCAAAACCAGATTTTGTTGAAAAATTATCCGCAGATATTGCGTAAAAAGCACGAAACGCAAGTGAGTGGCCATCTACCACCAACAACGTTCCTTTTTCATCCTCATTATTCAAAGAATCCTCGTTTGCAACGATGCTGGCATTCACTTAACTACCCACCTGCGTTCTCGTAAAATAAATTTTTTATGAAATTATTTGCCATAACTGACACAACTATCAATTATGGCAACTACAAAATATTGTTTTTAAATACTGCTTTGAAATACCGTTTATGCTTCTGCAGATGGTTTTTCTTCACCATACTTAGCAATAATAGCCAAAGCAAGACGCTTCTTTGGAATACGCTGATCCATAGAAGTTTTTTGAATCCAACGGAAAGCACCCTGCTCCGAGAATCCAGCCTTGTCCATAAGCAAACCTTTTGCCCTGTCTACAAGCTTACGCTCTTCAAGAGTATCTTCAGCCTTCTTAAGCTTCTCTTCTGCTTTACGAAGCTGATCTTGCGCATCCTGTAGCTTATTTTCAGTACGCTCAACACTATCTAATAAATCGTTAATTTCACTAAACCTACCCATAGCTACTTCTAGAGCAGGCAAAAGTTTTGACTCCTCATACGGCTTTGTAACATAAGCCATAGCACCAGCGCCAGTAGCTCTTTTAACTAAATCAGATTGAGAAAAAGCAGTGAGCATAACAACTGGAGCAATATTCTCGTCACAAATAGTGGCAGCCGCTTGAATGCCATCTACTACTGGCATCTTAACGTCCATGCAAACAACATCTGGATGGAATTGACGAGTAAGATTAACCGCTTCTTCTCCATTAGCTGCTTGCCCTACAACCTTGTAGCCATTATCTTCCAACATTGCTACAAGATCCATACGGTTCACTGCCTCGTCTTCTGCAACTACAACAGTTTTTGCACCATTTTCTTTTTTGTTTTCACTATTATCATCGTCTTTTTTAGAACTAGACAACTCAGCCGCATCTCGCAACTCATCATCGGTAAGCACAACTGGCGACTTCCCCATCTCTTCATCGCTGGTTACAGCAGACATTTTACAACCTCATTTCTTACCCTAAAACACAAGGCAACAGCGCTATGTATTCCACTAACACACATTTTGCACACTCTAATACACGCCAGCTTTGCGGTCATTGCGTGAACCAGCATCATGCACATTTATTGCACAAACACTAAAAGCACACCGTGCGCGTTGCCATACAATTTTACTAGTACGCATGTATAAAATACATTATAAACCGCTTTTTAATGCGGTAAATCTAGCATGCAAATATTGACAATACAAAAGTCAAAGCACCAAGCATTGCTAAAGATACGCATATCGGAAAAGCATTAGCATAATTCCCACGCATAATCGCATATGTTAGCGAATACGCTTTTTTAATAAACATGCAGGTAATCAATAGTAACAAAACGCAGCAAACAATAAACACGCCCTGATTAAACAAGAAGCAATTTATTCTAAAAGCATTTTTATTCAATCTGGCTACATTCCAAATTATTGCCATAAACTTAACAAAAAATATATTAAGAAAAACATAAACGCATTGAAGAAGCGTAAACATAATTACAACAGAAACGAATATAATCCGCCCTATATTCTCCCCAACAATTGACATTGCTGTAAATTTTGCGTGTTTTGTATCGCTTTCTATATCTCTTAAATTGTTAATCATCATAAGACAAGCAGAGAATCCGCCTGGAATAATGGACAATAACACGCAAAATACAATTTGCGGAATGCTCGCTGTTGTTATTGATTCTTTAAGAAAACCACTTCCAAAACTAAGAGCACACAATGTCCCTAAAAATGCAACAGGTCCAAAGAATAGAAATGCGCTAAATTCTCCCCACCCTCTATATCCATATGGATGCGATCCTCCTGCATAAAACCACGCTCCCATAAGGCAAACTAGTCCAAGAAGAATAAATATCCAAATTCCGCTTCTAATAGTAATGATTAACCCAAAAATACATGATATTAAGGCAGATATGCAAACAGCATACAAAACTGATTTTGGCTTAATACCAGCATCAGCAAGTCTCCAAGACACATCACATAGTGCTTTGATTTTTGCGCTTACATCTCGCTTAGATCTTTGATCATCTAATCCGCGCAAACCATCACAATAATCATTCGCATAGTTCACTGAAATCTGCATAAAAGCAGCAACACCTATACACAATAGTGATTGAATAACAAAATTTTCAATATTATAAGGTTTTACAAGTATTTGACCACTGAATAAATATCTTGCAAAAATCGAAATCGCCATAATAACTGGCACTATTCCGATTGGAAGAGTATAAAGTCTTGCACCTTTAAGCCAAACCTTTAATTTATTCATCAAAAATCGCCTAGATTCTAGAATTTTTTAACTTATTCTAGATTAGTTTAGACTATTTCAAATAATTTGTGGAGCTAATATAGACACAACTATAGGCAAAGCAATCATAATCGCAGATATTACAATAAGAACAAGCCCACGCCATCCAAAAGTGTACTTTTTATAAGATGACTTACTAGTGCGCAAATAGAATCCACGTTCTTCTGCAGCCAAAGCACAACTATCGGCTTTACGAACAGACAAAACCAAAAGAGGCACAATCAAAGGCATCATAAGCTTAATCTTTTTAAAAGGATTCTTAGTATCGAACTCAACTCCTCTTGCCATTTGAGCCTCCGTAATCTGAGACATTTCGTACGCAAAAATAGGAACAAAACGCACAGCTGTAGTAATCGTAAAAACATAGCAGTAAGGAACATGTAGATATTGAACAACAGCATTAGCTAAATCGTTCAATTTTGTAATGCTAAGAACACTAACAAGAGGCAAAGCAAAACAGAATAGTCTCAAAGATGCTCTTGCAGCAACAGAAATTCCTCTTGATGTAAACCACAAGAACATATAATTTCCACCCTGAGCAATAATCGTTTGCAAAAAGAACATTACAACGCCGAGAATAAGCATTGCACGCACAAGAGGAAACAGAGTTTTAAGAATCCCGGCCATAGCCATAGCAACAAGAATCAATACTGCAATAGTTACAAGAACGCTAAATTGTTGAGCTATAAAAGCAGACACAACAACACTTATAGCTAATATAAGTTTTGCAATAGGATTTGCCTTGTGCAAGAAAGTTGAACCAGCATTATAAGTAAGAATCTTAGTTTGCATAAAAATCACCCATTTGTTTTACAAATTGCAGCTCTTTTTAAGAGCATTAACCAACATATCCCTCTTGTACAATCCTTTACACTTAGTAAAACCATTTTTAACTAAGCCTTGAGATACAGCGCACAAAAGAGGAGCGCATAAAGCAGCTTCATCGCAAATACTCTTATTCTCAAACACATGGCTTATGCTTCCGTCTTCAAGAATATGTCCATCGTTTACTACGATTAAGCGCGTTGCAAAATCAAGAACAACTTCCATATCATGACAAACCATTATCACGCAACAACCATGGTCTCTAAGGTCTTCTACAACTTGCATAATTCTCAAGCATTCCATGTAATCTAGTCCGCAAGTAGGCTCATCTAGCACAAGAATCTTAGGTTTAGTTACAACAGTTGCAGCCAATGCCACCATCTGACGCTGACCTCTAGAAAGCATAAAAGGGCTAGCATTAGGATCTAAATTAAGCTTTTCAATCACTTGCATAGCATGATTATTAGCTTCTTTAACAGACTCACCTAAAAGAATGCAACTAAACGCAACTTCTTCTAAAATAGTATCTTTACAAAGCTGACGATCTGGATTCTGGAAAAGAGTCGAAACATAGTGAGCAATTTGGCTTATTTTCATGTTGCTAGTATTTTTGCCATCAATAAAAATACTTCCACTACTCGGCTTAAGCAAACCGTTTATTAGCTTAGTAACAGTTGTTTTTCCAGCTCCATTTCTTCCAACAAGAGTTACAAGCTCCCCAGCGTAAGCTTCAAAAGACACGTTTTTTAAAGCACTAACGCCACTTGGATACGAAAAACTAACATTTTGCAAAGAAAGACATGGTGAAGCATTTTGTGCTAAGTTTTGCGATTCATTGGAAAAGTCGAAAGCAACCGCACATTTATCTTCATCACATTCACTATATGAATCATCATGTGAAACTAAAGAATTTCCACTATTAATCGTATTAACAATAGTATCTACTGTATCTTCTACCGATACAGGCAAATCGCTTTTAGCGCAAATATTCTCACTTTGTAAATCGTTAATAAGATGAGTTGTACGAGGATAATTTATTCCAATAGAATAAAGCAAATCCATATTTTTTAGCGCTTGCCCAACAGGCAAATCAAGCGACAAAGTGCCATTAGACAATACAACTAAACGCTTGCAATATTCGCTTAAAAGCGCCACTTTCTGCTCAATTACAACAACCGTTATTCCAAAATTCTTATTCAAATCTTTAAGAATCGAAAAAATCATTTTAGAAGATACAGGGTCCAAAGCGCACGTAGGCTCATCTAACACCATAACTTTAGGTTTTAGCGCAAGAATAGCAGCAATCGCAACTTTCTGCTTTTGGCCTCCAGAAAGAGTGTCTAAATCGCGGTTGCGCAAATCACTAATGCCAACAATTTGTAAAGCTTCATCGATTCGATTCGGTATTTCATTGTGCGCAACACCAAAGTTTTCTAGACCAAAAAGAATCTCATCTTCTACGTTTGCAGCCACCATTTGCGCATCAATATCTTGAATAACTGATCCAATTAAGCAGGCTATATTAGTTAAAGCAAGATTTTTAGTTTCTTGACCTGCAATCTTAACGATTCCAGAAAGTTCTCCAGAATAATGATGAGGAATAGCACCAGAGAAAATAGAGGCAAGAGTTGTTTTACCAGATCCAGATGGTCCAATAATTCCAACAAATTCGCCAGATTCAATACTAAGACTTATATTGTTCAAGGCAAAAGTGGAATCTTGTGCCTTTGCAGAGTCTAAAGAATCATCCTTATTATGATTCAAATATTTAAAAGATACTTCCCTAAGCTCAAGCAAAGACACAATAATTCCTAACTCTTAAAAACCCAACAATACTATGAACATTACTTATTGATTATTCTCTGGATTATATTCTCTGACGATTATATGACTTACTGAATATTATCCAACACAAATTCAAATACTTACTTGTGTAGAACGAGTCGAATTGGAGTGTAAAGAACCTCAACAACAACAGCATTAAACACAGCAGTACCCAAAATGATTGGAAGCATAACAAGAATCGTCTTAGGAGAATGAAGAACAAAGAAAGATGCAGTAGAGGCAAATATTAAACCAGAAACAACTGTAGTTATAAAAGTGGCTACAAGTGGGAAAATACTGAACTTTCTAGCAGCATCCTTAGGAAAAACGCGAACATAAGCCATAATCATCAAAGTCATAACAATTGCTGCTGGAATATCGCAAACATAATTAAGACCAGGAATCGATGCATTAAATTGCATCAAAGTCGCAGCCAAAGCACCAATAATCGCACCCTGAATAACATTTGGACGAACAAGCAAAATAGCAAGACAGAACGATGCGATTAAAAAGTTTGGTTTAATATTTCCAATTGAAAGCGCTTTTGCAACAGTAAAATCAAGAATACATCCTGCCGCAAAAAGAACAGCCACCAACACCAAAGACGTAATATCTAAAGCATGCTTTTTAATACTTACAGAATTAAGCATATTACCTGCATGTTCGTTAATTTCCTGATTCATAATCTTCTCCTTTATGTTTTGATAACCAAATTTCAATTATCAACTTTTGATATTTATTTATGTTTTGATATTTATTTACATTGATTTAAATTAATTTGTTTAATTATTTTTCAATTCTGATTTACTTGTGTAAAACGAGTCGAATTGGAGTGTAAAGAACTTCAACAACAACAGCATTAAACACAGCAGTACCCAAAATGATTGGAAGCATAACAAGAACAGTGTTTGGAGAGTGAAGAATAAAGAAAGATGCGATTGTTGCAAAAATCATTCCAGAAATAACAGTTGCAATAAAGGCAGAAATGAATGGGAAAACACTGAACTTTCTAGCGGCATCCTTAGGAAAAGCCTTTAAATAACCCATCAACATCAAAGTCATAATAATTGCTGCTGGAATATCGCAAGCGTACTCAAGACCAGGAATTGAAGTGTTAAATTGAATTAAAGTCGCAGCCAAAGCACCAATAATCGCGCCCTGAATAACGTTTGGACGAACAAGCAAAATAGACAAGCAGAACGATGCAATTACAAACTCTGGCTGAATATTTCCGATCGAAAGCGCTTTTGCAACAGTAAAATCAAGAATACATCCTGCCGCAAAAAGAACAGCCACCAACACCAAAGACGTAATATCTAAAGCATGCTTTTTAACATTTACACCTTTAAGTAAATCCGCAGCCTGATTAACACTAGATTCAGCAGAAGTAAACGAGGTTTCCTGCTTAGTTTCATTAATTTCCTGAGCCATGATTTTCTCCTTTTATTTAGATTCTTATATTGCTTGTTTTAAACAATTTTTTAATTGTTTTTTATGTTTATAGATTTGTTTTAGATTTTCTAGATTTGTTTTAGACGTAAGATTAATCCAAATAGATTTGGCTTTCCGGAGATATAAAAAAGACCTCCAGGTTTACCCTAGAGGTCTTTTACAAGCCTAAAACATGCAGCTTCTAAAACTTTAGAGTAAACTACGCCAAAGAGAAGTCTGCCACCACCACATACGAGCAGCATCAAAAGTATCGCGAGCTTGAGCATTCATGTTACGCATGATAGCCGCCTCCCTAATACTTAGCTGCAAAGCTAAACGCTAATGTGGTCAGTCACAAATCCAAAATCGTAAATCGTAAAATTTACGATATCTGTTTGTGTTGTGTTTGATGCTAACACTATAAAAGTACAAATGCAAACAAAAATAAAAAATTAATGGAAAAATTTTATAAAATCTGAAACAATAGTCTTTAATCATCCCCGAAATTTCAAGCAAAACAACGCAAAACGCGCGAAGTAAAATATTACACAGCCAAACGTCATACACAAACGATATAGTCAAAGTCGGTTCGGGGTGCGTAAAAACGCTGAGATTACACCCGTTAAACCTGATCTAGGTAGTGCTAGCGAAGGGAAAATCATGGAAGAATTAAACGAATCAAATACAAATATAGATACAAGTTTTAGCGTTCGCGCAAGAAGACGAATGTTTCTAAATGACGTTAGATCATGCATAGAAAGAGTCAGAGCAAAGAAGCCACTAACTCATTGCATAACAAACAATATTGTTCAAGACATAACAGCAAATGCGCTACTTTCCGCAGGAGCTACACCAATAATGGTATGCGACCCAGATGAAGCCGCGTGCATCGCAAAAATAGCGTCAGGCGTTCTAGTAAACGTTGGAACATTCGAAGAGATAAAAGGCAAAGCCATACGCAAAGCCATAGAAACATGCGAAGAAACGCAAACTCCGTGGGTACTGGACCCAGTTGGAGTTGGAGTAGACGCATTAACCACTAGAACAAAATTTGTAAGAGAAATCGTAAAACAAAACCCAACAGTAATACGAGCAAACGCAAGCGAAATATTAGCTTTAGCTGGCCAAAGCAGTCAGATGAAAGGCGTAGATGCGCAAGACCCAGTAAACTCCGCGCTAGAAGCCGCCAAAAAACTGGCAAAAGAATACGGATCTGTAGTATCTATATCTGGAGAAAAAGACGCGGTATACGGTCACGGATGCCTAGTGCGAATAACTGGCGGACACAAGGCTATGACAAAAGTTGTAGGAACTGGGTGCGCTCTTGGAGCATTAGTGGCGGCATATGTGGGTGCAAACCCAGAGCGCCCAGTAGCAGCAACAGTAGCTGCACACGTGCACGCTGCAGCAGCTGGAACGTTTGCAGCGAGACAAACAACCGCACCAGGAACATTCAGAACACTGTGGATCGATGCGCTGCAAACATTAAGCGTAAACAACATGTTTGAACTAACAAACATTGAGTTCAGCATAGAACCAACAGATTGGACACTTTACCTAGTAACAGATCCACGTATGGGAAACCGTAGCGAAGAGCAAGTTGCAGTAGAATCCATAGATGGCGGAGTGACAGTAGTTCAATTGCGAGATAAATACTCCAACGATACTGAAATATCAGAAAAAGCCATAAAGTTACGCAAAACACTTATAAAAGCAAAACATGGAGATATACCGATTTTCATAGACGATCACGTTGATTGCGCAGCAAAACTGGGATTCAACCTGCATATTGGTCAAAAAGACACGCCTTTTGTTACAGCACGTAAATCAATGCCAGCCGAATGGATGATTGGACTTTCTTGCGCAAGAGTAGACCTAATGGAAAAAGCATATAAAGAGTGCAAAGAGAACGATACTCCACTTCCTGATGTTATAGGAATCGGAGCTGCATTTGCCACAAACACTAAGGCGCATGATGTTCCGCCTCTTGGAATTGAAGGCGTAAATGAGGTAGCAAAAGTAGCACACAGTATGGGCGTAAAAACTCTAGCGATTGGTGGAATCCACGAAAACACCGTTTTCCCAATCAAAGACCTAAGCATTGATGGAGTATGCACTGTGTCTGCACTCATGTGCGCTGAAGATCCTAAAAAAGTAGCAAGCGATCTTAAAAGCGTAATAACTCGCTAAAGTATGCATCAAAGTCACAAAAATTGACTAATAGCATATACTTTCAATCCCTAGCAACGTGTATACTTTCACGAGTTGCGGGCTTGTAGCTCAGTGGATAGAGCGTCTGCCTCCGGAGCAGAAGGCCGTGGGTTCGAATCCCATCAAGCCCACATTTTGTGTTAGTATTAAGTGTTAATTGCCTCCAAGAAGAGCAAAAGTACCGTAGTATACAGCAGCGATTAAAGCTATAGCAGGGATAATTAAGCACCCAATCATAAACACATAATCGCGTTTATTCACATGACTTATACGTGCATGAGATCTTGGGTTTTCTCCACCAAATCCACGCGCTTCCATAGCCGTAGCCAAAGTTGTAGATCTTCTAATAGAAAGCACCAAAAGAGCAAAAGCTTGAGGCATAAAAGCCTTAATCTTACTATCATCACCAAGTCCGCGAGAACGCCTAGATGCACTAAGAGCAGCCCAATCGTCTTGAAGAACACTAAACAATCGCATACCAGCTAATCCACCGTAAACAAACCTATCTGGCAATTTCATAACTTGACTAAAAGCATCAGCTAAATCAGTTGCATCAATGCCAATAACAGTAACAATAGCTGGAACACCGATAGCTAAAATTCTGATAAATGTTGCAATTGCAAGAGTTGTGGAATGATCACTCACGTGAATAATTCCCCAATCAAACCATGTTGCTCCACCTGATTTACCATACAACCACACAGCTAAGGCAGATCCAGGCGCACCAACCCATACAGGCCAAGAAAGTTTAATAACTCGCCAAGGGTTCATTTTAACAACCCAAAGAATCACAAACTCCAAAACCAAAGCTATTGTTGCAGAAAGCCAATCGAGAGTAAACAAAAGCGGAACCGAAAGCAGGAAGGCTCCAAGCATCCTATACACAGGATTCAAAGATGCCAAGAATGGAGAATAACTTGATGCACGAGCTGCCTCATCGCGATGATTCACATCGCTAACTTCTATTCGAGATATATTCGTTGCATTTGTTGACGAAGATAATGCTAAAGATTCTTGTGAATTATCTATATTTTCAGACTCATAAAATTCGTTATTAGTGGAATCCACATTAGTTTTAAGTTCCACTAAACGCGCTCCAAGCGCATCTACTAACTCTCTATCGTGAGTAACAACAATAACACTAACGCCGTCCGCGCGAAGGCTTGCAATGAGTTTTATAATTTGTAACCAAGTTTTACGATCCTGTCCAAAAGTTGGTTCATCTAAAATTAAAACTCTTGGAGCTGCAGCCAAAGATGCAGCAACAGTAAGTCTACGCTTTTCACCTCCAGATAAAGTGTATGGGTTTGCATTAGCATATCTAGATAAGCGGAATCTATCTAACAAAGACTCTGCTTTAGTTTTAGCGTCTTCTTCACTCATTCCAGTTCTAATAGGACCTAGCATAACTTCTTCAAGCACGGTTCCACACGCAAACTGATGTTCTGGATTCTGGAAAACGTATGAAATTCTTTTAGCAAGATCAGTAGACTTCCACTTCATAGGATCAGTGCCACCTGCACCTTCGCAAAGATCCTCACTAGCTACAACCTGACCTTCTAAAGCTGGAATTAATCCTGCCAAAGTTAGAGATAAAGTTGACTTTCCAGCACCATTTGCTCCAACTAATGCTGTGATTTGTCCAGAATTAAATTTCAAATTGATATTTTTTGCTATTGGAGTACTCGTATGACTAATCGCAAGGTTTTCTGTTGATAGAACTACTCTTCCATCACCTTTTGCTGGATCGCAATCTGGTTCGCCTTCAACATAAATCCTACCAATTTTGCGATCTTGTGGATCTTTATACTTGTCAGGAAGCCAAATCCCAAGGTTTTCAAAATCAAGATCTCTTCTGCTGAACACTTCGTCTGGAGTTCCATCTGCAACAATAACTGTTTGCGCAAACTCGTCTCGCGCAATATCATCATCGTGAACATAGTTATTCTCTTCTGTATTGTTCACAGAATTATCAAGACCAAGAACCACTACTCTATCAATCAAATCAATCCAAGGCTGCGCATGATGTTCTACAAGAACCATTGTTGCATTGGTATCGTCTAAAACTTTACCAACAGCTTTTACAATCTGATTAACACCATCTGGATCTAGATTTGCCGTAGGCTCATCTAAAAGAAGCACGCTTGGCTTCATAGCCAATGCTCCAGCCAATGCCAGACGCTGCATTTGTCCACCACTTAAATGGGCTGTAGAACGGTGTAACTGTAAGCCTTCTAAACCTACTTCTTCAAGACTTTTATTAACAAGATCCCATATTTCTTTACGAGGAACATTCATATTTTCAGGACCAAAGGCGACGTTATCTCCTAAACGCTGAAAAATAGCTTGAGCCTCTGGGTCTTGTAACACTAATCCCACTCGCCCACGCGCTTTATGAACTGGTAAATCATCTACGAATACTGAGCCTTCGCTCACACCGCCATCTTCGTCTTCAACTAGAACATTCTTCTTCGAATCAGGCTTTGAATTATTTGGGCTAGATTTAACAATATCACTACCAATCAGCCCAGCAGCACCTTCAAGAATTGTGGATTTGCCTATGCCCGATGCACCAAGCAACAAAACTCTTTGCCCTGCTTCAATTGTTAGGTTCAACCCGCGTACAGCAAAATGTTTGCGAGAAGCATGACGATAACCCCAATTATCAAAACGTAGCTGAGCATTGCAGCTAGCCGATGGAAGGAATGTTTCGGCATCCTGCGTATTAGTTTTGTTAAAAACTGGCGTTTCAAATGCATCAGGCATAGCAAAATCCTTTATGGCAATGATTTTTAGTTATTTTCTATCTATTTTTTAATTTTTTCTTTTAGAATCATTTAGATCTGCTACGGACTTTTTAACGACCTAAAAATCCTAAAATGTCTTTATTGCAAACACGTTTTTGACTTATCCTAATAAACAAAACGTCATATCAGTGATTTACATCGCTGATTGCATTGCAATAAGACATTTTCTTTCGACATAGATATGTGCCTTACTGTTCTTTCACTACGACTTATGCGTTGGCTTAAATCGTAGATCACCATTAAGGCACGGGAAAAACAGATCTCCGTGCGCCAGCATTACCTGGATTCACGTTCAAGCGGTTTCTCTCAGCTTTACAAATTAATGCAAAGCACCCGTGTCGTGTGAAGATTTTACGTCATTGCGTAGACTCGTATACAAACGCTTAAATTCTATATAGCGATTGTATACGAGTTGTTAAGTCTACTTAGTTAGACGATCTAAAAGCAAAGCTTCAGTTACGATATTCGATTTCAAACCAGAAAGAGAAATCGACTCGTTTGGACTATGCGCATTAGACTTTGGATCTTCAGGACCAGTAACCAAAACCTGAGCTTTAGGGAAAATTCGTTGCAATTCTGGAATAAATGGAATAGATCCACCTTCACCCTTATTAATAGGATCCACGCCAAAAGCATCCTTCATAGAAGCTAAAGCGTCTTGAGTTGCTACGGCATTCGGATCCATAGCCCATCCCATACCATTGTCAACTGGCTCTACAGTAACCTCAGCCCCAAATGGTGCGTTTGCAACCAAAAAATCACTCAAAGCTTTTTGTGCTTCTTCTGGACGCTGGCTTGGAGCTGTACGAAGTGAAAGTCGCAAGCGCGTTTCGTGAGCAATCACATTAAAGCTTTCTTCTACAGGATGAGCATCCATACCAATAACAGTCAAGCTAGGCTTAGTCCACATACGAGCAGCAAGAGAACCAGTACCAGCAAGCTTATAAGAATCCACTACTGAAGAATCCGCGCGAACTTGAGCCTCATCCAAATCACGTTGCAAACCGCCAACAGGTTCCTGAGATTTAATTCCAGGAACATCCAAATCGCCTTCCTTGTTATAAAGAGAAGCAACAAGCATTGAAGCAATAGTATAAGCATCTAAAATTGGTCCGCCAAACTGTCCAGAATGAACCTGATGACCAAGAACCTTCACTTTGACGTCTACTGTAGTGTTTCCGCGCAAGCTAGTAGTAAGACTTGGAACATCTGCAGACCAATTTCCAGAGTCGGCAACAATAATAACGTCTGATTCAAACTCATTTTTATGAGCTTCGATGAATGGAATGAAACTTGGAGAGCCCATTTCCTCTTCACCTTCAATAAACACCTTAATATTTACGCCTAAATCTTCACTTAAAGCGCGCAAAGCACCATAGTGAATAGCAATTCCGCCGCCATCGTCAGCGCTACCGCGACCATACAAGCGTCCATCTATCTCGGTTCCTTTGAAAGGATCAGTATTCCACTCGCTTGCATCTGGAACAGGCTGAACATCGTGATGAGCGTAAAGCAAAACAGTTAGAGCATTAGGATCCACAATACGAGATCCAACTACTTCAAAAGCTCCAGGAGTACCATCTGGGTTCTGGGACTGTTCAACTCGAGCATCTACACCAACTTCGCGCAAAACTTCGGCCACATACTCAGCCGAAGCGCGCATATGATCTCCAGTAATACCCTTAGCAGAAACAGCTCCTAAAGAGATCTTCTTATTTAATACGCTAATAACATCTTCCCAAGCGTTTTGCACGCGCGAACGCACATCATCAACCTCTAAACCAGCCATAAGTCCTCCAAAAAAACAGTAGATTAGTAAAAACATTAGTTGAATTACTATTATCAGACTATTCATAACCAACGAAATTGCTCATAACGCGTCTAGTCTGTTGGGTAATCTGCAAACATGACATGGAATCCATTCGTAAAAAAATCTGCTGATAATGGTGCACAAAATGGCGATCAATCAGCGACTAATGAAAATAGTGAAAATAAAATAGAAAATAAGGCAAAGACTCGCACAAAAAACGCTCCAACGCCGAAGCAAAGCGAAGCTACAGCGCAGAATCTTAGACCGTTAGTTCCAACGGATAGAAAAGCAAGCGCAAAGGCTGCGCGAGCTAGATTGCGCGAAAAAGAAAATGCTCAATACGATGCGATGAAAAATGGAGACTTAGCTCATATGCCAAAGTCGGAGCAGCTTCCATGGAGAGTTTATATTCGAGATTATGTAGATGCGCGTTTCAACATTGGCGAATTTTTTGTTCCGTTTGCAATCGTGATTATGCTCTGCATATTCTTAACTCAAAACTTCTTATCCACTAAGTATATTGCTCTATATTTTGCTCTTGCGATTGTTCTTTACGCATATCTTTTTGCTGCAATTATTGACGTTATAATAATGTGGCGTAAGCTTCGTAAAGAGCTTGTTAAACGATATGGCGAAGTTTCTGTTGGCAAAAGTTCTAGATCCGCTATGTATGCTTGCAGTCGAGCAATACAAATGCGCAGATGGAGACTTCCAAAGCCGAGTACACCAAAGCGCGGTAATTGGCCTAAATAAATCGCTAGTATACTAACAAAGCTATGATTTATAGCATAAGCGTGTTTAGGGTATGATTACTAAGCAATAAAGCAACAAAATACAAAGCAATAAAACGCTAATATTATGTATTAGGGGATAAACGCAAATGGCAAACGATAAAGCAAAAGGCATTAAGAAGCCAGGCATGATTTCACAGATTGTGCGTATTTACAAGTACACGCATACAGACGATAAGCAGCTTCCACTTTGGCTTGGCTTAGCTTTTGTAGCTCCTGTTGTGCTGTGCATTGTAGCTGGTGTTATTATTAGATGGTCCATTTTGACTTGGATTATGATGGTAATAACAGCGCTTATGCTGGGTCTTTTACTGTTTACTGTTGTTCTCACTAAACGCGCAGATAAGGTTGGCTATGCAAGACTAGAAGGAAAGCCTGGAGCTGCAGCTGGCATTGTCTCTGCTATCAACAAAGGCGGATTTACTTTCCCTCAACAACCTGTGTGGGTTGATCCTCGCACAAAAGATGCTATTTGGCGAGGAACTGGCTTTAACGGAATCTTCCTTGTTGGCGAAGGTAACTATGAGCGTTTAAGCCAAGCTATGAATCGCCAAGAGCACGCAATTAAAAGTGTTACAGCAGGATCTAATATTCCTGTTTACCGCATTTGCGTTGGTAATGGTGAAAATCAAGTTAGACTTAGGGATTTAAGAAGTAAGGTTTTAAAAGCTAAAACTTTAATGCCTACAAATCACAAGTTTGCTTTGCTTAAGATGATTCACCCTAATCGTCGCTTCTTCCTCACTAAAACTGAGCTTGCAATTTTGAATGATCGTTTGCGTACACTACAGGGCAAATCTGGGTTCGGTATTCCAAAAGGAATTGACCCAACTCATACTCCTCGAGTAAGTCGCAGAGCTTTAAGAGGAAAATAAATCATAGGTTTTAAATAAAAAGCATAAAAATAAACCAGACGTTCCAATCGGTTCGTCTGGTTTTAATATATTTTAAGCGACTTTATATAACTTTATATGACTTTACGCAATTATTATTCGCGCGTTATCTGCGACTCTACCCAATCCACAATGTAAGGAGCGCACTCCTCCACTTGGTCCATTGCAATCTCAAACTCTTTAGGACCTCCGTACCATGGGTCAGCCAAATCTAAAACAGCTTCGCGACCAGCTTGTGGTTTTTCTAAAGACGGATCAAACGATCTATACATGTGAACAAGACCACGTTTTTGCGCTGGAATAATCCTGAGCAAAGATTGCATATGCGAAGCAGTCATTGGAAGAAAAAGATTTGTTTCCTCTATTTCGTCTCGCTCAATCCTATGCGCAAAATGGCTTAACGGCAAAGAATAACCCCTACTTTTAAGCTCTCTTTGCGCACGCCTATCAATCGGATTCCCGTATTCTTCGTCGCTTACGCCGCATGATTTTACAGCAACAACATCGCTTAATCCTCTAAGCTTAAACTCGTTACGCAAAACTATTTCTGCCATTGGAGATCTGCAAATATTCCCTGTACAAACCGTCATAACAACATACGGATGCTTAGCATCTACGTGAATTTTGTTTAAAGATTCCATACATATCCTTAATCTAGTTTATTTTTTAGCTTTAATTGGCTTATATACCATAAACTTGTATTTTACGTCGAATTGTTTTGCACCAACTTTTATAGCTGATTCTTGCCAATCGCCATCACGTGCAACTTTCCACAATCCATCATCTACAAGTCTCTGAATGTTAGGAGCAAACGTATCCGCTTCTACTCTGGTGTCAATTTGAGTTACGTATGCAGCGTCAACAATTTTTGACTCAATCACTTCTTTAAAAATTGCTCCGCCTCCAGTAATCCAAATTGCGCTACCATCTTTAGGTAAATCCAAAGAATCTACATGCTCAATAGGATTATCTTCAATCCATTTTCTTGCGTAGCATATTGCTTCTTCAATGCTTGTAAAACTTTTTGCACCATCTGGATTAAAATCTGGATTCCTAGAAACAACAATATTTTCTCGCCCAGGAAGAGGACGGAACTTTTCTGGCATAGAATCCCAAGTTCCCCTACCCATTATTACTGGGCAAGAAATTGTCATGGCTTTAAAATAGCGCAAATCTGGAGAAAGTCTCCATGGCATACCACCATTTACACCCATTGCCCCTACGCGTCCTTCAAGATCGTATGCCTGTCCCCAAATTAAACGCACAGGAATATCGTTTGCCATAAAACTCCTACTCAAAAACTCAAACTAATAAGCAACTAATAAATAAGATCACACAGCTACAGGAGCTTTAATCGTAGGATGATGCTTATAATCAACAACCTTAAAATCACTGTACTCATAGTCAAAAATTGAATCAGCTTTATGAATTTCAATCTTAGGGTAAGGATATGGCTGTCTAGAAAGCTGTTCTAAGACTTGCTCTACGTGATTATCGTAAATATGGCAATCGCCACCAGTCCAAACAAACTCTCCTGGCTCTAATCCTGCTTGCTGAGCCATCATCATTGTTAAAAGCGAGTAAGAAGCAATGTTGAATGGCACGCCAAGGAACATGTCGCAAGAACGCTGGTAAAGCTGGCAAGAAAGCTTGCCGTCAGCAACGTAGAACTGGAAAAGCGAGTGACAAGGAGGCAAAGCCATGTTTTCAACTTCTGCAGGATTCCAAGCACTGACAATCATCCTTCTAGAATCAGGATGATTTTTCATAAGATTAAGAACATTAGCAATCTGGTCGATTGTGCGATTAGGATTTTCTTGCGTAGGCGCTGGCCAACTACGCCACTGAACGCCATAAACAGGACCTAAATCGCCATTTTCATCTGCCCACTCATCCCAAATATGCACGCCATTTTCCTGCAACCAACGCACATTACTAGAACCTTTAAGGAACCAAAGAAGCTCGTATGCCAGTCCCTTAAAGAACACTGTTTTTGTGGTTATAAGCGGAAAACTCTTGCTTAAGTCAAATCGAATTTGTTGACCAAAAAGAGATATTGTTCCAGTACCAGTGCGATCCGATTTTAAAGTACCTTCCATAAGTATTTTTCTAACCAAATCCTCATAAGGTGTAGGAATATCGGAAGTAGGTTTCTGTGGTACGCGAGAGCGGATATCCGCAAGTTCTTCTTGAGTTAAAGTCATGAGATTATTTTATCATTAGCTAAATTCAACACCACCAAAAGTAAATATAAGAAATATAAGAACAAGAATCAAACTGAAATCAAAGCATGCTAGTTATAATAGGTTTGTCTTAAAAAATAAAAGTTAAAAACAAATAGACATAAGCACAAACATAATCACAATGTGTGAATGTATAAAAATGCAAAGGAGCAAAAATGACTAGAAGAATATGGGTTGAACGTTTAGAAGACGGATCTTGGCAAGCACAAAGTGATGATGGCGCAACACTCAAATTTGGTAAAGGAGAAGGGCAATTTTCACCGGTAGAATTAATGCAAATAGCATTAGCTGGATGTACAGCTTTAAGCAGCCAGTACGCTGTTGAGCATGCGCTCGGAGAAGGAAAAGGTGCTCGAGTTCTTGTAAATGGAACTTATGATCCAGAAGAAGGAACTTACTTAAGATTCCAAGAAGATGTAACAGTTGATGCTACAAACGCAAAACCTGCTTTAAACGATGAGAATGCAAAAGAACTAAAAGAACGCATGGAAAGACATATCAACAAGGGTTGCACAGTTAAGCACACTCTTGAACGAGGCGCGCAAGTGCGTGTAACAGTAAATGTGAGACACTAAAAACGCTAAAAATCACAATTTGTGGCGCAATAACTTACACAATGCTACACTTTTAAGGTTGTTAGAGCTATTTATGTAACTGGAGGAAACTTTGAAAATCGCGATTTTTACAGAAACATATCCACCATACATAAATGGCGTAGCAACGCAATCCTACATGCTTAAAAAAATGTACGAGGAACTTGGACACGAGGTTCTTGTTGTTACAGTCGGATCCGAAAGACAGCGAAAAACTAAGCTTGTAGACGGAGTTGTATACGTTCCAGGAATACTTCTTAAAAAGTTATACAAGTATAGGGTTGCAATTCCGATTGGAAACATGCGCAAAAAATTCCCTATCAACTTTAAACCAGATGTTATTCATATACAAAACGAGTTTGGCATTGGTGAAATAGGTCTAGAAGTTGCTAAAAAAGAGCATGTTCCTGTTATTTATACTCTTCATACAGAGTACGATAAGTTCCTGTTTTATATTGGTCTAAAGCATTTTACAGAGTTTTCTAGGAATATTTCAGCAAAATATTTTACGCGATTTTCTAAAAACGCAACAATTATTACTAGTATGTCTGCTAAGGCTCAAGCTTATATTGATCGTCAAAAAGTCGATAAAAAAGTTGTTGTTCTTAGCAATGCAGTTGAATATAAAAAGTTCTTGCCTACACCAGAGCGAATTGCTTTTAGGAAAGAATTCCGTAAAAAATACGGTATTGCTGATTCTACGAAACTCTTCGTTTTTGTTGGAAGAATCGGAGCAGAAAAGAATATCTCTGAGCTGATTGATAACTTTATGTATTGTGATTTTCCGCGCGAATTAGCTAGACTCGTTGTTATTGGCGGAGGACCTGATTTAGAAGACTTGCGTAAGAAAGTAGCTAGCAAAGGATTTGAAGATAGAGTCTACCTACTAGGTCCTATTGAACACACGCAAATTCCTAAGTATTTGCACGCTATGGACTACTACACTACCGCTTCCCTATCGGAGATGCATTCACTTTCTATGCTTGAAGCCATGGCATCTGGATTATTTGCTCTCGTAAAGCACGATATCCCTAATGAAAATCAGATTATTAGTGGCAAAAATGGTTATCAGTGGGATTCTAGAGAAGACTTTAAACAAGTGTTTAGTCGCGTTCTTAACATGAGCGAAGAAGAGCAAGCACAACTAAAAGCAAATGTTCTTGAATACTCAAAGAACAATGACTTCAAAAAGCAAGCTCAAGAGTTAATTAAAATTTATAAACTTGCTATTGAAATGAACAATAACGAACTCGCTAAAAAACGTGCTGCTCGCGAAGCAAGACGCGCGCGCTTTTTACTTAAAAACAAGTAAAAATCAAAATAGTTGCTAGCTTTGAAACAAAATAGCGTCCAAAACACTGTTTTAGTGCTCTGGACGCTATTTTCTACTACAAGCTACTAGTGAAGCGGATCAATAGTTTGCTCGATTTCTTTAGCAGCTTCAACACCAGCTTTTGGAACATCAACTGTATGAACGCCACTTATAGAATCAATAGCACTAGTATCGTTACTTATCTTAGACTGCTGTGCTACTTGAGCAGCGCTTAACTCCACATACTTACGTGGAACCACATACACTGGTCTAGAGGAATGCTGTAACAGACCCTGACTAATAGAACCAAGAAGCAATCCTGTAAAACCACCCCTGCCCCTAGAGCCAACAACAACCAAATCATTGTTTAAGCTCGCTTGAGTCAAAGCGTTTACAGCAGAGCCTGGAACTACAGAACGATGAATCTTTAGATTTGGCAAACGCTGCAAAATAGGCTTTACTCTCTCATCAAGATCTTCCATATAAGATCCCATAACAGCAGTGTCACCTTCCGCACCCTGAACGCTAGGAACAGCAGAAATCACATCTAATTGCGCATTCCAACTATCAGCCAAATCTGCAGCAATCTCAAGAGCTTTTAATCCCCACTTAGACTCGTCAGAACCAACAGCAATCTTAGAAATCTTATTGTTCAAGTGAATTCGCTGACCATCATCATCCGTATATGGAACAACAACAATTGGGCAATAAGCGTAGGCTGGAAGCGAAGAACTTGTTGTGCCGAGCAAGCGCTCAGCCAATCCGCCTTTACCTCGGTTACCAATAACAATAAGCTGATAGTTCCTAGAAAGCTCTACAAACACAGAAGAAGGATCGCCAGTAACAATTAACGTTGTTGCATCCACGCCCTGTTCTAAAGCTACAGCTTTTGCTTTAGAAAGAATCTCCTGTGCATCTTGATGAGCAACATTATCATCACCAATCGCAGTATAAGTCGCATCAAAAGATACAGCTGCATAACTAGGTAAAGAATATGCACAAACTATTTGAAGCTGTAATCCAGCATGCTTAGCATAATTAGATGCCCACCATACAGCCTTATAGCTCGCATGAGAACCATCAACACCTACAAGAACAGCTTTTTCTTGTGTAATAACATCTTGTGCCATCTAGATCCTCCTAGCATCGCGCGATTTTTTATTTTCTTAAATACTTTAAATACTAGAATAGCGCGTTTAAGGTAGTCGCGTCTATCGCGACACAACAAACCTAAGGATTAACGGCAAAATTAATTAAAAATAACCTAAAAACGCATCAAAACTACTAACAAAAACTAAAAGTGGTATCCATAAAATCATGAATACCACTCAAAAATCAAATTGTCAGAAGATTCTACGAATAGAATAAGATCCTGAAAAAACATATCTAATAGGATCATACTGAGTTCCAGCATACTGAGAATTAATAACCATTCCATTGCCAACATAAATAGATGCATGAGTACCATTGGCAATTATGTCACCAGGCTGAGCCTGAGCTAAACTCGGAACAGCCGTACCTACAGTAGCCTGAGCTCCAGAAGTTCGCGGCAAAGAAATACCCATATTGGCAAAAACGTACTGCACAAAACCAGAGCAATCCCAACCAGCAGGAGTTGTTCCACCAGAACGATAAGGCACTTTACCTAAAAACTGAGCAGCAAAATTAAGCATCGCAGAAACAGACTGATTATCTGGAGGAGCAACAAAGTACGTCATAGGCCCAACGCCATTACGTGCTCCAGAACGGCTTGCAGCAGCGTCGAAGCCATCAGCAGAATTATTCTGCGCCTGTTGATGTTGCAGGCGAGACTGTTCAAGCGCAAGTTCAGAAGCACTCTTAGTCTGCGGAACATCCAAAGACTCAATACCACCCCAATGAGAATTAGCATCAACATCGGTAGAAGTGGATTCTGTAAACAAATCACGCTTAACATCAGTAATCTTAGGGAAAGAACGTGTAGATGTAACTGCTGATTCTTCAGCAGAAGCGGAAGCACAAGCAAGCGGAATCATAGCAGCAACAAGCGCTGCAGATACAAATCCTGCAAATACAGAAGAAAAAATCTTATCTCGCTTAATCATCATTAGCGATGTTAGCATGGTAATACTACAAACTAATACCACAAACAAAATTCGCACGCACTATTTACAGCGCAAAAGCACGCACAGATACACGCATAAAAGCCAAAATAAACTAGAAAATCGCAAAACGTAGCAACAGATATTAAGATGATATTAAAATGTCAAAATATTAAAATACCAAATAGTCTAGTAATGGATAAATTCAAAAGCTGAAGTTTCATTCGGATTTACAACCCTAGAGAAAGTCCTACCATGAAGCTCCGCACTAGACTCAGATGTTTCAATAGAACCATCAGGATTAATTTTTTCAACAACAGCAACATGACCATAAGTACGATTAACGCCAGCCTGACCGCGACCAAACACCATAATATCGCCAACGTGACGAGGCGTACGATCTACCCAATATCCAAGCTTTCGAGCAGTCAAAGCCCACATCCAGCCGTCTCCCATATTAGAACCAACAGGAAGACCAAGCTGATGCCTACGAACATAAACCCACCAAGTGCACTGGCTAAACTCATACGCATTCCCAGAATCGCCAGAACTATGATTTGGATTAAATCCAGCAGGTAAAGAATTAACGTCTGAATCCATTAAAATAGCAACCTGCGGATTGTTCGCAGAAGACTTAGACATTTCAGAAACTTTAAAATCTGAATTAGAACCTAAATCCCACTTAGACTCATGAGACGATCTAGTAGAGAAAGCGTTTAAATCAGCTTCGAGACCAGCAACAGCACTGCTGAACTTCAAATATTTATCAGCACGATCTAACTTTTCACGCTGACTAGAACGAGAAGCAGCTTGATCATTAGAATCATTGGAAAAATTAATCTCAGAAGCATATTGCTTTGAAGCAAAAGAACCAAAACCATTAGTCTTGCTCAAAGCCATAGACGTCAATGCAGCACCAACTATAGCTACTAAAGACGTAGAAACAATAATACAATTCTTACGTTCTCTAGATTCACGAGCTAAACGAATCTCACGACGAGTACGAGGAGCAGAAGACATTTGCAAACTCTGAGCCACAGATTCACTCAAACCCACAACTGCACCATTATTCGCACAAACCGCTTCGGCAGAACGCTCAGAAGTAACACTGGAAGTATGAGAAGACGAAAAAAGCATAAAAGGCGAAACAAAACGCCCCTTTGCTTTCTTAGCACCATGTGCACCATGTCTCATAAAAAACCACTCCCGAAATTGTTTAAAGCGTCACGTCAAAACGGCACCTACAAAGCTCAAGATTACAACGTGGTACGGATGTGATAAAAATAGTGTCGAAAAAGAAAATAGCAAAATTTAAACGTATATCATAAACGTATATCATCAAAAAAATATAACCAAAAATTGATATTAGACATTACTAGATGTATGGTTAATCATATGAAGCTCGCACCGATTATTAACCCAGATGCACGCAAAGAGGCACCAAAGCCATTGCGCGTAGACTTGTGCAAAGCATTTATGGCTGGAACAGTTCTATGGCTTATAGCATCAATAATCACTGTTGTGCTCGCAATCTTACACTTTCTACTATGGTTTTTTGCAGTAGTGTGCCTTAGCGGATTTGTAATAGGTATTTTGCTCCTAATTTGGGAACACTTTGACCGTTGGGATTATAGAAGACTAGGAAAGTAAAACGCTTAACACGATTAAGCGAACTATTTTGCATCCGATTTTGCATCCGATTTTGCAAGCGGAATCGCAAAATTAACCGTAGTACCCTGCCCTGGTCTACTCCACAATGTAATGCTACCGTGATGAGTAAGAGCCACGTGCTTAGCAATAGCAAGACCCAAACCAACACCATCCTGACTGCCGTCGTTCTGGTTATCCGAACGATAAAAACGCTCGAAAATACGAGGCTGATCACGCAACGCAATACCAGAGCCACAATCAACAACACGAATCACTGCAAACTGAGAGTCATCAGACTTTAACGCTGAAATCGCCACACTGCTATTTGCTGAAGAATAGATAATGGCATTCTCAACAAGTTTACGCACAGCAGCGCTGATTTGTGAAAAACTTCCTAGAACACTAAGCGAAGAATCAGACTTAACACAAAGACGCACATTTCGACTCAAAGCAAGATCTGAAACTTGATTGTGAACATCTTTTAACACGCTCAAGACGTTCACAGCACTCGCCTTAGACACATCTATAGGCTTCTGAGCACTCATAAGAAGCAGAAGATCTTCCAGCATATGTTCCAGGCGTTTAGAAGACCTCTGAGCTTTTAAAGACACTTCCTTAACACGATTAAGAGTAACATTATTATCCTGCAAAAGTTCTGTAAGACTAGAAATCATTCGAGTAGAGCTAATAAGTTGTTGAGAAACATTACTTATAAAATCATCTCTAGTCTGCTCAAAACGATGCGTAGCACTAGTGTCATTTAAAATAACAACAACCTTGCCTGCTCCAACACTTCCAACAGTAACATTAAGCCAATTAGGTCTAGAAACTGTGGAAGCATCAGACGATTTATCAGTTTTATTCGAGGAAAAGTCGCCAGCAACCGTAGCTGATTTTAATAACACAGCACTGTCACCAGCAAAATTACCATTAAAATCAGAGCCTTCACCAATAGTTATATACCGCTCAGGAGTAAAAGTAACTAAATCAAAACTCTCAAAACCGCCAGACTCGCGCACCCTATTTACAGAATCCAAAACTCTCGGTTGAACAATAGAATCATCAACAACAACACCAAGCGTATAACTATCAGAACTAGCTCGTAAAACATCATTATCAGCATCGATAACAATAGTCGCAGCAGACAGCATAGATAAAATCGCACACGCATCTGAACTTATATCATCTGAATTATTATCAACTGAATATTCATCATCTTCATCATCACTAAAACTACGTTTACCTAAAATTTTTAAAATCCTCTTAAACCTACTACGAAAAATCCTACGCAAACCACCTGCTATACGACTTACAACAGAACTAAAAAACGGTCTAAAAATACTACGAAATATTGGAAAAAGCGAATCAACAACAAACATAACAATTACGATTGCAACACAAATAGCAATCAAAGCAAACACTACAAATACAACCAATGGCGAAGATGTAGAATCCTGAAACATACTCTTAAAGAATACTACAATGCTCTCACATTTTAATATTCGACTAACATTCTACAAAAACACAACTAAGCACACGCTTATACGTGCTTTGAATAGTCTATACTTGATTAGGGTTTAGTTTAAAACAAAATAATTTTAAAACAAAAAACGTCAATACACGTTGGCAATATACGACTGCAATATAAGTCAACACAGGCACCAAAAAAGAAAGGACACACCATGCGAGTGATTTTCAACGAAGAAATGAAAGCAGTTGCATCAAACATCGAACGCATGGCTGAGCTTGTTGCAAAAGCAATGAACGATGCTGGAAATGCTTTATTAAATGCTGATTTAGAATCTGCACAAACAGTTATAGACAATGATGCTCAACTAGATTCACTAGAAGCTAGCGTTATAGATCAATGCTTAACATTGCTAGCTAGACAAAATCCTGTAGCAACAGACTTGCGAGAAGTAGTGGCAACCATGCGTTTGGCTGCGACTTTTGAACGCATGGGCGATTTAACAAGTCACGTTGCACAAATCACAAGACGCACATGGCCTGATTCCGCAATACCAAGCCAAGCAAAAGAAACAGTTGAGGCGATGGTTAGCTTCCTTCGTGTTCTTTCTGTGCAACTAACTGACATGCTTTCAAAGCGAGATGTTCAAGTAGCCGATGCAATTATTCACGGCGACGATAAGATGGATAAGCTACATGAAGACATTTTTGCTCTTGTAGAAGGCGAAAATTGGAACGGCACTAGAAAACAGTTGATTGACTTAGTGCTTCTAAGCAGATTCATGGAACGCATAGGCGATCATTCAGTTGCTGCAGCAAGACAAGTAGTATTTATTGTTTCAGGATTTGACCCAACTAAAAAACCAGAACCAGATAAAGACACAGTTGTGGCATAAAAATACAGTTTTTGAATAGAAATTCAAAACAAAAGTATGCTTGTAAAACAAAAGTAGGTCTGCAGATTTGATTGCAGACCTACTTTTTTAATTTAAACTAATCAGAATCTCACTTCTGACCCTGAGCAGCCACGGCGGCAGCACCAGCAGCAGCAGCTTCTGGATCCAAATACTCACCACGAGGCTTGATTGGCTTGAAGTTCTCATCCAACTCGTAAAGCAGAGGAATAGCGGTTGGAATATTCACCTTGGAAATCTCTTCCTCGCTCAAGTTATCGAGCATCTTAACGATTGCGCGCAAGCTGTTGCCGTGAGCAGCAATCATCACAGTCTTGCCAGACTTAAGCTCTGGAATAATATCCGACTCCCAGTAAGGAGTTACGCGAGTCACAACGTTCGCCAAAGCTTCAGTTTCTGGAACTGGATCGCCTGCGTAACGAGGATCATTCGTCTGAGAATACTCATCGTTTGGATCAATCTCAGGAGGTGGAGTTGCGTAAGAACGACGCCAAATCATGAACTTCTCATCGCCATATTCCTGACGAATCTCAGACTTGTTCTTACCTTGCAAAGCACCGTAATGACGCTCGTTCAAACGCCAGCTACGACGAACTGGAATCCACAAGCGGTCGGCTGCATCAAGCGCGTAATTCGCGGTGTTGATAGCGCGACGAAGCAAAGAAGTGAACACGATGTCTGGAAGAACATTCTTCTCTTTAAGAAGCTCGCCACCATGCTTAGCTTCCTCGACACCCTGCTCAGTCAGCGGTACATCAACCCAACCAGTGAACTGATTGGTCTTATTCCATGCGCTCTGACCATGTCGGAGCAATACTAATTTATATGTCATAGTTACCCAGTCTATTCGTTTCGTAAGACTACTTACATAAAAGTAAGCAAACACGAAAAATTTAATAGAAAAGCCGATGAATGTTTAAACAACATCCAACGGCTTTACAATCTACTAAAATCTATCAATTAGCGAAGAGGCTTAACGAGTGGGAACGTAATCGTCTCGCGAATGGTTGCGCCCGTAAGAGCAATCAGCAAACGATCAATACCCATTCCCATACCACCAGCAGGAGGCATACCAACGCCGAGAGCCTCAATGAAGTCCTCGTCAATATCCATTGCCTCAACGTCTCCAGCCAAAGCATCCTTAGCTTGAGCCACAAAGCGCTCACGCTGCACAACAGGATCGTTAAGCTCGGAGTAGCCAGTTGCAAGCTCAAATCCGCGCACATACAAATCCCACTTTTCAACCATTCCAGGCTTCGTACGATGACCCTTAACAAGCGGGCTGGTCTCCACTGGGAAGTCACGCACAAACGTTGGCTCATAAAGCTTATCCTCGTAGAAGTGCTCCCACAAGTGCTCAACCAACTTGCCGTGATTCTCAACTTCGTCGCGCTCAACTCCAAGCTTGTCTGCTATTGCGCCCAAATGCTCAACAGAAGTTTCTGGCGTAATCTCCTCGCCCAAAGCTTCTGAAAGCGAACCGTACATGGTGATCTGCTTCCATTCGCCGCCAAAATCGTACTCTTCGCCATTAAGCAAAGTCACCTTAGTGGAGCCGAATGCGTCTACAGCAGCCTTTTGGATCAGCTCTTTAGTAAGAGCACCAATCGTATCGTAAGTACCGTAAGCTTGATATGCCTCGAGCATTGTAAACTCTGGAGCGTGAGTTGCGTCCACGCCTTCGTTTCTAAAATCGCGGTTGATTTCAAATACGCGGTCAATGCCACCAACCAAGCAGCGCTTCAAGAAAAGCTCTGGCGCAATACGCAAATAAAGATCAATGTCGAAAGCATTCATGTGAGTTGTGAACGGACGAGCAGCAGCACCGCCGTGAACCGTTTGCAACATTGGTGTTTCAACTTCCAAGAAGTCGTGGCTGTCGAAAGTGCGACGAAGAGAAGCCACTGCATGCGAACGCCTGCGAACCATATCGCGAATCTTCTCGTCTGCAATCATGCCAATATACGGCTTGCGCGTACGAGTATCGTCGCTTAATTCCTTGTGCAAAGCTGGAAGTGGCTGCAAAGCCTTAGCTGCAATCGCCCACTCAGTTGCAAATACGGAAAGCTCGCCAGTCTTAGAAGAAATCACGCGACCGCGAACATACAAGTGGTCACCCAAATCCACCATCTGCTTGAAGCTTTTAATGGATTCTTCGCCAATTTCCTTCTTGGAAACCATCGCCTGAATCGTAGTGCCGTCACCAGCAGAAAGCTTAACGAAGCACAAGCCACCAGCATTACGCAAGAAAAGCACGCGACCTGCAATACCAACCTCAGTATCGGTTTCTTCGCCAGCTTCAAGCTTGCCGTCAAAATCAGCACGAACCTTTTCTATAGTATCCGTAACGTTAAGATGCACTGGATATGGCTGCACACCCTCCTTAAGCATCATCGCGCGCTTAGCAACGCGCATCTGCACCTGCTCTGGATGCGCAAGCGGACCAAACTCTTTATTGCTTGGATCAATTGCTTCGTCAAGAGTAGCACCATCATTTACTCGCTTAGCAATAGCCTCATCTTGAGCGAGAAGCATCTCAGCATGCTCAACGGTGTCAATTTCATTGGCGTTATCTGTTACGTCATTTTCTGCGGCGTTTTGTGCGGCAGACATTGCAGTATTCGTGTCAGTCATAAACGCCAATTGTAGCTACTAGGGAATACAGATAAGCGAGTCGCAAATGCACTTTATTGTGCTAATAGATTGATTACGCTAATCATTTTTGCAACAAATATACATTTTTATAGAAATATTTATATTTTTCTGTTTTCGAAAGAAAAATACATTTACAGTAAAACTTTTTATTATTTTATTAAGATATACAAAATTATTTACGAAAAGTTACATCATTTTGCAAATATTGCGGAGACCATGCAGCCGAAAAAGAATACAAGCGAATTTTTAATAAAATTTCAAAAGAATTTATTTGACAACGACACACACTGTTAATTTGTAGCAAGTTCACGCTAATATAACCACGTTGTCGGAGTGTTGCATGAGCGATTACGACATGTAGTTGCATCATGTATTCGTAAGATGAATTCACGATGAGTAATCTCTATTGAGTTCGCACAATCGACATCGGGCTGTAGCGCAGTTTGGTAGCGCGCTTCGTTCGGGACGAAGAGGCCGCGGGTTCAAATCCCACCAGCCCGACTTTTATGATGTCTCAGCGTATATGTCCTCATATTCCGCTGAGATTTTTTTATTTTCTATCACATGTCTCAGCACATATGTCCGCTTTCGTGTTCATTTCAAATGTTATGCCTCAGCGAATATGTCCACATATTCCACTGAGACATAACGATAACGACGTTCGATTTTGATGCTTGCAAATAATGGTTTTGCAAAAACAAACTTATTTACGCAAGTGGCTTCCACGCGAAGTAGCAAAACGATTCCACTTCCATGCGAACACAGCAATTCCAGCGCACATCACCGCATACGCATACATGCTTAATTCAGCAATTACACTACCAGTGCGAGCCAGCATAGGCACAGATTCGTGACCCTGACCAGCAATATTTTTCTCTCCATCATTATTAGATTTCTTAATATTCTTTTCATACGTGTTATTGCGAATACCTTTTGTTTTTACAGAATTACCACCATTATGCAAAATCGTAGAGTCAATAGAAATATTTTGATGATTAGGATTAGCGTCAGATAGGCTTTCGTCTGAATAAGAATCAGGATTCACATCCTTACCTAAATCCATATCCTTAATCGGATCAGAACCACTTGGATTAGAACCGTCTGGGCTAGAACCAGGATTCACATCCTTAATCGGATTCGTATCCTTAATCGGATCAGAACCACTTGGATTAGAACCACCACCTGGATTCGATGGATTGTGCGTCACATGCGCAGTGAACGTAACATCTTTCCAAGGCAAAAGAATATAGGCACCAAAAACAGAATCGGACTGCTCTTTTTTATTGTTAGCAATTACATCTTTAGCATCTTTATCTCTTGCAGGATGGAAGATGCCTGTGTGAACAGCATTTACACCTTGCCCACGAACTATCTCTTTAATGCTTTTTGCTACTGGAGTTTCATCAATATCCCACTTAACAGTATCGCCTGATTTAATTCCTAACGCACTTTTTACTTGAGCAAGAGTCATAGTAAACGAACCACTAGCAGACCTACTAGCTTTATTTGCATCTTCTTGCTTGCAACTAATAAAGTTTTGAATTCCATTAATTGAGTAAGTATTGGCTTTCTTGGTTGCAGGATCTTTGCCTTGCAATACATCCGCTACGCAATTAACAGTTTTACTATTCTTACCGCTTGTCTTGAAAGTTACTTTAATGTAGTCTCGTACTTTACGAATAATTGTTTTCGTACTAGTAACAGGCCTTTTAGCAGGCTCGTTTGACTTTTTAGAGGATTTTGTATTAGTAATAAGATCAATATTCTCACCTGGATTTACACCTGATATTCCAGAGGAATCACGCCAAACGCCTACTGGAATAGAGGAATAAATATTGACGCGAGGAAATGTTACGTCACGCAAATTATTGGTATATAACATATTTGAAGAAGTACTTACTTTATAGGTCTTACCATTACCATCAGGAATATCTACAGTTCCTTGAGGAACCGTCCATCCGCTAATATTTAAAGATTGAATACCAGATCCTTCAAACATATAATGCATGTCTGTGACTTTTTTAGTATTCCAGTTAGACACATCAATAGACTTCAAGTTGGAATCGTTATAAAACATTGAAGACATATTTGTTACATTGCTTGTATTCCATTTTTTACCAAATTTTATCGATTTAAGATTTGGCATTAATGCAAACATCGCATACATTCCGCCTAACGTTTCGGTTTTATCTGTTCCTGCTGCGGAAGTATCCCATTTAGATAAGTCTAAAGTAGTTAAACCAGTCTTAGCAAATGTTTGATAGAATTCAACTACCTTTGATGTTTTTAAATCAGCAATATTATTGAGTTCGTTTAATTTTTGATCACCCGTAAACATGTTATTAATACGAGTTAAACTGGCTTCTTTTTGTTTAAACAACGTCAAAGTCGTCAGAGCTTTCATATTCATAAACATGCCTTGAGCTAATTCCAAATTAGGAACTTTCCAGCTTTCTAGGTCTAAAGTTGCAATAGAAGAGCATCCGTCGAACATGCCATCAGCATTAACAACATTAGTTAAATCCCAGTTTTCAATACCACCAATATGTTTAAGTTTTGTGCAATCCTCAAACATATATGCCGTTGTAACAATGTCGGCTTGGTTTTTATCTTTGCTTTTATCTTCTTTAAACTTAATGTTATTTATATTTTCAACACTCTCCAAATTGTTCATGTCCTTAAACATGTTCTCAGATACACTCATCGTAATTTGTTTATCAAATACAACTTTAGTAATTTTGCTAGCAACAGTTGATAATTCGAACTTTGAGTTGTTTACATGTACTGTACTGTTTTTCAACTGTGTAGTTATACGAGCTATTTGCTTATCATCAACAGGCTTAATATGAAGAGTTAGAGTTCCTTCTTCATTCTTATCATTATTTTTTTCTAGTTTAATATTCAAATTAATGCCAGAGGAAGCTGTTCCCCATTCATTATAGATGTTACTCGCTGATGGTTCAGATTCAGCGGAAGACCTTTCTGCAGTTTTTGTAACATCTGTTTCAGGACTCTCACTAACCTTAGTATTAGAAGTAGTTCTAGATATACTTTTAGATACACCGCTAGCAGTTTCAGCATTAGCTACATTGCCAGTAAACTCCATTGTCATTGCAATAGTCGCAAAAACAGCAACCAAACCAATAACGTTATTATGCAGACTACCCCTCATTGAAGTCCTCCGAGTTACACAATCCCATCGTTAGCCCGTATACGGGCTAATCGCAATACAACGCACGAAAGTATAGCTCTTAAAAAAAAAAATGAAAGAAAAATCAGAAAATAAGTTAGAAAATATCTTCTTTATCACAAATCATTAAAAAATAAAACAGGATTCGCATGCATTACAACACTCTTATAAACGCATAATTCTGTATGATTGAGTAGTGAGCAAAACGGAATTTAATCGCAAAAAGCAAGGTGGCTTAAATGATAAAAGCAGATCAATTATATAAAGAGCTTGACAATATGTTTGCAAGCCACGCAAACGCGCAAGAAATTGAAAAATACCTGCTAAATGCGCTAAACCAATCGCAAGAAGAAGCACTTAAAGAAACACAAAATAAAGAATCTAAAGAAAAAGCAAATTGCGCATACGATAAATCACAAGAAGCAAACGCTCAAGCATTGCAGCTATCTGTGTTAAACGAGTTGATGGGATTTTATCGCTCTCGAGGAGAGCATGCGAAAAATCAACCAATTATCAATCGCGCTCTAAATATTGCAAACGAAATGCAACTATCTGGCACCGAAGCTGGCACAACAACACTTATAAACGCTGCTACTAGCCTTCGCGCGGCTGGCGATTACGATCGTGCAGCAGAAATATATTCTCAAGCTCTTAAAGAATCATCGAAAACACTAAAACCAAACGATAGAAAACTCGCTGCCCTTCACAACAATCTTTCAATGCTTTACAGCGAAACAGGCAAAATTAAAGAAGCAATAGATCAGCTTGAAAAAGCATTGGACATATTGCAAAAATCGAGTGTCAATCCTTCAACAGACATAGATATAGCAGCAACTCACACCAATATTGCGCTTGCTATTTTGCAAGAGTGCTCGCAGCCTAACGTAAGCACTAACAGCAAATCTGCTACTCTTAACTCTGCTTTTGAACACGCACAAATGAGTTTAAAAATATACAAAGATGGAAATAACCAAAATCAACCGCATTATGCATCTGCTTTAGCTGGATATGCGCAAGTTCAATACGCACGAAAAGAGTATTCCGACGCTGTAAAAGCATACAGTGAAGCTCTAGATTTAATAGCACAATGTTACGGAAAAGATAGCGAGTCATACGCTATAACGTTGGAGAATCTGCAGCAAGCACAGGATGCAGCAGAAAAATTTACAGCTACAAGCGAGGCGAATGCGATTCAATACGATTCGGAAAAGTCGCCAGCAACCGATGAGTCGCATCCAGAGTCAAATAAAATTATAAAAACAGAAGATAATCCAAAAATAAAAAACGGCATGCAGCTTGCAAAATTATATTGGCAAACTTACGGAAAGCAACTACTAGAATTACCAAAATTTAAAAAATATAAAAACCGAATTGCATCGGGATTAGTCGGTCACGGATCAGAATGCTACGGATTTGACGACGAGATTTCTCGCGATCATGATTTTGGACCAGGATTCTGCTTATGGCTTACCGATGAAGACTATGCGGAAATTGGCGAGGATTTGCAAGCAGCTTACGATTCTCTTCCACAAGAATACGCTGGATTTGGCTCTAGAAAAGAAACTCCACGCGCTAAATCATGCGAAAGCAGCAAGCGAGTCGGAGTATTTAGCATAAGCGAATTTTTTGAAAACATAACAGGATTTGCTACCGCCCCAAATCAAAACGAGCCGCATCTGTGGCTTTCGCTAAGCGAGCCAACATTGGCGGCAGCTACGAACGGTCAAATTTTTGCAGACCCACTTGGAGAATTTAGCAAAACGCGTCAAAGTTTTAAACTCATGCCAGACGATGTGCGAATCTCACTAATCTCTAGAAGACTCGGCATGATGGCTCAAGCAGGTCAATACAATGTTCCACGAATGCTAGCGCGAAAAGACGGAGCTGCAGCATGGCTTTCTATAAACGAGTTTGTGCACGCAAGCGCGTCAATCGTATTTTTGCTAAATAACCCAATAAGCGCAGGATATTTGCCATATTATAAGTGGCAATTTGCAGCTTTACGCAAGCTCAGCGTGCGAATGGCGTCTAGGCTTTCAAACGTGTGTAATAAACTTGAATCGCTTATGCGACTAAGTTCCGCAACATGCTTTGGTGGAAGCGGATTTGGCGAAGGCGGAAAAGGAAGCAGTGAAGCCGAATCTAAAATAAACGAAATCATTCAAAACGTGTGCAACGAAGTCGTGGAAGAGCTTAAATATCAAGGCTTGAGCAATTGCAATGAAACATTTTTAGAATGGCAACGCCCGTATGTTGAAGCACATATTAATTCGCGCGCAACGTGCTTAAGGAGCTTATGATGTGCGATTCATTATCAAATCCAAAAACGCAAAATCCAAAAACGCAAAATCTTGCAGAAGAAATTACAAAACTAGAATGGCAGCAATTTCAGCTTACAGAAAACGAAGGTGGACGCGCAAATTGTCAGGGAGACTGGCAAACGTTCCACATTATGCGCATGAGCCAATTTTTAACTTGGCCTCTTGATTTGCAAAAGTCTTATAAGCAAGATCTTGAGCGTGCAAATAGTGATGGCAGCAATTTGATTACAGAAAAGTATGCGCGAATGATGGAGTCTACTGCGCCGGAAATTTTTGAACGCACAATTAAGCCTTATATTAAGCCGATTTTAGAACCTAGAAAAAGTGCGCAGGAGCAGATTATTTTAACGCAAGTTAAGTGGGCAGATGATTTTCGAAATCACTACCCTCATTTAGGTCTTGCAATGCGCGTTCTAAAAACAAGCGAAGATACAGCAGAAAATACGTCTTTTGAAACGTATTTGAGAGGAGAATTAAGCACGTATTCTGACGATACTTTCGCTAAATACCAGCGTTTTGTAAATAACTTGCGCGCGGAAAATCTAAATCTTACGCAAATGATTATTACGAATACCGTGCGCATGTATAACTACGACTCGCTCGAATCGGCCGAATGCGCGCGCTAGCTATCTCACTTATAAAAAAACTTGCTTAAGGTTGCCGATTTCACGCAGATTAAAAACGACAAGCACTACAGTATGTTGCTAACATCATTCTAGTTTGATAGAATTTTAAGAAGTCCCTCGAATAGTCACCCGCTGGTGCGCGTTTCTTTACACAACGTAATGAATAGAGGGGCTATAATTTTTACTCGTTATTTTTGACAGAATTTTCGCCAAACAACAAAGTATTTAGTCATCTGTAAACATCCAATACGTTCCCAACGGCTTATCAGTTCTATAAGCAAAAGTATTAAAATGCGCTAATGCTTTTGGATTGCCAGTTTCTAATTTTGCATGAATAGCTCCAGCGGTCATATCCGCCAATTGAATCATTGGATTTGTTTTTGAATCAACAAAATTAACCTTGCGTAATGTTCCTGGACATATTTTATTAACTATATTCATTAGATAATCTGTATCAGGAATAGAAAAAGCGCGAGTATCCTGCCCATCAATATACAAAACACATTCCCTGACCGCTCCAAATGTGTGCGTAAAAAGTTGACGTATCATATAACTTTTTAGTAGCTTAGGTTTACTTAATAAATTTTTACTACGAATTTTAGTTTTATCTGCAATAATTACTCGTACGTGATAATTAGCTGATTTCATGCGATCAAAAAACACGTCTTTAAGCTTAGGGTGCGTTTTATTATATTTAAATTCGCGATCATACCTATGAAAGAATTCTCCATTTTGTTCCTCACATCTTGCTGTTTCAATCAACTGCCAAGTATGAGTAATATCTTCAATAGTATCGAAAATACATGCTGCTATCACGACATACCTAGTTGAACCTCTGTTGTATTTAAACCCAGAGTCACCAGAATCGTCTATATAAGCAAACATAAATTAAACTATACAAAATGTACATGAATTGTAGATTATGAATTTATGAATTTAAAATAGCTTTCGCAGTTTTAATCGGGTTATCGCACACTTTCATGCTGGTTTTTACGCTCACTGACACTGCTTTTGTGCATTACGCAAACGCCGCGTAACACTATCTCTAATTGCAATACTTTTATTACTACTGTTATTCATCGAGAATCTCCAAAATATCGTCAACTTGCCGAAGAATACCAAATTTTTTGGCATATTCGCGCAATCTATGTACATTTTTCTTAGGATTTCTCACATACGCACGCAAAGCCTTAACAAATATCTCTGAATCCTGACGCCTACGATTCCTAACCAAATCGCAGATAGTGCGCTCCATATCATAAACCATCACATAATTACCAATAACCGTACGCACTTGAGTGATACCAATTTTATACCATTCTTTTTTAATTTGATGCACTTCAACATCATTTTTTATGCGCCACGTGTTATATCCCTGACATACCGTAACTTCGTTTATAAACGGCATGCGATCTGTAAGATTATGCAAATACAAGGCAGTTTGGTAAGAACATATGCAAGCTTTATTACGAAGCTGGAAAAAATAAAGTTCATCATAATTATTTGAATTGCTATCGAAATACACGCCGCGCGCAACTCTTTCCAAATCATTATTTTTGACCATGCTAGTTAGATACCAAGAGTCAATTCCTGCGGAAGAAACTTCTTTTGCCGTGATAATACCGTTATTTTTCTTAACAATTCTTTTAATTTCACTAATATTTGTTCTCTTTTTATCCGACTTTACTTTCACCGTCACATACCAACCTATTAAAGAATTATCAATTTATAGATAATAAACGCTTATAAAAAACTTGCTTTTGTGCTTTATTATTATATAAATAACGCACAATTGCAAGTAAATACAGCTAAAAAGTTGCATATAGGTGATTATTTATGACTGAAAAACGTAAAAAATAACAAATGTTTATAAGTCAAGTATTGACAGTGTTGGCAAACATTGACAAACATTGACAAATTCAGATAACTATTGATAAATATTTACAAATGTTGAGGCAACTATAGCGTGAATAGTTTTATTACAGTGTGAATAGTTTTGCAGATGCACGGTCAATTCTTTGCGCAGTTTTTAGGCTACGCAAATCAGATTCAACAAAAACAGTAGAAGATGCACGCAAACCATTTTTGCTCAAAAAATCTCGATAAATCATAATATTCGGCTTGCGTAAATGAGATTCGTAAGATGCACTAACGCCATTTATCTCGCCAAGTATTGGGCAAGTTTCACGCGCGCAATCAATCCAGTCTTGCGAAGCATTTCCCAACGCCCAAACGCGCACACCTGTTGCAATCAAATCGCGAGAAACAGCCGCAAAACGCGTTCGCTCCCCTAAAAATCCGTGTGAAAAATTCTCAAAATACAATCGATAAAGCCAAGTTACGGCAGGACCATGATGCTCGCTAAACGATTCAAGCGCGCGTTCAATGCTCCATCCTGCTTCACGCAAAGCCTCGTGAAACTCAAAACCCCATTCTGACTCATAGCTAAACAGCACCTCGCCAATATAATCTGGGTAATCTGATTCCAAAGTGCGGCGCGCATCCCAATCAACAAGAAGATGCAAGTCAAAAACAACATCTGTTATGCCGTTTTCAATAATTTTTTGCGCGCATAAATCGCAATAATCGTCACAATTATTACGATCATCATAATCATGCGAAAAATCTTCTATGTTAATCATTAAAAGCCTTAATTCACATAGTTGGTGATATTCCACCAACATCTATGGAAGAAGCAGCCCCGATACCTGTTCCAACACCTGCTCCAACACCTGCTCCAACACCAATTCCAGAACCAAAGCTAGCAGGCAAATTGTTCAAATTATAACCAAGTGCCTCAAGCTGCGCGCGCCCATCTTCCGTAATATTTTCAACACTCCAACGCGGTTTCCAAGTCCAATCAATCCTAAATTCGTCTACAAGTCCAACCAGCGCACTCGCACATTCGTCTTCAATCAAATCTGTAAGAGGACAAGCAGGCGTTGTAAGCGTCATCGTAATAATCGCACGTCCAAGCTCGTCAATTTCAATCCCGTAGACCAAACCTAAATCCACTACGTCAATTCCAAGCTCTGGGTCTACAACATCATGCAAAGCATCCTGAATGTCTTCCTCAGTTACGCGACCGATGCTATTTACGTCGATTTGAGATTGAGCCTGATTTTCTGCCATAATATTCCTTATTTTTAGTGTTACACTACGATTTTATAAAGCCTCAATAGCCTTTGCAATACCGTCTTTTAATCCTTCCCATGCAAGCAATGCGCACTTGATTCGCATTGGATATTTAGAAACGCCTTGAAAAACCATTGCATCTTCCAACTCATCTTCGTCTTGCTCGTTTTCTAATCCTGCTCCCCTAGATTCCATAAGTTTGTGGAAAAGCGCAGCCAATCGCAATGCATCCTCAACAGTTTTTCCCTCAACTAAATCAACCATAATCGAAATACTAGCTTGCGAAATTGAGCAACCATGGCCATCCCACTTAATACTTTTAACAAGCGCATTGCTTGAATTGTCAGCATTTTTAGCGAGTTCCACATGCATCGTAACCTCATCTCCACAAGTTGGGTTAAATTGATGAGATTTTCCTAATGCATAATCTTTATTAGCTTCTACAGCACAATTTTCATGATGATTTGTAATTGTTATATTAGAATCGTTTTTAAACTCATCGGTTGCTGGCGACTTATCCGAAGCCTCCTCAACTTTCTCTTCCTGCTCTTCTGCTTTAGAAAGACTTTCTGTGTTTGAAAAATGTGTTTTTCCGTGCGGATTTCTAGCAGCATCTAAAATCACTTCTTGATACATGCTTTCTAAACCGCTACCGTCATCAACACTCATATCAAACATATGCTCTCCTTATTTGTTATTAAACAATATTTTATTTGAATTCTATTTGAATTCTATTTGACAATACTATGCGCCAAAGTATGCGCGAACGTGAGAAACTGCTTCAACAAACGCGCGAGCTTCTTCGATTGTGTTATAAACTCCAACAGATGCGCGATTTGAAGCATACAAGCCAAAATGACGATGAATCGGCTGAGCGCAATGATGTCCAACGCGAATCGCAATTCCTTGCGCATCCAAAAACTGTCCAACGTCATGCGGATGCACTCCTTCAACCTCAAAAGAGACCGTTGCAATACGGTTGTTTAAATCAAGCGGCCCAAGCACGCGAACTCCTGGAACATCCTGTAATTTCAACAATTCTGCAGCAAGTTCCTGCTCGTGCTCTGCAACTCGGTTCATGCCCAACGCGCGCAGCCAATCCGCTGCCACTCCTGCCGCAACCATTTGCGCAACTGGCTGAGTTCCTGCCTCAAAACGATAAGGTGCATCCATGTATTGCGCCGGCTTGTTAAGCCACGCAAGCTCTACCATTGAACCGCCAAAATTGGCTGGTGGAAGAGCTTGAAGAAACTCACGACGACCATACAAGAACCCAACACCCGTAGGACCATACATTTTATGCGCGCTAAAAGCTGCAAAATCAACATCTAGCGCGTGAAGATCAACTGGAATATGCGGAACGGACTGGCACGCATCAAGAACAAAAATCGCCCCAACCTCATGCGCACGCTCGCAAATCGGCGAAACATCCGTAATAGCGCCAGTAACGTTGCTAATATGCGTAACTGCAACGATTTTCGTACGCTCATCAATAATAGTTCTCAAATAATCCGCGTCTGCCCGCACTCGACCATCTTCAGTTACATCAATCCAGCGAAGTTCCGCACCCGATCGAATCGCAAGCTCTTGGAATGGCAATAAAACGGAATGATGGTCTGCGCGAGAAACAACGATATTATCTCCCTCATTAATCACAAAATGCTGGCGCAAAGTTAAGTTATCTTCCGCAAAACCAGTGCGATTTAATCTAGCGTTAATCGTGGCATTTCCAATAGAAGTGGCAAGAAGATTTAGAGCGCCAGTAGCACCAGGCGTAACAATAATCTCTTCGTTTCCTTCTTCACTACAAGCACCAACGAGTTTTGCAACTTTTGCACGCGCTTCTTCAAAGGCAACTGTCGAAAGCGCCGCCAACTCGTGCGCCCCCCTATGCACGCCAGCATTAATAGTCTTATAAAATTCGCTCTCTGCATCGATTACAACCTGCGGCTTTTGAGCAGTAGCTGCAGAATCTAAGTAAATCAAGGGTTTTGAATGTACTTTGCGACTTAAAATTGGAAATTGAGATCTCAAATCTTCAAACTTGTGCATTAACACAGTATCTGTCTCAAGATTTTTATGATTAAACATTCAAAATCCCCTTTTAAGCAAATTTATACAACCTATACAATCAAATTTTATAAATCTTATTCATAATTTAAAAGTCGCTCCCCCAAAACAAAGATTGAAGGAACGACTTTCAAAATTTAAATTTTAATAATTAGCGTTTTATGAACAGCTAATATTAATTAGAATCCAAACTCTGCAGCAGCCTGACGAAGAGTTTCCGCAGAACGCTTCAAAGCAGCAAGCTCGCGATCCGAAACTGGAGTGTTCAAGCGAGAGTTTACGCCATTACGGTTCAACAAAGTTGGAACGGACATGCAGACGTCTGAGATTCCATGGAAATCGTCAAGAAGAGAAGATACTGGCAAAATGCGGTTAGTATCGCGAAGAACGGCTTCAACAATATCAACACCAGACATAGCGATAGCGTAGTTTGTAGCGCCCTTACCGTTAATAATCTTGTAAGCTGCGTTCTTAACTTCTTGATGAATCTCTTCGCGCTTAGCTTCATCCAATGGCTCATGACCTGGAAGAGCGTTCCACTCGCACATTGGAACACCACCAATAGTTGCAGAAGCCCAAAGAGGAACTTCGGAATCGCCATGTTCGCCAGCAATATAAGCGTGAACATTCTTAACATTCACACCAGTTTGCTGCGCAATAAGGAAGCGCAAACGTGCAGAATCAAGGTTTGTACCAGATCCAAACATTTGATTAGCAGGAAGACCAGAAAGCTTCATAGAAACATGCGTAACAACATCCACAGGATTTGTAATAAGCATGTAGATAGCGTTTGGAGCGACCTTCACAACATTAGGAATAATCGACTTCATAATGTTGATGGTTGCACCTGCAAGCTCCAAGCGAGTCTGACCAGGCTTTTGACGAGCACCAGCAGTAATAACAACCATGTCTGCGTCACGGCAGATTTCAACGTCATCTGAGCCATCAATAGAAACGGCTGGATAGAAGCTAGAACCATGCTGCATATCGAGCACTTCCGCTTCAACACGTTCCTTAGCGATATCCTCAAGCACAATTTCACGAGCAACACCGCGCTGAGCTGCAGCAAACGCAAGCGTGGAACCTACTGCACCAGCACCAATAATCGCAAGCTTAGTTGGCTTAACCTGAGAACTCACCATTAGAAAAACCCCTTTTCCACAAACCGAGTCGACCCTTATAACTTATAAATAGAAAAATACAAGGGCTGCTCTCACATTAAGAGCTATATGTGTATAAACAGTTTTTACTTTAATCACACCACCGGAATTTTGTTTAAAGTGCAATTTGCATAAGTTTTGCAGCCAAAGAATCGCCAACAAAAGCATCTAATTCTACACCAGAATCCTTATATTCCGCCGATTTTACAATACCGTTTTCCCTAACTCTAGATAGCAAAGATCCAGAATAATCACTATAAGGCAATGTAACTTTAACATGAACATGTGGTGAAGGTAACAAATTTTCTATACGCGTTCTTAAACGGTCAATATTTGTTCCACTTGCAGCAGACACAATTAAAGAATCAGGATACAACGATTGCAAGCGTAAACGCATTGGTTCTTGCATAACATCCGACTTATTAAAAGCAATAATTTGCGCTATATCTTCCACACCGTCAATTTGAGCTAAAACCTCGTTAACTGCCTCAATTTGAGAAACAGGGTCTGGGTGAGAACCGTCAACAACGTGCAAAATTACATCTGCATTACCAACTTCTTCCAAAGTTGATTTAAACGCTTCTACTAGCTGAGTCGGCAGCCTTCGAACAAAGCCAACAGTGTCTACAAGTGTATAAGCGCGACCATCTTTAGTTAAAGATTTTCGAACAGCAGTATCCAAAGTTGCAAAAAGCGCGTTTTCTACAAGTTCTTTAGATCCTGTAAGCCTATTTATAATCGAAGATTTTCCAGCATTTGTATACCCTACTACTGCAACAGTTGGAATATCTTGGCGACGCCTAGAGCCACGCTTTGTTTCTCGAGTTGGTGCCATTTGCTCAATGTCGTGACGCAATTTTGAAATTCGATTCCTAATTGCGCGCCTATCCATCTCGATTTTTGTTTCGCCAGGACCTCTAGAGCCTATTCCTGCGTCTCCTGCAGCGCGACCGCCAGCCTGCCTAGAAAGAGCAGCACCCCAACCTCTAAGTCGCGGAAGCATGTATTGAAGCTGAGCAAGCTCAACTTGTGCCTTTCCTTCCCTACTTGTTGCATGCTGAGCGAAAATGTCTAGAATAACAGCCGTTCTGTCTACAACCTTGACTTTAGTGGCATCTTCCAAAGCTCTTCTCTGGCTTGGTGGAAGATCGTCGTCTACCACAATCGTATCCGCATCATTTTGCGCCACAACCGCTGCAAGTTCACGCGCTTTTCCAGAACCAACATACGTTGCTGCATCTGGTCTGTATCTTTGCTGCAACATGCCGTCGCATACTACTGCGCCAGCTGTTTTAGCAAGCGCCGCCAACTCTCTAAGGGACTCTTCTGCTTGGCTTAAAGTTCCGCGAGCGCTAGACCATACTCCTACTAAAACAACGCGCTCTAGTCTTAGTTTTCTGTATTCTACTTCGGTTACGTCTTGTAATTCTCCAAGACCCGCAACTCGTTTTAAGGCGTTTCTTGATTCTCGCTCTTGCCAAGCTTCATCGTTACTCTCTAAGCTTGATCCAGTGTTTGTGGAATCTAGTAGTACTTCGGAATGTCCTGAAAGAACGTCTTTATGCTCATTTTTATGCTCAGGCATATTATTATCACCACTCGCCAAATTGCTGTTTGCTAAAGTATCTACCAAAACTATGCCCTTTGCTATTTTGCTTTAACTACTAACGCTAAATCCCCTGTTAATACACGATTTACAACGTTTGTTTTATTATTGTGAATCTAGAAGACATAATTTTTAACGCAACACTAAAATGGCTATTAACACTTTTAATAAAACTAAAAAGACGAGCAGCATTAATGCTACTAAAACAAACAAAAATACTAAAGAAGCTAAAACTGGCGGCGAACAGTATTTTTCCGCTAATCCAAACTCTTTAGACTTAAGACGAACTTTGCATGTTGTTTTGCGCGGTCACGAGGTTAGCGTGCAGGTTTCTAATGGAGTTTTTAGCTCTTCTAAACTTGATTTAGGCACTGCAGTTCTACTTAAACACGCTCCACAGCCTCCAGAAAATGGGCGATTTTTCGATATCGGTTGCGGATGGGGTGCTATTAGTTTGGCTTTAGGTTTTGAATCCCCTAATGCGCAAATTTATGCTGTAGATGTTAATGAACGTGCTCTAGATCTTACTGGTATTAATGCCAAGAATGCTGGATTAAACAACATTCACACTTATCTTGTAGAAGATGCATTAAAAGAAGATGCACTAAAAGACATTGATCTCATTTGGTCTAATCCTCCAATCCGCGTTGGAAAAGACGTTTTGCACAATATTTTGATCACCTGGCTTCCTCGCCTAAAAGTTGGTGGAGCTGCTTATTTAGTTGTTCAAAAAAATCTTGGCTCCGATTCCTTAATCACTTGGCTTTCTAAAACTCTTGGGGAAGATTTTAGCGTTGAAAAATACGCAAGCTCTAAGGGATACAGGATTATAGAAGTCTTAAGAAAATAAGATTTAGCAAAATTTAACAGGATTGAATATGAACTTTGACTATCCTAGTGAACTGCCGATTTGTGCTGCACACGACCAGATTATTGAAGCCATTAAAGAGTCGCAGGTTATAATCGTATCTGGTCAAACTGGTTCTGGCAAAACCACTCAAATCCCAAAAATGGCTTTGGAACTTGGCAGAGGTGGTCGAGGAAAGCAAATTGTTCACACACAACCTCGACGACTTGCTGCACGCACAGTTGCCGAACGAATCGCAAGCGAAATGGGTGTTAAGCTTGGCGAAGAAATCGGCTATCAGGTGCGTTTTAACGACGAAAGCTCATCTAAAACAAAGCTTCGCATAGTTACGGATGGTATTCTACTCGCTCAAATTCAACGCGATCCACTTCTTACACGCTATGACACTATTATCATTGATGAAGCTCACGAGCGTAGCCTAAATATTGATTTTTTGCTTGGATATTTAACAACTCTTTTGCCAAAGCGCAAAGACTTAAAACTTATTATTACTTCTGCAACAATAGATTCTGCAAAATTTAAAGACCATTTTGAGCAAGCGCTGCACATTAAGGTGCCTGTTATAGAGGTTTCGGGGCGAACATACCCCGTGCGCGTACTTTACGAGCCGCTTGGAAGCGCGCCTTCACTTATGAGGCACGTTCCAGGTTTTGCCGATATTGCTATGGATGATGAAAGCGTTGCGCAAAGCCAAAGTCTTTCGGAAAGCGGCGATATTTGCGACGAAGACATTGCTTCTGCTGTAACTCGTGCATGTGCTCAACTTGTGATTCATTCAAACCACACTCAAGGCGCGCGCGATATTATGGTTTTTGCTTCTGGCGAGCGCGATATTCGAGAATTTGAAGCATCGTTGCGTTCTTATTTCGGTGCGCGTGCAAGCGACATGAATCGTAGTGACGCCATTGAGATTGTTCCACTTTTTGCACGTCTTTCTTCTAAAGACCAGCATCGCGTTTTTGAACACCACACGCATCAGCGCATTGTAATCGCCACTAATGTTGCAGAAACTTCTCTTACAGTGCCTTCGATTCGCTACGTTGTAGACCCTGGTTTTGCTAGAATTTCTAGATATTCTAAGTCTGCTAAAGTTCAGCGTCTTCCTATAGAACCTATTTCTCAAGCAAGTGCAGATCAGCGCTCTGGTCGTTGTGGGCGAATTGCAGATGGCATCGCTATTCGCTTGTATTCTAGGGAAGATTACGAAACTCGCCCGCGCTTTACCGACCCCGAGATTTTACGCACTTCACTCGGCGCTGTTGTTTTACACATGCTCTCTGTTGGTGTTGCTAAAACTGGCGAAGATATAACGAATTTTGGATTCATTGATCCTCCAGATATTAAGGCTGTAAGCAACGGCTTTAACGAGCTTAGTGAGCTTGGTGCAATAAGCAGAAAATCAGGCTTCATCACTTTAACTCATATTGGACGCGAGCTTTCTAAACTACCGATTGACATTCGCCTTGGACGCATGATTATTGAAGCTGCGCGTAAAACCACTCCTAATACTCTTGCTGCTGTGCTGGTAATTGTGGCGTTTTTGAGTTTGCAAGATCCTCGCGAACGTCCGGAAGATAAACGCGATGAAGCAGATAGATTACACAATCGTTATGCAGACGAGTTAAGTGACTTTTTAACGGCATTGAATATTTGGGATCGCATATTCCAAGCGGATGGCGAAATAAGCAATAACGCGCTAAGGCGACTTTGCAAAGAGGAATTTTTCCACTTTTTACGCCTAAAACAGTGGAAAGATTTAGTTAATCAGCTTAAAGATCTATGCAAAGAACTTCATTATAATGTTGGCGAAGCATTGCCACTTAAGCGCGCACCTTTGCAAATCCGCCAATTACCAAATAATCAGCAAGCTGCTCACAGTCTTTGCTGCACTTGGGATTATCAAGGAATCCACGCTTCTATGCTTTCTGGTTTGCTTTCTATGATTGGCATGCAAGTTATTCGCGAGCCTAAGGCTTCGGATTTTGCAGGTCTTCGCGGAACAGCCAAAATTCGCGCTATTAAGCGTGCTCAAAAAATGGCAAAAAACGATTATCAGGGTGCTAGAAGCACAAGGTTTGCAATCTTTCCAGCTTCATCTGTTTCTAAAACAACTCCTTCTTGGATTATGTGTACGGAATTAGTTGAAACTTCTAGACTTTGGGCAAGGTATTGCGCGCAAATAGACCCTGCTTGGGCAGAGTCCTTAGCTAAGAATCTTACTCGCGTAACATATTCAGATGCTCATTGGAGCGCAAGCAAAGGTGCGGCAATCGCCCAATCGAAGGTGCTTTTGTACGGCTTGCCTATTGTGCAAAATCGCACTGTTCAATGGTCTAAAATCAACCCTTACGAATCTCGAATGTTAATGATTCGTCAAGGCTTAGTCGAAGGAAACGTTCAGCAGCGTTTTCCATTCAACGATTTTATCTCCTCAAATATTAACATTTTAAACGATGCCGATAATCAAACAAATCGCACTAGGCAAGCGAGCGAAACTGTAAACGACGAGGATTTGTTTACTTTTTACGATAATAAACTCCCTCAAGAAGCTACGACTATTGCAGATTTAGCTAAATGGTGGAAAAATTACAGGCTCCAAGACCCGCATTTTCTTGATTTTAACCCAGATTGTGTTGAGCGCTTGCAATACGCAAATGACACTGATTTGGCAGACTACCCCGACACTTGGCATACGATTGGAACAGACGGTCAGAAAATCAACTTGCGTTTAAGCTACATTTATGATCCGCATGATCCTTTAGATGGTGTAACTGTGCACGTTCCACTTCATGCGCTTTTGCGACTTAAGCCTCAAGAGTTTACTTGGAATGTGCCAGGCTTATTAGACGAGCTTATTATTGGCATGATTAAGTCTCTTCCTAAGACTTTGCGAGTACAATTCGTTCCAGCTCCAGATACTGCTCGTAAAATCCGTGAGTGGATAGATGACAATTATGACTATCTTCCAGGAATAAACGAAAATCCACAAGAAGATTTTATTTGGCAAGATTTTAGCGAAGTCTTTACTAAAGCTGCGATTAGTGTTGTTGGAGCACAAATCCACCCAGAAGTTTTAAGCGATGAACAGTTGCAACGGCTATCTCCTTATTTGCGCATAACTTTTAGCGTTGAGCAAAAGAAAGCTAATCAAAATAAATCAAACAATTCCCATAATCAAAGCAAAAAGCGCATTAAGCCTACTGTTTTAGGAACAGATAAATCGCTAATAAGTCTTCAGCATCGCTTTGCAAAATCAGCTCAAGAGTGTGCATTAAATGTTGTTAATAGCAAAGCGATTAAAGCTGCACAAGCTGGAAATGTTGTTGAGAGAGCAGATTTGTTACACAAGTCTGGTGCAACTAATCTTTCTAGATCTCAAATGGTTTGGCAGGGCGCGCTCAATATGCTTATTTTAGATGATAAACGTATTACATCTAGATGGCTCGGAAGTGAGGCTCTGATACTTGCTTCTGCACCTTATAAGTCTTCTAAAGATTTGGCCCAAGATTTGCAAATGGCAGCTATTAAGCGACTTATACCAAATACGCAAAAAATTACTAACGATGTTGAGCTTAAAGAAGCTGTTGGAAATATTGCCGAAGTATACGAAGACACAGTTTATGGTATTGCGCACGATGTGATTGCTATTTTGAAGCGTTTTGCTAAAGTTAGCACTGCTGTTGGCGGCAAAGCCGACTTGCCAATGCTTAGCGTTCTTCAATCGATTAGAGAACACGCAGCCTCACTTGTTTTTCCTGGATTTATTGCAAAAGCAGATTCTAGCGCACTTAGTTCAATAGAACGCTACTTGCATGCTGATTTAATTAGACTTGATAAAGCTAAAACAAATAAGGATAGAGATGTACGATGGGCTTGGCAAGCAGATGAAGCTCATAAGCTTGTGCTAGAAGCTCAAAATAGAGCAGAAAGCTTGCCTGCTGGACCTAATAGAGATGAAGCTCAAGAAAAAGCTCAAAAACTAAAGTGGATGTGCGAAGAATTCTACGTTTCTCTTTGGGCACAAGAACTTGGAACAGCATACCCGATTAGTATTCAGCGTATGAAAAAACTATGTTAGCGTAAAAACTATGTTAGTGTAAAAATGCGCGGCATAAGACTACAAAAAAGTGGCCACTATCCACTCAGCCAAAGATGACTGCAAGATAGTGACCACTAATATATTGGGTAAAGATTAATTACTCTTTAACCATAACGCTACGAACTATGTAAACCACCAAACCTATGAAGGCTACAATAGCGCCCATCATAAGCAAGTTTGAGTATCCTGCAGCTAATCCTTGAATATTCGCAAAGGAGAATCCTTTGAACAGATTTCCAGCAAAGAATCCGCTGAAAATAGAAATACCAATAGAAGCTGTAACGTTCATAACCAAATCGTTCATGCCGCAGCCACGACCAGACTCTTCAACAGGCAATGCGCTAAGAACAGTAGAAACGATTGGTGAATACATAAGTCCGCACCCAGCGTAGTAAACGCATGCGCACAGTGTTAATGTAAGGAACCCAGAATTGATGAATACAGCAGCACCAACCCATCCAAGAATCATAAGAACAGCAGCTGTAATAATACCAGCTTTACGTCCAATGAAACCGATGATTGTTCCAGAGCAAGTGCCAAACACTGCTGCTACGACGAATGCCCATACAAGGTAAGAAGAAACCTGAGAAGTATCCATCTTGTATAAAGCACCGCCAATTACATTGTAAATTGGAGGCATGCAATAGTTAGTAAAGTAGAAGATGAATATCAAAACAATGCCCGAAAGCCAACGCTTATTCTTAAAGAATGCAGGAGTCACAAACGGGTTCTTTGCCTTCATAATGTATCCAGCGAACACAACAAACAGCACGATGGATCCAAGTAACAATCCCCAAACTTTGTAAGAGAAGAACAAAGTCAACAATGTCACAGCAATACCGAATATGGTAAAGCCGAGTTTATCAATCTTTCCACCAATACCATTCTTAGTCGGTAAGCATTTAACGAGTACTGGCAGGAATAGAATGGTTACTGCAGGAATAAGGAACAAATATTGCCAAGCGATAGAGCTTAAAAGACCAGCAGCAAATACGCCGATAGAAGCAGAAAGCTGATATGCGGCAGTAAAGAGTCCAAAGAAAATAACTTTCAAATCATTGCGCAAATACTTAGTTGCAATAACAAGGAAGGAAGAACCTGCTACCTGTTCACCAGCAGTTTGCATAATGCGAGCAATAATAACAGTCCACAAATTTGGAGTAAAGAAGAAGTTTGCAATAAAACCAAACAAGGAACCAACAAACAGTGTTACAAGACCGATTGTTATAAGTCTGCGAAGAGAAACAAAGTCACCTAGAGAACCGTATATAAAGCACACGATACCTAGAACAATAATTGGCAAGCTTGTAATAAGCGAAGCTTGATCAGGGGCACCAACAGCCTTGCCAATCTGGTCGAATACAAGATTAAATCCCTGCAAACATAATGTTCCAAGAATAAAGGTTATAAGCAACAAAATCAGCGAGTAAATCGCCACTTTGTCGCGGGTTTTTGGATCCTCGTATGGATCTACCGCAGTAGATTTTGCAATTTCAGTCATAATAATCCGATCAATAAATATTTTTAATTTTTACATTTACGCATAAAGCATGTTGTGCAACAAGAAGCGTAGAAGGTCGCAAAATGTTGCACAACGCAAACAACATGATCTCAGCCAGCGATTTTTGCCAAGCCAGAAATACGCGTCATAAACTCGTTCAAGAATCGTGGAACGTCTACGCCAACAGCAACTTGCATTGTCTTAACAGGGTCATTCAAGCGCGTAACATCACCTATAGTACGACCGCGAGTTGGACCTTCCACATCAACCTGCATGTTAATTGGAAGCGTTGTAACAAGCGTTGGATCAACTGCAACAGCAACAGCCAAAGGATCATGCAAACCACATCCACCAAGGTGCGGAGCAGTTGTTTCATAAGCTTTGATGTAAAAATCAGTCATGTCTGCAAGGAACTTGCCAGCCTTGGTGTTAAGATCACGCCATTGCTTTGTTTCCTTGTAAGTAAGCAAAGTCTGTAAGGTAACATCCAAACCAATCATTGTCACTGGAGCACCAGAACGGAATAAAATATCTGCAGCATCTGGATCTTGGGAAATATTCGCCTCAGTCCAAGCGTTTACGTTTCCATGAATGGTGAGTGCTCCACCCATCAAAACAATCTTTCCGATTTCGTCTTTGATTTCTGGAGCTTTCTTCAATGCAGCAGCAATATTGGTCATTGGACCGGTTGGAACATACACTAAGTCCTTGCCATATTTCTTTACGGAATCAATAATGAAATCAACAGCGGATTCATCTTCTGCTTTGCGAGGAGAATCTGGAATTTCAACATCGCCAATTCCATTGTCACCATGAATAAAAGCAGATATTGGAAGCACTTCAAACGAATCTTTTGTGCTTGCGTGTGAAAGACCTTTATAAACTTTTACTTCTGGATGCCCAAGTAAATCTGTGATTGCAAGCGCGTTACGAACACCTTGCTCCATTAAAACATTACCGTATGTGCCAGTTATGCCAATAAGCTCCATTTCAGGGCTTCCAAGAGCATAAGATATAGCGAGAGTATCGTCAACACCAGTATCAAGATCAAGAATTAGCTTCTTCACTTGAGTTACCTTCCTTCTTATATTTAGGCATGGCTTACAGTCGTTGTAAATCATGGGTGTAATTGAATATCTAACTTGATATTTAAGTATCACCAATTTAAAAATTTTATTATTATAATCTCGAAAAGCAATGGCATATTTAAATAGAAGCAAGAAGGCATAATGTTGCTTTAATTGTTAATATTCACGAATTTTGTTATAAAATGTTATAATTTTCAACAAACGTTAATATATATAAACATATGTTTAGATTATAGCTGTGAGCTCAGCCACAAACTAAACATATGAATACAAAAAATTAAAACGCGTGTCAACAATCACAAATAATAACATTTGAAAAATATTCAAAAATATTCAAAAATTTAGATTTGACACGCGCGAAAGCAATGCAAAAGAAAACTAAAGTCTAGGCAAATACTTCTGCAATTCAAAAGGAGTGACCTGACGACGATACTCTTCCCATTCCTGATGCTTATTACGCAAGAAATACTCAAAAGCATGCTCACCAAGTACGCTAGCCACAAAATCAGACTTCTCCATAATCTTCAAAGCCTCATCCAAAGACTCAGGAAGTGGCTGAATGCCCATAGCCTGACGCTCAGCATCCGTAAGCTCCCAAACGTCGTCGCTCGTAGGCTCACATAAAATCATCTGCTTTTCAATACCATCTAAGCCAGCAGCCAACAAAACAGAGTATGCAAGATACGGATTCGCCACAGGGTCGAGCGCGCGAAACTCCATACGGCAAGAATTACCTTTGCCTGGCTTATATTGAGGCACACGCAAAAGCGCAGAACGGTTGCTATGACCCCAGCAAACATAGCTAGGAGCCTCAGCTCCACCCCACAAACGCTTATAAGAGTTCACATACTGATCGGTAACAGCGCAAATTTCCGCAGCATGATGCAAAATACCAGCCGCAAATTGGCGCGCAATAAGCGACATATTAAACTCTTGCCCAGCCTCGTAGAAAGCGTTGGAATCTCCTTCAAACAAGCTTAAATGCGTGTGCATACCAGAACCAGGCTGATCCGTTAAAGGCTTAGGCATAAAGCTCGCATACATTCCACGCTCAAGAGAAATCTCCTTAACAACAGTGCGGAAAGTCATAATGTTATCTGCAGTAGTAAGAGCGTCTGCATATCTTAAGTCAATCTCGTTTTGACCAGGGCCGCCTTCGTGGTGAGAATACTCAACAGAAATACCCATCTGTTCAAGCATGCTCACAGCACTACGACGAAAGTCCATTGCCGAACTTCTTGGAACGTGGTCAAAATACCCACCTTCATCAATAGGAACAGGTGCTTTAGACCAATCGTCTTGCGTTTCAAATAAGTAAAACTCAATTTCTGGATGAACGTAAAAAGTAAAGCCTTTTTCTTTAGCTTTTGCGAGCGCAGTTTTAAGAACATGACGAGGGTCTCCAAGAGACGGCTCCCCGTCTGGCGTTAGAACGTCGCAAAACATGCGTGCCGTACCCTCTGGGCCGCCATGCCATGGCAAAAGTTGGAAAGTCGAAGGATCTGGCTTAACAATCATGTCGTCTTCTAAAACGCGAGTCATGCCTTCAATCGCAGACCCGTCAAAGCCAATACCCTCTTCAAACGCAGCTTCAAGCTCTGCTGGAGCAATAGCAACCGATTTAAGAGTTCCAAGTACATCCGTGAACCATAGTCTAATAAAACGGACATCACGCTCTTCAACCGTACGCAAAGCGAACTCTTGTTGTCTATCCATATCTACAGTCCAATCAGTATTCAAGTCTTATATTTTTCAACATGTTTTTAGAACAAAACGCAATGACTATATTATCTCTTATATTTAGTTTTTATTTAGAAATATAGCAATGAATTTACTTACTTTTAATTTAGCGTATTTGCAAGATTAGGCTCACATTTTTTTGCCATATTTATAAAAAATCTCTTTAGCTTGCTCATCACTTAAATCATCCGTATAAGTAACCTCAATCCCAGACTCTTTAAGATCTTCAACTGTCGCATAACAAATCATAAGATCTTCCACACATCTAGCAGACATGGTAAGAACCATTGGAGGAATAGCATCCTGTACTTCTTTTTTATATTCGTAGACTTTTGCATCAATTTTATTAGCTCGATTCACCATTAAAATCGCTGGAATGCCGCGAAAATACTCTGTGAATCGTTTAACAGATTTTTCTGGATTATCCTCGTCTAAATCGCATAAAACGGCGACTCCACCGTTTTCATCACTAAAACATTTAGCTCTAATACCAGCCATTTTACAAAAAGCAGCAAGAAGCTCCCCTGGTTCCATAACAGTTAGAAACAGAGCACACTTGGCTTTTTTGCCCAGCAAACCTTCCAAATCTTCTTCAAAGTTTGCTTGTTCAATCTTGTTTACAACATCATCGACAGAATCATGTTTTTGCTCTTCGCTAAATTCTTTTTCAAATCCAAGTAACGCATCTTCAAGCTCTTTATCAGTAAAAGATGTGCGAACTTCTTTCGACTCTTTGGAATTAGAAGAATTATTGGAATTTTTCCCATTATTCGCAAAGTTTTTGTCGCTACTATCTTCACTCAAACCTTCATGATCTGCACACATTTTGTACCCCTAACTTATTAAACAGCTAGTTAACGCCACTTAAAAATACTTTAAGCATAATCTACGCGCTTGGCAAACAATTAGGACCAAACAATATTTTGATCTCTGCAAAAAGTGACGTATCTCGCTTAACTCTAAATCTATCTCCAAAGGATAATACTTTTGCACATCCTCTAGAATCAATCAAAGCAAGATTCATTTCACAACAACCAGGATGTCTTGTAACAATATTTTCAAGCTCTTTTATACGTGACTTTTCTAATGCTTGCAAAGGAAGAACAATTGTAACAGGCTGAGCATCTTCCGCCTCTAAGCTTGGAACTTCAAACTCAGTTGCTCTTAAAGATACTGTTTCGTCTCGAACCTCTACCTGTCCCCTAATTCTCACAACTTGATCAATCGCAAGTTCTGCAGCAGATGACTCATAGACCTTACCAAAGAACATGCATTGTATTGAACTTTCCATGTCTTCAATAGTTACAATCGCCCAAGCATTACCTTTTTTAGATACTCGTCTATCTACGCTAGTCACAAGGCCTGCAAGAGTTACCTGCTGATTTTCGCCCATAGTTTTAGCGCGATTTAAAAGCTGAGCAATCGACATTTCCCTAAGACCAGCCAACACAGCAGAAAGACCACTCAAAGGATGATCCGAAACGTAAAGCCCAAGCATTTCTCGCTCAAAGTTTAGCTTCGTTTTTTTATCCCATTCTTCAACATCTGGAATGTTGATTTGAGCATCTCCAAGATCACTATCGGAATCATCAAGATCAGCAAAAAGATCAAACTGACCGCCCGCCTGTCTGCGCTTAATAGAAATAACAGAGTCAATTAGTGGTTCACAAATTTCAAAAATAGCTCTTCTACAAGGATTAATTGAATCGAAAGCACCAGATTTAATAAGAGATTCAACAAGTCTACGATTCAAAGCGGCAAAAGATACACGGTTTACAAAATCCTTAAAATCAATAAACTTTCCGCGCTCGCTTTCCCTTTCGCTAATAATATCGTTAACGGCTTTATCACCAACATTCCTAACAGCTCCGAGTCCAAAACGAACTACATCTCCAACTGCAGAATATTCAAGAACAGACTCGTTAATATCTGGTTGCAAAACACGAATACCCATACGTCGTGCTTCACCCAAGTAAAGCGCTGTCTTATCCTTATTCGTGCGCTCGTTCTGCAATAATGCAGCCATAAACTCCACAGGATAATGCGTTTTCAAATACGCAGTCCAATATGAAATCAAACCGTATGCGGCTGAATGAGCTTTGTTAAACGCGTAACCAGAGAAAGGAACCAGAACATCCCAAACAGCTTGGGCAGCTTCTTCTGAATAACCATGTTCTTTCATACCTTTAAAGAACGGGATTTTTTCTTTAGCCAACACTTCTGGCTTCTTTTTACCCATTGCTCGACGCAAAACATCTGCTTTACCAAGGCTATACCCAGCTAAAATACGCGCAGCTGACTGCACCTGCTCCTGGTAAACAATCAAACCATATGTTTCGCCAAGAACATCTTTTAGCGGCTCAGCAACTTCAGGATGGATAGGCGTTATCTCTTGCAAACCATTCTTACGCTTGGCGTAATTAGTGTGAGAATCCATATCCATAGGGCCTGGTCTATAAAGTGCAATCAAAGCCGAAATATCGTTAAAGTTATCTGGCTTAAGTGTGCGCAGAAGGGCACGCATACCGTCGGAATCAAGCTGGAAAACTCCTAAAGTGTCTCCCCTAGCAAGAAGCTGATATGTTTCCTTATCGTCAAGCGGAATTTTAGTGTAATCAATAGGCTCTTTACCATTATGCTCAACATTTTTAAGCGTATCCCTAATAACTGTTAAGTTGGAAAGACCCAAAAAGTCCATTTTCACTAAGCCCAACGTTTCGCAAGTATGATACTCGAACGTTGTTGTTATTGTTCCATCAGTACGCTCCAAAAGAGGCGAAGTATCAGTAATCGGCTCCGAGCCCATGATTGTTGCGCAAGCGTGAACACCAGTTTGGCGAATCAAACCTTCAATACCTTTTGCCTCTTCGGTAATTCGCTTCGTATCTGGATCAGTGTCATACATTTCGCGAAACTCGCGCGCCTCCGCGTATCTCTTTGATTTCTCATCAAAAATATCGTGGAAACTCATATCTTTTCCGTTTTTTGGAGGAGGCAAGATTTTTGTAATTTTTTCTCCAACGGAAAACTCGTAGCCCATTATTCGAGCTGAATCCTTCAATGCTTGCTTTGTTTTAATCGTTCCATAAATCACGCATTGAGCTACTTTATCTCTACCGTATTTTTCACCGACGTATTCCAAAACTTTGGCTCTACCATCTGGGTCAAAGTCAACATCAATATCTGGTAAAGATACTCGCTCTGGGTTTAGGAATCGTTCAAAAATTAGACCGTGCTTCATTGGGTCAAGCTCAGTAATTCCCATAGCATACGCAACCATTGCGCCTGCTGCAGAACCACGTCCAGGACCAACCATAACACCATGTGCTTTTGCCCAATTTATGTAGTCTGCAACAACTAGGAAGTATCCGCAGAACTGCATTTGACATATAACACCACACTCGTAGTCTGCTTGTTTTAAGACTTCCATAGGAACATTGTTGTTATATCTACGCTCTAATCCTTCTTCAACTTTTTTAAGGAATAGCGAAGTCTCATCCCAACCTTCAGGGCAATCAAATTGCGGCATAAAAGCGCCATCTTCACCATCGTCGAACATAACGTTACAACGACGGGCAATTTCTAGCGTATTGTCACAAGCCTCTGGAAACTCTTTAAACAATTCACGCATCTGCTCGGCAGATTTTAAATAGTATCCAGAGCCATCAAACTTAAAACGGTCTGGATCATCCAAACGCGATCCTGAATTAATGCATAGCATTGCATCTTGCGCTTCACGATCTTCTTCGTGCACGTAATGCAAATCGTTTGTAGCAAGAAGAGGCGCATTAAGACGCTTAGCAATCTCAAGCAAATCTTTAGTAACGCGCGTTTCGATAGAAAGCCCATGATTCATTAATTCTATGAAGAAATTATCGCGCCCAAAAATATCCTGAAACTCGCCTGCAGCGCGTAAAGCCTCATCAAATTGACCTAAACGAAGACGCGTTTGAATAATTCCAGATGGGCATCCAGAAGACGCTATAACCCCTTTAGAATACCTTGATAACACATCTTTATCCATTCGAGGGTATCGCATTACGCGACCTTCCAAATTGGCTATAGAAGACGCTTTGAGTAGATTTGTTAAGCCTTCATCATTTTCAGCCCACATTGTCATGTGCGTAATCAAACCGCCGCCAGAAACATCGTCGCTTCTTTGCGCTTCAGTTCCCCAATGCACTCTGCTCTTGTCTTGTCTGGCTGTTTCAGGGGTCACATAAGCTTCGATTCCAATAATCGGCTTAATTCCAGCTTTTACAGCAGTACTCCACATTTCGTATGCACCATGCATATTTCCGTGGTCTGTAATAGCCACAGCTGGCATACCTAATTCTTTTGCACGTGCAACTAGGTCTGGTATCTTCGAAGCACCATCCAAGAGCGAATAATGCGTGTGATTATGTAAGTGTACGAAGTTTGTTTCCAACCTAGCCATAGTGGCTATTCTATAGATGCAATATGACCTGTTTTACTAAATAACTCTACTTTTACAATTCTTGTATGGCGTGTAAAGCGTGTTGCAAATCTAACGGATACTTCGATTCAACTTTAATAAGTTCTCCCGTTCGAGGATGTTTAAATTTTAGACTCATTGCATGAAGCCACTGTCTAGAAAGCCCTAATTTTTCACTTAATTGAGGATTTGCGCCATACATAGGATCGCCCACTACCGGATGTCCTATTGACGAAAAATGCACACGAATTTGGTGTGTTCTGCCAGTTTCCAGATTGACTTTCACTAAAGTCGCTCCCTTAAAACGCTCTATAACATCCCAATGCGTAATTGCAGGCTTACCTGATTTAGTTATTGTAAAACGAAAATCTGAAACTTTTGCTCGCCCAATTGGTGCATCAATTGTAGCTTTATTTTGTTTAAGATTTCCTTGGACTAAAGCGTGATATATTTTCTTCACACTATGATTTGCGAACTGTTTTTTCATTTCTTCATACGCAAAATCTGTTTTGCAAACCAGCATTAATCCGCTTGTTCCAACGTCTAATCGGCTTACGATTCCTTTTCGTGATTCATCGCACACGGTTGTTTTTATTTCAACACCGCTTGCCTCTAGACATTCTGGCACTGTTGGGCCATCCCAGCCTTTTGCTGAATGCGCTGCGACTCCAACAGGCTTATCTACTACAACAATATCTTCATCGTTATAAACTATTGGAATATCGCATATAGTGGATTTGCTAGTTGACTTTTCTTTTTGATTCTCAACTTCCTCTTGATTTATAACAATCACATCTCCATCTTGCAAAGTTGAGGATTTTTGTGATTTTTTATCTAAGATTTTTGCTTTGCCACTATCGATTAGCGATATTGCGTTTGCACGCGATACTCCCATAAGGTTCGACAAGCATACGTCGAACCTGCATCCAGCAAATTGACTAGTAACTGTAAAACGAATGTCACTCATCAGCGCGCTCTATAAGAGGAATCCCAATCAAAATAAGGCATATAACTGCGATTCCTGCAAACATAAGCTCAATATCTGCAACATTTCCAACGGACCATCCGTAGTTTATAAAATCTACGACTTTTCCGTTCAAAAAGCCCTGAGCATATTGCGCTCTATCAATAAGATTTCCAAAAGCTCCAGCAAAAGCTAAAGCAAGCGCAATAGTCCAATATAAGGATTTTGTGTGCTTAATAACAGCAGTCATAGCACCGCAAGCAGCGCAAGCTAACACGCTAATAACCCAAGTAAAAGAAGAGCCTAAGCCAAAAGATGCTCCAGGATTCCTAACAAGAGTAAAAGAGAGCAAGTGTGGAAGAATCTCAATGTTTTTTCCACCACTAAGCGCTGCTAAAGCCCAAACTTTTGTTACTCGGTCTAAAACCACGCCAATAAAAGCAATCAGTGCAAAAACGGCTGCGCGATTACGCAGCCGTTCTACACGCATATCACAATGCGTCAATGTATTTTTCCAATCTAACTGGATTTAGTATAACTACTTTTGATCCTGTTGATCCTGATTTTCCATAGAACTGTAAGTGTTCTCATCGGAAACCTGAGCAACAAGCTGACCAAGGAAGTCAGTCAAGCGAGTACGATACTCAGTTTCAAACTGCTTGAGGCTTTGAATGTTTCCTTCAATAACCTTAGTCTGCTTTTCAAGATTCTCACGCACCTGGCGAGCGTAAGCATCTGCAGCAGTACGAGTAGTGGAATCATAATCCGCTGCTCTATGCTGAACTTCAGACTCATATTGATCAGCCTGATCGTGAGTTTGCTTAGAATAATCATCAGCAGCCTGACGAACCTTACCAGAATAAGCATCTGCCTCGTTGTGAGCGCGAGCTGCATAAGCGTCTGCGTCGCTACGAGTACGAACAGAGTAATCATCCGCATCCCCGCGAGTCTGCTTATTGTATTCATCAGCTTCGCTACGAGTACGATTAGAATAATCGTCTGCCTTAGTAACGATCTCGTTATATCGAGCTTGGCTTTCTTCGACTATCTGATTTGCCTTAGCCTTACCCTTATCTACATACTGATCGTGCAATTGCATTGCAAGAGTCAACATTGCTGTAGCGCGTTCTGGCTCAGAACCGCCCACTTCTGCACCAGCACCTGCAATCTTTTGCAAGCTACCTGTTTCCGTGCTTGGCTCCATCTTAGCAACCTGCTCACGAAGCTGCTCTTCACGCTTATGAGATTCTTCAAGCTGACGAGCCAAATCCTGAACCTTTGCATTTTCCTGCTGTGTTACAACAAGTTGTTGACGGACTTCTTCCAATTCGCGACCCAAATTCTCGCTACTTGCTCTAAAGTCATCGCGTTCGCGAGTAACGTTTTCAAGCTCTTCATGGACTTTCTTATCAGCGTCTGCCTTAGCATTATCAGCATTTGCAGCCTGTGCTGTGAGCTGATCTACCTGAGCACCTAAACCATCCAGCTGCTCTTTGAGCTGCTGATTCTGCTCGCTCAATGCACGATTATTTTCTTCAGCTTCCTTAAGCTTTGCTGCAAGATCATTGTCATTCTTGTTCGCGCTGCTGGATGCTTCACGTAAATCATTATTTTCTTTTGTTAAAGATTCAACTTGTTTTGTCAAATCAGAAATCTTATTGTTCAAGCTAGCAACATCGGCGCCAAGAGACTGCGTGGAAGCTCCAAGCCCCTGCACTGCCTGCTGACCAAGCGCTTCTATTGTTTCTGTAACCTGATCCAAAAAGTCATCAACTTCGTCAACATCATAGCCTCCCTTGAATCGAACGATTTGGAAGGTATGCTCGCGAATGTCTTTAGGCGTTAACAGAGCCATAATGCATTACACCTCACTTTTGGGCGCGCAGCCCTTTTGATATATCTATTCGATGCTATCACGTCTATAGAAAAAATTGTGTAAAAAGCGATTATTTTTTTACGAAATCTACCAATATTTTTCTAAATTAATAACTATCGTGTCGCTTCATTAAAAATTGTGATTAATAAGCATCAGTAAAGCATATTCAAAAACATTTGTAAAACTAGTAACAAAAAGTACACTACCATAAAGCTCACGTCTAAACTTATGCTACCTAATCTTGCTGGTGGTATAAATTTTCGCGCAAATCTTAAAAGTGGTTCTGTCATAAAATATATGATTTGAGTGAATTTTTGCAAAATCGCATTTGGTTTAAAAGAATGGAATATAAACGGAATCCAATCTAAAACTGCGCGAATAAACAGTATTACTAGATAAGCGTTTATGAAAATATTCAAAATTAGTATTAAGCGTATTACAAAATCCATTAAGCTTTTCCTTTAAACTATTTTCAATAATTTTACACAATAGCTAAGTTAATCGTAAACCAAAATATAAGTACAGGATAAGTATAAATTTAAGGCAGATACCTAAAAGATATCTGCCTTAAATACAAGCTAAGCGTAGCAATCTAATGTTCGGTCGCTGGCGACTAGTCTCATGTTATTTAGCTTTAGGAGAATAAGTCGCGAGCAGATCCGCCATTAGGAGCATCTTCAACTTTTATATTTACTTGAGAAGGGCTTAAAAGGAAGACTCTAGGAGTTACTCTTTCTATAGATCCGCGAACACCAAACACAACGCCAGCAGAAAAATCAACTATGCGATATGCAACGGATTCGCTAACACCAGTAAGATTCAAGACCACTGGTGTTCCATCTCTTAAAGCTCTTCCAACTAATTGCGCATCCTCATAAGATTTTGGATGAATCGTAGTAATGCGACTCATACGACCTGCATTAGATCGAGTAGAAGCACCATTACCAGATTGTGGTGCAGCATCACCATTATGAAGGCTCATAGGAGCAACGCTGTGGTCGTTGTCAAACGAAGTATCCTGTGTCTGAGAATCAACGAAATCATCGTCGTCCTGAACATCACTCATGCCTACATAAGACATCATGTTCTTCATAAAACCAGCCATTAAGATGCCCTCCCCTAGTTATGCTTAACGCAGAAAATCAGGAATATCCAGCTCGTCTGGTTCGTCTTGAGGCTTCACTTGAGTAGCCTGTGTTTGATATTGCTTAACTGAATCAACAGAATCAAACATAGAAGAAACAGGTTCCGCGGTTTCAACAGTGTCCACAGGCTTAGAAGGAGCAGTAGTAGTGGAATGAGCTGGAGCCACAGGATCGACTCCTGCCTGCATATCTACGAAAGCACCTGCTTTGCTGTCTTCAGACTTAGGATGAGAATCGAAACCAGCTGCAATAACAGTAACACGAACCTCGTCTCCATAAGAATCGTCCAAAGAAAGACCCCAAATAATCTGCGCTTCTGGATGTATTGCCTTACGAACAAGCTCTGTTGCAGCACTTGCTTCTTGAAGCTTCAAATCACTTGGACCAGCAATATTGATCAAAGCACCATGAGCACCTTCAATGCTTTCTTCAAGCAATGGAGAGCTAATAGCAATTTCTGCAGCTTGCGTAGCTCTGTCTTCACCCTTCGCTGCACCAATACCAAATAGCGCAGTTCCTGCACCGCGAAGAACAGCGGTAACATCAGAGAAATCAACATGAATATAAGAATTCATGGTAATCAAATCTGTAATACCCTGAACGCCTGCAAGCAATGCGGTATCTGCAGTCTTAAAAGCTTCAATAATTCCGATGGTTCGATCTGAAATTTCCAACAAACGATCGTTTGGAATCACAATCAAAGCGTCGACTTCTTTACGAAGATTCTCAATACCAAGTTTTGCTGATGCAGCACGCTGAGGTCCTTCAAAACCGAATGGACGCGTAACTACTGCGATTGTCAAAGCACCTTGCTGGTGTGCAGCGCGAGCAACAATAGGGCTTGCACCCGTACCTGTTCCACCGCCTTCTCCGCAAGTTACGAACACCATATCGGCGCCCTTTAATGCTTCTTCAATGTCAGATTGATGATCTTGAGCAGCCTTAGCGCCTTTTTCTGGGTCAGCACCTGCTCCTAATCCTCGACTCGAAGCGTCAGATAATGAAATCTTCACGTCAGCATCAGAACGCAACAAATCCTTGGCATCAGTGTTAATAGCCACAAATTCTACGTTCTGCAAACCCTCGGTGATCATTCGGTTGACGGCGTTACCACCGGCTCCACCGACGCCGACTACCTTGATTATGGTTTTGTCGTTGAAATTGTCAGTCTGGGCAATCTCGCTCACCGTTGTCTCCTGTCACTCACACGCACGTTTACGCATTACTTTAGCGCAAAACGCTCGATAATGGCGACGTTTTATGAATAAAAACTGAAAAAATGTCACCGATTCGATAATACACCGTGCTATACGCAAATCATTAATGCGTTTTATTAACAAAAGTTTAAAAGATTAAGCAATAGTTTATATTATGTTTTGTATACTCAAAAACCCTAGAAAACACTAGTAAAACCTAGTAACTTGCATCCATTGGATCATCGCCAAACAACTCCTCACGCTCACTATGAGATGTTATTCGAGAATCCAACCACCCATATGGCAAATGAACTTTTTTCGCAAAACGAACTCGCCCACGCGGCGTGTCTAAAACTTGCTCAGGGAGTTTTAGTGAAGAATCTAAAGCATCAATATTACGCTGAACATCCTCAATAGACTCACATTCCATAAAACTCTTACGAGTTCCACCTCCAACAGGGAAACCCTTTAAATACCAAGCAATATGCTTGCGCAAGTCATGAACAGCCATTCGCTCGTCGCCATCATAAAACTCGACTAAAAGCTCAAGATGTCTTAAAATCACCTTGCAAACTTGCCCAAGACTTGGATTAACGCGATCATTACTTCCATTGCAAGCAGAACGAATATCAGCAAAAATCCAAGGACGCCCCTGGCATCCACGCCCAATAGCAACGCCTGCGCATCCCGTTTCTTTAAACATTGCAAGAGCGTCATCCGCACCCCAAATATCGCCATTACCAAAAACAGGAATATCCAAAGCATCTACAAGCTCAGCAATACGGCTCCAATCAGAATGACCACCATAATATTCTGCAGTGGTACGCGCGTGCAAAGTTACAGCAGCACATCCTTCTTCTTGCGCAATATGACCAGCTTGCATAAAAGTCTCGTGATTTTCGTCAATACCAACGCGGAATTTAGCTGTAACAGGAATTCCTGCTGGATCACAAACAGAAACAACACGATGCAAAATCTCTTGAAGCAAATCTGTTTTCCAAGGAAGAGCAGAACCGCCGCCGCGCCTTGTAACTTTAGGAACTGGGCATCCAAAGTTTAAGTCAACGTGATCCGCCATGTTCTCATCAACAACAATTCGAGCAGCAAGCTCTACAATAGAAGGATCTACTCCGTAAAGTTGCAAAGAACGCACTTTTTCGTTAGGCGCAAAACGGCATAAGCGCAAGGCTTTAGGATTCCTTGCAACTAATGCGCGAGCTGTAATCATTTCTGCTACGTAAAGCCCGTCCGGACCATATTCGCGGCAAATCACTCGAAAAGGCCAGTTAGTAATACCAGCCATTGGAGATAAAACAACAGGAGTTGCAATATGAATTTTCCCTAAATCTACTGGTTTAATAGAAAAATCCATATTGCTTTAACTCCATTCACTTTAATATATTTTGTTTTTGTTTATTAGCGATTTTTCACTATACGCGTATTAATACAAGCCGCCAGCCTGAGCAATCTTTACAGGCTGCGATTCATCAACACCGTTTTCTTTAGAAACATCCACACCACCGTCTGCAGCGCGAGCTCCAACAATCTCTACAGGACCTTGCGGATACTTAACGCGCTTTTCGTTAATGCGGCTTGCTACGTAATCCGCAACCTTGTCTAAGGAAACGCGCTCCTGCTGCATAGTATCGCGCTCGCGGATTGTTACAGCATGATCTTCCAAAGTATCAAAATCAACTGTTACGCACAAAGGAGTACCAATCTCGTCCTCACGACGGTAGCGGCGACCAATAGCACCAGCCTCATCGTAATCGATAACCCAATCGTGCTGGCGAAGATCTGCAGCCAAATCTTGAGCAACAGCTTGCAATTCTGGCTTCTTGCTCAATGGCAAAACTGCAGCTTTAACAGGAGCCAAGCGAGGGTCAAGTCGAAGAACAGTGCGCTTATCAACTCCGCCCTTAGTATTTGGAGCTTCGTCAACGTCGTAAGCATCAACCAAGAATGCCATAAGCGAACGCGTAAGGCCAGCAGCAGGCTCAATAACGTAAGGCACATACTTTTCGCCAGTAGCCTGATTAAAGTAGCTCAAATCCTCGCCAGAATGCTTAGCGTGAGCAGACAAATCGTAGTCGGTACGGTTTGCAATACCTTCAAGCTCTCCCCAATCCGATCCTTGGAAGCCGAATTTGTATTCAATATCTACAGTACGCTTTGAATAATGGCTTAACTTCTCTTTAGGATGCTCATACATACGCAAATTCTCAGGCTTTACGCCCAAATCAACATACCAATTTACGCGAGTATCAATCCAATATTGATGCCAAGCTTCGTCTGTTCCAGGCTCTACGAAGAACTCCATTTCCATTTGCTCAAACTCGCGAGTGCGGAAGATGAAGTTTCCAGGAGTGATTTCATTACGGAAAGACTTACCAATATTCGCAATGCCAAATGGTGGCTTTTGGCGTGTAGCAGTCATAACGTTCTTAAAGTCAACGAAAATGCCTTGAGCTGTTTCTGGGCGCAAGTAGTGCAAGCTGTTTTCGTCTTCAACTGGTCCTAAATGCGTGCGAAGCATCATGTTGAAATCGCGAGGCTCCGTCCAGTTTCCGCGAGTGCCGCAATCTGGGCAAGCAATGTCTTTCAAGCCATTTTCTGGCATCTTATCGCCGTGCTTTTCGGCATAAGATTCTTCGAGCTTATCTGCACGATGACGCTTATGGCAATTCAAGCACTCAATCAAAGGATCATTGAACACAGAAACGTGACCAGACGCAACCCAAACTTGGGAAGGCAAAATAACAGAAGTATCCACTCCAACAACATCGCCACGCGTAGTGACCATATAACGCCACCATTCGCGCTTAATATTGTCTTTTAACGCAACTCCCAAAGGACCATAATCCCAAGCAGAACGCGTACCACCATAAATCTCGCCAGCTGGGAACACAAATCCTCGACGCTTAGCCAAGGATACGACTTCATCAAGCTTTGAAACAGCCACAATACACCTTTTTCGTAAATCTAGAAAATTTGGGTGAAAACGGTGTTTATTATAGAAAAACCCTGTGACGCTAAAGCAACATATATAAGCATCATATATAAGCTAAACGAATACAATAAAGTGTAAGCATAATTTTGCAACACATATTTTTCACTTTGAGAGGATTTAAAATGAGCGAAAACACTGATAACAATACTTGCGATACTTGCGATACTTGTGATACTTGCGATACTTGCGATAACAAGAATTGCCATAAAACTAATACAGTTGCAGCATTGTGCATTGCTCCTAGCGGAGTCGGCGAAGAACTTAGCGAATATGTAGCAGATTGCGTTAAAGTGATTCGTGATTCTGGCTTAAAAAACGAAACAAACGCAATGTTTACAAACATCGAAGGCGAATTCGACGACGTTATGCGCGTTGTAAAAGACGCAACTATGGTTCTTGTTGAAAAAGGCTATCGCACAGGCGTTATTTTAAAGTTAGACATTCGCCCTGGTTTTAGCGATCAAATCGACGCAAAAGCTGCTCTTGTAGACAAGATTCTCGAAGAACGCGAAAACAAGTAAGCTTAAGTATTTAAGCGTTTAAGCAGTTTAAGCGTTTTTTACGCCACCAAACCTGCGGTCGCGATGCGCATAACGGTCAATTGACCTCCACAGCGCTTCGCGACCATAATCTGGGAAAAGTTCTGGCACAAAATCAAGCTCAGCATAAGACGCTTGCCAAGGCAAAAAGTTGCTAGTGCGCTGCTCTCCCGAAGTGCGAATCACAAGATCGCAATCTGGAATATCTGGGTTATACAAGTGTTCAGCAATCATCTTCTCACTAATACGATCGCCCTTAATTTTGCCGCTTTTAACTTCCCTAGCAATTGCTGCGCAAGCGTCTGCGATTTCCGCGCGACCACCATAGTTTAAGCAAAAAACAACGTCAATCGTAGTGTTATTTTTCGTTATTTCTTGAGCTTTTTCCAACTCGTCAATAACAGACTTCCACAATTTCGGACGTCTTCCGGCCCAGCGCACACGCACTCCCCACTCGTTCATTTGCGCAACCCTGCGGTGAATAATATCTCTAGAAAATCCCATCAAAAAATGCACTTCTTGAGGAGATCTCTTCCAATTTTCTGTAGAAAACGTGTACAAACTCAAGTAGCGAACACCTGCTTCTATGGCTCCTGCAATAGTGTCGAAAACCACTGGCTCCGCCGCTTTATGCCCTTCGGTGCGAATCATTCCGCGCTCTTTAGCCCATCTGCCATTGCCGTCCATAATCACGCCTACATGGCGAGGAACTTTACCTTTAGGAAAATCTGGCACGCGGCTAGGATCACTAAATGGAGCTGCTGGAATATTTAACGAAGTGTAGTCAACGTTTTCAAAACTCATAGTTAAAATCTAACAACCCCATTGAACGAATACTTAAACCCGTTTTGCAAAGCTTAATAAAAGCCAGCTAAATCAGATAAAAAATCCGCCAAAATCCTCTATATTTATATTTCTCGCAAAATCTCTATTAAAGCGTTTAAATATTGCTCTCCGTAACTAGATTTGTACCATCTAGCATGCTCTAAGAATCCAGTATCGTATCCCCAAATCTTAAAGTCGTAAGATCCATTTGACTTTAAATAATAGTCTACAAATTCTACGCATTGCTCAATTTGACTTACAGATAAAACAAGCGGAAGCAACTCTTTTTCAACATCTGTTAATGGCCGAACGCTAGCATATCCTTGCAAAATTGACTTAACTAAATCCGTTCTAAATGAATCTTTTTTGCCATTCGCAATATCTACCCACTGAATTGTGTTGCGTTCTAAAGTCATTGCTAAATCGTAGATTGCTGTGTTTCTATACGCCATCCCAAAGTCAAATACTGAGCTTGGAGCACTACCTTCCCACATAAAATTAGATATATGCGGATCTCCATGAGTCCACTGCGTTTTTAGATTCGCGTACCCCAAATCGTAAATTTTTTTGCATGTTGGAGCAAATTCGCTTAAATCTTTTACAAAATCACGATTCTGTTCTTTTAAGAATTTCGCTAAATCGGGTCTATTTTTTAACCAAACTTCGGCATCACTTTGCACGTCTTCGCTTGCACAAAGACTAAATCTTGATTGAAAAGCGTTGATTTCCTTAGGATTTGGCTCGTCAAAACTTTGTGAAGCTAAGGCGATTTTTGCCATCATTGCTCCAAGATTTTTGGCTCCTTCACACGTTTTAGGCGGATCCCAAGTGTACGCGTCTTTGTATCGGTCTTCTCCACTAGCTTTTAAAGTCACTTCGTAAGCACAATCGCCTACTACAAGAAGAGTGCCGTCTACGTAAATGTCGCCACAAGTATCGCCACAAATATTCTTTTCTAAACCTAAAGACTCGCTATTTTTATTAAAATACAAGTACTTTGGTGTGCTTATTTTGTTTTTTAAAAGATGCTCAGCAAAACGATGATACGGTCTAATTGTGCTTGCTTGTCTCACTTTTGTGTTGCATCTTTTAATATAAACGTCCAAACTTTTAGATTGCTTTGACGAATCATCTTTGTAATGCGCATGAACCAATGAACCTGCAGCCATTGGGCGCAAACTATGGCTTAAAACGCAATCTGCTTCTAGCGGCTCCTCTAAAAGTGAGCACACAGTATTTGCCTCATCTAAATCAACATTTGCCCATCTTTGAGCAACAATATCTAGTTGAGGGTCGTTGCTTTCGTTTTCCATATTCGCTCCATATTTACACAAATATTTAACTACAGGTTCATTGTTTTTCACGCATTTTTTTGCAGAATTATTTGACGCCAACTAGCTCATGCGCGGCTGCTGGCGACTTTTCTCTCGCAAAACTAACTATTGCAAAATTAACGATTGCAAAACTAACGATTATTCTGGCAAATACTCGTTTGTTACGCACCCGTTTTCTAAGCTTTTTAGCGCGCAATCAAGAGGCACGCTTAAGTGGCCATTTTCACTCATCCAACGAGTGTAGTTTTCCACCAAAGCCATGTCTGCCGTACCCCAACGACCATTCTTGTCGTACCAAGACGGAATCACTTCGTCTAGCGAGGCACGCAAAGCCTCTGGGCTAATATGGCAAAGCGCATTCTGCAAAGCATCAACGCCAGCCTGAGGGTCTTTTCCTGCCATCTCATAGCCCTTAACTGTTGCGCTTGCAAAGTTGCGTATTAATTGCGGATTTCGCTCAATCATCTCTTGGCGAGCGCAAACATAGTAAGAATGATGCGGCGCCACGCCAATAGAATCGAATGGAAGAACAACAACTTGATCAAACGGAAGCGAACCCTGATATGGCTCCCACCAAGCTACGTTAATAAACGCATCACACATTCCGCGTTCTACGGCTCGAATGTCTGGCTCCCATGGGCCTGGGTCAATTGTAATCAGCTTGCTAAAATCGCCGCCGTCGGCAGCAACAGCCTGCTGAAGCTCCGTATACAAGCGCTTAACGCCCATAGGGATTACTACGCGCTTTCCTTCTAGATCTTTAAATCGAGTAATGCCCGTGTTTTTATTTGTTATGATTCCGCCAATTTGAGATTGATTCATTACAGCAAACGACGTCAGCTTATTTGCACCATTTTGATGAGCCAAAAGCTGATTTAAACGAACAAGAGCTATATCTACTTCTCCACGCTCCAAGCATGCTGGAACATCGCCGCGCTCTGTATCTGTGCTTGTAAACTCTACATCTAATCCGTATTGCGCATACAATCCGCGCTTTCTTGCAAGATACATACCTGCGTGATTCGTCCATGGATGCACATATTCAAGACGTACTCTTAGCATATTAACTCCTTTGTTTTATAGTGATTTGTGATTTTACTATTTGTGATTTTATTTTGACTTTTATTTGCGACTTAACTTGCGACTTAACTTGCGACTTTACTTGCGACTTTACAAAAATGGGCGAGGTAATTAATCCCCGCCCACAAATCAAATTTATAAGTTGATTTTACTTGTAATCTTACCCGTAAAATCAGGCGCGCACTTCTTTGCCAGAAGCAAAGCGGCTCAATGCGCCAGTGGCAGCAATACCCTTGTACAAGTACCACATCAAAACACCAGCAATTACAGCACCAGAAATCATGCTGCAAATAGTGTGAATCATCATGTATTCACCAAAGATTGGAACACCTGCATAGTAGAATGGGTAGCTTATTATGATTCCACCCAAACCAGCTAATGCGCCAGAAAGTGCGCTTAAGCCAACATTCCACTTGCGATACATGAAGAACAAGAATGCAAATTCAGCAAACAAGCCCTGAACCAATCCAGGAAGAATGGTACCAATGCCACCCCATTGGCTGCCAATAGTCAACTCAACCATTGCAGCAATAAGCTCACTGAATAATGCTGCACCTGGCTTGCGTACCAAAATAGCAGCTAAAGGACCAGCAAAGTAATACAAACCGTAAGACAATGCGCTGACGCCTGGAACTGGAATAAGCTTAAGAGTGGCAGAAATAGGACCGTCAGCTAATGCAACGCCCCAGAAAATAATACCAGAAACTACAGCAACAACAACCGTTAGTGTAACGTCAGCTACATTCCATCGCAAAGATGGGCGAACGATTTCTTTCTCATCAGATGTACCCATTAGGGTCTCCTTTCATTATCAGTTATCAAACAAAGGCGACCCTGCAGAAAACTCCGTACGTCGGCATTAACCGAATCACGTTAAACGGTTAGACAGTAATCTTCTCAGCTCTTTGAAAGAGCACCCGTGTCTGATATCAATCATTATTGCATCAGACAGCGAGGACAATTATTATAAAATTCAAACAAAAAATTAACAAAAACGCTCACTAAAACGCTAAAGCAAGACGCTAAAAAAGCTATATTAAATCACATATTATTTTCTAATAAATGCATTGATTTAATTGGACGCTCAAGATAATATTCACACCACTGCTCAACGCATCTATACGTTAAATAATCAATATCTGTTCCGTCTATATTCTTCCAATCGCCATTAATCAAAGAAATCATTTGAAAACGTGCTAAATCATTGCACTTAATTGACTGCAAATCATGATCTTTAGAACACATAACTCCTCCAGAACAAGAGGAAAAATATGATAAATCATTTTTAGTTGCACAAACTACGCATTCATTAAGCATAGGAGACCAGCCGGCTAGTTTTAATGCTCTTAAAACATATGAGAATCCAATTGAATCAGCACTATGCAATCCCCTAGAAAGAGCAGATAAGGCTGCAACAAGCAGATTGTATTGCATACAAGAATCCTGATACTGTGCAGAAGACGAAACCAAATCATCTGCGATTTCCGCAATCATGCTAGCGCGACTATACAAATCATAATCAGCACAAATGCTCTCAGCATAAGCAGAAACTAAAACTGCTTGAGAAACAACATCAAAAGTTCTTCCAGTAGCAAAAAGTGTATTCACACGCATAAAAGGTTCTAAACGCGCCCCAAAACGAGATTTTATTTTCCTAACACCTTTTGCAACAGCACGAATCTTACCATGCTTTTTAGTAAGCATAACTACAATTCTATCCGCTTCTCCTAAAGGAAAAGTCTTAAGAACTACAGCCTCATCGTTATACAACGGCATGAAAATCAAAAACTCTTAATCTGCTAATCCAAAGTATTTTTATAGATTAGTTGTGACTTGGATTCACAAAACCACCGAAATTAGATTCGCCAGTATCATCCAAATCATCTGAATCATTATTGCCAGCATTGTTAGCATTAAAATCTTCAGAAGAAGAATTAAAATGATTCATAACTGGGAATGAAAGATCTGGAATATCTAAATTGAGACTTTGCGACGGCTCAAATTTAGGAGATGCAAGAAGAGACAAATTCAAATCACCAACAGGGTTTGAAGCACTATTCTTTGAATCATTCTTATCATCATCTTTAGCATTAACAGCATTATCATTAACAGCATTAGCAGCATTAACATGATTCTGACTATAAGAATCTTGGCTAGGTGCAGCTGGAATAGCACTGTCTCTTGTATAAGTCTGCGAATAGGAATCTTTCGGAGCATACGATGGTGGGAACGTAGGAGGCATAACAGTAGAAGCCTGAGACATTTCGTCATCAGTATCATCATTAGGCTCTACATTAGCAGAATGAGGCGTAAAAATAGCCCTATCCCCATGGTGCAAATCGTTAAGAGAAGCACCACTATTGTTATCAACACTGTTGTCTACAGGTGCGAAAATGCTTTGCCTATCTTGAGTCATATCTTCAACATGCTGTGCAGAACTATTATCACTACCTGCCACATGCTCAACGACTGGCACACTATCCGCACTAATATGATGCGAATCTACTTCATCAACTGTAGTTTTAGAAAAAATATCATTTGCAACAGGATTATCTGCACTATCTGCTTCAACAATATTTTGAACAGGATTTACTACAGAAGAATCCGCATTATGCTCAACAGGAATAGATGGAGGCATAGGATTTGCAGATTGCACAGGCTGTGGCGTCGGCTGACTATATGCTGCGTTAACAGAAGATGCGGCAGCACCATTAGAATCAAAATCTAGGTACTTAGAAACACGATCGTAAGATTCAAGCCTACTAAGCAATCGTATGCAAGCGTTCAAATAATAATCCACTTGACGCTCATCGTATCCATGTTTACCAGAACGCTGTGTAAACAACACGTTGGAAACAAACATTGCGTCAATGCCATCAAGATCGCTTGAAGTATTACCCCACGTTGGTTTATATCCAAGAAGAATAGAAATCTTATCTAAGGTCTTATTAACAACATTATCGACCTGTTTTTTATCATACGAAGGCTTGCGTGATTGACCAGAATCAAAACGCATCTTGTAATCACGCTGAGAATGATTAAGCAAAACACGGTATTCACTATCGGCTTGTGCTTTCCAAACGATTCTACCGCGATGAGAAATTTCGTATTCAGTTGTTTTATCTACAACAGCACGTTCCAACCTAGAAAGAGCCGCATCAACTTGAGGTATAGCGTATCCTTCATCTTCTAAATCGAAGGACACGTCTTGAATATCTTTTTGTGTAAGACGAATGTCGTCGGACTCGTACAAAGAATGGGCACGCTCAAGAAAATCATTAACTTGCTCTACGCTGTAACCCTTCTTGCGCTTACCTACGCGCTCAATACCAGAAGAATTACGCGCAGTATCGGGTTTACTTGCCATAAACAATAGACCTCCTGAACATATCATTATTGAATATACTCTACGCGATTGTTAAGACGCTTCAAAACGCAAAACGCAAGCGCCGAAAGACACACGCAAATCGCGAATCACGCATCTAGTACATACCATACTGTATCTTGTTTCAAGCGGGCGATTAGCTCAGCTGGCTAGAGCGCCACCTTTACACGGTGGATGTCGGGGGTTCGAGTCCCTCATCGCCCACTTTCCGCTTTTCTTGATTAGCGTATCTCTCGCGTGTTTGTTTATTTTTTCCCGCGTTTGTTTACGTATTTGCTCAAAAAGGGAACAAATGCGGGAATACCTATGCCTCTTACTTCTTGCGTAACTCAATCTCGCCGCGGCTATTAGTGATTTTTGTTAGATTTGCATCATTGATGAGACAAATGTAACGAATCTAGGGCAAAAACCGTTAGATTTGCATCATCCGCGAGACATTTGTAACACTTTTTGACCAAAAAACGTTACAAATGCATCATGAGTGAGACAAATATAACAAATCGTTATGGAGTGTGATAGAATTATTTCACCTGTGTGGGTTGCTCCTACACGTGATTTCATTGAGCTCTTGTTCATTTAGGACAAGAGCTCAGTTGTTTTTATTCACATTCTGAGGCGCGAATCGACGATTTCGAGATTAGATCAAACTCCCGAGTTTGTTTATTTCTGCCCGAGTTTGTTGTCATATTTGCTCAAATGATAAACAAACACGAGCGCGACGACCTGACTGAACACTCAAAGCGTGACGCGCGAAGACATGTCGCCGCTCGTCACTTTGCGCGTAACTTAATCTCGCCGCGTCCAACCCACAGTATGTGTTTGCCGCGAATATCCCACTTGCGCCGCTTCTTACCAGCAACCACAGCGATCATCATGGCAAGAATCGCCGCCGAGAATATCATCGCTATAACAAACAGCGTCATCCAGAGCGGCCACTGCACATGGTCCTCTGGCGCCGCAACCGGGTCAGGCAGCACACGATACCCAGTTACCAAAAGCCTATGCGAGTTCACACCATACGGCGTACACGTAAGCAAAGTCGCTAAATCGCGCCCCTTCTCGCGCTGAAGCAAACTTATATCATGCGGATCCACCACATTTATGCGAAACACCTTGTATCGCAATGTCTCACCTTGCACGTCAAGATAAAAGTAGTCACCCTTTTTAAGGTCGGTTAGCGAGTCGAACATGGTTGCATTCGCCAAACCAGTATGCGCCGTAATCACAGTATGCCTGTTTTTGCCGCCCACTGGCAAATCCGTGCCGTACAAGTGCCCCGCGCCTCGCGCCAACGTGTCTTCCTTTGTACCGTGGTAAATCGGCAGCTTTACGCCAATCTTCGGGATTTTTACAATGCCGATAATACCCATCGGCTCCTCAAGCGTTTTAAGATAACGCTTGTATCCAGGCGTGTTAGTTATGTCTTCCTGACCGTCGCCGCCGTACGGGTCTCGCGTGAGCATATCTTTGCGCGTTGCGTTGTAGCGCTTTGCGTCGCGAATGTGCGCGCGCCGCACGTCGCCAGCCTGGTCGTGATTATATTTATCGTACGCAGTGGAAATCTCCTTGGAAACGTGATTGTTCCACAGCGTTGAGCACACAGGGTAGCTAAAGCACAGAATGCCTGCAAGAACCAGCGCAATCGGCTCTAGAATGCGCATCAGCGCGCTTTTCTTTTTAGTTATTTTTTTAGTTTTAAGTGTATTTTGGTTTATATTTTTGCTTGAGTTGGATCTCGGAGTTTGCTCTTCGGTTGCTGGCGACTTATCCTCTAGCAAATCACTCGCACCAGCCACATTGCTCGTGCCAGCAACACTGGAGGTACGCTTCGCCTTATTCTTGAACAATTTAGCAACAGCTCGCTCGCTTAACGAGTGGCACCAATTGCTAATATCGGCTAGCTTCATAACTCCTCCAAGCTCAAGCTATTGAATTAAATAACTCCGCACTTTGTACCACATTCGGTCTAAATCAGGTACAAAAAGCGGAACCAATTGACGCACTTTGTACCACATTCGACCCAAATCACGTACAAAAAGCGGAATAGTTGATCATGACGCGCTACGCTCTAAACGAAAAGGCAGGTCGGAGCGCAAACGCACTACATAGGATTGAGTCTAGGATTTTACTCCTAGACTCAATCGTTTATAGATTTAATCTTTATAGACTCAATCTTTATGATTTGCTAATCAATCTGAGCAAATCACGCAGCCTGCTCTTCTTCCTTCTTGCGATTCTTAAGGAATACGAACATACCAGAGCCAACAAGACCGAGGCCAATAAGCGCAAAGATAATCACGCCAGCAGCACCAGTCTTTGGAAGCTTGAACCAAGAACCGTCGTCCTTAGTTGGAACATCCTTAAAGGTGTAGGTGAAGGTAGCTTTGTCAGCATCATAATGACCACCATCGTTGACACCTGCAGCATCTGCTGTATTGCGAGCAACAACCTTCTCAACTATTGGAGACAAAGCAAAGTTCTTTGGAGCCGCGGTCTCAACAACGTAGAATGGCTCTTGAGCATCTGTGACCTTTACTTTAAATGTGTTAGTTTCACCAGCAGCAGGCTTATTGGCAACAGTAGTAGCAGGCGTTCCATTCTCATCATTCTCAAAGCCCTTAGCAGACTTGTTCTTGCAATTAGCATCAGAACGAGCAGGATCCGCTGCGCAAGCCTTTGCTTCTGTTTCACTAGCGAAGATTGCAAACTTAGCGCCAGCAAGAGGAGTTGTACCGTCAGTTCCGTTAACCTTCTTAATGTTGAACTTAACAAGAGTTACCTTAGACTTTGGATCTGGCGTTGGATCTGGCGTTGGCTCTGGCGTTGGATCACCAGTCTTATGACCCTGCTGGAAACCGTACTGGTTAATAACATCAGTTAAAGTAGTATCCTTCTTAAGTGTAAACTTAAGCGAAACAATTACTTTCACGTTAGTGCTAGTTTTGCGCTGCTTAGCAATCTCGCCAAGACCAGAATCTGTAAATGTAATCTTTAAACGAGAATAATTTTCTCCTATGCCATTTGTTGCATTACCAACTACTGGTTCATTAACTGTATAGTCAGTAGTCTTAAGAGGCGTAGTAGTAGAAGCAGTCTCTTTACCACCAGCAGTTGTATAAGTTACAACACTAACACCAGTTACGGCAGTTGTTGCAGCATCATACGCTTTAGTTGGCACATCATCCCACACAGCAAAATCTTGGAAGTCAGCACTCGTATACTTGCTTGCCTCGGTCTGGCTGGTAGTTATTACAGAAGCAGAAATCGTGTATGGCACCTCATCGCCTACACCAACCATGCCTTTAGTATCAACGGTCTTCTTAACAGCATCCTTAGTGTATGCGTTCTTAGGGTCAACCTTTACGTTATACGTGTAGGTGTTATCCTTGCTATTATCTTTACGAGTGATTTCTGGAATAGTCATGAAGAATGGGTTAGCAAGCTTTTGGTAGCCATCCTCAACACTTTCTTCTTCAACCTTATACAAGCCGATACCAAGATTGTCGAACTCTGCAATACCGTTAGTAGTATCTTTTTCGGTTGAATTAGTATCTAAAGTGATATTAGTTGTATCCTTTGGATTTGTATTAAGAGCTGGCACTGCAGCAGCGAGTGCTAACCAATCATCTTTTGATGTTAAATTAAGGTTTTGCTTGGTGCCAGATTTAGTAATCTGCGTTACCTTGGTAACCTTAAACTTAGCTTTAACGTGTGTACTCGTTACGTTATCGCCTTCATACTTCCACTTATTGATGGTGATTTTACCAGTCTGAGCCTTGCAAGCTTCAGACCAAGGCGCACCATTATCGCACCCAGCAGCCCACGCGGAGCTGCCAGCAACCACGGCGCCAGCAACGCACAGCGTGCCAGCCATCGCGAGCGAGGCCACCGCGGCCACGCACTGCTTTGTTATCTTATTCATAATTTCTCCTTGTTTGTTTTGTTCTTGCGAACACTTTGAGAGATATATGTTATGTTTTGTGTTGCGCACGGTCGGCGGAGTCATCGCAAAGCCGCATGAACTCTGTCGGCGGCTACGATTTGCGCCGCGCGCAGCAAGATTAAATCCGAACCATGCTTCGGCATAATTGTCGTTACTGTGTAACGAAACTGTGTAACGTCACTATGTAACGCGTAATACCGTTGCCAGCACATGGAACGTTGATACTGCAGTTTTTAAGCTGCAGAAAATTTTCATCAGCATCGCCACCTTTCGCTACGTCGCCTTAAAGCGCAAAGCTTTTTGGCAGTTTTGCAGATAAAATCTTTAATCAGTGTCTTACACAGCAACGCCTCAAGCATCGCGCGCCCCCACTTCGTCTGGTCAAGGAAGAACCCAGCCGCCATAGCGCCCGTGCCAATCACGCACACCACGCTCAGCAGCATGTTCCAGTTCACGCAATCTTCTCCGCCCGTCTTCGGCAGCGAGAATTTATCGACCACAGTTACTGGGAAGAACTTTGCAGTCCAATCAATGCCATTAATGCCGTTAAAGCCTATAGCCTTAGCAAAGTCATTATTAGCAACACTAATCTTGCCGCTCTTCCTCCAAAGAGCTTTATTATACTGACTCATAGCATCAGTCTTCATCGCAAGCACAACGCAATAATATTTGCCAGACTTCGTAGGAGCTTTGTCGCTGGTGATAGTTCCGCGCGCACGCTCCATCGTTCCGCCAGTGCTATCGAACAGGAAATGCTCATCGCCAGTATTGCAGCCATCACCATTATTACTACTCTTACGGCAAGCTTCCTGACGAGCAAAGGTTGGATATTTCCACGCCTGCTGCCAATTAAGCTTGAAGAACAGATTATCGAGATTCTCACTCCAAACCTGAGGCTGCTTCTTTCTAGCTTCATCACTGTCGTCTCTACACAAAGCTCTAAGCGTAATGCCTTCAGGCTTGGCCGTGGACCACGAGTCAATGCCCATATCCTTCAGCAAGCCAACGCCTTTCATAACAACAATTCCGTTTGTGCTATCTACATCCCCAGTAAACTTGCCATTTTCATACTGCTTGTAAACATTAAGATGCAAATCACCTTTGTTAACAGGCAATCTAGTAACCTTCACCTTTGCGTAGATAGGGTGATCCTTGTTAATAGAGCCTTCGCCGTCTGATACAGAGCCGTCTGGGTAGTGAACCCTAATCTCGGCCCAATAGTCGTCAGCATCCTGCCACTTATCTGGGCGGAAGGTGACGGAGCCTTTGCCGGTGGCGTCATCGCTGGCTGGTTGCTTCTTGCCGTCTTTCATCTTAACGTTGTCTTCGCCGTCTTCAAAATTAGCCCAAGGCAAATTGCCTACTCTCGAGTTTTTAATATCGCTGGCCTTAACAAAGCGCTTAATCTCGTACCAAGTGCCAGCAGGGAGAGCGCCTTCCTTAACGTTCACTAAATCTTCTTTTGGAACGCCATTAGCGCCAACTTCTTTACCCTCACTATTTCTGGACGTTTTATTGTTGCTTTGCGGCGCGCCCGAGCTTATGTCATCCTTGTGATTCTTAAGATTCTTGTCAAAAGTACTACCAGCCTGAATTTCTGGAATCTTCGTGTAAGTCGGGTTATACAGCTGATTGTCCTTATGAATATGCACAGAGAATGAACCAGTTTTGTAGCCTTCGCCTTCTGTGCCGTATGGATACTTATTGTCCTTAGTCTTCAGAACACCATCAACTGGGTCAGCGTTCTTATTATCTTTCTTATTCTTAGCGATATTAGCCTCAACAGCCTTCTTAAACTCATCAGACTTCTTATCGCCCTTTATAACGTAGACTTTGCACACATAGTCGCCAGTCTTCTGCGCCACGCCGCCAAAAGATCCATGCGTGCGCTCAAAAGTGTTAAAGCTTTTATCACTATCAACCCAGTCATCATATAAATGAGTATCAGACTTGCACTTTTTGCTATTTGCATTGCACTCAAGCTGATCCTTAAGCGATGAATGCTTCCAAATCGTCTGCGGTTCCAAAAGACGTAATCCATCTTTTTCGTTCTCATTCTTCGACTTCTCATTATTAACATGACCAGGAAGAATGCCATACGTGTAATCGGTTTGCTTCTTACCATCCTTGCTTTGCTTTGAGCAAATCATATGCTCGTGAAGATTGCCAACAGCATTCGTTAAGTAAGAATCAAACATAGGGCGATCGTTGCCAGAAAGTAAATCTCCTGGATGAAGGTTTATGCCATCTTTAACGCTAAGGAACCCACCATAAATTGATTGAGTCTTATACAAATCCAGACCAAATTTATTCTTGTCTTGCTTAGGCGTAACCGTCACCTTCGCATACACAGGGTGATCCTTGTTCACAGAGCCTTCGCCGTCAGAAACCGAGCCGTCTGGGTAGTGAACTCTAACTTCCGCCCAATACTCGCCAGCAGACTGCCACTTATCTGGGTGGAAAGTTACAGAACCGTATTCGCGACTAGACTGATCTAAAGTAACTACTTTGCCGTTGTTCTTAACAGTATTGCCGTGCTCATCTCGTTTAACATTGTCTTCGCCGTCTTCAAAGTTAGCCCAAGGCAAACTGTTTGCTTTCGAGTTTTTAATATCGCCAGCCTTAACAAAGCGCTTAATCTCAAACCACGTGCCATCAGGAAGGTCACCAACAAGAATGCTAGCTCGTTCCTTCTCCGGAACACCATTTCCAGTTTTAGTGCTCTTTGGCTGATCAGTGCTGATATTGTCTTTTGTCGGACTACTATACCTACTATCCTTAATTGACTTGCCCGCTTGAATAGTTGGCATCTTTACATAAGTCGGGTTGTACTTTTGGTTGTCTTTAAGCTTGATTTTAAAGTAGAAACTACCAGCAACCCACTCTGAGCCTTTTGCGTCTTTTTTAACAGTCTCATAGTTAGTAAAAAGTGATTGAAGCGCAATAGAACCACCTGATGACGCATTATCAAATGCTGTAAGCGATGCACTATAATCTTTACTGTCTTTATCACCAGGCTTTTGGTGGAAAGCGAACACTTTACACTCATACGAGCCGCCTTCCTTAGGCGTGCCACCAATCAGCGCGCGCGAACGCTCCATAGTGTCTCTGTTGTATTCGTTAGAGTGAAGGAAGAGATTACTGTTACTGCAATCCATGCCCTTGCAACGCTTGTCGTTATCTCGAATCCACTGGCGGAAATCCTCAAAATGCAAGCCGTTAATCTCTCCGCTAGCTTTCTCCTTGCCCTCTGCAGGCTTAAGTAACGCGAACGGAGAATTATCAACATCCGTCCTATGGCATATCACGCGGAAAGTAATAGGACCTTTACCATGGTTCGCCCAAGAATCGAATACAATACCATTATTAGGGTTAGGGTTATCTTTATCTTTCGCACCTATTTTCTTGCCCTTATCAATCTCGTGCGGATTACTTTTATGTCCAAAGGAAAAACCGCCAAACGCGTTATTATCTATTTTCTTTCCGTTGTACAATCCAAGATTCAAGTCACTACCTGAAATTGGCAAATCACCCACTGTAACAGGAGCGTACACAGGATCACCACTATTACCAGAGTCCTTATCTTTAGACGTAGAACCATCCGGGTACGTTACAACAACAGGAGTCTTAGTGTTCGCACCAGCTTCAGCATTAGACGGAGTAAACGTCACCTTGCCGTTTCCTGCATTTTGTGCATCAATCTTAGACCAGTTAAGCAGGTCAGAACCGTAGTTACCATACTTCTCTAGCTTAAAAGTAGAACCTTTAGGAAGACTACCTACCCTAACCCACGGCTTTTTGTTAGCTCGTACGCTCTTAGGCTCTTCGCTGGTAGCAGAATTAAACTTATTCGTAGATTTATTGTAGTCAACAGTAGTCGTTTCGTAATGCGGGTTGTACAACATGGCGTTAGAAACAACCTTGATTTTTATAGGCACATTTTCCTGAACCATCGGTGTCGTATACTTACAGTTGTATTGGTAAACACTAGGAGTTGGGTGCGTAATCTTCACCTTAAAAGTAATACCATCAGACTTACGATCCAACTTTCCTGGATTATAAGTAATATAACCAGTTTTACTATCTATACTCACACAACCTTTATCAGAATTATTATTACCAGTATTACAACTACTAGATTGCGTAACACCTTTCGGCACTTCAGTAAGCTCATACTTCATGCTAGAGCCGTTAGGAAAATCCGTTGGAATATTAGTAGTAGTATCAGTATCTTTTCCTGCAACATAGCGACCGCCATAATGGTTTTGTAGAGAATATTGACCATCCCAGTCGCCTAAATCCCATCCCTGCCAAGAACCAGTATTAACGTACGGCTTAATTGTTACAGGCGCACCATACGTAGTAACAGGCACATTCTCCACGCCACCATAAGTAGTATCCGAGCTTAAATTCTGATTATTTAACTTCTTTACATAATCATTCATCATGCTAGACGAATATTGAGGATATTTTATTTCAGTCTTACCATTTGGATCAGTAATATTATTCAAAACAGTATGCGGCTGATCACTATTACTAAAATCAGGCAAAGCGTCAGGATTCTTATGGTCATAGCCTTCCATAGAATCTGGAATACCATCGCCATCACTATCGAAAGGTCCAATAAAAGTCCACTTACTTCTAACTTCTACTGTACCATTTTTCTTCGTTTCTAAATCTCCGAAATCACTTTCAGAATATTTACCTTTGCCAGAGTTCCATCCAGCTGAGAACGGAAGATTCTTCAATACTAAATCTGAGCGATTTTCCATACTTTCATCAACAAACGCAGTGATATTCCACTGAAAAGCCGTATTACCTGAAACTTCCCAGTCAGCAAGAACCGTAGAGAAATCATTCTTCCAGTTTCTAATTTCGCACATGTCATGCTTATCGTTCGAATTGCAATACGATGTAAGTCTAGAAGTACCTAAAGCATTATCCCAATAAGAGTTAAATAGCTGTTGGTCTTTACCAACACCCTCTTTACCAGCTTTACCTTCATACAAATTACCATCGAACGAATGAGCCCATCTAGAACTACTGTTAACAAACTCATCTAATGTTTTATTAATTGTAACAATAGGCTCTTGATACTGGATTGCTCTACATCCACGACCGTTATCAGTTTTATCAAACTGTTTATCTTTTGGAAACGCGCTATACCACTTGTCTGTTTCAGGCCAGCAGCCATAGTTACGGTAACCAGTTCTATTACCAGACTTCCTTCTACTAATTTTTATACTCTTTCTATCAATACCTTTTGGAAGCCAAGCCATAAGAAGAGGTCTTTTACCACCAAACGCTTTATCTTCTCTCTTACCGCTATAAGGTTCACCTGTTACAATACTCTCGTACATTTGAGAGTAAGTATTGAAGAACACTTCCCATTTAATCTGAGTTCTATTTCTACCAGTAGAAGAGTCATAAACATTGCGAACAACTTCAACATTAGAAGCAATTTGACTAGGAGCATCCCCTATTCCAAAGCCAGAACCAGACACAAAACCTGTACCAAAACTATTCCACCAAGCGTGAATCGGTACTTTACCATCTGCATAACCCTTAGCTTCTTGTACTGGCGGCACGATGAGCATGGTTACTATGGTGGCGGCGGCTACGAGCATTGCTAGAAGAGCGCGGCGTAGAGTGTGTGATGAAAGAATACGGATGCAACTATTTGAAGAAGAAGCATTAAGCATTCTAAACTGCTTACGCAAGTTCAATAAGTCATGAAGCCGTAACATTCTAACGCACCAATTTCTCAAAATCTCAAGTTACTCGTATACTCACGCCCATCAACTCTAAAGCAACCCAACCTTAAAGCCAACAAGCATTGCCCGTGGTGTAATCCACTGCATTGCAAGCAAAAAAGCGTGCATTCCAGCTACGTAAACAAACGTAAGCCGACTACGCAAACAACGCGAAACTATTGATGAAAACTATTGTGCAAGCGTTAAATAAACGTAAGCACACCTAGCCTCCCCAAAACCAGTAGTTAAATTCGCGCCAAACGCTCAAATGCAAAATAATACAGTGCACTACTGCAAAGCACGTATACATTTGTACCCCCCCCCCCATAGAAAATTCAAGGAAAATCTACACATTTTTTTAATATTCGTAAAAATTCCTAGATTCTATAAAGATCACCATAAAATACGTTAAAAATATATTGAAAACTTTATATTTTTCGCTTTTTAGCATCGAAATTATCACACTCGGCGTGTCTTAAAACACAATATGCAGCACTTTGCATAATAAAACATACTAAATATAGGATTTTTGATAATAGAAATAAAGAGTTAAAAATGATGCAAAATCTTCTACATCTTCGCATTACACGTTTTAAAAGACTTTATACTTTTACCAGCCTTAATTTTCTCCAACGCTTTATACGCATCATCTAAAGTCTTAACGCTTACTACGTTTAAACCTTGCGGAATATTGCCAACCACCTCATCGCAATTGCTATTTGGCGCTAGAAACCATCTTGCACCATCTCTTTTAGCGGATATCATCTTTAAACGAATTCCGCCGATTGCCCCAACTTTCCCATTATTATCAATGGTTCCCGTGCCTGCTATTGTTTTGCCGCCAGCCAAATCTACGCCAGTTAGCTTGTTTAAAATACCCAAAGCATACATCATTCCTGCAGAAGGACCGCCAATATCGTCTATATGAATCTTAACTTTTACGTTTTTTACATTCACATTAAGATGTTTCTTCGCATAATCCAAAGCCGCCACTTGCGCAGAAGATTGCGAAGAAGTCATCTGCTTATTTGTTTCTTTTTTATAATCACTTGCATTTTGATTTACAGGTACTAACACCTCACGCGGCAAAATCTGCTTTTTTGAATCAAACCAAGATAAAACAGCGTAAATATTTGGAATCTCATACCCTGGCACTCCAGACGTATTTACTGTGACTAAAAGCAATTTGCCACTTTTTGAATGCGATTTTAAGCCCGAAGCAGATGAAGCAGCTTTTTTATTAGGATTATTAGGATTATCTACGTTTATCACATATTTTCCAGAAGATTTTCCTAAAACGTCTTGAGTTGGTCCTGGTTCTTCAACAACATATGCGCTAGGAAGAAAAAGCACAATAATCGCAAGAATACCAATAATTAGTCCAATAAAATACTGCACGGATTTTGAAGAAAAATATTTAACAAAATAATTAAAAACCCTACTCATAAAACTTATAACAGTCATACATCCATTGTTAAAAACAGCAAATATCTTATTAGTCATAAGAAATAATTCTATACTCAAGCCATACGCATAACGGAATTAGGATTCATTTAAAATATTAAATTAAAAAAGTTACTTAAATTATTGATTTATTGAATGAAAATTGCCGTATATCAGGTAGAATCTGTAATAAGCTGCAAAAAGTCACGCTAATAGATGAATACGAAATAACGTAGAAAATATTAGATGACTTTTAACTAAGACTGTAAGGACTTAACTATGAGCGAAGAAGAAATTCACCAGTGGCTCGTCGACTGCTTTGGTTCTGAACAAGGCGAAAGAGCATGGCACAACTTTGAGAACCTTCCTTTTGACATACGCGAACACATCAAGGAAAGGTGTGGAATTGGAGGACTTCCAACACCAGGCGAAGTTCACGCCATGATGCAAGCTTTTTCTACAGGAGGGTTAAACAATCCTCTTGAAATGAGAGTGACACTCGAAGACGGTCCAATAAACAAAAAGCTTGCACAATCTATCGCTATTCAAAGATCAACAAGCGACGGAGGAACCGTAAACGCTGAAGTTGCGGACTGTGCCAGAAGAGCACTTAGCCAAGCAAACTTGTGGCTAGACACAAGTTGCAACTTAAATCCTGCGCCAGGAACACCAGATATTCTTTCTAGATCTGATTGGATTGAAGGAACAATAGATTCGTGGGTTAAGTTTGCAAACCCTGTTGCAAAATCTGTGGGAGAGGCTTTTACAAGCGTAATATCCGCAAAATTCGGCGATTCGCAAGATACAGAAGTAGATGGCATATACGATGGAATCATGCCAATTCCTATGCCAGATGAGGTAAAACAACCTGACCAGTTTATGAGATTGCTCGGAAATACATCTTTTGCGATGCAACTAGGATACGCTGCTGGAGCATTATCTCACGAGGTTCATGGAAGCTTCGATCAAGGTATAGCACTACTTAACAATCCAGCTGGAGGTCTTATTCCATACAATTGCATAGATTATGCAAAAACCTGGGGATTAGACGTAACAGAAGTTATGAATTATCTTGCCTTACGCGAACTTGCACACGCTCGCTTGTTTGCGTCTGTACCATGGCTTATGCCACGTTTTGAAGCTCTGATTATAAAGTATGCAGATGGTATTTCTATTGACTTAGATGCTGTAGAAGACCAGCTTAGAGATATTCAAGAAATGGATCCAGAAGCTGTTTCTGGAGCGGTAGATATTTCTAAAGTTGCAGATACAGAAACAGAGGGTCAAAAACAGGCTCTTAGAGGACTGGAAACACTTCTTGCTCTTACAGAAGGCTGGGTCGATTGCGTTATTTGGCGTGCTGGAATGGCACATATTCCACACATCGATCAACTTAGAGAGATGATGAGACGCGAGCGCGCTGCAGGTGGACCTTCGGAAGTAACTTTTGAATCCCTTATTGGATTGAGATTAAGACCGCGTAGAATGCGAGAAGCTGCAGCATTATGGGATTCGATCACAAGCGAAAAAGGCATTGAGGAGCGAGACTCTATGTGGAATCATCCTGATCTTTTGCCTGATTTGCCAGAGTCTCAGGATGAGGCAAGCGCAAGTGATAAAAAAACGAATACTACAGATGAAAATAGCACAGATAATAATAAGCAAATAGATTCTGCAGATTCTAAAAACAAAGATGAGTCAAGCAAATCCTATGAGGCTGATTCTACAGATAACGAAGAGTCGCCAGCTTCTAAGATTGATAACGACGAGTCTGAACATGAAAATTCTTATGAAAATAAGAAAGATGATAATGTTGAGGCTAATGCTGAAATTAATGCTGAGTCTAATTCTGAATCAGAAACTGAAACAAATAAAGAGTCAAAAGAATCAAGCATAAATATGCCTAATTTGGAAGACTTCAAGAATAGTGAAGATTTAGAAAAGAAACTCAAAGATGTGAATTGGGACGATGAATTAAGCAAACTGTTAGCATCTGACGACGCATCTGATAATGCATCTGATGACGCAAACAACAATGCTGATAAAGATTCAGATAACGGTGAAACTGATTCTGATTCAAATCCCGATTCAGATATAAATAAATAATAAATGAATAACAAATAAAGAATAATAAATGAATAACAACTAAATAATAAATGAATAGAAATAATAAAACAGAGCGGAAAAACTTGCGATTTTCTTAGAATTATTTTAAACAAATTATTCCAAGAAATGACTTACAGTTCTTTGCATACCACTTCCATAATCCTTGCAAAGAGCGTAAGAAATATGCAAGGTTTTTTCCGCTCTTGTTATTGCAACATACATAAGTCTGCGTTCTTCTTCATCCTCATCTTCACTTCTACTAACAGAAGATCCAAAAGGAAGAAGACCTTCAGAACAGCCGACCAAAAAAACGTGTTTAAATTCCAAACCTTTAGACGCGTGAATTGTAGATATAGTTACAGGGAGTAAAGATTTCTTAATTAAATCAACATGCTTCTTTTCGGAAACATTATCTACAAACTTATTATCTGTATCAACAAAGGATAAGTCGCCAGCAACCGATGAATTGGAATTGCTTGCTTCTGTATTATCTATATTATTATCAAGTACATCAGGTTGAAGACCAGCATCTTTTTTAACAGAAAAATGTAAGCCCAAGCTACCTAATGTTCTACAAAACATATTCTGCTGAACATTAGTGCGCGTAAGAATAGCAAAATCCGTAGGAAGCGCATCCCCAGATTTAACAGCTTTAGAAATCTGCTGAGCAACAGAAAGAGCCTCGTCGTAATCAGTATTATAAATACTTTTGGAAACGCGAACGCCACCCTTAATATTTGATTTTAATTTTAAATAATCACGCCTACACGCAGATTGTGAAAGAACACGATTAGCAAGACCAACAATACGTTCTGTAGACCTGTAATCCGTATTCAAACTAATATCCGCGTAGATTGGTGCGAATTCGTTTGGAAACTCAAGTAAATCGTAACTACTAGCGCCAGCGAAAGAATAGATGGTTTGCGCAGGATCTCCAACAACGCAAATATTGCGGTTATCGCCCAACCATAGTACAAGAAGCTCATGTTGCAATGGCGAAACATCCTGATATTCATCAACAGTAACCCAACCTATTAAACTGCGAATCTGTTTAGCAGCATTAGGGAAAGATCTTAAAATATGACAGGTTAAAAGGAGCAAATCGTTAAAATCAATAAGATTACGCGTATTTTTTTCAATCTCGTACGCTTTATAAACTTCTACGAATTGTTTAACATCTAAGCCCGCAGGGAGTTCTCTATGAACACAAGCATATGCTTTCGCATAATCATCTGGTGCAATAAGCGAAACTTTCGCCCAATCAATTTCTGAAATAATATCTCTTATTTGCACAGACGTCATATTTGCAAGATCTGTGTAATGAATCAATGCTTGCTCTGTGACTTCTTTAGGATCATCCATTATTCTTGGAAAAGGAGCTGAGCACACCGAATCCCATACCTTGCGTAAATGTTTTAAGGCTGCAGAATGAAAAGTTGCAACAGTCGCATTATTAACACCTAATTTTTTAAGACGTTCTTGCATTTCTTTAGCAGCCTTTACAGAGAAAGTTACCGCCAAAACGCGATTTTCATCCCATTCTCCTTTAGCACACGCATACGCTATTCTGCGTGTAATAGTGCGAGTTTTACCAGCACCAGCGCATGCCACAATGCGAACAGGACCATTTAACGCCATGGCTGCTGCACGCTGTGAATCATCTAAATCATTCAATAATGACTCTGGAGAAGAAATCATATTTCTATTGTTACAGCAAACAAAGAGAAAATAAAAGATTAAAACACAAATGTGGTTAAAGGTTATTTGACTATATCTCGCTGCTTTGTATTACTGTTGAACTGTGACACAGATAAGCAGATTCAAGTTGGTAGCGCTGGCCTCATCGGTCATGCCAGAAGTACAATTCGCCGGAACCCGCCAAAGTGAGCAGGCAAACGCCACCGATGCCGCTGCGGGAATATCTCATGCCGTTATTCAAGACGTTTCTGGTAACCTTTATGACATTTTTGTAAGCTCCGAGGAAAAAGGGCAAAAACGCTTACACGACAGAGCAAGAGCAGCATGGGTGCTGCAAAAAACCAAAGGACTTGCAGCTCTTGGATTTGCACACGAAGAAATGCTTAAGTTTGTTCCTGGCTCTCTTTCAAACCAGAACAATCAAAATACGCAAAATACAAAAGCTACACAATCTACACAATCTGTACAATCTGCACAATCTGCTCAAGAAAATAACCAATCTGATTCAAACAGCTTATATGGCGAAAAACTTGGGCAGGCAGATTTTAATAATCCAACAGTATTGATTTGCCCGCATTTAAACGGAAGCGCTAGAGAATTAAGCCTTCTTACAACAGACGATTGCGTAAACGCTGGCACAGCCATGGGCGCAATTCACCGACTAAGCCCAGCATTTTTAACAAAAGGCGGCTACCCGACTTTTACTACTGGTCAGATTCGGGCACAATTAACATCTTGGATTAAAAGGCTACGTCAAGCTGGTCACATTCCTACTGAAATCACAGATAACTGGTCCAGAGTGCTTGAAACCGATGGATTGTGGGCATTTGACACTTGCCCTGTTCACGGCGGTTTTAAAGATGGAGATTTTCTATTTTCTGGATCTACGATTACTGCAATAACCAATTGGCAGAGCATGCAAATCAACGATCCTGCGCGAGATTTAGCGTGGATTTTTGCAAAACTTAATGAACAGCATAGGAATGCACTTCTTAGCGCTTACGGAAGAATGCTTGGAGCCAGATTAGACAGCATGATTATGCTTCGCGCAAACCTATGGCTTCAAATGGAACAGGTTGGCGACTTCGTTCAAGCTTTGCAGCGTGCAGATACAACTGGAATCATGCGCTTTAAAGCACAAGTAGAACGTCTTGCTCACGAGCTTACGCGTATAAACAATTCTAGAAACGCAAACGCTAATCAAAACAACAATTCAAGCACAAATCCTGCGTCTTCTCTAACAGTAGGAGATATAGTTAAAGACGATACTATTGAATCTTCTGATGCCACAAATGAGAGCAATATAAGTGCTAAAAGTCAGACAATTGCTTTAAACAGCAATAACGACAGCACGAGTGAAAACCCTACAAAAGTGAACTATTCAAATTCACAAGCACAAGAAGATTCTTACAAAGAGTCTGATAATACGAATGCTACTAAAACTACATCTGTTGCTGATAATCTAGAAACACAAGTTATAAATAGCATTATCAATAACGCCGATAATAGCAACAAGAATAGTGACGGAAGCGTCGAAAGCAAGATCGAGAGCAATAACAGCATAGAAAGTAAAGATAACAATGTAGAAAATACTGGCGAAAATAATAATGAAGATTTAGATAAGCCAGCAACTATTATTATCCCAATGCTAAAAGATGCAGATCAAGCTATTAAAGATGCTAAAGACAAACTGAGTAATTCGTAAATGCTAAATATTAGATGCTAAATATTAAGTAAAATCGAAGAAACCAAGTATTAAAAGTATCAAAAGTATTAAAGGAAACAAAATGAAGGTAACAATCGGAGTTAAACACGTAAACGACACTATCAGCTTTGAATCAGAACAAAGCGAAGAAGACGTGCAGAATATTATAACCAATGCAATTAAAGACGAAAAATTAATCACCATTACAGATAAAAATAACAGGAAAATTGTTGTACCTAGCAACTCTTTTGCCTATGCAATAATCGGAGATACCCCAACACACACTGTTGGTTTCAACGCATTGTAATTACAAAACTAGCGATTTAGGATTTTACTCACTACTTCGTCGCTAGTTGTTTCTTCACCAAGACTATTTGGTTTACCGCTTCCGTGCCAATCAGAGCCGCCAGTAACAAGCAAATCCAAGTCTTTTGCTAATCCAAATAGTCTTTGTCTTTGCGTTAAAGAATTACCACGATGATACACTTCTAAACCATCGAGACCTAAACTAGCGTAATAAGCAATTTGAGAGTCTGAAAGAATAACAGGATTCCTACTATAATCCGCAGGATGTGCAATAACGCTCACTCCTCCAGCATGTTTAATAACTTTAATAACTTCATCAACGCTGGGAGAAGGCGTAGGAATGTAATAAGGTCCATGAGGCGCTACCGGCCCTGCAAAAGCCTGAGATCTTGTTTCAAAAACACCTGCAGCAACCAATGCATCGGCAATATGCGGTCTGCCAATCGTAGTCAGATTCCCTTTGCCTGCTTGATCAAGAACATCTTGCCAAGTAATCGGAAAATCGTGCGACATAAGCTCCACCATTTTACGCGTACGATTTAAACGACGTTTCCTTGTTAAATCAAACATTTCAATAATGCACTCGTCGTCTGGATTATAACGATAAGCAAGCATATGAACCGATATATTACCTTCTACAGATGTGATTTCGGATCCAAAAATAACTGGAAAATCCGCAATCTTAGCAGCTTCTTTAAAATCACTCCAACCAGCAGTAGTATCGTGATCTGTAATAGCCACACCTTTAAGACCAATAGTTTTAGCTTCATTTACCAAATCTTCTGGCGACTTTGTGCCATCGGAATAAAAGGTATGACAATGCAAATCCCAACCAGAATTATTCTCATCAGGGTTTGCAAAAAAATCAATATCAGCGCTAGTGCTAGTTACAGTCATACAATTATCGTAAACTGTGGCATGTAACGTTTATCTTATAAACGATTAATCCCTACATTATTAGCGTTTACAGGAGTACTTATGGATAGCTGTAATTCACAAACAGAACTCACTAATATAAATGAGCTATCTAAAACGGAAAACGATGTAGACGGAAAAACACTTTACGAAACAAACTCATTAAAAGGCTGGAGACATTCTGCTACTTGGGTTTACGCTATTATGCTAGTTACTTCTGCAATAGCCCTTCTAACATCTCTAATATTATCTTCTGAGACTTTAGCTCTTGCGCGCACACCGCACAAAGCGCTTGGATGCGATATAAACACTCTCGTATCATGCTCTAAAGTAGCTCAAACATGGCAAGCAGAATTCATACGATTTGGCGAACTAAGCTTCCCTAACGCCTTCTTTGGAATAGCAGCCGAAAGCGTATTTGTAACACTTGCTGTAATTGGAATAGCAAAAGTAAAACTTCCAAAATGGCTAGCGATATTTAGTTGGGTAGGCGGATTATGCGCACTCTTGTACGCGTATTGGCTGTTTTCTCAATCAATGTTCGTAATACAAGTTCTTTGCCCATGGTGCTTAGTACTAATGTTTTGCACTACTCTACAATTCATGTCACTTAGCCACGCAACAGTTAGCGCGCAAGGAATTGGATTAAAAAATAAAATTCTAAACGCGTACTACAGAATTAACTACGATTTAATCGTAGACTCACTATGGATATTCGTAATCGTGCTACTAATTTTAAGCAAATACGGTCATGCTATATTTAGTTGAATCAAAAGCTTATACAACTAAATTCATCACATATTTCATCACATATTTATAAGCTGCAATTTAAATTAAAGTTATAATCAGCAGTCACTATTAAGCAGCGATTGCGATAGCTTAGCAATACGATCGCTTGAATCGGAGTTAGTAAGCACAACACTCCCCTCGTCATCTATATCCGCAAGAAGATTCATTGAATCCAACACGCTTTTAAGATGATGAATAGTGCCAGCATTACCATCTACAATCTTCACGCAATCAGGCAAAAACTCGCGAAAATAACTTTTATAAAACACAAAATGAGTACAGCCTAAAACAACTGAATCAACATTTTTTAAATCATAAGAATCAAAATACTTATGCAAAGCACTCATAACAATATTTTTATTGCCTAAATCACCATTTTCCACAATTTCTACCAAATCTGGACACGGTCTAGAAAAAATTTGGTGATTTTGCGTAAAACGATTCATAAGTTCCGCAAACTTGCGCTCTTTAAGCGTTAAAGGAGTAGCCGCAACAATCACGCGCTGAGGCTTGCCGCCACCTAAGTCGCAAGCAAGCTTAAGAGCAGGCTCCATGCCAATAATCGGCATACTATAATGCTCACGCAAATCTTTAACAGCAGCAGAAGTGGCAGTATTGCAAGCAATAACAATAGCTTTAACATTAAGACTTGCAAAATGCTCAACAATCTTAAAACTAAGCTCACGCACTTCTTGCGGAGTTTTTACGCCATATGGAGCATTGGCAGAATCACCAAAGTATATAATTCGCTCATTTGGCATTGCTTCTCTAAGCTCACGAACTACAGAAATACCACCTAACCCAGAGTCAAATACACCTATTGGAGCGCACGAAGACATAAAAACCTCCTAATAAACTCTTACAATGGTACTTTTTAGCACAAACATAAGCTTTACAAAACAGCATCAATAAGGCTTTGCGTGTAGGAATTCTTAGGGAAACGCAATACATCTTTAACGCTTCCCTGCTCAACAATCCTTCCGCCTTTTATAACACTAACTTGGCTAGCAATGCGGCTTACTAAAGCCAAATCATGCGTTATAAACAAGCACGAAAAGTTGTACTGCTTTTGCAAGCTACTTAGAAGATTTAGGATTTTTAGGCAATGGTTTGCATCTAACGCCGAAGTTGGCTCATCTGCAATAATCAAAGAAGGACGATTTATTAACGCTCGTGCAATGCCAACTCGCTGTTTTTGGCCGCCAGAAAGCTCGTGCGGGAACCTGTTTATTAAGCTTAATGGCAAATGCACTTGATTAAGAACAAACTCCACGCGCTTTTTGCGCTCTTCTTCGCTAAGACTTTTATTGGCAAGAAGAGGCTCGGCAATGCTCCAGCCTACTGTTTTTAAAGGATTTAACGCCGAGCCAGAATCTTGGAAAATGAATCCAATATTGCTTAAAATCTTGCGATTTGCGCGCTTTTTGCAATCGGAGTATAAATTAAGGCCCTCTATGCTTATGCTGCCAGATTCTGGCTTAAGCTGACCAGAAATAAGCTTTGCAATCGTTGTTTTTCCAGCACCAGATTCTCCAACCAGCGCATGCGTCTTCCCCTTTAAAATATTAAGGTTCAAATCACTTATTGCGGATTTGGAAAAGTTGAAAATTTTAGAAGACTTAGCATATGTGGCAGAAACATTTTGAATGTTTACGCAAAAATCGCAAGCATCCGAGCTAGTTGATTCGCTAGCTAAATTATTAATATCAAAATCAACAATAGAGTCTAAAAGAGAGCGCGTATAGCTGTTTTTAGGATTAGAAAACACATCTTTAACTAGTCCACTTTCAACAATACTGCCACTGTTCATAACATAAACTGTGTTTGCAACAGCCTTAACAACGCTCATATTATGCGTAATAATCAAAACCGCAATATTATGCTTTTTAGCTAAATCGCGCAAAAGCTGCAAAATCTTACGCTGAGTTGTAACATCCAAAGCTGTTGTAGGCTCGTCTGCAATAAGCAAAGAAGGTCGATTAATAATTGCCATTGCAATCATTGCGCGCTGAAGCTGCCCACCAGAAAGTTCGTGCGGATAAGACCTATAAACGCGATTTACATCCTTTAGGCCAACCTCGCTAAGGGAATCAAGAACTCGCGATTTTCTAGCGTGAGCGCTCATCTTGCCAAACTTTTCGGGATGATATTTTAACGCCTCTTCAATTTGCTTGCCAAGACGCATAACGGGATTAAATGCAGTAGATGGCTCTTGGAACACCATTGAAATAAGCCCCGAACGAATATAAGAATACGGAGCATTATTGCTTAGTAAATCCAAACTGTCATTAGCGCTTGTATTAATAACCGCTTTGCCAGAAACACTAAAATCGCCTGGAAGAAGACCCATTAACGCCAACGAAGTTAATGACTTTCCCGAACCAGATTCGCCAACCAGCGCGCTAATTTTGCCCGCATATAAGTTTAAAGATACGTTATGCGTAATCTGATTTTTGCCAATCGCAATAGACAAGTTACTAACGCTAAGCACTGGGTTTTCGCGATTTTCCAACATTTTCTTAAATCCTTTTCTAGTTTCTAAGCGAAACTCGCGCATAGTTTGGATAAGCCGGGAAAGACCCAACAAAGAAGTTTTCCACATTGCTTCCGTGAATATAAGTGTTCTTAGAGTAAATAAGCGGAACGATTGGAGAATCGCGCATAATCTCTTTATCAACCTGCTGCCAAAGCAAATCTGCACGCGACTTATCTATAACGCCAACAGCTTGGCGAATCAAGGAATCCACTTTTGGATTCGAGTAGCGAGATATATTCCAATTGCCGCCGCCTATTTGCGAAGAGTCAAAAAGCGGGCCAATATTTGCATACGCAGAAGGAAAATCAGGCTGCCATTTAGACAAAGCTAAATCGTAGTCGCCAGAATCGCCAGTAATCATATCGGTAAAAATCTGCGAATCCACAGTTCGTATAGAAACATCAATTCCAACGCGCTTTAAGCTTGCTTGAATAGAAGATGCCACTTGCGCCTGATCTGGGCGAGCAATAAGACTAAACTTTAGTTTAGATTTACCCGATTCCTTTAATAATTGTTTAGCCTTTTCTACGTCCCCACGCGGATTTGCAGAATAGAGATTATAGACTTTGCGCTCGCTTACGCCTGGAGTAATAAGCGTTGTTGCAAAACCGCCAGCAACCGCACCGCCCTTTGCTCGCTGATACGACTGCTTATCTACAGCGTACTGAATCGCCTTTCGGATCTTAACATCTTTAATACGGCGATTGTTCATGGCCAAATATTCCAACGCTCCGTCACCGCTTGTAACTAAAAGATTGCTCGACTTGTAGCTTGCTTTAGCTTGTGCGCGTTGAGCTGGAGGCACAAAATCTGCAAGAATAGCATTGTCTGCGCCAGAATTGCCTTGAATCATAGATTGGGCAGCAACAGAAGGATCAACACCAAGCTTCCAAATTATCTTGTCTGGGTAATTAGCTCGAATTGAATCCGCGCTGGAATCCCAATTAGTGTTTCTAACCATAACAATTTGCTTGCCAACTTCGTTTTCAACAATTTTGTACGGTCCAGAAGCAACTGGGCTTTTACCATAATCCTGCGCATTCCCAGAATTTAACGGAACGGGAGCAAAGGCCGCCAAAGACGCAACCCAAGGCCAATTAGCAAAAGCAGCATTTAGTTTAAAAATGATTGTTTGATTGTCTGGAGTTTCAATCGAATCCAAAGATTTGCCACTAAACGGACCGGCATAGTCTTTAGCACCTTCCAAAAGCGCTTTGTGGTAACCGAATCCGCCTGTAAGCGAGTTTGCAAAAGAACGCTCAAGACCATATTTAATATCTTTAGACGTTATTGGGCTTCCATCCTGGTATTTAATGCCTTTTTTAAGAGTGTACTTCCAGGTTTTTCCGCCGTCTAAAGCAGTTCCCGTATCTGTTGCTAAATCGGCAACAACACGCGTTTTGCCACTTGGCGTTACTTTCCACGTTGTTAAAGCGCGGAAAACTAGGCTATTAGAGGTTATTGGCAAACCCTGACTTCTTGCAGGATCAAAATCCATTTTTGATTCAGAGCTTAGAATTGTAAGCGTTCCTCCCTTTTTTGGATTACTATTAAGCACAGAAGCATTTGGTAGTCTTTTTTGTAGGTTCTGACCACTTTGCACAGCAGATCCGCAAGCAGAAAATGCATAAATCAGCGAAAACACTAGAATTACAGCAATTGCTCTTAATGTATTTAGAGCAAAACCACGACTAAATTTTTTGATGATTTGATAAGAATTTTGTGTATTTTGCATGATTTTTCCTTAATTTTTTATAAAGTTATAAAGTTATTAAAAATTTTTATTATTGTGATTTAAAGAAGACTTTAGTAGCGACTTTAGTTGCAACCTTAATGGCGATTTTGTTGGCGATTTTAATCGCTCACTAATCACCACTTTAAAGGGCGACTTTAGCCGCTCTAGGATCAAGCAAACAATAACAGACGTCAACAATAAGATTTGCAATTATTACAAGAGCGGCCGAAAACAGCGTAACTCCAACCAAAACTTGCAAATCAAAAGTCTTAACAGCGTCTAAAAGAAGCGAACCCAACCCGTGCATAGAGAACACACGCTCAGTTATAACCGCTCCACCAAGAAGACCGCCAAGATCTAAACCAAACATTGTAAATATTGGTAAAATCGCATTTCGCAAAGCATGATTTACTACAACATGTGAATCGTGCATGCCCTTTGCTCTTGCAGTTCGCACATAATCTTTACCAAATTCCCTAATCATTGTAGAACGAGTAATGCGCGCATAAAAAGCGCCATTTATCAACGCTAAAACAATCCAAGCGAGTAGCAGATGCCAAGCCCAGTCAAAAGGATTAGCAAAGAAGCTAACATATCCACCCGTAGGAAAAACGGGAATGTAAACCGCAAAAGCAATAATCGCCAGCAAACCAATTAAGTAGGTAGGAGACGAAATACCAATCGAAGATATTGCTACAATTAAGCGGTCAATCCACGAATCACGCTTAACCGCTTGCAAAACGCCTGCAAATACGCCAATTATCATCCACAAAACAGCAGCACCAATGGCGATTGATGCTGTAACTGGAAAACGACTAAAAATCAAACCAGTAACAGGCTCATTAAGCGCAAAAGACCATCCTAAGCAAGGAGCCGCGCAAACAATTGCGCTGGCAGATGCAGAATCGCCAAAAGTACGGCCAACAAAAATACCCTGCAAATAGTTAAAAAGCTGACTATACCAAGGCAAATCAGTTCCCATAAACGCAGAAACTTGTGCTAAACGCTCAGGCGTGCAAGGTTTGCCGCACATAAGCTGAGCAGGATTTGTTGGAGTCATAAAGAAAATCAAAAACATTGCCATTGCAATAACAGCAATAACAGCCAAAGCGCTTGCAACGCGCCTAATAATGTAAAGAAAAACGCTCATGCTGCTATCTCCATTTTTGAAGAAAGCCAATCGCCCAGCATATTAAACCCGAGCGCAAGCAGGGACAAAGATAAACCTGGGAATATTAAATACCACGGGTCTACCAATGCCCACTGCACTGCGTCGGATATTGAGCGTCCCCACGAAGGCGAAGGCGGATTCATGCCAACGCCAAGAAATGAAAGTGCCGCTTCGAGTGCAATACGGCCTGGTATAGAAAGTGTTGTATTAACAATGATTATTGGAAGCATGTTTGGCAAAATCTGATTGCGCAAAACATGAAAAGCACTAGCGCCCATAACTCTAGAAGCCACGGCAAAATGGCGATTTTTAAGGCTAAGTGTTTCGCCGCGAACCAATCGCGCCATGCTAGGCCAACCAAAAAAGCCGATTACAAGAGTTAAAAGAAGCGGACGCGGGAAAGTTTGAGGCACAATCGCAGAAAGCGCAATCGCAAAGATTAGGAACGGAAACCCAAAGAACACGTCCATAATGCGAGAAATTGCAAAATCAACAAAACCACCAAAATAACCAGCAATAACGCCAATTACAACGCCTAAAACAACGGAGATTGCAGTAGAAGCTAAGCCAATTCCAAGAGAGATTCTTGCGCCGTGAGAGATGATTGCAAATAAGTCAATTCCGCGCAATGGCGTTACGCCAAACCAATGTTTTGAGCTTATTCCGCCTATGCCTGTAGGCAACGAAGAATCCGACAAAACATCGGGATTTTCGCTATATGGATCATTACCTGTAATAAGAGTAAAAAGGTCGGCAAAAATCGCCAATAAAACAAACAGTGATATTATTGCAATTCCAACAATTGCGGTAACACTTGATAAGTCGCGCTTACTACGCGAATAAAATACACCGCCCCTTTTCATCGCCACTCATTTCGTTACCTGCACTTTCGTATTGCAATTTTTCTATAAAACTAACAAATACAAACATGAATAAATTTGTATTGTTGTCATAACGAATTTATATGAAGGTGTGGAAGAAAATAAATCGGAGTGTCGCATTGCTTCGCTTTTCGCTTAGAGCGTAGCGCGAAAAGCGACTCAATGCGATAGCGCTTGCTCAAAGTGGAAAGCTAATACGCTTTCCACGCAAGCGCGACCCCGATTTCGCCTACACTTAGGCGAAATCCGAAGACCAGCAAAACGCACATAACAAAACAAATCGATGCGATAGCGCTTGCTTCTATAAATAGCCTCTAACCACAATGCGTAAAAAATCTAGGAAAGCTAACTTAAATCACTTACGATACCTAATACAAAACAACAATCATTAAAAAATTGCTTCATATTGATGTTGTTTTGATGTAAAATACACACTAGGAGGTGAGAATGGATTTTGAACACGATCCTGCAAAAAGCTTAAAAAATTTAGCTAAACACGGTATCAGTTTCAAAAAAGCCCAATTACTTTGGGAGAATACGACAATTACATTAGAATCCAAAAATTCAGGAAACGACAACTCTCGCTACTTAGTTTTTGGAAAAATAAACAATAAGCATTGGACGGCAATAATAACAAAAAGGAATAATCGAATTCGTATTATTTCTGTAAGAAGATCGCGTAAAAATGAGGAGCAATATTATGAAGAGCACTACAACGAGTAAGGAAATAAGCGGCAAAGAACTCGATAAAAAATTCGATAACGGCGAAGATGTACTTGAGTACTTTGATTTGGAGCATCCAACTATAGAGCACCGCTCAAATGTGCAAAAACGCGTCACATTTACTATGCCAGAATGGATTATTGAAAAACTTGATAAACGTGCAGAAATTCTTGCTATTAGCAGAAACGCAGTCGTCAATACACTCATTGCAGAAAAACTAGAAAGTTCGAAGCAAAACTAGAGATAAAACAAAACGTGCCGAAGTATTGAATCATACAACGGCACGTTTTTGTTTAGTTAATTAGCTGTTAGCTGTGTTTTACGCACGCTTAAGACTTACGCTAAGCTCGGTTGCGCTAGAATCAGCCTCTGTAACTTCAAAGCTTGTAGCAAGAGTTTCGTTAGCAATCAAATCACGGAACTGCTCAACTTTAGCAACGTCCGCGCTAGGCACGCTCAAAGTCAAAGAGATTCGGTCGCTAATATCCAAACCGTTCTCCTTACGCGCATCCTGAACAGCGCGAATAGCATCGCGAGCGTAACCTTCCGCAAGCAAATCGCTAGTCAAAGCAGTGTCAAGCATAACGAAGCCGCCAGTTGGCATTGCAGCAGAAGCCGTATTCGCAGCCGCTTGAGCATCCGAAGACTCAACGCGATTCACAAGCTCATATTCGCCCTCAACAAGCGCAACTTCGCCGTTTGGAGTCGTAACAACAGGAGCACCAGACTCATCAACTCGCCAATCGCCACTCTTAGAAGACTTAATAGCAAACTGCACTTGCTTACCCAAACGAGGACCAGCCGCGCGAGCGTTCACCTTAAGCTCGTGAACAATCTTCAAACCGTGGCTGCTAGCGTCTTCCAAAGTGCAGAATGTAACATTCTTCACGTTAAGCTCGCGCTCAAGCACTTGCTCGTAAGGCTCTACAGCAGCAGTATTTTCTGCAACAACTGTCAAGTTTGCCAACGGCTGGCGCACACGCAACTGTTCCGCCTTACGCAACGAAAGCGTAGAAGACACAACCTCGCGAACCTTATCCATAGCAGCAACCAAAGCATCGTCGTGCGCAAGAACCGCTCCAAGCTCAGTCACTTCTCCAGCCTTAGGGTTCTTCTCACCATCCGAAAGCATTTGCGGCTCAACCAAATAAGGCCAATCAGCCAAATGCACAGATTCACCACCGGTAAGACCACGCCACACAGCCTCTGCTTCCATAGGAGCAAGAGGAGAAATCGTGCGCATAAACACTTCCAACACAGTGTAAAGCGTGTTGAAAGCGGTCTCGTCTTCATTCCAGAATCGGTCGCGGCTGCCGCGAATATACCAATTAGTAAGCACGTCAATAAAATCACTTACTGCCGCGCAAGCATCGCTAATCGCAAACTCGTTCAAGCATTTTTCTACGCGCTCAACAAGCAAACGCGTACGAGCAAGCAAATAACGATCCATGTTGCAAAGTCCTGCAACCTCATCCGCACGAAGCCTGCGAGCATCGTAACCCTTACCACCGTTTGCAGCGTTCGCATACAAAGTGAAGAAGTAATACGAGCTCCAAACTGGAAGCATAACTTGACGAACCGTATCCCTAATGCCGTCTGCAGTAACAATCAAATTGCCACCGCGCAAAATTGGCGAAGACATAAGGAACCAGCGCATAGCATCCGAACCGTACTCGTTGAAAACGCCGTTCACATCTGGGTAATTGCGTAAATGCTTACTCATCTTCTGACCGTCGGAACCAAGCACAATGCCGTGGCAAATCACGTTCTTAAAAGCTGGACGGTCGAATAAAGCCGTGGCCATAATGTGGAGCGTGTAGAACCAGCCGCGAGTCTGACCAATATACTCAACGATGTAATCACATGGGAAGTGCTCTTCGAAGAAGTCCTTATTTTCAAACGGATAATGGAACTGCGCGAAAGGCATAGAACCAGACTCAAACCAGCAGTCGAGAACATCCGTAATACGGTGCATTTGCGACTTTCCAGTAGGATCGTCTGGATTTGAGCGCGTGAGGCGATCGATATACGGGCGGTGCATATTCACATTGCCGTCGTCGTCGCGAGGATAATCGCCAAAATCAGCCTTAAGCTCATCCAATGAGCCGTAAACGTCTACGCGAGGATACTTTGGATCGTCACTCACCCACACTGGAATTGGCGAGCCCCAGAATCGGTTACGGCTAATCGACCAGTCGCGAGCGTTAGAAAGCCACTTACCAAACTGGCCGTCCTTAACGTTTCCAGGAATCCAATTAATCTCCTGATTAAGCTCTAGCAAGCGCTTCTTAATCTTTGTAACAGACACAAACCAGCTAGAAACAGGCTTATAAATAAGCGGAGTTGCGCAACGCCAGCAGTGAGGATAGCTGTGCACGTAGCTTTTTTCTTGGAATAGCAACGCGCGCTGATCTTCTGGCATTTGAGCAAGCGGACCGTCTCCTGCACGCAAGTTGCGCAAAATTGGCAAATTCGCGTCGAAAACGTACAAGCCTTCGTAATCTGGGCAGTCGCTTGTAAACTTGCAGCCTGCGTCGAGCACGTCAACGCTGCGAATCTCGTGCGCGTTAAGCGTGTTCATATCGTCCTCGCCGTAAGGAGCCTGGTGAACAAGACCAGTACCTTCAGCGGTATCAACATAATCTGCTGTAAAAATCGTAAAAGCGTTAGGACCAGGAGTTCCGCCCTCGGAAAGCGCAGAATCGCTTGCAAAATAAGGGAATACTGGGTAGTAGCGCCAGCCGGCCATCTCAGCGCCCTTAAGTTCGCGCACAACTTCGTAGTTTTCGCCAAGTTCCTTAGTGTAGGAGCCAAGCAAAGGCTTACCAATGTAGAACTTTTTGCCAGCGAACTTGCCTTCAGTTGGACGAACTTCCACGTAGTCGATATCTGCGCCGACTACGATTGCAAAGTTTGTTGGAACTGTCCAAGGAGTGGTGGTCCAGAATACTGCGTAAGCATCGGCTTCGTCGCGAAGCTTAACGGCCACGGAAACAGTGGTGTCCTGGCGATTCTGGTAAACGTCCGCATCCATACGAAGCTCATGTGCGCTGAGCGGAGTCTGATCCTTTGGGCAGTACGGAAGCACACGGTAACCCTTATAAGCCAAGCCCTTATCGTAAAGCTGCTTAAATGCCCACATTACGGATTCCATGTATGGAATGTTCAGCGTCTTGTAGCCGCGCTCAAAATCAACCCAGCGCGCTTGACGATGCACGTAGTTTTGCCACTCGTTTGTGTACTTCAAAACGCTGGCGCGGCAAGCATCGTTGAACTTTGCGATGCCCATTTTTTCGATTTGATCAACAGACTCGATGCCGAGCTCTTTCTGCGCTTCCAACTCTGCAGGAAGACCGTGAGTATCCCAGCCAAAAACGCGGTTTACTTTGCGACCGCGCATAGTCTGATAGCGCGGAACAACGTCTTTTGCGTAGCCTGTGAGAAGGTGACCGTAGTGAGGAAGACCGTTTGCGAATGGAGGGCCGTCGAAGAACACGAACTCGTTTTGGCTACCTTTGCCGGACGGGCGGTATTCGATTGACTTGCGGAAAGTGTTATTTGCATCCCAGTATTGAAGAACTGATTCTTCAAGCTTTGGGAAGGAAGGATTTGGTGCAACTTGCGTGCCGGCATTTTCTTGCGTTGATGCAGTTACATTTGCTTTCGGATATACGTGATTTGCAGACGTATTTGCGCACGCGCTAGTTGCTGGATTAGTGGATTCGCTCACTGTGCTCTCCTCACTCAACAGGGTGAATATTTCCCTGCGAGGACGACAGTTATTGCCGCGGTACCACCTCGCTTGCTACAAGATGCTTACGCAACTCTTGCAGCCTCTCGTGTTTGGCTATACGGGCCAACCCCGTCGGTTCTAATAAGCGAGAATCTTACGAACACTCGCCGTTCTTCCGAAAACTCCCCGCCGATAACGGATCATCGCTTAAGTTAGAAACAATCTAACACTATCCCCTAACATTAGCAACTTTCAAAATCTCATTTATGCCCATTATGGAATAAATTATTATGAGATCCTATGCGCACAAACCTAATAACAGGCACATTATGTCGATAATTATAAATGAGAATTACATCAAATTTTCCTTCTTGCAAATGTAATTCCCAATATCCGCTGTACATCCCACGAGGATGGCTCAATTGGTGAGGATTGTAAGATTCAGGAACTTCTTCAAATTCATAAATACTGTCAATTAAGTCCTCTAATTCGTGTTTAATTGATGTATTCTCTCGAAGCAACTTCCGTAAATCTGTTTGGAATTGAGTATCAAAAATAATTTTCATGACATATTATCCAAAAATGCTTTAGCTTCATTAGCATTGCTAAAGACAATGCCGTCTTCAGAAATTTTGCCATCTATAATTTGATTAGCGTGATTCATAGCTTTAAGCGTTGCTTCGTTGGGAACAGACGTAACGAGCGACGGACTAATAGGTAGAGCTTGTTCACGTACTGCCTGCTTAAGAAACATGTTTAAAGCAGTAGACATATCAAGACCTAAAGCATCAAATAAGACTTCTGCATCTTGCTTAGTTTTCTCATCTGTTCTGAAATTAATTCTTGCGACCGCTGAAACAACCATAAAAAACACCATCCATTGTCATAATTACATACAATATATGTCTATTATATACACGCATGACACTTGCAATAAATAAGAAAAGTGCCCCGGATCAGAATCGAACTGACGACACCCACTTTAGGAGAGTGGTGCTCTATCCACTGAGCTACCGAGGCAACAAATGGCAATTATACACTATAGCGTGGTTTACACGCTATAACATGCTCAAGATTCAAGATTTGATTGCGTTCCAGCGGTTGCAGCCGTAGCAGACTGCTCCGCCTGAGCAGCGTCCAACTTAGCGCGAACCGATGCAAGCAAGCCCTGCGCACGCTTTGCTAGTGCCTCTCCAAGCTCCCATTGATGCATAGACTGATCCAAAGTCAAACCGCCAGCCTCAAGTGCTTTAACAGCTTGCACAAGCTTTTCGCGCGCCTCTTCGTAAGGCATTGCGTTAATCGCAGCTCGCTCTTCGCTGCTAAGCGTGCTAATAGCGTCAACTTTTGCACCTGCGTCTTTTGTTTCGTCACTCATAATCATCCTTTTTCTAATTTTTTATTTAAGATTTTTTATTTAAGATTTTTGCGTTTTTAGTTTTAAAAGCTTTAGACCTTACGACTTTACAGCTTTATACTTTACGACTTTTCTACAGACGTAACATTAGCTGTAATCAAGCCACTTTTAAGAGTAACTGTTATATCGTCGCCAGTTTTTACATGACTAGAATCGTCAAGCACTTTTCCGCCGCTAATTTGCACGACTGCGTAACCGCGATTAAGCGTTGATTGCGGACTAAGAGCCGTAATACTGGCATGTGCCTTTTCAACAGTCAAACTAGCGTCGTCAAGCAGCCGCACCAAACCATGCCTCATTCGTTCAACAGCCTGTTGCACAAACAACTCATGCGGCTCCAGCATAGTGCTCGGTCTAGTAAGGCTAGGACGGTTCGCGTAGCCTTCAACAAGTCGAATCTCATTGTCCACTCGCGCAGAAATCCTCATGCGCGCGTGTTGCAAAGCGTTATCAATCAACTGCCATTGCTCGTTAACATCTGGAACAACGCGCTTTGCTGCGTCTGTAGGCGTAGAGGCTCGCATATCTGCAGCCAAATCAATAAGCGTCCAATCATCTTCGTGACCAATCGCAGAAACAATCGGAGTTACGCAAGCAGCCGTAGCGCGAACCACGCCTTCGTCCGAAAACCCAATCAAATCCTCAAAGCTACCACCGCCGCGCGCAACAATAATCACATCAACCTCTGGATCGGCGTCTAGCTGCTTAATTGCCGCAATAACGTCCGCTGGGCATTGCACGCCCTGAACATGCGCGTGAACCACCTTAAATCGCGTTACAGGCCAGCGCAAATTCACGTTTGTAATAACATCGCCCTCTGCGCGAGCTTGAGGCGCACACACCAAACCAATGCACTTTGGAAACTCAGGCAGCTGCACTTTATTTTCCGCGTCAAACAAGCCTTCACCTTTAAGCTTTTTACGCAACTCATCTATTTGCGCTTTTAAGTCGCCAGCGCCAACACGTCTAATTTCGTCGGCAACAAAGCTCAATCTAGTGGCTTTTACCCAAATATCCGCCTTGCCGTGAACAACTACTCTATCGCCCTGCCGCAAATCTTTAGCTTGCTGAACAAACTTGCTAAAGCCCATTATTGAGATTGAAACGTCTTCATTACTGTCTCTGAGCGTTATGTATCCAGACGTAGACCTTCGCATATTGATTTCAACAATCTGACCTTCTACCCAAGCCGCAGGCCACTTTTCTACAGCACCATGGAACTTTTGGCTTATAACGCTTACTGGCCAAGGATTTTCAGCAGTTGTTTCACTTGCACGCAAAGGTAGCGTGCGCGCAGCACTACTGTTTTGACTATCGTAGCTATTTTGACTAACTTCATTTTGACTAACGTTGTCATTGTGAGGATAGCCAGAATCTTGATTGAAAAGCGTCATATTTAGCAAAGGCATACACTAAGTTTCTTTTAGAAGATGGACAACAAGAGTTTAAAATACGCAAAACAAATGCCGAAAAAATACGCAAAACACGACACGCCGTGACTTGCAAATAAAGTGATTCTGAGTATAGTTATTACTCGGCTCAAGAAAAACGCCAACGCCCCTTTAGCTCAGTTGGCTAGAGCAGCTGACTCTTAATCAGCGTGTCCAGGGTTCGAATCCCTGAGGGGGCACTTGTTGAAAACCCAAGCTTTACGGCTTGGGTTTTTTCGTATTTAGATTTTTCATTATTCACATATGATTTATACGATTTATCCCAATATTCCCACAAAAGCCTGAATCTCAGACACGCTTTCAGCATTTGTACAATAACATTTAAAACACAATGTTGTGATAATTTTTGTGATAACTATAAAAAAAAAAATAAAAATTAAAAACACACCAAACAACACCAAACAACACCAAACGATCTATGTGTAATTCTTCAACAGAAAATACAAAAAGACCCCACGAGTTTCCTCATGGGGTCTTTTCTAGGACTTAACTAATATCTTCAGTTAGAAAAAATACTAGGCAAGAATCTTGGTCACACGACCAGAACCAACAGTACGGCCACCTTCACGAACTGCGAAGGTCAAGCCCTCTTCCATTGCGATAGCCTGGATCAACTCAACAGTGAAGGTTGCGTGATCGCCTGGCTGAACCATTTCGATGCCTTCTGGCAAGGTGATAACGCCAGTAACATCGGTGGTACGGAAGTAGAACTGTGGACGGTAGTTGGAGAAGAATGGCGAGTGACGGCCACCTTCGTCCTTGGTCAAGACGTAAACTTCGCCTTCGAACTTGGTGTGTGGAGTCACAGAACCTGGAGCAGCCACAACCTGACCACGCTCAACGTCGGTACGGTTGATACCACGGAGAAGAAGACCAGTGTTATCACCAGCCTCGGCCTCATCCATCTGCTTGTGGAAGGTCTCGATAGAGGTGACGGTGGTGGTCTGGGTATCGCGCAAACCAACGATCTCCACTGGGGTGTTGATTGGGAGCTTACCACGCTCAACACGACCGGTGACAACGGTACCACGACCGGAGATGGTGAACACATCTTCGATTGGCATCAAGAATGGCTTGTCAAGATCGTGAGTTGGGGTTGGAATGTACTCATCAACAGCCTTCATGAGTTCCTTGACGGTCTCTACCCACTTGTCGTGGTCTGGAGCGTCATCATGCAAAGCGCCGTAAGCGGAAGTACGGATGACTGGGCAATCGCGATCGAAGCCGTTTTCTTCGAGGAGGTCACGAACCTCTTCTTCAACGAGGTCGATAAGCTCTTCGTCGTCAACCATATCGCACTTGTTCAAAGCAACAAGAATTTTTGGAACGCCGACCTGCTTAGCAAGCAAGACGTGTTCACGGGTCTGAGCCATTGGGCCGTCGGTAGCAGCAACCACGAGGATTGCGCCATCCATCTGAGCGGCACCAGTGATCATGTTCTTAACGTAATCAGCGTGGCCTGGGGCGTCCACGTGAGCATAGTGACGTGCATCCGTCTGATACTCGATGTGGGCGATGTTAATGGTAATGCCGCGCTCCTTCTCTTCTGGAGCGGCGTCGATCTGATCGAAGTCATACTGAGGGTTCAGATCTGGATACTCGCCATGCAGCACCTTAGAAATAGCCGCGGTCAAGGTAGTCTTACCGTGATCAACGTGACCAATGGTACCAATGTTAACATGCGGCTTAGTACGCTCGTACTTTTCCTTTGCCATGTGTTTGTCCTCCTGGACGTCTCGTAGTTTGCTTCACAATCTTATGTGAAGCCTCTCGCTACATATTTACTGGGTTTCTGGGTTAGGTGCCACTTCGGTGCCAGAACCCAGTCAACGTACGAAATTCTAGCGTTGACTAGGGACACAAAACACCGAAGTAGCGTGCGCTTTTACTCGCCGCGCTGGGCTTTAATAATCTCGTCCGAAACAGCCTTTGGAACTTCCGCGTAAGAGTCCATCTGCATGGTGAACATTGCACGTCCCTGAGTCTTGGAACGAAGATCACCAATGTAGCCGAACATCTCGCTCAGTGGAACCTTAGCGTCAATAACCTTAACGCCAGTGGCGTCTGTCATAGACTGAATGTTTCCACGACGGGAGTTCAAATCGCCCATAACGTCGCCCATGTACTCTTCTGGAGTACGAACTTCCACTGCCATAATTGGCTCGAGGATTACTGGGTGAGCCTTAGGAGCAGCTTCCTTGAAGCACATGGAACCTGCAATCTTGAAGGCCATTTCCGAAGAATCAACGTCGTGAGTCTGACCGTCGGTAACGGTTGCCTTAACGCCAACCACTGGGAAGCCTGCCAAAACGCCAGATTCCATAGCTTCCTGCACACCTGCGTCGATGGAAGGAATGAATTCCTTAGTAATGTGGCCGCCAGTGACCTCGTTAACGAACTGATAGACTTCGCCAGATTCTGGATCGATTGGCTCGAAGTTCATCAAAACCTTTGCGAACTGACCAGAACCACCAGTCTGCTTCTTGTGGGTGTATTCCTGGTTCATAACAGCCTTACGAATGGTTTCACGATAAGCAACCTGTGGCTTACCAACATTCGCTTCAACCTTGAACTCGCGGCGCATACGATCCACAATAATGTCGAGCTGAAGCTCGCCCATACCAGAAATCAAAGTCTGACCAGACTCTTCATCGGTCTTAACCTGGAAGGTAGGATCTTCGTCAGAAAGCTTAGCCAAAGCCAAGCTCATCTTTTCCTGATCTGCCTTCGTCTTTGGCTCCACAGCAACCTCGATAACAGGATCTGGGAATGTCATGGATTCCAAAGAAATTGGGTTCTTTTCGTCGCACAAAGTATCACCAGTGCTGACATTCTTCAAACCGACAAAGGTGTAAATGTTTCCAGCTTCTGCAGAATCTACAGGATTTTCCTTATCTGCGTGCATCTGGAAGATCTTACCAACGCGTTCCTTCTTGGACTTGGTGGAATCGTACACAGAATCGCCTGGCTTAACTTCACCAGAGTAAACGCGCACGAACACAAGCTTTCCATAGAATGGATGGGTGGAGATCTTAAAGACCAATGCAGCAAATGGATCTGTATTTACTGGCTTACGGTCAATTTCAACGGATTCGTCGCTTGGATCAAAGCCCTTAATAGATGGAACATCTTCTGGGCTTGGAAGGAAGTCAACAACAGCATCCAGCATTGGCTGAACGCCCTTATCCTTGAATGCAGAACCGCAAGTTACTGGGAAGGCTTCGCGAGCAATAGTAAGCTTGCGAATACCGGCGCGCATTTCTTCTTCAGAAAGCTCTCCAGATTCGAGGTACTTCTCAAGCAACTCTTCGTCAGCTTCTGCAACCTGATCCATAAGCTCGGCACGATATTCTTCTGCACGCTCCTGCAAGTCTGCAGGAATGTCAACGGTGTCGTAGTGGGCACCCATATCGTCCTTAACGTCATTCCAGACGTAAGCCTTCATACGAATCAAGTCAACAACACCAAGGAAGTCGTTTTCAGCACCGATTGGAAGCTGAATAACGAGAGGCTTAGCGCCAAGCTTTTCCTTAATGGTCTTAACAGAATAGTAGAAATCTGCGCCAAGCTTATCCATCTTGTTAATGAAGCAAATACGTGGAACGCTATACTTATCTGCCTGACGCCAAACGGTTTCAGACTGAGGCTCCACGCCTTCCTTACCATCAAACACTGCTACAGCACCGTCAAGAACACGCAAAGAACGCTCAACCTCTGCGGTAAAGTCAACGTGTCCTGGCGTATCGATGATGTTGATCTGGTAGCGATCATCAGTGTCATGAGTCTGACGCTGCCAGAAGCAAGTGGTTGCAGCAGACTGAATAGTAATACCGCGTTCCTGCTCCTGTGCCATGAAGTCCATGGTGGATGCACCATCGTGAGTTTCACCGATCTTGTAATTCTTACCAGTGTAGTAAAGAATACGCTCGGTGGTAGTAGTCTTACCAGCATCGATGTGCGCCATGATGCCGATGTTACGAACCATATTCAGGTCGTTAAGCACATCTTGTGCCATATTAATATCCTTAGCTCTTTAAGATACCGATTATCTTGTGGATTACCAGCGATAGTGAGCAAAAGCCTTGTTTGCTTCTGCCATCTTGTGGGTATCCTCGCGGCGCTTTACAGAAGCACCCAAGCCATTGGAGGCATCGAGAATTTCGTTAGCCAAACGCTCAGCCATAGTCTTCTCACGACGAAGGCGGGAGAAGTCGGTAAGCCAGCGCAAGGACAAAGTGTTTGCACGAGCAGGCTTAACTTCGACTGGCACCTGATAGGTTGCACCACCGACGCGGCGGGAACGAACCTCAAGGCTTGGACGAATGTTATCGAGAGCGCGCTTCAAAACAGAAACTGGCTCCTGCTCGGTCTTTGCCTTCACCTGCTCAAGAGCAGTGTAGACGATGTTTTCTGCGATGGACTTCTTGCCATCGAGAAGAATTTTGTTAATCAACTGAGCCACGACGGTCGAGCCGTAGATTGGATCAGGAAGCAGCTGATGCTTTTTTGCAGGTCCTTTACGTGACATGTTTTACTTCGCCTTCTTTGCTCCATACAGGGAACGACCCTGCTTGCGGTCCTTAACACCCTGGGTATCGAGAGCACCACGCACGATGTGGTAACGCACACCTGGGAGATCCTTCACACGGCCACCGCGCACGAGCACAATGGAGTGCTCCTGCAAGTTATGACCTTCGCCTGGAATATAGGCGGTTACTTCAATACCCGAGCTGAGGCGCACACGAGCAACCTTACGAAGCGCAGAGTTTGGCTTCTTAGGAGTGGTGGTGTACACACGAGTGCACACGCCACGACGCAACGGGCTACCTTTCAAGGCCAAAGTCTTTGACTTCTTAGGCTTGGCCTGACGTCCCTTACGGACGAGTTGTTCAATCGTAGGCAACTTAAGTTCTCCGATTCATTGTTATCTTCTATTTGGTGAAAACCGCCACACTGCAGCACACCTTAAACCATGAATCGGTTAAAAGAGTAAAAGCCACAGTCCACCGGCCCGATGGCCCTCATGCCTCCAGCCACGCATTACTGCGCGCTATCCTTGGCACTTGGGATATCCCAACGAGAACACCTATAACATAAGGCGCACCGTTGGCACACACGAATTACTATTATACATCCTTGCTTGACAATTAGAATACGCTTAAATAAGATCCGCTTAAACGAACTACTTTAAAATAGGTCTCGCGGGAGCAGAAACATCAAGACGTTGCCTGTTTCCAATTTTGCTAGGATCATTGATAATCACGTCTACAATCGCCTTTTTAAGATCTAAATCTGAAGAATCACCCCAAACAATTACACGATGAATTTCTACATTAGAAACAGTGGAAGAAATCTCAGTTTCAACAGAATCCTGAGTTCTGGCACTAACTCGCGTTACATGTGAACGAAAATCTTCAGACAAAGAACTTACAATTTTCAACGCCTCACGTACAGCCTTACTGCTCAAACTCTTGTGAACGTCTGTAACTTCAATAACTGGAATGCCTATAGTAGGAACATTTTCAACTGCATTAAGCACTCTACCTTTAACGTCAACAGCTGTTAATTTTTCACTACCGTGAGATTTAAGCATCGCAGCAGGCTTTTGCGCCCTAACCGTTATTTGCAATCCTTGAGGGAATTTTTTTGAAACCTTAGCTTCCGTAACACCAGGTATGTTATTAAGTTGCTCAATTATTTCTTGAGATGACACTAAAAACAGCGATTTATTTACCTGATTAGATGCAATAGACGAAATTTTTTGCTCACTAACCCATTCGTTAGAGCCAAGAATACTAATATTTTCAGACTTAAGTCTAAATACAGGAGAAAAGAATAGAATCCAACATAGCAATGTTATAGATGCAATTATCAGAAAACTATAGAGTAATCTCAACAGAATCGTACGTAAACTAGCGAACTTTTTTTCTTTTTCTCTAGCACTGAAATCTATAACTTTAGGCCTAGAAACAATACCCAATGGTCCATTAGTTGAACGCAAAGTCTGTTTTACAAAATCAACTACAGAAAGTCTCCTAGCATCTACAAAAGTGTTTTTAGAAGTATTATTTTTTGTAGATTCACCCGATACAGAAAACTCTGCAGTTACAGAAGACGCAGAAGATTTAGATGCAGTTGTAGGAACGGAAGATGTAACAAACTCAATAGAACTATCAGATGTAGTTAAATTCGATTTTGCTGTTCTACCTTTTTTGCGCAATGATTTTTTAGAAATCAGGTTACGATTTTCCGCATCGTTTCCAGTCGTACTAGATACAGTACGACCTTCAGACTTGCTAAAAATCACACGCCCCATACACTACCTCTTAAATCAGCTTACGACTTTTATCTGCTTTAGAGTTTTATAAACTCTTACTTATAAAGTTTTATAAACTCTTATAAACTCACAAACTTTTGGAACTCAATGCTTCAAGCATAACAGATGTCATAGCTGTGATACTTCCTGCTCCAACAGTAAACAGCACATCGCCATTTTTTGCTCGATTAGCCAATTTTAGAGCACCTTCACGCATATCTTCCACTGCCTCGATATTAGACGTAATATCATCTTTCCTAGCTACATCAACAATAGTTGACGCGTGAATATCTGGGAAATCTTCCTGTTTTTCTCTAGCTGGGAAAATTCCAGTGACGATCACGTCATCTGCAAGAGATAATGCAGATGCAAATTCGTGCGCAAAAGAGCGAGTTCTAGAAAACAGATGCGGCTGGAAAAGAACACGAATACTAGCATTCGGATATCTTCTTCTTGCAGCGCGCAAAAGAGCATCTATTTCCGTAGGATGATGCGCGTAATCGTCTACAACCGTTACTCCATTAACACACCCACGAATATCAAATCGCCTAGAAGCCCCACGGAAACTAGAAGCACCATCTGCCGCATCTTTAGAGCTCATGCCTAAAAGCATCGCAGCAATAATAGCAGCACATGCGTTCCTAGCATTATGCAATCCTGGAATTATAAGATTAACGTCTATAAAATCGCCATTAAATTCAATAACAAACGATTCACTTCCGCTACCCGTTTTTTCACTTTCATGCTCAATAAAAGCAAATTTTACAAAACTTTTCACTCGATCATTCAACAAAGAAACATTATCTTTATTACTTGCGTAAACGATTGTTTTTTTAAGAGAATCATCGCTTAAAGCATCTAAAACGGCACGAGCGCCATCATCATCTGCACAAATCACAATATGCCCAAGAGCATGGCTTAAATGTTCAACAAAAGCCGAGCGATAATTTTGCGCATTCCCATAATGATCCAAATGATCCGCTTCAACATTTGTAACAATTGCAATATACGGATTATATTTTTCAAAGCTGCCGTCGGATTCATCCGCCTCCGCAACCATAACGATTCCGCTACCAGCATGCCCTCCGTCTATTTCACCACCATCTTGTGCTTGAATAGATCCACCAATCGCATAACTCGGGTCTGCTAGATCACCTTTACCACAAACTCGCAAAATATGTGCTAAAAGTGAGCTTGTTGTAGTTTTGCCATGCGCTCCAGCAACAGTTACTCCCCTTTTAGCACTTAAAAGCAATGATAAGATGTCACTTCTGTGTACAAGTTTCACACCATTTTGATAAGCAGCAATAATTTCAGGATTACTCGGCTTAATCGCGCTAGAATACACAAGAATATCGGCATTTTCTACATGACTTGCACTTTGACCTATTTTTACATTTATCCCAAGTTCTTCTAAGCGTCTTGTGTGGTCATTTTCTTGACAATCACATCCACTTACTTCTACCCCTTCTTCGTGTAGCATTTCTGCCAAAACGCTCATTCCAGCTCCGCCTATTCCAATAAAGTGAACAGAGCCTAACGAAGATATAGTCTGGTCTGCTTCAAATGCTGAGCGCATAGGATTCATATTAATATCCATAATTATCTTCTGCTTTCTTTTGCAATATCAAGAATATATTTTGCCATTACACTCGCAGCATCACGAATGCCATATTTCCAAGATTTTTCACGCATTTGTTCAAGACGATTTGTATTGTCAATCAGTTCCAACACATTGTCACGAATCCAATCAACAGTAAAATCAGAATCGCTAACCATAATCGCTCCTCCTGCATCCACAACAGGCTGTGCGTTAAAACGCTGCTCACCATTACCAATCGGCAGCGGAACATAAATTGCAGGAAGACCAATAGCAGATATTTCTGCAACAGTACCAGCGCCAGACCTACAAATCACCAAATCTGCACAAGCAAAAGCCCAGTCGATCCTCTCCAAATATTCACAAATATGATAATCACCTAAACCTGCATGCTCTGGCTTAACGTCGTTTATTTGATTAAGACCAGCCACTCGCGCAACATTATCTTTAACTTCTTTAGACTTTCCAGAACCCGTAAGATGAACTATTTGAGCGCACTTAAGCAAATCGCCAGCAGCAACAGAAACAGAATCGTTCAAACTTTTAGCACCTAAAGACCCACCTGTAACAAGTACAATAGGTCTACTTGGGTCTAATCCAAGCTTTTTAGCACCTTCTACCCTGGCTAAATCAGAATCTTGTGTAATTTGTGCGCATAAATCAGATATCGCTTTTCTAAGAGGCAAACCGACTCGTAACGCTTTTGTACACGAACCTAATTTTGAGCATAAACCAGTGCCATCATAAACACAACCAATCATGTTAGCCCAACGCGCACCAAGTTTATTTGCCATTCCAGCACGAGCATTCTGCTCATGAATAACAATAGGCAGTCTCATGCTGTGAGCTTGCGAATAAACAGGAGCAGAAGCATAACCACCAAAACCAACAACAACATCAGCGCGTCTTTTTTTCAGTATTTCACGAACCTTATTCTTTTCACGAACCCATTTAAAAGGAAACTTAAACATGTATAAATTAGGTTTTCTAGGAAAAGGAACTTTCTCAATAACATCAAGCGGTAAACCAGCTTGTGGAACAAGAGTTTTTTCTAATCCAACATTAGTTCCAATAACACTAATTTTTACAGATTCATCTAAATCTTTTAATGCGCTAGCTACAGAAAGAAGAGGATTAACATGACCTGCTGTTCCGCCCCCTGCTAAAACAACATGCAAAGAATCTTCATCGACATTATCGACAGAGGAATCAGAGTTCACATCTTCCATATAAACCACCTACATTCAAGCTAGAGTGAATCTAAAATAAATTTAAATCAATCTAAAACCACTAATTATAATAATTTCTAACCTAATCTAAAACTTTAATCTAAGACTAAACAATTAGACAATAACCAGACTTTAACGTTTATTGTCATCCTCACTAGAAACTGACTTAATATTGCTATTAACACTAGGCTTAATATAAGGGTTACTTCTAATAAAACAGTCCGCAACACCAATACTCAACAAGCACATAACTAAAGACGAACCACCCGCAGAAATAAACGGCATAGGAACACCCATAACAGGAAGAACTTGAACCACAACCAATATGTTTATTAAACCCTGACCTACAATCCATGTAGCAATACTTATAAGAGATATCGAAACAAACTTACTATGAGATTGCAATGCGGAAGTTAACAAACACCATCCAATAACAATATAAAGAAGAATCACACAAGACGCTACAAAGAATCCCATTTCTTCGCCGATAATCGCAAAAATAAAATCATTATGAGCATAAGGTAGATAATTCCATTTTTCTCGAGAATTACCTATGCCAACACCCATAAGACCACCAGAAGCCATAGCGTATTGCGCATGAATAGCTTGGAAGCACACGCCTTTTATAGACTTAGCATCACAACCATGGATAGTCGCAAGAATACGCCTCATACGATTTTGACTAGTAACAACCAACAATAAAACAGCTGCAGACGCAGATACAAGAGCTACAACAAGCCACTTTGTAGGGAATCCTCCTATATAAAATGCGACTACGGCTATAAGAAGAATAATCAACGCAGTACCAAGATCTTTACCAGCAACAACAAGAAGCAATGAAACTCCAAGAGCCGCTACAGACGGAATGTATGCGCGCATTTGAACACGCTCATAAGCTTTTTTAGCCAATATAAGAGCCATAGGAAGCCAAATACATATAGCTAACTTGGTTATTTCTGCAGGCTGCATTGTAAAAGGACCTATCTTAATCCAGCTAGCATTACCATTAACCTCATGTCTAATTCCTGGCACAAAAGTCAAAAATTGCATAAAAACAGATATTGCGTAAATAACAATAATCTTACTTTTATAGAAATCGACTGGAAGACGAGAAAAAATCAAATAACCAATAAATCCAATAATGCAATAAATTAATTGACTTATTCCAGAACCCCAAGGACCTGCTCCATAAGTAATCATCGTCACTGAGGAACTTGAAAAAACCATAAATAAGCCGAAAACGGAAAGCATTGCAACAGATATTCTTAAACCATACAAACACCATAATGGGTTAAATATGCTACGAATACCAACGTATTGTTTAAAAGCATGACTGTTTTCATTAAAAGTTTCATACGCTCTTGACGATTTAGTAGAACGCTGTTTTTTACTAGAAGAAAACAATCGCAAAGGCTTTTTATTAGCATTGTTAGTATTAGATTTTTTGCTATTCACGTTCATGACTATTAACCCATCGCTCAGATTCTTTAGCAAAACGAGATCCGCGATCCGCATAAGACACAAACTGATCCATTGATGCACACGCTGGAGCCAGCAACACAACATCTCCTTGTTTTGCATAGCATCCAGCAGCATCAACTGCTGTAGAAATAACTTTTTGACCTAGAGAAGAATCTGGGCTAATAGTCTTATCGTTTTCCACTTTTTTAAGAACAGAATCATCCGCATAATCAAAAGACTCACAACCTGTTCCATCTGGAGAAACAATAGTTACTGGAATATCTTTTCCATTAGCATTAAGAGCCTCTATAATCGGTTTTTGATCTACACCAATCACAACAGCAGCCTTTATAATACTTCTATTATCTTTAACTAGATCTTCAAAACAACCGCCTTTTGCAAGCCCCCCAGCGATCCAAATTACAGATTTTTTACCAAAACTAGAAATAGATGCTGCTGCAGCGTGAGCGTTAGTAGCCTTTGAATCATCTACAAAACGAATCGAGTGTTCAGGAAGATTATCGTCAGCATTTAAAGTTGCAACAGTTTGAATCCTGTGACCTCCCGGAGCAAAATTACACAAAGCTTTTACAGCATTTTCAACATCTGGATTCAACCCTAATGTAAGAGCTAAAGCAGTCAAAGCATCTGCAAGAAGATGAGGATATACGCTTCCATCTGGTTCGCATAAATGCTTAAGATCCCTTAGCTCCACTAATTTAACTGGATCTCCAACTTTTCCGCCAGCAACACCACTCTTATCTACAATCCAACCATTTTCAATACCTATTTCTCCAGATTCTGGAGGTTCAAGTGTAAAGCCAATTTTCTTACAACCATCTTCTACTTGAGCGTTACTTGCAAGTTCACTTACTCTAGGATCCTGAGCATTATAAACAAGAGCCTTTTTAACCCCATTAAAAACTTTAGACTTGTCTTTTGCGTAAGCTTCAAGCCCACCGTGCCAATCTAAATGATCTGCAGCAATATTAGTAATAGCTGCACAATCCAATCTAATAGAATCAGTAAAATGAAGCTGGAAGGAGCTTAATTCTACACACAAAACATCATGTTCTGATTCCATAGCAGCGTGAGAAACCGATTTTCCAATATTTCCTACTGCAGGAGCATCAAAACCACAAGCAGTTAGCATTTCGGAAGTCATCTCTGTAGTGGAAGTTTTTCCATTCGTGCCAGTGATTCCAACCCAAGGTGCAGGATTATTGGTTTTATCTGAGTTTACACGAACAAGCCAAGCAAGCTCCACTTCACTAATAACTGGAATATTACGCTTCTGCGCTTCTAGAATAAAAGGTGTACGAGGATTAAAAACAGGAGATGTTACAACAGCATCTATATTATCCCAATCAATCTTGGAAAAATCGTGTACCTGAGCCTCTTCCTTACGCTCATCTGCAGTAATCGCTGTAGCACCAACGGATTTAAGCACTTCTACAGCACCAATGCCAGAAACACCAAGACCCGCCACAAGAACATTATTGAATGGGAACTTCTTGTGGAACGACAATTCCCTAAGCAAACAATCTTCTGCAACGCTGCTCATACTATTTAACCCTCACCAATTACCAAGTAGATACTCAATTACTAAGTCAATGCTAATCGTTAAGTCAGAACTAATCGTTAAGTCAGAACTAATCGTTAAATCAGTAACCCAGAATGACCAGCCCAATCCGCATAAAACATCATCAATGCAGACAGTACAAACATAAGCTCAATCATCCAAAAACGGACAACGACTTTACCTTCTGCCCAGCCAACAAGCTCAAAATGATGGTGTATAGGAGCCATTTTAAACACTCGCTTATGCGTAAGCTTAAAACATCCAACCTGAATTACATCACTACATGCTTCTATAACAAATAATCCGCCCAAAATAACAGCTAAGAACTCTGTATGAGTAGCTATAGAAAGAGCAGCAAAAAGACCACCTAATGCCAATGATCCCGTATCTCCCATAAATACCTGAGCAGGATTTGAGTTGTACCATAAGAATCCAAAGCAGGCAACAGCTGCGCAAACAGCAATAATAGTCAAATCAAGAGGGTCAGATACTGCGTACGAGAAACCAAAATGACCGCCACCTTTAACGTGGTAACTTTCCCAGAACGCAATCATAGCGTAACCAGCAAAAGCAATCATTGAAGAGCCAGAAGCTAAACCATCTAAACCATCTGTAAGATTTACAGCATTAGACCAAGCCGCCATCAAGAAGTTAACCCAAATAATAAAAACCACAATTCCTACGACTTGCCCAAACATTGAAAAATCAAGAAATGGTTTTTCAATAAAGCTCATACCAGCCTGAGCACTAGCAATACCAGACTGAGTTGGTAGCATTAGAGCCAAAAGCGCGTAAATGCTTGCAAAAATAATTTGACCAATCAGCTTTGCACGAACCGAAAGACCAAGATTCTGTTTTTTACGAACTTTTGCAAAGTCATCAATGAACCCAAGGAAACCCATAGAAAGCATTGCAAAAAGCACAAGAACCGCAGACCAGGATGGAGTACGCCCAACAGAGAAGTATCTGTAAAGAGCAGAAGCAGCCCAACCAACTACAACAGCAAGGTTTATAACAACGCCTCCCATTGTAGGAGTTCCACGTTTAACTAAATGAGATTGTGGACCGTCCTGACGAATGTACTGACCGTAATTTAAACGGTGTACTAAGCGGATTAAAAGCGGCGTACCGACAATAGTAACAATCAGCGATACCACGATTCCCACGATAAGCGCAATCACAGGTTAACCTCCGTATGTTCATTAAGACTCTCATTAAGTTTAGACCAGCGTTCAGCTAACACGCTCAAGCCTGAAGCATGAGACCCCTTCAATAACACAACACTACTCGAATGCGCGGCCACAAGGTTCCACACAACGTTATCCGCCTCAGTGCAATCATGAACAAAATATACGCCATTTTCAACATCAAGGCTCTTATTCTGCCAATTATCTTTAGCACCTTTATAAATGCAACCAGCTAGTTCATCTAATTTTTTATCAAACTTAGAACCAACAGCTATTAGCGCATCAATATTATGCTTTGCAACATATTCGCCTATTGATTCATGCATATTATTCTCATTAGAACCAAGCTCTAACATAGATCCAAGAACTGCTATTCTAAAAATATTATTCTTTTTACTTGTTAGATCTTCTTCAGCATTAACGTTTAAATCATGTAAGTCATGATTTTCATAAGAACACAATCCATCAATTCCAGCCTTCATGGAATCAGGGTTTGCATTGAATGAATCGTCAATAAGCGTAAAAACATTATTATTGTTAGAAATTTTAGAAAGCTGCATTCTATGCGGACTAATATGCGAAACTTCATGCAAAACTTTAGCAATACTCTCAAGATTCATTCCAAAATATCTTGCCACATTAGAAGCAGCCATTGCATTCATAACATTATGCTGTCCCTGTATAGCAAGATGGACTCTAACTGAGTTTTTAAACTTATCCTCATTCTTCTCATTAAGAACAAATTCTGCACAACCCATTTCATCTAATGAAATATCACTTGCAGACAATTGGTAATTGCCATTGTTAGATGCGTCAAAATCACCTTCCGTATTGGTGTTTTTACCAAACCAACGCAATTTATCTTGATCAGCTAAAGAACGCATTGCAGATACTCGAAAATCATCAGCATTTAAAATTGCTATTCCGTGTGCAACAAGACCTCTAACAATCTCACTTTTTGCCTGAGCAATTCTTTCTACAGAACCAAACTCACCTAAATGCGCAACACCCACCTTCAATACAACAGCTAAATCAGGAGGAGCTATTGTGGTCAGTTTTGCGATTTCGCCAACATGATTTGCTCCCATTTCTGCAATAAGGAATCTCGTGTTTTCATTTACTTGCAAAGATGTTAATGGCAAACCAATTTCATTATTAAAAGATCCAATTGGCGCAACAGTGTTACCGAGCGTTGAAAGAAGAGCCTTGAGCATATCTTTTGTAGTGGTTTTTCCTACTGAACCAGTTATGCCGATAATACTAAACGGTGTATTTAACGCGCGGCGACGCTCAAGATTGTGTTTTGCTAAAAGTCCAAGAGCTTCAACCGAATTTTTAACAACTATTTGAGCAATTTTACTATTATTAGACTCATCTAACTTTACAAAATGCTCCACTATTGCAATTTTTGCACCAAGTTCTGCAGCTTTTTGAACAAAATCATGACCATCAACACGATCGCCTGGTATTGCTACAAATATGGAAGAATCCACAACTTTACGAGAATCACTTGTTGCATAAATAACAACATCATTATCTGAAATAACAACATCATTATCTGTTATGCAAAATTTCTCAGAAGTAATACTATGGTTTTCTTTTACTAAACAACCACCTATAAAAAGTCTGCCATTAACCGCAGCAGCTACTTCTCTAACACTCATAGGCATCATACGCATATTATTGGTCGTTGTATTATTGCCCAAAGTCTTATTTTGCATCATAACCTCGTTATTTTCCCAACATTGGTTTCATTTGCTTTGCAACAAATCTATTAATCATCAACACGTTTCTGAACACTACTTTAATTAACACTACTTTAATTCATGAGACACTCGTAACGCGCTTTTAATAGTTCCTCTTCTAACTCCAGCTGCAAGAACCATCGCTATTGAAAGAGAAAGATGTTTGTGAACATCCTTGCCACCAATCTGATCTGCTAAAGCAGCTAACTCATCTGATTCACGGGAACGCATAACGCAATAAGATCTTTCATGACTTACAAACCCATAACGTTGTTGAAGAGTATAAAAACTTATTACTGGTCGCGCGGACTTCATACTTTCTTCATCTATAGCGGAATCATCATTTTGATTTTTGATAAAACTATTTTCGTAATGTTTATCAGATTTATTAGCAGAAGTTCTATAAGAAGAAATATCAGATACGCTATCGGATTCACTATGAGATTCACTATCGGAATTAAGTGATTCGACTTTTTGCTGCGATTTTGAATTCTGATTTAATGTAGTATCAGAATCATACTTCTTTTTATTATATGAATGATTATCTGCATTATCATCTGCATGACTTGCATGATTTGCATGACTATCAAATTTTGAAGTATTAGAGTAAGGATCAGAATAAGAAGAGTCGCTTGCATATAAGTCAAGGCTTCCAGCCATTGCTAAAGCATTATTGCTTTCAACTCCAAGGACATCAACGTTAACAGACTGCAATGCATCTTTACTAAGAGTTGCAGAATTTAATGCTATTACAACAGCTGCAGCGCCATCTTCTACACACACAGACAAGTTATGCTGTATATCAATTATTCCCATAGGATACTCTAAATCTAACTCTCTTTGAAGAGAGCTAGACCCAGCTGCACTAATAATACCAACTGGATTGCCGAGCATATGAAGAAAATCAGCCAAACGTATAACATTTGCGTAAATCTCATCATCACTATCTCCTGCAACTGCAAAAGTTGCTATAAAAGATGACGGATCGCAATTAACATCACAAGCTAGCTTACCGAGAGTTATTGGATTATTAGAAGATACCAGCAGAGGAATGCCTACACTCATTGCTTCAGATCTAAACTCTGGAGGAACCATTGCAGCATACGCTCCAGCATCTCTAGCAGCCTCTAATTGTCTCTTATCTACTCGAGATGAAGGAACAAAAAGACAACCTGTTTTAACACTTCTAACATCACAAGCTAATGATGTAATAGTCACACCAGATGCAAAGGAAGGAATTACCTCAAAACCATACTGTTCAGCAGCAAAACCAAGCGTCACTCTGGTTCTGGAAAATTCATCAACAGCATTCATACTCGCACTCGCCCTTATTTGTTGTATATCACCATTCTACAGCAATAGGGTTGCTACGAGGAGTAGAAACTGGAACATCATACTTTTGCATCAAGAATTCTCCAATTGCTTTCAAAAGAGGTGCTGCTGCAACAACGCCGAAAGTTCCCTGAGGATTACTTAATGCCACTGTAATAGCAAATCGTGGATTATCCACAGGAATGACTCCAGCACAATCTGCAACGATAGAACTTAATCCTCCACCGAATCCCGCTACTTCTGCAGTACCACTCTTAGCAGCAACACGGTATCCATTAATTGATATAAAGTTCTTGTAAGATTCCGCTGTGCTTTCCATAGCATTCAACATTTGCGATGCTACATGTTCATCCAAAACGCGAGTTGCCTGAGGTCTCTTGTGCTCTGAAACACGTCCATGAGGATCTATTACAGATTTGATTATTGACTGTTGGAGCCTTACACCCTTGTTCGCAATAGTCGCAATAGCATTAGTAATTTGCAAAGCGTTAGTGGCATAACCCTGACCAAACAAAACAGTGTTTTGCTTACGACCATCCCATGCTTGTACGCTTGGAAGAAGACCAGGAGATTCACCTTGTAAACCTAAACCAGTATATTGCCCAATTCCAAACTTAGACAAAAACTCATAACGCTTGTTATTAGGATATTTTTCGCCAGCTAAAATCATGCCAACATTAGAAGATTCCTTTAAAATTCCAGCTAATGTTAAACGTTCAATACCATGACTGTGAGAATCATGGAAAACCTGACCTTGTTTGTCTATTGTCCCTGGAACTGAGAATTTGTCGCTGAGTTGACGCGCACCAGATTGAACCATTCCAGCCATGGCAAACACTTTGCCTATAGAACCTGGCTCAAAGATCTGGCCAACCGCTTTAGAAACAGATGCTCTAGCAGCTGAAGAACCAGCTTTAATATCGTCAGTATCTTCTAACGCAAGAATCTCACCAGTGCGAATATCCTGAACAACAGCAATTCCCCATCCAGCTTTGTACTGCTTCATTCCGTCAAGAAGAACTTTTTTAACGTACCAATCTACATCGCTGTCAATGGTTAACTTTATGTCATTACCATTTACAGCATCTTTATATTCGCTAACAGTGCCAGGAATTTTCTCATTTCCAACATTGTTTCCCTGATACTTTTGATATCCATCTGTACCAGTTAAAACTTTATCTTGCGAAAGCTCTAATCCAGATTCACCTATTTCGCCTCTTCTACCCTTTGCCTCTGGTCTAGAGCTTTCTTCGGCATCTTTGACAGAACCAATTAGGGCACCCAAAATAGGACCACTTGAATACACTCGTTCACTACTGTTTTCTGCATAAACACAACCAGAAAGGTTGAGTTTGTCAATTGCACGCTTAACAGAAGGCTTCACATTCCTCTTGATAACTGCGTAACGACCCAATCCAGAAATCTTTCCGCCGATTTCAACAGAGCTCATATGAAGAATTGGAGCTAAAAGACGTGCCACCGCCACGGCACCAGTACCTTCAACATCCTTACCATTAATCGAATGACAATTACCAGCAGTTTGTTTTGTGCAAGGAGTAGGTTTAAACGCCTGCGCATTCATAGGATCAGCAATTATATTGTATCTTTCAACACTTTGAGCAAGAACTGAACCGTTTGTATCTAAAATACGACCTCTTCTAGCAAGAATTGGTTTTGTCCTAATACGTTCTGCTTGAGCCGCCTGAGCAGTAGAACGAGCATTAATAAGCTGTATAAAACTAAGTTTTACTATTGCACATGTTGCAACAAACGCAAAAATAATTGCAACAATTACGCACTTCTTTGCAAAAACTGTGCTATTCATCGCAGCAGTCTTATTAGCAGCAGACCGATTATAGGATCCGTAAGCCTCATAAGAATTCGCATTGTATGTGCTGGCCTTTTTAAACCTTGTAAATTGCGATTTTCTTTTAATCAGCTTCAGTAAGCTAAAAACGCGACTAATACCATCTTTTAGAGACTTACTGGTTTTTGAAAATCCACTGGAATTGCTTGTTCTATTAACTTTGTCTTTAATAGAATTAACAACTCCATTAACTTTGCCTGAATATTTGGCGAAACGTTGCTTGATTTGGCGGCTCATCAATGTTTCTCCTTATCCTTTGGTTTTTGCTGTTTAGATTGTTGTTTAGATTGTTGTGAATCATTCGTCTGCTGTTTGGGCTGCGACTTTTGACTCTTAGCATTATCCTGTGTCTGAGCTTTCTTAGCATCAAGCATTGCTTTTTCAGCTTTCTTTTTATTTGCATAATCGCTTAAATCAACGGTTATTGCACCTTGCTGCGGAACCATTCCCATCGTTTGCGCTTTTGCTGGAAGATCCGCCTCTAAAGTATCTAATTTTGTTTGAGCTGTTTCTACATCTTGACGAAGCCTAGAAATACTCGATTGTGTAGCAGCTTGTTCAAAAGATATTTCTGCCATTTTTGTGCGCAACAATAGAGATGTTGTAGGAGTGATTACTAAGAACAAAACAACAATAATCACATTAAAAAGAGGCGCTTTACGAGTATTGCTCCACTCTATAACCTTATGCAAGCGGTTCATTACTGTGTAAGATCTGCGGTCTGATGCGCTAAATACCAATGGAAGGGATTTTAGAACACGATTTTTCCTTGAATCTCCAACAACTTTTTCTTTTACACGACCTGCAGGAGCTGCTGTTGCAGTAACAGTAGACAATCCAGGAGCACGGTTTTTTAATGGCTTAATCATTAGAACCTACCCCCTTTTTTATGTGCAAATCGTATAGTCGAAGAATTAGATGATTCTTCAATACCTTTAGAAATAGATTCAAATTCCTTAATCCAACGTTCTGGAATATCTCGAATCAGTTCCACTGCACGCAAGCGAACAGACGAAGACCTAGTATTATTTGCTATTTCTTCCTTAGATGCTTTTACAGCTCCTCTAGTTAGCGACTTAAAGAAAGGCTGTGCATCTGCTGGAATAATAGGCATATTCGCTGGAACATCTACTTCTAAGCCATTGTTCATGAATCTTTTAACCGCAATATCTTCTAGCGAATGATAAGATTCAACAACAATCCTGCCACCTTGATTTAAACGCAGAGCCAACTTTGGTAGTGTCCTAGCAAGCTTGTCTAATTCTCCATTAACCTCAATGCGAAGAGCTTGGAAAACTCTCTTAGCTGGGTTTCCTGGAGCACGATGAGAACGAGGAATGACGTTATCAACTAATTCAACCAGCTGACCAGATGTGGTAATCGGAGTCTCTTCACGAACTTGAACAATTTTGCGAGCTATTGGACCAGAAAAACGCTCTTGACCATATTCTCGGAAAATATTCGCAAGCTTATGCGAATCATAAGTCGCGAGAATAGTCGCAGCTGTTATGCTTTGTGTAGTGTCCATTCTCATATCTAATGCAGTGTTGTGAGAATATGAGAATCCTCTATCTTCTTCGTCTATTTGCAAGCTAGAAAGTCCCAAATCCATAAATGCTGCATCAATATGGTAGATTGCTAAATCTTCAAGAACTTTGTCGACTTCATCAAATGCTGCATGTACTGGAATAAAACGTTCGTCTAATCCTTCTTCACGCATTCTTTTCGTAGCTAGCTCAAGAGCTTCGCCATCTCTGTCTATGCCTACAAGCGTTGCAAGAGGAGCCGCTTTAAGAAAAGCTGTTGCATGACCAGCAAGACCCAGCGTGCAATCCACAACAACAGAATTCTTGTGGTTTAACGCTGGAGATACTAGATTTACACAATCGTCGAGCAATACTGGTGCGTGTATTGTAGATAAGTCCTTCATCGGATCACCTTTCATTGGATCACCGCCGGAAGAACATCATCTGCAATATCTGCATAATCTTGCTCACGATCTGCAAGGTATTCGTTCCAAGCAGACTTATTCCATATTTCTGCGCGAGTGCCAACACCAATTACAACAATCTCGTCTCCAAGATTTGCGTAATCTCTTAACATTGGTGGAACTACTATGCGTCCCTGCTTATCTGGTTCTTGATCTACAGCGCCAGAAAGAAACACTCGCAAATAGTCTCTTGCAGACTTATTGCTCATAGATGTGCGCTGAATCTGCGTTGTAATACGTTGAAACTCTTGCATTGGCAGTACGTATACGCAACGTTCCTGACCGCGCGCCATAACAAAACCATTCCCTAATTGAGATCTAAATTTCGCTGGTAAAGCTACACGACCTTTTCCATCAATTTTTGGAGCATATGTACCAAGAAGAATTGGGGTTTGATTCTGTTGCTGATTCTGATTGCTTATGCCATTACCACGAGAATCTTCATTATTCGGTAAAGGAGTGGAATTAAAAGCCGAATATGGAGCCTGGCTAATGGGTTGCGCAAAAGGAATCTGCTGCATTGGCGGAATCTGCTGTGGCTGATACATCTGTGGCATCACATAATAAGGCTGAGCGTACGCTTGAGGATTTTGCATTGGCATATGCATTTCCTGAGCATTAGCTTGAGCAATATTTTGTGAATCACTGTCAGAGAGATTTTGAGCATGCATAAAGGAGGAATTGGCTTTATTCTGCGCATTATCATCCGCATTATTACGAGCCATAACTCCACCTCCTTTTCAACATGCAATATGCCACTTGCACATCGTTCACCATTTTACCCCATTCCTCACCAAAAATCCCCACTTTTTATAAAAAAATAATATTTTTTTTCATAAAAGTGCCACTTTATGCATTCGTCGCAAAAACTTTCTTAGAAAATACCGTGTATAAGCCTCGAGATATACTTAAACGCCTAGTTTTTAGCTCAACATTTAAGAAGAACGGACACAAATGTCTACGTACTCCTCACAACTTAGCGAAGAACAACAAGCAGTTGATTGCGCTTACGGACGCTTAGATGACTTGCGCTCTACGGTTCGTACAAGACTTGACGCTGTACGAGCTGCAGGATCACACGGTTCGCCTACTCAGCGCACCGAACGTGATTCATTTGCAACAATGTATGAGGATCGGTTAACTCAACTTAGAGCCGTAGAAGACAGGCTTGTGTTTGGAAGACTTGACGATCGCGAAGGAACAAGACACTACATAGGTAGGATTGGTCTACTCAGTGAAAATCACGATCCTATTCTTACAGATTGGCGAGCAGAAGCTGCGCGACCATTCTATGAGGCGACGCCACGTCACCATGGAAACATCGTTATGCGTAGGCATATAACTCTTAAATTCCGCGAGGTTGTTGGAGTTGAAGACGAGATTCTTGATATTCATGCAGACGAGGTAAACAAGGCTTCTAAGCAGGGAACTCTAACAGGCGAAGGTGCTTTACTAGCTTCACTAGGTTCTCGTAGAACTGGAAAAATGACGGATATTGTTGCAACTATTCAAGCTGAACAAGACCGCATTATTCGCGCTCCTCTTGACCATACTATTGTTGTACAAGGTGGACCTGGTACTGGCAAAACCGCTGTAGCATTGCACAGGGCAGCATATCTTCTTTATACACATCGTAGAAAACTTGAAAAATCAGGCGTTCTGATTGTAGGACCAAGCTCGGCATTCTTAAGATATATAGATCAAGTTTTGCCTTCTTTGGGTGAAACTGGTGTTGTAAGTAGAACAATTTCTGATTTGATCCCAAATGTTCATGCTGTTGCAGAAGATACTCCACATGCGGCAAAGCTTAAGGGAATGTATCGCATGAAAAACGTTATTCAGAACGCTGTTTGTGCAAGAATACGTGTTCCTAAAGATTTACCAACGCTACGCATAAACGGGTTTGCTGTGCAACTCAAAAAAGAGGATATTGAGCTTGCACAATCAGATGCTCAACGAACACACCAACCTCATAATCAGGCTCGCAAAACTTTCGTAAAGTCAGTTATAAGTTCACTTAGAAATAGATACCTAGAACAGTTAGATTACACTCCTTCGCAGTCTGAAATATCCGATATTACATCGCAGCTTCGTATGGAAGAGAAACTTAAGATTACTCTGAATCTTGCTTGGCTCCCTATGACTGCCACGTGGCTTATTGACCAGCTGTTTTCTAAACCTGAACAACTTCGCATATATGCTCCTTGGTTAAGTGAAGACGATATTTGTGTATTAACTAGACCAAAAGGTAGTCCTCTAACTCGCTCTGATATACCGCTTCTTGATGAGGCTATGGAGCTTCTAGGTGCAGATCCAAAAGTTGAGGCACAAAATGCTGCAAATGCTCGCAAAAAGCTCGAGGAGCAGCAATACGCTTCTGAAACACTTGCTCAAAATGGCATTGGAAATGGAATCGTTACCGCAGATATGCTCATAGAGAACATTCAAGGTGACGATACAAGCATGGTAGCCAATCTTGCTGCGTCAGATAGAGAGTGGACTTATGGTCATGTGGTTGTAGATGAAGCTCAAGAGCTTACAGCAATGGATTGGCGAATGCTAATCCGCCGCTGCCCTTCTAGATCATTTACAATCGTTGGTGATGTTGCTCAAACATCCGCTTTAGGTGGAACGCATCATTGGCAAAAGAATATGAGCTCACTGTTTGGAGACGCAAACTGGGATCTTTACGAGTTGACCATTAATTATCGTAACCCTAAAGAAGTTTCAGATGCTGCAGGAAAAGTGGCAAACAACTCTGGATTGTACATTTCCACAGTTAATGCTGTACGATCTGTTCCTGATTCTCTTGTTACCCATACACTTAAGCATCAAGATGAACTAGATAGAACACTTTCAAAATATTGCATTGATTTGTTTAAAGAATTCGTATCAGAAGATGGAAGTGGTCGCGTAGCGATAATAGTTCCTAATGAACTATTAGACCATACTGATAAAATCGTTAAAGATACTCTTCGTAAAAATCTTTCCGATAAAGAATACAATCGTATACTTCAACAGAATTCAGACGATAGTCAGATTAGCGTTTGCACGCCTGAAGACGTTAAAGGATTAGAATACGATGCCGTAATTCTGATGCAACCTTCTAAAATAGAACAAGAGGCAGCATCTATGCTTACAGCAGCAGCAAATCTGTACGTTGCTATGACAAGACCAACACAGCGATTAGTCATCTTGCGCACACAAGATGATGCTGATTTTTCAAAATAAACATAAAAACACTAAACCCGAATAACCTAGTACATTGTTTGACCTATTGAAATATATGGGTCAAACAAGAAGGGTTATTGCTTACTCTTTTTAAGATCCTCAATGGCTTGTTCAAAATCTTTCAAGCCAGCGAAGTTCTGATATACACTAGCAAAACGAAGATAAGCTACTTCATCCAGTTCTCGCAATGGTTTCAATATTGCTTTTCCAACTTCTTCAGATGTAACCTGCGCTAATCCGCGAGCACGCAAATCAGCTTCAACTTCCATTCCCAACGTCTTTAAAGCTTCAGAGTCTATAGGTCTACCCTGGCAAGCTTTTCCTACACCAGCAACCACCTTTGCTCGGTCGAATGGCTCAATTGAACCAGATCGTTTCATAACGAGCAACTGAGTAGTTTCAACTGTCGTAAAGCGGTTGCCACACATCTGGCATTCACGTCTGCGACGAATCGAATATCCATCTTCACTAATTCGCGTATCGATAACCTTAGTATCGGAATTCTTACAAAAAGGACAATGCATACATCTAGCATACTAAAAATTATTAAAATATGTTATATATGCTTTAATATTTGTTATATAAATAAATCGATTTTTTCATATTTTTGTCCATATTCTTGATAAATTTTACCAATAAATACCTGAATTGATGGATATAAAACCATATCTGCAACTACTCGTACCCTTGTTTCATATATCGACGAAGCCATAAATACAACATTGTTATAATCTTCATCATACGAGTCACATTCGCAAGTCCAATCCATATAAACCTCCATATTTTAACTATCGAATAAAATTATCTACATTGATTAATCGTCTATAAACGGCACTTTTATAGACTGACCTATTTCTAAATCTGCTGAATCTAAATTATTAATTTGCATGAGATAATCTACAGAATCAGAAATATTACCGTCTTTGTTTGTTATAGTTTTTGCATAACTCCATAAAGTATCTCCAGGACGAACAGTGTATGTTACAAAAGATTTTGACACTGCAGAAACTGCTGGCTTTGGAGTAAAAATAATCCACGCAAAACACACTAAAGCAACAAAAACAATAAATCTAATAAAAGATTTACTATGCTTATTTCGCTTTAAACAGGTTTTATCTACGCAAGTACCGTTGTTCGCAAACTGACTATATAAAGCACCAGTTGCTTTTGATCTCTTATACATAATTACCCTTTCTCACAAATTTAAATCAATATAAATCCGTATGAACATTTGTTCTATCGAACAGGTGTATCAATCTTGACACATCTGTTCTAAAGATGCAACGGCGTGTCGAACATATGTTTGATTTTTTTGCGAGTTTGTCATAGAATAAAATCATCGAAAGGAGACCCCATGAATATCAACACAAACGAGATTAGTGATTCCGCGGCGCACAACACAGAACCGCTAACAGATCGTCAGCGCAAAATCATGGATGCCATACAAAATTGCCTTGAAGAACATGGATTTCCTCCATCATTTAGAGAAATAGGCGAAGCTGTAGGCTTAAGAAGTCCTTCTTCCGTAAAACATCAATTGCGAGCCTTAGAAATGAAAGGACTAATAAGAATAAGCGCCAATAAAGGGCGTGCCATTGAGGTTATTGGAGATTTCTTAAAGAAAAATAAGGAGAAAGCTCATACACTGATTACAAAATCAGCAGTAGACGTGAGCATATACAACAACGACTCATTGATTCACTCACACGATGTACCACTTGTTGGGAGAATTGCAGCTGGAACACCTATAACAGCAGAGCAACACGTTGAAGATGTTATGAGATTGCCAGAAAGACTTACTGGAAGCGGAAATCTATTTATGCTAGAAGTGCATGGAGATTCAATGATCGATGCAGCAATCTGCGATGGAGATTACGTTGTTGTACGAGAACAAAATGAAGCAACAAATGGAGATATAGTTGCCGCACTGCTAGATAATGAGGCTACTGTAAAAACGTTTAGAAAAGACAATGGTCACGTCTGGCTTATGCCACACAATCCAGCGTATTCACCTATTGATGGATCACATGCAAAAATAATGGGTAAAGTTGTTACTATCTTAAGAAAAATTTAACGTTTTAAGCAGAACTAGAACTAAATTTCTAGCAAACGCAAAACATTACAAATACTCTCTCAATATGTAAAACAAACAATAAAAAAAAATCGCTGTGATTAGCAGCTATAAGAGCTTTAAAATCACAGCGATTAAAAAATGAACTTTCCTGTCACATAAAATTTATTATGCAAGAGGATGAGAATCCTTGATAGTTACAGAAATCTCACGACCATTTGGAGCAGAATAGCTAACAGTATCACCTGCTTTAGCACCCATTATTGCAGCACCAATTGGAGATTCTGGACTAATAACATCGTAATCTGTAGCAACAGCAATATCGCGAGATCCAAGTACATAAGTCATTTCTCGGCCAGCAAGCTCCAAAGTTACAAGAGAACCATTTCCAACACTGCCAGCTTCTGGAGCCTCGAGAATCTTAGCATTACGAAGCTTAACAATAAGCTCGTTAATACGACCCTCATTCTTGCCCTGCTCCTCACGAGCAGCCTGATAACCGCCATTTTCAGACAAATCACCCTCAGCTCGTGCAGCAGCAATACGTTCAGTAATTTCATCACGATACTCGCCTTCGCGATGAGCCAATTCTTCCTTGAGCTTATCGTAAGCTTCCTTAGTCAACAAAATCGTTTTTTCTTCAGCCATTTTGTAATCTCCTTAATAAAGAACAAAGAATAAAACAGCAAATTAAAAATCAATCACACGCAATATTCATCGCGTAGAAATAATATCGATCACAAACACAAGAGTGTCTGAACCACCAATTCCAGCCTGAGGAACTCCACGAGAACCATAACCATACTCAGGCGGAATAGAAACAAGAAGCCTAGAGCCAACATTATGACCTGGAACAGTACGATCCCACCCCTGAATCACCTGACCAACACCAATGCCAAAACTTGCTGGCCTATGACGATCAAAGCTAGAATCAAACGGCTTATCCGCGCCCCAAACAACACCATGATAATTAACAGTCACAGTATCTCCAGCGCGAACTAAAGGACCATTACCTTCTACTAACTCAACAACCTTAAGCCCCGCTGGCGGCTCAGACGCTGGGAACGTCACCGTTGGCGTAGTACCAAATTCCGCAACTACTTCTGGCATATCCTGTGCCATATTGCCCTCCTTTATAACCTTTTCCAATCCCTTACAGCCATATGTAAATGCTTAAAACATTTGCAAAAATCAACTAATGTTTAATAGCATTATCCAAAAACTTCGAACATTATATTCGAACATTATAACAGTTCTGTAATCTTATAGCGTGATTTAGATTAGCACTCAACCGCTACCTATGCCAATAATATAAAGTTAAATCCTAAGTTAAATCCTAATCTAATCCAAAATTTAATTTAGGATTCAATCTAAAATTCAATCTAACATTCAACAACGTTTACGGCGAGTCCACCTTTAGATGTTTCCCTGTACTTAGACATCATATCTTGACCAGTTTCCTTCATTGTTTTAATCGCATTATCAAGGCTAACAATATGCGAACCATCACCTAGCAGAGCAATTCTTACAGCATTAATCGCCGTATTAGCAGCCATAGCATTGCGCTCAATGCAAGGAATCTGTACCAAACCGCCAACAGGATCACAAGTCAAACCAAGATGATGCTCAATACCAATTTCCGCAGCATTTTCAACCTGTTCAGGAGTGCCGCCAAGCACCTCACATAATCCAGCAGCAGCCATAGAACACGCAGAACCAACTTCTCCCTGGCATCCAACTTCTGCACCAGAAATCGAAGCATTACGTTTAAACAGGTATCCAACAGCGCCAGAAGCAAGAAGGAATCTTACAATTCCATCTTCACTAGCACTATCTACAAACCGCCAATAATATTGTAAAACAGCTGGAATAATTCCGGCAGAACCATTAGTAGGAGCCGTAACAATACGACCACCACCAGCATTCTCCTCACTAACAGCAAGTGCAAAAAGATTAACCCACGCAGAATCGGAGCTTTCTAAAACTGAATCAGACCTGCGATGATTCTGACGAAGCATATCTGAATTAGCGGCAAGACGCGCATACATATTGGGAGCACGCCTAGGAACATCAAGTCCTCCAGGGAGAATCTCCTGTTTAGAATTACAACCATTTTCCACACACTTGCTCATAACCTTCCACACATGTAGCAAATAGGAGCGAACGTAATGCGCATCTCCCTCATGCAAAGCAAGCTCATTTTGCCAAACAATATCACTTATATTCTTATGCTCTTTTTTGCAAATTGAAATAAGCTCTTTACAAGTCGAGAAAGGATAAGGAACAGTTGAATCATTGGAAGAATTTACGGAAGAATCGCCAGCCGCCGTAGAATCGCTATTTACAGAATCATTTGTCGAGTCAGACTTAGAATCATCAACATTATTCGCATCATCTAAAACGCGATCATGCAACCCAACCATTGCATCATTCGCGTTACCTTTGCGAATAAAACCACCCCCAATTGAATACCAAACTTGCTCGTCAACAGTATCACCTTGAGAATCGAAAGCCACAAACCTCATGCCATTAGGGTGTGCAACCATGCGCTTCCACTTTTCAAAAATCACGTCTGAATCGTAATCAAATTCAATAGTATGACTATGAGCAAGAGTCAAAGTACCAGTTTTCTTACAATATTCACGAATAGTCATCATGTGTTCTGTATCAACATCGTCAGGTAAATTACCCTCCAAGCCAGCAACAGAAGCACGATCCGTGCCATGACCCAAACCTGTAAGAGACAAAGAACCGTACAATGTAACATGAACTCGCGCAACACTATTAAGCTTTCCGCTTTCCTTCAGCGAGGTAACAAAAGCGTTCGCAGCGCGCATAGGACCAACAGTGTGAGAAGAACTAGGTCCTACACCAATCGAAAACATTTCTAAAATACTGAACACATATACATTGTAAGCATAATTTCAAAGGCACGACACGCAGCGATTCGATATACGTTGCATACAACATAAAAATAAAATGCACACAAAGCCCAAAAACCAACTAAAGTTGATAAAAGTTGATAAAAGTTAATAAAAGCTAATCAGCATCTTCATCCATAGAAATATCTGCAGCAGAAATATCAGAAGAATGACTGTTATCTAACCAACTTACGATTAGTCTGCTAAATAAGTGTAAAAGCATCCACACAACAAGGGCAAACATTACTGCACAAATCATAACAAACATATCGTTTCCATTAGTTGGAATGTGCAAATCAAAGAAATGAGCGACAAACGGTATAAACGCGCCCACAACACCAGCCAGCGCAAAGCACAACACCATTATTCCACGCCAAGAAAAAATAGGTTTAGAAACAGTAGCTAAAACCACTACACCAAGCGCAAAAACAACAACCGCACAAATACTACGAGTCACACCCAAAGACTTGGCTGCACCAACAATAAGCTTGGAAGCACTCACACCAGAAGCATCTAAACCACGCGCCAACATCATAGGAGCAAAAACAGCCGTAACCAACACAGATATAGCAACAGCCACACCATTAGGAAGCGCAAAACGCACAACACGATGCAAAAACCCTGGAATATAACGTCTTGAATTAGGAGCCAAAGCCAGCAAAAACGCTGGAATACCAATTGTTAACGAGCCAATATAAGTTATGTGACGAGGCAAATACGGGAAGTGAAGACCAAGAAGAACAACACCAGCCGAAATAAGTGCAGAATACACAGTTTTAACAAGGAACAATCCTGCAACACGCTCCATATTTGCCATAACCTGACGACCCCTAGCAACCACGTCTGGAAGATGCGAAAAACGCGAATCAACAAGCACAACTTGAGCCACAGCCTTAGCTGCAGGAGCAGCATTCCCCATAGCTACACCCAAATCCGCTTCTTTAAGCGCAAGAGTATCGTTAACACCATCGCCAGTCATAGCAACAACATGACCCTTAGCATGCAGAGCCTGAACAATCGCCTTCTTTTGATCTGGCAAAACACGACCAAGAACATCAACATTCTCGAGCACCTGAGAAAGCTGATTAACATCTTTAGGAAGATTCCTAGCATCCATAGCAATAGGCTTAGAATCGCCAGTTAATCCAACTTTTTCAGCCACTGCAGCAACTGTTATAGGATTATCGCCAGAAATAACACGGCATCTAACTCCCTGCTGCCTAAACCATGCGAGCGTTTGTCTAGCATCCGAACGAATTTTCTCCGAACAGCGAACCAAGGCAACAGGACGTGCATTAGAAGAAATAGTAGGAGAATCAGAAAAAGTAGAATCACATGAATCGCTGTCATCTAAAGCAAGGAGAAGCACACGCTCACCTTTTTGAGCATATTCATTTACGCGATGCAAAATACGATCAAACTGCTCATGCGAGCGCATATTAGAATAGTTAGAATCAGAATTGCCGTCAGAACAATCACGAAACTCACGAATCGCACTAACCAAAACTTCTGGAGCACCCATGTACCAAGTTTCAAAACTACCATCTTTATGCTTGTAATTAATAGCACTCCATTTTCTAGAAGACGAGAACGGAAGACGATTATTTATTACGCAACCAGAAGAAACACCCTGATTTTCAACGTTTTTATCATTAAGACCTTTGCTAAAAGTATCTTTACTACCAAGACCTTCCATAATTGCTATACCAGTAGCATTTGGATTTTCTTCATTAGACAAATCAAATAAAGCTTGATTTACAAAACCGCGCAAACCATCATTCAAGTCGAAAGCATCCGCGCTGCTCTGCTTTGCAACATCACTTAAATTGTCATCAAGCAAATCCACGCCTACGAATGCGATTCCACCATCCGTAATAGTGCCAGTTTTATCCAAATTCAAACAATCCACTCGCGCCAAAGTTTCCACAGATTCTAACTCTTGTATCAGAGTCTTCTTTCGAGCGAGGCGCATAGCAGCAACAGCAAAATTAAGCGAAGTTAAAAGCACAAGACCTTCTGGAATCATGCCAACAACACCAGCGACAGCAGAAACCACAGCACTACGCCAATGGCCAGTTTGCCACGCAAGCGCAAAACCACCAACCTTACTAATCTGAGACCATACAAGCAAGACGCAAAGAGGCACAACAACAATCGTCATCCACTTTAAAATCGTGTTAATTCCGCGGCTCAAATCCGAAATTGTTTTAGTGTAAACCTTTGCTTGAGCAGCCAATTTAGCAGCATAACTGTTGCCACCCACAGCCGTAACACGAGTCAAAGCAACACCAGAAACAGCGGTAGAGCCAGAATATACGCGATCCTCTGCAGCTTTACGTACAGTTGCAGATTCGCCCGTAAGCATTGACTCATCCATCTCCAAACCCCAAGATTCAAGCACTTGCACATCTGCAGGAACCTGGTCTCCAGCACGAACCCATAACAAATCACCAAGCACAATATCGCAATGGTTTATAAAAACGTTCTTGCCGCCCCGTCGCACAATCGATCGCGAAGCCACAAGAATCGAAAGCCTATCAAGCGTGTGTTTTGCACGCAACTCAGTAACAACGCCAATACCAGTGTTAATCAAAATAACAAAACCAAAAACGGCATCTTTCCAAGATCCAGTAGCGAGAACAACCACCATTGCTACAAAGATAATTGCGTTAAAAAGTGTAAACACGTTTGCACGCACAATAGAAAGCACAGACCTAGATGTTCGATTAGTCGTAATGTTAACGTCGCCATTTTCCACAGCATAAGAAACTTCATCTGCATTTAAACCAGATTCGTTAACTTCTGGCAAATCAGGCAAATCAGACATGTCACTTATGTCACGCAAATTATCCAAATCACGCATCTGCAGCCTCCGCGAAGTCTCTGGCAAATCTTTCTTAATTACGCTAGTTCTTGTCATTTATAATCACATCCCTGCTGTGAGGCGTATTATCTATTAACGATTGAACGATTTTTAGAAGAGATGAATGTTGAATTTTTCCCAATTTATCTACATTCGACCTATTATCCCTATTAAACTCAAACAAAGCTTGATTGTCTAAATCCTTGAAAATATACAATTTTGCAGCATACAAAGTTGAATCCTTCGGAGGATTTTTAGGATTCACAAGAGCTACTGGTATTCCAGCAAAACGAGCATATTTAAGCGCATCAATCCAAGATTCACGAGCCTTTAAATCTACATGTGCTCCACCAGCATTGCTTTTAACACCTAAATCTGTAGAATCTGAAGCATCAATATTGATGCTGTTAATCAATATCATAGAAACAGGCTGCTCGGAAGCAGACTTAATCGCATCACTTGCAGCCTCATTAGCGTTCTTAACATCAGACACAGAAGCATAAGCTGCACTCAAACCAGATTTTTCGCATAAATGAAGGAGTTTGGAATCAAGAGATGCGGATTTTGACCCAACTATAAGTAGCTTGATATCTTCTACGTCAATGCCATCGTGAACTATGTCGTCTGCCTTACCCGTATCCCCAACCGCGTGATTCTTAGGCTCACACCCACTCAAAGACGCTACCGCCAATAGAGAAATCGACGCAGCTGCACATAAACATATCACGCGTTTAAGTTTATTCATAAGCACGTGCTTTGTTTTGCGCATAAGAGACATAAGACTTTTATATCACAAATTGCATATGAAATACTTAAAAGGCGTATTACCATGATGTAACAGTCGTTGCTCGCCTATGTATATTAGATGGAGCCACAAGTATCTCACGATTAGTGCAATTAGGAATAATCTTATTTTGTTTAAATTCAGAATGCTGTTGATTGGATTCACTATCTAGTCTCTGAAGTACTAGTTGAATCGCAGTCTTTGCAACTTTTCTTGGAACAGTTGAAATATTAGTAATAGGCGTTGGGAAACTCTCTGCATAATCATCAGAACAATGCACAATAACCGATAAATCTTTCCCAGGCTGAATATTTCGTTCTTTCAAATACCATAACAACCACTGAGCTACACTAGGCTGACGAACAATAATACCAAGCCTATCATCTTTGTACTTCAATAATCTGTCAGCGCATTCAACAAAACCTGTCCAGTCTGGAGATTTTCTTGGGACTATAGAATACGGAATATTAAGCTTTTCACATTCTTGACGTATAGCCATATGGAACTCGTGAATAAAGAACATGTTTTCAGGCTCTTCAAAGTCTATAGAGTACGGGTTACTCACAGGCTCCCCTATTACAGCAATATGATGATGATTTGTCTCATATAGTTCATCAACTGCCATACGTCCTGCAATACGAGCATCTAAATCTACGACATCCAAGCCCTGAGCATTTCTAGGTCTTCCAATTAGCACTGTTGGCTGAGTCAATTGGCAAACTACTGGTATACGAGGATCATTAGTCTCAATATCCATAAGGATAAAAGCATCACAAAGTGTCTTATTAGCTAATCTTTGTATACTCTTTGAATCATGTGCAGTTGTGTTAAGAATAACATCATATCCATGTTCTTCAGCATAACGAACTATGGTATCTATGTAAGGAGTAGTTTCATTTGCATCTTTATTGCTACGCATCTCTGCAAATAGTGCAATAATGTTCGTCTTAGATGTTCGAAGAATGCGAGCGCCAGCGTTAGGATGATAGTTAAGTGTGCGCATTGCATTGAGTACACGGTTACGTGTTTCAGGAGCAATCCCGTTTTTATCATTAATAACAAACGAAACAGTTGTTTGCGAAACTCCGGCTAAAGTCGCTACATCTTTACTTGTAGGAGCTTTGTAGGCAAAACCGTCTTGTGAAATTCTCATTGCATTACAACCTATCGCTAAGCAATTACAACCTTTGTACTACTTGCCATCAATCCCAAAATATACAGAATATATACTATATACAAAATATACTCTACATTTTTTTTGTGAATATTGGAATTCGATCCAACGGCGTATCAACAATGATAGTAGTTGGTCCATTAAAAATAATTTTATCATCACTTTCCCAACTTCCATCAGGAATATAAACAGAACGCTGTTTTTGATATTTATTAAGAGCTGGAGCCACTATAATTCTGTCTCCAAGTAAGAATTGATCAATTATATCTTCACAATGATCGTAGTGGTAAGACATTGGTCGTACTATTGGCTCACCAGTATTAGCAGCATTTAATGCAAACTTTTGTATCGTCGGCAAATATGCTTCTCTTGTTCTTATAGCACAAATTAGAGCTTTCATATGCTCTTTATCTAAAACACGGTGAGGTAAAGTAGAGAATTGCATCATAGGACATAATGCTGCAATCTGTGCATACCGAATAAAGAAATCTTGATCTATACTATTAGCATTTTGCATAGATTCAATTTCGCCTCCACCAATCATATCTGGACATGTGAATGCGTGACCAATAAGACCTTGAGCTATTATTTCTGGAATAAGCGATTGTAGACCTTCAACCCCCCACGATTGTGGCTTATCTCGTAAGCGCTGCGCTAAAGGCTGACCACCCATTTTCCAACATGCTCTAAACTCGTTGTAAGAGTAGCGCAACCCGAATTTCGCCCATCGCTCACAAAATTCTGCAGACGTCATTGATTCGTATGAAATGTCATCGTTATGACACTCATAAAAATCACCACCATCGAATTTAAACCCATCAACACCTATTTGTCTAAGAGCATCAAGCTTCTCTTCTAACCAAGAGATTGCTTTTGGATGCGACAAATCAAGAACAGCACTCAATCCGTTCCACCATCGTCGTATTGCTGTTTCCCCATTTACATTTCTCAATAAAAGATTTTCTTTTTCCAAATAACGGAAATTTTCAGAATCAGGACTAATGAAAGGCACGAGCCAAAGCATTATACGAAAGCCTTGTTCGTGCAATGAGTCAATCATTTTACGAGGTTTTGGAAAACGCGAAATATCAAATGTCCAATCACCATAATCAGGTGACCATTTGTCATCAATCATAATGATTCCAGATGGCATTCCTGATTCAAGAATCTGACGCGCATAATTTTCTACTTTATCTTGTGTTGGAGCATAAGGCATTTCGATCCAAGTATTATATTGCGGCTTATCAATAAGATCTGCAGGTATACTTCTATCGCTTGGTGGAAAATATTTATTGCAAGCATACTTATAAGCATCAGATAGTTTATCCCCGACTTTGTTAAAAGTTAATGAAGAAGAGTGTTTTATCGATAAAGTTCTATCTTCAAATGTAAATTTGAAAGGTTCTTTGCACCATACATATCGTCCACACGTAGATATTAATAGTGGAGAAGATTGATTTGAAGCTTCAGGAACTTCTCTTAGTTTTTGAGTCCATTCAGACAAATCTCTTGTAAATAGTTGTTTTCCAAACGGCTCATATATTCCATCAATTACTGTTCCACCCCACCAGCGCTCACCTTCGAGCAGTTTAATTGTGGTTACAAATTTATCAGCTATGTTTGAAGCCATGTTTGAAACTACATTTGTTTTTGTTGTCTCTGCTGTATTTAGCACATCCGTTGTGCGACTAATTTCCACGTTCATCTTGCATCCTAAAAAAATATTATCTGTATACATTCAATTATTACTAATACGTATTATTACTATAATATTAATAATGGATATTGTCTAATATATATAAAATATTCTTTATACATACAAATTCATCTTGATTATTAATAACGAAATCCCTTAATAAATCACTATTTTCAAGCTTGTTATATATCTTTTTAAAAACACATATAACTATATTTAAGTTGCATTTTTATAAGATATGTGCCATACTGTACCTATCAGTACTAATACGTATTGAAAAGATGGTAAAAAATTTGCTATCACAAAGAAAGGAAATCACAATGAGGTGTGGGTTTCGAAATTTAAAGCGCACGGCGGTGGCACTGGCGACACTCGCCACAGTGCTATTACCATTGGGCGCATGTGGCAATGGAAATTCTGCTGGAAAAGTATCTATTTCGTTTTATTCTTACTTCAAGAAAAATCAGATAGGCAATGTAATTTCAGCATTTCAAAAAGCACATCCAAATATTAAGATTGATGCGCAATATGGTCAAAATTCAACGCAATACATCCAAACTCTGCAAACTCGACTAGCTGGCGGCACTCCTCCGACGATTTTCAATTTAACAATGGATAACCGCACTGACATAATGCAATCTGGTCAAGCTCTGGATATTTCAGGATCAAAATTCTTCTCTGGAATTGATGAATCAAACTTCAAGCTATTCCAACATAACGGTAAAACATATGGCATGCCAGTTTCTGCTTGGGTTGGTGCAATGTTTTACAACAAAGATATTTTGAAGCAAGCTGGATACACTGAATTCCCTAAGACATGGGACGACTTTATTACGATGGGCAAGAAGATTAATGATTCTGGTAAAGTCGCTTTCTTGGAAGATTTTAACACTCAACCATCTGGCACATTCGAGGCATTATTGGCAAGTAAATATGCTTCTGACAAAAATGATAAGCAAGACGAAGTAATCTGGAACGGATCTTCAACATTTAGTAAAGAGTGGACTCCAGCATTGAGCGAATGGGCTAAAGCTATAGACGCAAAAGTCATTCCTCATAAGAGCATTGGCTTAACAGCAGATCAGGTAAAGCAAGAATTTGTCACTGGAAATCTTGCAGTTATGCGTTCTGGTCCTTGGGATTTGGCAGATGTTAAGGCCTCTGGAATTAATTTTGGTGTTGCTCCTATGCCTTCTTATCAGAAGGGAGAGCAGTGGATTAATGGTGGTCCTGACCAAGGATTCGCTATTGCAGCTAAAGCATCTAAAGCTCAGCAAGAAGCAGCAAAAACATTCTTAGCATATTTGAACAGCAAGGATGGTCTTAAGACGTTCACAACGAATGCTGGAACTTTGTCATTATCTGATAAGTATCGCGCAGATCCTCCTGCTGAACTTGCCGGAGTTATTAAAGATTATTTCCAAAATAACAAATTCTACTGGGTGAACTTCTCCAAGTCTCCTAGCGCAATGATGACAGAGATGGCATCTCGTCAACAAGAGCTAGTTCAAGGAAAAATCACTCCAAAAGAATTCACTAAGTTGTTAGACGATAAATGGAATTCGATGAAATAGTATAAGCAGAATGGGTTGCACTCTGAAATTTTAAATCAGTAAAATCTGTTACAGAGTGCAACCCGTTTTCATTGACGAGAGTAATTTGCATCTGTAATCCTGTTAGCAATAGCAGATTTGTAGATCATAGAGGGGGCATTACTATGAGGTGTTCACCAAACAATAACAGCAATTCTGAGCAAATAAGACGTAAGTTTTCTGTATCTTCAGCTGCCTTTAAAGATAATTTAACTTCATTTTGGTTCCTATTGCCAATAGTGGTTATTTTTATTGTGTTAACTTTAATTCCTTTAATGCAATCAATTTTTTACTCATTTACTGATTTCAATGGCTATGATTTAAATTTTCACTTCATCGGCTTGCAAAAGTATCAACAAGTCTTTTCTGACACATCATTACTTTCAGCATTAATTTTTACATTGATGTATTCATTCATCGTTACCATCGTAGTTACATGTCTGGCAATTCCTCTAGCCGTTGTTTTAAATCAAGCAATGATTGGTAAGAGTTTTTTGCGATCATTATTCTTCTTCCTAGGAGTACCAGCACAAGCGGTAATTGGTCTAATTTGGCAATACATTTTTTCTCCTTTAGATTCTGGAGTCGCCAATCAAATTTTACACACATTTGGCTTACCTTCTATTCAATGGCTTTCTCAAGATAACTGGGCACGTTTTTGCGTAATGTTCGTAGCAGTATGGATGCAAGTTGGATGGCATGCTACTTTATACATCGCATGGCTTCAGGCAATTCCAGCAGATCTCTATGAACAAGCAAGAGTAGATGGTGCGAATGGTTTACAGCGATTCGTTCATATAACTTTGCCACAGTTAATTCCAGGAATGGTTGTTTCAACATTTTTATTGATGACAACTGCTTTGAAAATATACGACTTACCATACACATTGACCGCTGGAGGTCCTGGTCATTCCACAAATACCATAACTCAAGCGATAATTATGCGCGGCATGGGACAATCTGACGTTGGTTTAGCATCAGCATTATCTACATTATTCACGATTGCTTGCGTAATTGTTATTGCAATCCAAATGAAGGTATCAAGCACAGTTGCAAGGAGATTCCAATAATGAATAAGCGTCACAAAATCGTATCTCAAACAGTTCGAACTATAGTTGTTTGGACAATTGCTCTAATATGCGCTGTCCCCCTGTACTACGTTGTAATTAGTTCATTCAAAACACCTATCGACATGATTAAACACCCATTGCAACTACCAACACAATGGTTATGGAATAATTACATAGATGCGTTTGCAGATGGAACAATCATTCAAGCATTTATAAACACAATTATTGTGACTACTGTTGCTGTTATTTTGCAAGTATTAATCGGATCACTTGCAGCTTATGGTGTAGTACAGAAAAAATCTCTTTTTACTATGATTATTGGGTCAATCCTAATGATTACATTTGCAATACCAGTACAAGCGACTTTATTGCCTTTATACCGCATGGAATCTTCAATAGGTTTAACAGATACTCTTACAGGTCTTGTAGCGCTATATATGGGTAGCTGCGTCTTTTGCTATTTTCTTATTGTTGGCTATATGAAAGCTCTTCCACAAGAATTATTTGAAGCAGCAAAAATTGATGGCGCAGGACCATTCCGAATATATTGGACTATAGTTCTGCCTCTTATACGTCCAATTATTGTAGCCGTAGTTGTTTTCCAAACAATGGGCACTTGGAATGACTTTCTTTTACCAAGCGTGTTCTTATCATCAACAGACAAACAGACTGTTGTCTTACAGGTTTACAATGCTGTACAACAATTTACAACAAACTGGCCTTTGTTCATGGCAACGACTGTATTAGCTTTGATTCCAGTGTTTATTTTCTTCTGCTTCTGCCAGAAGTGGATAGTTTCTGGTCTTTTAGCTGGATCAGTAAAGGGCTAAATATTTATAGCTAAATGTTTTTACATAATTAGGATAATCAATGAAGATAATCAATTTTAATAAAAAGTGCATGTGCATATTTTCTGCTATATGTATAAGTACATGTGTTGTACAAAGTAACTGGTTTTCGGTGGCAAACAGTTTAGAAATCAATTCTAAGCATAGCCGTACATTTGAGAATAGAGACACTGTACTTATTAATATTTGATCCAAATCAGATATTAAAAGATTGATGCGCTTTCGACTATAAGCAAAAACATTGATTACAATAAGCGTTTCATAATATACGCGAACTATTGCGCACTTTATACCAGATTTGACCTAATTTACGTTCATCCTAAAGGAATATTTTCCCAAGTTTGTTTACCATTTGAGCAAAATAGAAACAAATGCGGGATAAAAGAAGCAAAAATACTACATAAAACACACAAAACATAAAAAGGGTTTGTTAGAAGTAATCTAACAAACCCTTAAAACCAGAAGGAAGAATCCCGTCCCTAGCAGGAAACCACCAACCAGCAACAAGCATCAAGCACAATCAAACAGCAACCCAAACTCCATATGGTAAGAAAAGGAAATTTTCGGCAAACCACACGAAACCCAAGCCACTATTTGAAAGCTTGTGATACACGTGAAGAAAAACAACATGCGTATCACACGCTCAACGCAAGCCTTTTAACTTAGTGACGCATCTTGCGAACAGCAGCACCCATACCAGCAAGCATAGAAGCAGCCAAAGCAGTCAAAGCAACACCAACACCAGCATTACCAAGCTTCTCGCCAGCCTTACCATGGCTATTGCCACCCTTGGTAGCAAGCTCACCCTTAGCAGCAGCGGCACCAGCCTTACCAGCGGCAGCGCCAGCTGCACCAGCAGCACCCTGAGCGCCAGCAGCGGCTGGAGCATTCTTACCAGCCTCAGCCTTCTGAGCCGCCTGCTGAACATCCTTACCAAACTTACCACTCAAAGCCTTAGAGTAAAGATCACGAGCATCTGGAACGGTTGGGAACTTTGGATCCAAAGGATCATCAGTCACAACTGGTGGCAAATCATCTGGGTTAATACCCATAGCAACAGCCTCATTGTAAACAGCCTTGTAATAAGCTAAAGCATCATTGTAATCAGAAACAGCCTTCTTAACATCCTTCAAAGCATCATCGTAAGCCTTCTGAGCATCTCCAAGGGCTTTAAAGGCACGATCACGATGAGCCTGAGCACGCTTAAGAGCATCGTTTAACTTCTGGAGAGTAGCAGAATCCGTCACGCCAGAAGCCTCAAACTTATCGATAGCAGCTTGCGCAGCATCAACAGCAGCTTGACGAGCTTTAGCCTCAGCAGTAGCAGCATTCAAAGCCTTGAAAGCATCATCGAAAGCCTTCTGCTTCTTATTAAGGATATCTTCCTTATTATCCTTAGCCTGCTTAGCGTCGTAAACCTTCTTAATCTCAGCACGATTAAGCTCATCCTTAGTTGGATCTGGCTTAGCGCAATTCTCAAGAATATCCTTAGCCTTAATCCACTCAGCCTTAAGGTTCTCAACCTTAGTATTCTGATCATCATAAGCAGCCTTGGAAGTTAAATGAGCATTGTAAGCATCCACATACTTCTGAACCCTCTCATACAAATCATGTGAGACTTCAGATGAATCAGCATTATTCTTCAACAAGCCAGTAGCCAAAACTTTAACAGTATAATGTTCAGCCTCAGAATCCTTTGCAGGAGCTGGAGAAACTGTCATACCTTCAAGAACAACCTGAGCATTATGGTAAGCAGTGTAAGCAGCATCAGCAGCAGTCTTAGCAGCACTCTTGAGTGGTGCAGGCACTGGGCAGGTTGTAGCAGCCATTGCTGGGGTTGCCATTGCGAAGCCGGCAAGCAAAGTAGCGCCAGCAGCGAAAGCAGCGATAGCCTTCTTATTCATCATTTTAATTTCCTTTCTTCTTCTCCTCTGCGTTAGGGGCGCAGAGAAAAATTTGCTCCACAATCCACAACACGTGAATAGTGGTTTAAACACCAGCCAAAACTAGGAGCAGCTAGCGTTTGCTTATTAACATACCCCCCCCCCGTTTAAAAAAGTCAAGAGGCAACCACACAAAACAAACAGAAAAAAATAATGTTACACACAAACTAATCCACAATAAAAACTATTTTCACCATAATATTTGTGGATTAACACTAATAAAACCGTAAAAACACATTGTTTCAAGGTTTTTAAAGAATTTTCCCAGACTTTTCTCAGGAAACTACTCAAGCAAGAACACTAACACTATAAAACCATTGAAAAATCAACATTCCACACACATCACACACGCAACACGCCGACACCACGCCAAACCGACGTCAAGCCAACATCAAACGAAATGCCATGCTACAAGGCAATCCCACACACAACTAGATTCCCGCGTTTGTTCCCTTTTTGAGCAAAATAGAAACAAATGCGGGCAAAAATACACAAACACAGGCAAAAATAAACAATATCGGGCGAATCTACAACTTCGCGCTTAAAGCGTAGCGCGCGAAGGCAATTCGGAGCGCTGAGCCGCTTAAACGTAAAGTCCAGTGGACTTTACGTGCGGCGAAGACGTGAGCGCGGCTAATCCGCGCAAACAACGTAACACATCTTACGCAAAATTCAACCCAATTACGCACAAGCGCACAATAAAACAAAAACACTACAAAATAACCACTAGCGCAAATCAACCACACTAATGCAAGCTTCTGCAAATACTACAAATTTTTATCTATCAACTTGTCTAATTCCTTCAACCTATCCTTAGCGTGACAAATCAACTTCTGCTCATCAATAGTTTTCTTGCCAAAAAGTACTTCCTTAAGAACACTAGCTGCTGTAATATTTGGACTATTTTTATACGAATCAGAATCATATATACATTTTTCGTCTCGCTTGTAAATCTGAATCCTGTCAAATATTTTCGATTTTTCTAATTTCAACAAGTTATCTACTATATTATTCACAATATTGTCGTGATGATCCTTAGGAGTTGCCCTAGCACTTTTAGGATCTTCCAAATACATTTCCCTGTAGCGAATCAGCGTACTGATCCATGACAATTCAGGTTTTGTTGCGATGACAGCAAGAGAAACACGGTAACCACGATCTATCAACATTTTCGCAGTACTGCTAGGAACTTCAACACTGCGCAAAGTACCTTCAATTATGAGATTATATTTTTTAGAACTTAACTCATCAATTAGGCTTCTCACCATTTTTGCGGAAAAAGCACTCGTATATTTAACACTTTCTTTACCGTATTTATCAAGCAACTCGCAATAATGAGGGTGTTGAGTCCTATAGCTATCAGCATCAAGGATTATTATGTTACCGTTAAATTCTTTTTGTTTTATTACATGAATGGTCGTTTTGCCAGCACCACTTTGTCCACCCAGTAAAACCGCCTTAGGATGCAAATCTGCATGCTTATACATTTGTAAAGAACGTAAATTTCTTAACAAACAGTGAGTAAAATACTCTTCGCTAAAATCTTCTATAACCATAGCAAAATCACACTTACCCATATTTTTTCTATACGATTGTTAACTATTTTTATTGCAACTTACGTATTCAAGCAAGCGTTCTATGCCATCTAAATATCCGATATAACGATTTATATCTTCAAAATTTGTAGATGTATAAATCTTTGTATTAATTACATCTGATAAATCATCACTAATTGCAATCCATGCATTAGAAGAATCATCAAATTGTATATTCATACTATCCTCGTATTTATATAAACGAGCCAGTAAAAGTGCGCCACGCTCCTTTAAAACTTCAATCTTCATATTCAAATCGTATTTATCAGATGCAGATAATTCTTTTTCATGTACGATATCAAAAAGAGAAACCTTGAATTTATTACAAATCTTATCTATTAACCTAGTTGAAATAGCACTTGTACCATTTTCGTATCGCACAATGCTATTACGAGATACTCCTAATGCTTCAGCTAACTCTTGTTGAGTTAATTTTTTTGAGCGACGTAGTGCTCGAATATTCACAGAAACCATATATACGCCCTTTTATAAAAAATCTGCAATAACAATTAATTCAAAATTAAGATTTAAGCTTTATTTATGATATAAGCATATAACAAAAAACATTTAGGCACCAATTTTGGTGCAAATTCTTTACAAAATTTTTAAACTCTCACAACACGTACAAAAATATTAAATTGCTCAATAATTGAAAATAAAAGATTTAAAGAAAACAAAAAGGCTCGGAGAGTTGACGCCCCTAGTAGCATCTATCTCCAAGCCCTTAATAATCACAGCACTATTACTGTCCCTAGCAAAAACAGCACTGCTAATTACCCTCAACAGTCAACTCACAAAACCAGCATCACCAGAATCCACTGCGAAAAAAGGAAATTAAGCAAAACAGTAAAAACCAGTAATGCAATCCTGTAAGAAAACTTGCGACAGAAATCAAAGAAAACTACCACAGCTGAGAGCAAAATCATAGAAGTGAGCGCACTGAAAAATACGCAGCACGCTCACCGATAACACTTAACGTGCTTTTAGTTTAGTGACGCATCTTGCGAACAGCAGCACCCATACCAGCAAGCATAGAAGCAGCCAAAGCAGTCAAAGCAACACCAACACCAGCATTACCAAGCTTCTCGCCAGCCTTACCATGACCATTGCCACCCTTAGCAAGCTCACCCTTAGCAGCAGCCTTACCAGCAGCGGCTGGAGCAGCAGCACCATTTGCAGCAGCAGCTGGAGCATTCTTACCAGCCTCAGCCTTAGCCTTAGCTTCAGCCTTCTGAACAGCCTTCTGAGCAGCAGCACCAAACTTACCACTCAAAGCATCATCATAAATCTTCTTAGCCTCAGAAAGCTCTGGGAAAGCATCAGAAGCTGGATCTACAAGCGTGATCTTTGGAAGAAGATCAGGATTCACATTCAACTCAACAGCATGATTATAAGCAGCCTTGTAAGCCTCAACAGCCTTATTATAAGCACCCTGAGCCTTATCGTTAGCTTCCTGAGCTTCTCCGTAAGCTTTGCTCTTGGCAGCAAGAACAATATCATTAACTCGCTTCACATGAGCCACAGCACGATTGTAAGCAGTCACAAGACGCTCAAGCTTTGCATCATCCTTAACACCAGAAGCCTTGAAATCTTCCACAGCAGCCAAAGCAGCATCCAACTTAGCCTGAGCTTCCGCAAGCTCAGCCTTAGCAGCCTTCAACTTCTTAGCAGCATCAACAAAAGTCTCATGAGTATGAGCGAAATCATTCTTAGTTTGATCAACCTTCTGCTTAGCAGTATAAACATCAGCAATAGCCTTCTTCTGCTTCTCCGCCAAAGTTGGCTCTACTGGATCTGCAACAGCATTAGCTTCAGCAGCCTTAGCAGCAAGATACTTATTCAAAAGATCCTGAACCTCAGCAGCCTTAGCATTCTTAGCCTTAGTTTCTGTAACATTAGCATTGAAAGCCTTAACATAATCCTGAGCCGCTACATACAACTTGTATACAACACTATCTGTTGTAGCACCATGTGCAAGAGCAATTAAACCAGTCTTAGGATCTGGAGTCGTATTGATGTAAACTTTAACGACAGACAGAGGCTCTGCTGGCTTAGGGGTTACAGTCATACCGTCATAAACAGCCTTAGCCTTAGTGTAAGCTTCGTAAGCTGCAGCAGTCTTAGCCTTAGCAACACTCACGTAAACTACTGGAGTCTCTTCAGCCATTGCTGGGGTTGCCATTGCGAAGCCGGCAAGCAAAGTTGCGCCAGCAGCGAAAGCGGCGATAGCCTTCTTATTCATCATTTTAATTTCCTTTCTTCTTCTCCTCCACGTAAAACACGCGAAGAGAAAACATTAAAAATCCAACAACATTTCCGAAACATTGTGGATAACCACCATCTAGAGCATCTAGCTAGCAGCTGTTATTAACATACCCCCCCCCCGTTTAAAAAAGTCAAGAGGCAACCACACAAAACAAACAGAAAAAAATAATGTTACACACAAACTAATCCACAATAAAAACTATTTTCACCATAATATTTGTGGATTAACACTAATAAAACCGTAAAAACACATTGTTTCAAGGTTTTTAAAGAATTTTCCCAGACTTTTCTCAGGAAACTACTCAAGCAAGAACACTAACACTATAAAACCATTGAAAAATCAACATTCCACACACATCACACACGCAACACGCCGATACCACGCCAAACCGACGTCAAACCAACACCCCACCAACACCACGCTACAATACAATCGCGCACAACTAGATTCACACACGCTTTTAAAAATTTGCTGTAAAAGTACAAATTCTCGAGCAAGTGTTGTATACTAAAATCACAAAAGATAACATATATGAGCAAAAATGAACACAGAACTGATGGAAAATGTGCGTATCACAATCTGTATGTTTTTCAATCTTTCTATTTCAGCTTTTGCTTTATATGATGATTTTTTGCCTTATATATAGCGACCTTATACAACCAAGTTCGTATAACAAATCTTATGCAATACTTTTGCGTAAAACATGCAAGAAAGGCTTCAAAATGACAGTCCTTGTAACAGGTGGATGCGGGTACATTGGCGCACACGTTGTTCACGCACTACATCAAGCCAAGCAAAACGTCGTCGTAGTGGATGACCTTAGCTATGGCAAACCAACTCGTATCGAAGGCGCGCGACTTTATGGAATGGATATATCTTCTCCAGACGCTGGTGCGCGACTTGCACAAATCATGAAGGATGAAAATGTTGACTCCGTTATTCACTTTGCAGCGCGCAAGCAGGTTGGGGAATCTGTAGAAAAGCCTCTTTGGTACTATCAGCAGAATATAAACGGCATGCTTAATGTTTTAGAAGCTATGCGACAAAGTGGAGCAAAAAAACTCGTGTTCTCGTCTAGTGCTGCAACATACGGCGAGCCTCCTGTAGAGGTTGTTCCAGAAGACGTTGTGCCAATGCTTCCAATTAACCCATATGGTCAAACAAAGCTCTTCGGCGAATGGATGGCACGAGCATGTGAAAAACCATACGGCATTCGCTTCTGCGCCCTACGCTACTTTAACGTTGCAGGCTGCGGACCTGTTGAGCTAGAAGATCCAGCTATACTGAACCTTATTCCTATGCTTCTTGAACGTTTACAGAAAGGCAAAGCGCCTGCAATTTTTGGCAGCGACTACCCTACTCCAGACGGCACTTGCATTCGCGACTACATTCATGTTTCCGATCTTGCAGATGCACACATTGCTGCATTATCATACTTGGATCGCGACGAGCGCAAGTACGATGCGTTTAACGTTGGTACTGGAAAAGGCACATCAGTGCGCCAGATTGTTGAAGAGATTCGCAAAGTTACGAAATTGCCATTTAAAGAGGCAATTCTAGATCGTAGAGCTGGCGACCCACCTCAGCTAATTGGCAGCCCGAAGCGAATCAACGAAGAAATGGGATGGCATGCAAAATACAACGTGCAAGACATAGTTGAATCTGCATGGAAAGCTTGGCAAGCAAATCCAGAACATCATATTGACGTTGATACTTGGAAGCAGCAAGACTAAAACAAGATACATAAAAATAAAGACGCATAAACAAAGACACATAAACAAAATAGCTCCTTCGTAAAACGCAACATATGAATCTAAATCACAACATATGTTTATAAACGAAGGAGCTATTTACATTATTATTTATAATTATTTAAATTTGCATTATTGCCAACCAGCCAGTAATTAACAAAGTTCGCTTCGCATAACAGCTACACTTTCTCCAAGCAATGACGCATCTTGTTTTAAAGCTGGGAATCGCACTCTTACAGCCCCAAATAGCTTGCTATCAATCCTGCTGTTAATCGCAAACTGCATATTAGCAATAAAAGTATCGTTAATAATACTGCTATCACCATTTACTACCACATCTTCAATACCATTCATAGCTATAGGAATGGCTAATATCTTACCCAAAGAAGTTCCAGCCTGAGTAATAATCCTATCTTTTTCCGATGGAGCATCCGCAATACGCTGTTGCAAACGCGGAATCGATATAAGCGTTTCCAAACATCCTCGTTTACCACAACGACATAAGAGACCATCTTCATCAACAACAACATGTCCAATTTCGCCTGCAGTAAATTTTCCGCCGTCAACAATCTTATTGGAAATCAGCGTTCCCGCACCAACACCACGAGCGATTTGTATGTATATTAAATTACTCGATCCATTAGCAAGTTGTTTTTCTCCCAAGGCTGCAGCATTAGCATTATTATCAACACGAACTGGAACATTAAATATTTTTCGCAAATCATCCGCCAGTGTAACATTTTTCCAACCTAGATGAGGTGCTGACAGAATTTTCCCTTCATCGTCAATAACTCCAGGAGATGAGATACCAATTCCCAATAGTGGTGCCGTAGTCTTTTTACGCAAATCAACGATTAAAGACACAATATCATCTACAGAAAGCTTGTCATCTAAACGGATCGGAGTTTGAATACGCTCTATAACATTTCCAACAAGATTTGTTATAGCTCCAACAATCGTATTCTCTCCAGCAATATCAACAACTATTATTTGCCTAGAATTCTCGCATAAATGCAATAAAACTGCAGGCTTACCAGGGCACGTTGCAGACTTTGTTTTGCCTTCTTTTACAAGACCGTCGGAAATCAAGGATTCTACCACTGCGGATGCAGACGATTTAGATATACCAGTTAATTTTGCCACATCAGATCTCGAAAGAATATAATTTGAGTAAAGAAGATTTAAAACATTACAACGATTCTTCTTACGAATATCTTCTGGCGTAAATGAGATCAATCTATTACGCGAATCATCAGAGTCTTTCATTCTTTGTTTCTCCTAAGATTCCCACACTAGGTAATTATTTATTTTCATCATTTTATTGCGCCTTGCATAGAACCAAACGTAAGACCATGTTGAATAATCAAGAAGAAAACAATCACTGGTACAGAGAAAATCAGAGATGCAGCCATCTGAGCACCAACATCAACTCCTGAAGGTGTAGCAAATGACGCCAACCATACAGGAAGAGTGTATTTTTCTTGAGTTTTCATAAAAGTATACGCGATTAAATAATCATTCCATGCGTGAATACAAGCAAATACTGATGTTGCGATAATCCCTGGAGCTGCAAGGGGAAATGTAATCCTCCACAAAATTTGCCATTCACTAGCACCTTCAACACGAGCTGATTCAAAAATAGACATTGGCATAGCTAAGAAAAATCCTCGCAAATTCCAAATTGCCACTGGAAGCACAGCAGTAACATAAGCCAAAACTAAACCAACGTAAGTATCAAGCATTCCAAAACGATTGAAAACAATGAATTGTGGTATAAGAATTGCTGTTGCTGGAATCATTTGCACAACAATCACAGCAGCCATAATAAGCTTTCTGCCAGCAAACGCGTGCATAGTTAAAGCAGCACAAGCCAAAAACGCTACAATAACCGCAATAACTACACTCAACACTGTTACCAACAGACTATTGCAAGCATATGAAAGCATTGAATCAGAAGAAAAAGCATCATGCATATGTTCAAACGACCAGTGACTCGGTAACAAAGTTGGCTTGGATTGTAGAACTTCGTTTCGAGGTGAAAATGCCGTAACACACATCCAATACACGGGGAAAATCCATACAATAATAAACACAAAAGCAAGCAAAGTGTTAATAATTTTATTCAATGTAACACGCCTACGAAGCAAATCCAATAAGGTAACTATCTTCATAACTCATCACCATTCTTTAGAAGTCGTCGAATATAGTAAACCGTGGCAAAAAAGAGTATCAGAGTAGTTACCACGCTTATTGCAGAGCCTTGTCCAATAGAAAAATTAATAAATGCTTTCTTATATGTAAAAACTCCAACGGTTGCAGTAGATTCACGAGGACCACCCTGAGTAAGTAACCATATTTGATTAAATACGTTGAAATCCCATATGCAAGAAAGTATGGTTATAGCCGTTAATTGTGGAGCCAACATAGGTACTGTAATTTGCCAATATATACGCGTTTTTGAAGCTCCGTCAACTGCCGCAGCCTCAGCATATTCAGTAGCAATCTGCTTTTGTGCAGCATATAAGGTAATAGCAATATATGGAACAGCCTGCCATACGATTATTAATCCAATACAGCAAAAAGCTAAATTCGTGTTACTAGTCCACGAAAGATTGCGAATATTGCCAAAAATTTTTAACTGAGTCAACAGCCAACCTACTACTCCATAACCAGGTTGAAACATCCATTTAAACACTAATGCAGCAGCAACATTAGGCATTGCCCATGCAGCTACAAGAACAATAGACATAATCACCCTTACTACTGCAGATTGTTTAAACATGGTTTGCGCAACCCACATCCCTATAAGCACGCTAGTAATAACGAGAAATGCAGCAAAAGCAATTGTGATTCCTAGAGAATAGTAGAATCCTTTGTCTGCAAAAAGAGTTAAATATTGCTGAATACCAACGAACTCAAATTCTCCAGTGAACAACGATCTAGCATTAAAATTGCTAAGAGATGCTACAACAAGCATAAGTAGAGGCAAAATAACCAACACCATAAGTAATATGCAAGCTGGAAGTAGCATTAGAGCTGGAACTATTTTATTAGCACTTTTACTGGCAGATTTACTAGCAGATTTACTACTATAATTTTTGCTGACTTTTAGGAGCCTCATAAGTCACCACCAACCTGATTATGAGAGAAAATCTCTTGTGCATGGTCATGGAATACGCGTGCTGCTTGCAAAACAGATTTTGCAGACATAGCAGATGAAGCGAATAATTCTTTGAGAGAACCATCTGCTTCGATAGTTGACCATCCAGGAGCTGCAGGAGTTGATTGAGATACTCTAGCTGTTTCGAAGAATCCTTTTTGCACCTCGTCTAAATCGCGAGAATGTAAATATTCATCCAACAAGTCAATACTATTAGGAAGCCAACCATCGTGTTCCACGATCCACTTACGCTGAATTAAAGGGCTTGCGGCAATGCGTATCCATTTTAATGCCAACGCAACGTTGCTACTTCTAGACGGTATTGCCCAGTCTGAACCAGCAAGAACGGAAGGTTGTATACCCTTACCCTTTACGCTTGGCATTGGAAATGTGGCAAAATCTTTTCTAGAAAGAGATGGATTAATTGAGATTGCCTTTGTAACAGCTGCACTATTTGTCAATACTGCTGAAGCTTTTTGTTGAGCTAGTATTTGCGCTTGATCAGGATTATTTATTTCAGCAGATCTTGATGCTTCTGTTGAGAACGCGTTTTGAAAATCTGCCCATTTTTTAAGTCCTTGTAAGGTTTTCTTACTTATTGCAGACGAATGCCATTGCATTCCATTGGATGAAGCTAAGCTTCCACCACAATCCCAAACAAATTGCATTCCAGCAAACCAATTCTGTCCTGGAAGATACATTGCACTAAAATCCGCTTCATTTTTGTGAGCTTGTTTTATTGTGTTAAGTGCAGAAATCAGCTGAGTAAAAGTTGTTGGCTGATTTGTTATTCCAGCTGAAGACCATATGCGTTTGTTGTAAATAACAACTCTAGATGCTGCAAATGCTGGGACAGCATACAGCTTATCTTTATAAATAGCTGGCTCTCGTAATCCTTTAAGCCAACGTTTACCTTGTGAAAGCATTTTTTCGTGTTCTGTTATATCTAGTAATCCTCCACTTGCTGCAAAATCCGCTATTTTTGTATTACCAATATCAACAACATCTGGCGGACGAGATGTAGATAATGCAGTTGTAAGTTTTGTAGAAATACCGTCCCAGGGCTGAACTTGTACATGTACTCGCACGCCTGTTTGTGCTTCAAACTGTTTGTTGATTGCGTTAAGTGTTTCTTTTGTAAAATCGTCTTGCATAACCCACACTGTTATGCCATTTTTGGATGAGGATTGGGAAGATACGCTGCTTGTTGGCGCTCCTATAGAGCATCCACTAAGCATTATTGCCATTGCTAGCGTAATAACCGCATAAGCAGTACACTTTCCGTATATTCGTCTCATGCGCGCTCCTTGAAAACATATTTGGCTTCGCACCATTGCTTAAGCCGTATTACTATTCTACACCTTCATAAGTACGATTTCCGCACTTATTAAATTTTGTAAAATACATGCAAAAAATGAATCAAATAGTTTATAAGACAAAGAGCGACACGCTCATAACTGTTGGAATTAAAACGATTCGACGACAAAGTTTGATTTTTGATAATTTAAATGCGATGATAGATATACTTTATTTTTTAACCAATAATTAGAAAGTAAAGCGAACTAAATATGTTCAGTGAAGAACCCTATACATAACATAAGCCAAACAAAAAGTTCATTGATGAACAACAAACAAAGGATAAAAATGGCTAGAAATACAATGATGGATTTTTTGTCCAATAAACTTGCGCCGTTTGGCGAAAAAGTCGCAGCACAACGGCATTTGAAAGCATTGCGTGAAGGCGTGCTGATGGCAATGCCTCTTGTACTTATTGGTTCCATTTTCACATTAATTGGAAGCTTCCCTATTGAAGCGTGGACCAAATGGCTTCACACACACGGCGAATTAGATGCTTTACTTAGCACTATGGCAAACAATTCCTTTGGATTAATCGGTCTAGCAACCGCATTTGGAATTTCATACAGACTTGCAGAATCATACAAAACAGACGGACCTTCTGCAGGAGTTCTTGCAATCGGCGCATTCCTTCTCGTAACTCCACCAATCGCAAGTAAAGAAGGAGCAAACGGCATTCCTTACGGACTTATTGGCGGAAAAGGTTTATTTACAGCAATTGTTATAGCCTTCATAACCGCAGAAATATATCGCCAGTTTATTCAACGTAAATTCACAATTAAAATGCCAAAAAGCGTTCCAGAAGCTGTTGGACATTCGTTTGCAGCACTCGTGCCAGGAACAGTAATAATTGTTCTATTTGCAATAGTGACAAAAGTTTTGCAAGTCACAGGAATTGGCAGCCTCAATAATCTTCTCGCTATTATAGTTGGAACTCCATTAGCTCTTATTGGTGCAACACTTCCAGGAACATTCGTTGCTGTACTCCTCAACTCCGTATTCTGGTTCTGCGGCGTAAACGGCGGTCAAGTTGTTGGTTCTGTTATGAACCCAATCTGGCTTCAGCAAGCCGACGCCAATCGTATTGCTTTGCAAGCTGGTCACGCGCTTCCTAACATCATCACTGCACCGTTCATGGATTTGTTCGTGTACATGGGTGGCGGCGGAGCAACAATCGGTCTTGCGCTCTGCCTTCTCTTCTTCTCAAGGAGCCGCGAATACAAAACATTGGGTCGCATTTCAGGCATACCAGCATTGTTCAACATCAACACTGCTATCCTCTTCAGCTTCCCAACTGTTCTCAATCCTATTATGATCTTCCCATTCATCTTTACGCCTATCATCAATGCTGTAGTAACATACGGCGCTATGGCAACAGGATTAGTTCCTTACACCACTGGTGTCGCACTACCATGGACGACTCCACCAATCATCGGCGGATTCCTTGCTACAGGAAGCTGGCAAGGTGCTGTATTACAAGCACTGCTTGTAGTACTATCCTTTATAATCTACTTCCCATTCTTCAAGGCAGCAGACGCAGCTCATTCTAAGGCTGAAAAGGATTTAATGGATAGCAAGAACAGCGCTACTTCTAAGGAGGATTAATTAACATGTTGTCTAAGACACTATATGTTCAAGCTAATCCTAATACTGGTGAATTTATTTACAATGAGATGGAACGCCTCTGCAAAAGAATGTTTGGCATGAAAATAACGCCTGCAAGCACACTAGAAGAGGCAGATTTCAAGCTTTTATCCGACGAGCAGAAGCAACGTGCGAATCTAAAAGATGCTTTTAGCTTGAAAGTAACTAGCGCAAAAATCTCAATTCACACTAATACAGATGTAGCACTATTAATTGCCGTTTACAGGTTTGCTTACGAGTTCGGAGCAAGATTCCTAAGACCAGGCAGAAGCAACGAAATACTACCTTCTCTTAGCGAAGAAGACTTTGAAAAGGCGAATATTCAACTTGATGAAACGGCAAGTTTTGCTCATAGAGGTGTATGCATCGAAGGAGCCGACAAGATTGAGAACATAGTCGATTTCATTGATTGGCTTCCTAAAATTGGCATGAATAGCTTCTTTATACAATTTGAAAACCCTTACCCATTCCTCAAACGTTGGTATGAGCACGAGTTTAATCCGTATCAAGAGAAAGAGCCATTCAGCATTGATATTGCGCAAAAAATGAGTGATTCTGTTGATGAAGCAATGCAAAAGCGCGGTATTGTTCAGCATAGAGTTGGACACGGTTGGACTGGTGAAGTTCTAGGATACTCCTCAAAATACGGCTGGGAGTCAGGCGTTAGTCTTCCAGAAGACAAGAAACCACTAGTAGCCGAAATTGCAGGGAAACGAGAACTGTTTAACGGCGCTCCAATATTAACGAGTCTGGATTTTGCAAATCCAGAAGTAACTAAGCAACTTGTTGATATTGTTGTATCGTATGCTCAAGAACATTCAGACGTAGATTATCTGCACGTATGGCTTTCTGACGCTTGCAACAATATTTGTGAATGTGAAGAATGCAAAAAGACATTCCCTTCCGATCAGTACGTTGATTTTCTTAACGCACTTGACAAAAAACTTACGGAAAAAGGTTTGGATACTCATATTTGCTTCTTGCTTTACCACGAATTACTGTTTGCGCCAGAGCATGCGAAAATTGCTAATCCAGAACGTTTTACCATGATGTTTGCGCCAATTAGTAGAACGTTTGAAAAAAGTTACGCAGACGTTGACTACAAGAATGGTATTCCACAAACTGAAGCCTATAATCGCAACAATACAGTTATGCCGAACTCGCTAGAAGAAAATCTAAGCTACCTGTTTTCTTGGAAAAAAGCATTCCAAGGAGATGGATTTGTGTACGATTATCCACTCGGACGAGCACATTATGGCGATTTAGGATACATGGCTATAAGTTCAACTATTTACCGCGATATTGCACATCTTAGTAAGTTAGGATTAGATGGCTACATTTCTTGCCAAGAGCTTCGAGCAGGATTCCCACATAATTTCCCTAATTATGTTATGGGATCCATGCTGTGGAACAATACGCGCACTTACGATGATATAAAGCAAGAATACTTTGCATCACTGTATGGCAATAGTTGGAAAACTGCTGTAGATTGGCTGCAAACCGTTTCTTACCTTTCTTCATGCGATTATTTCAACGCCATTGGTGAAAGAATTAATCTAAAGCAAAGTGAACAGTTCAATGCCATTGCTTGCCTAGCGGACTCAATGGTAACGACTATTTCTAAACAGATAAGTAATGAAACTGGACACATTGCTGACGAATGGTTGCTTCTCTCTTGGCATCGTGAATACGTTAAGAAACTTTCCCAAGCATTGCGAGAAATTTCTTGCGGACACAACGAACAAGCCCAACAATATTGGTACGAATTCCTTGATTTTATTAGAAGGGAAGAAAACAATATTCAACCGAATCTTGATGTTTACAGAGTAATCGAAGTAGCTAAAAACTACGCTGGATTCAAGCTTTAATCAAAAATAATCCAAAAGATCAATAAATTACCATTAAGAAGTGCCTTTGATTGTTTCTACAGGTTGAAAAACAAGTAGAGACTTTCAAAGGCACATTTTGTTTATATATTATTTGTTTATACGTTATATGCTATTTATGCACAATATTTATACACAATACTTAAGGCGATACTACTTAAGGCATACGCCATTTAAGGCAGATACTACAAAATTCGCTCACCACTTGACGACGGTACAGCCGAAAGAGCGCGCGGAGCAGCAAAACCACGTTTTGCAAACTCATCAGCAATAGCCTGAGCAATCGGCTTAGCCCTATTAGTATCAACTAAAGCAATAATGGAGCCACCAAATCCGCCGCCAGTCATGCGAGCGCCATAAGCTCCCTCATTGCGAGCCACATCAACAGCAGTATCGAGTTCTGGAACAGTAACCTCATAATCATCTCTTAATGAATTATGTGACTGGTTCATCAATTCTCCCGCAAGAGTAATGTCTGTTTTATGGAAAGCCTCAACAAACTCTCGAACGCGATTTATTTCCGTAACAACATGACGCACTCTTCTCATCATTGTTTCGCCACCAAGCTTCTGCACTCGATTAAGAGTATCTTGTAAAGTCTGCTGTAAATCCCCACTATTAGAAATAGAATCAGCAACAGCACGCAAAGATGACACATTAAGCGCTTGAGCAGCCTCTTGACACATCATTCGACGAGCAGCATATTGACCATCATTAAGCTGATGAGGAGCGCAAGTATCTACAACCAGTAGTTCTAGATTATTCGCCGCCAAATCAAACGGCTGCTGGCTCACGCTTTGTAATGGCGTCAAATCTTTCTTGCAGTCCAACAGAAGCGCATTGCCCTCAACACATCGCAAAGAAGCATTTTGATCCAAGCCTCCAGTTGAAGCTCCAGCCATTTCATTCTCTGCCATAATCGCCGCATGAATAAGCTGCACACGCCCAACATCCGAATCCGATAATCCTAAGTCAAATGCATCACTTAAAGCGAGCGCAATAGAACATGTCATTGCTGCAGAAGAACTTAAGCCTGATCCAAGCGGAACGCATGAAACAAACGCAGCATCAAAACCACGTACCTTTAAGTAGCCTGCTTTACGCAATGCCCACGCTACCCCAATAGCGTATGCCGCCCAACCTTTTACATCTCCAGCATGTAGATGATCAAGATCCGCTTGTTCGATTGACATAGGGTTAACGCTTGAAACTACTCTAACTTTTGTGTCTCTTCTAGGATGCAACGCAACAAAAGTGCGATGCGGAAGAGCGATAGGCAAGCATAATCCTTCGTTATAATCCGTGTGTTCACCAATAATGTTTACTCGTCCAGGGCTTGCCCATACTCCACCATTATCTTGCAAACGCATTCTGCAATATTCGCCAAAAGTCTCGCTGAATAGTGATGTTGCTTGTCTGGCACCATCATCATTCTTCACTGCTTCAATAAATGATACTGGCATAATAGCACTCCTTTGTACTCACAAATCATAATAACATTTAATATTACTAATATAGTTAATAACATTAGCCTAACTAGTCTAACTAGTCTAAATCAACCGCACCGAGTTCATGGAATCGTTGTGCAATAAGTTCTGGCGTAGTATCTGAAACCCACGCAGCCATACCAGACTCAGATCCAGCCAAATACTTGATTTTGTTAACATCTCTGCGGAATGAGAAGAATTGCAAATTAAGACGATAATTTTCACGACGAGGGTCATGCAATGGGGCTTGATGCCATGCTGCAATATATGGAAGATCCATTCCCAATCCATCTCCCTTATCGAAGAATGCGTTTCCGCGACGCAATAATGTTGAATACATTTGTGCCAAATCCCAACGCTCTTGGTCATCAAGCTGATCCAAAGAAAGAACATCTCTAACTGGAGCAACATGCACCTCTAGTGGCCAGCGCGCTGCGGCTGGAACATATGCCACCCAACTGTGATTTCTCATTACAATGCGCGAAGCATTATCAATCTCCGAAAGCATTAAATCTTTCAACAAATTACTGCCAGTGCGTTCAAAATAAGCTTGAGTATGTCGCAATTCTTGCTCAAGTCTAGGCGCAATAAACGGATAAGAATAAACCTGACCATGAGGATGAGCTAAAGTAACGCCAATTTCTGCACCATGATTTTCAAATGGGAATATTTGTTCAATGCCATCAATCTGGCTAATTTCAGCCGTTCTAAAAGCCCACGCCTCTACTACAGTTCGCAAACGAGATACTGGCAATTGAGCCGGTAACATATTTTCGTCTGGTCCGAAGCAAATCACTTCACAACGCCCAGCTGCAGGAGCCTGTTTCCATAGTGGATTGCCATTAAGATAATGAGGTTCACGGCTTACACCAGGAACTTGAACCATGGATGGAAAACGATTTTCAAAAACCACAACATCGTAATCAGTGTCTGGAACTTCCCCATCTTGATATGCAGAACCAGGTTTGCGAGCGGCAAGCGGATTGCCCTTAGTAAGCGCTCCAGGGCCAGCAGTGATTGGTCTATTCATGCGCGCTGTAGACATAGGAATCCAGTCTCCAGTAAGAGGATCTTGACGCATTTGCGGAGCTGCATACTGCACTTCATTACCATCCGCATCAATATGCGAGGCAAACCTATACGCTAATTTTCGAGGATCTTTCAATTCGCGCGTTTTAAGACCGCTAACATAATCTGGGCTATCATCAAGATAGAAAAAGTCACGACCGTCAGACAATTTCGTTGCAGTAATGCGAATATGATTGCGAGCATACTCTCCTGGCTTATATGACTTATAAGAATTATAAGAATATTCGCCATTATTATTATCAGCAGCATTCTGATGATTTTGAACGTCGTTAAGTCCGTCGCCAAGTGCGTCATTAAGTCCGTCATTGATGTCCATGTTCATATACACCTTTGTCCTTTTGATTTTAAATCTTTTGCTATTTTGTTATTTTGTATTTATTATTTTGTTTCTTTGCTTTTGCAAAGGTAAATCCACAACGACTCCTAAACAAAAAGCACATCTCAACTCTCAGAAAATGTTACTTTTTGTAACATAACGAGCGTTCTTGATGCTATTCTATCATATAATTGTGTACTTTGAGGGCATTTTATTACATATTTTGCAAAAATTCGCACTAAATAACTCATAGACGCAACATTACAAAAAATAACAATCCACCATTTACTAACACAAACTCAGGGTCTGCAGCGCATTCTACGATTAAGACTATGCCAAACAACATTAACGAGCTTATGGAAGCGCTAAACGAGACACAGCAGCAAAGCGAAAAAACGCCGCTCAGCCAATCCTTCCTGCTCGGTTTCGACACAGAAACAACGGGCGCAATTCTCGGCGAAGACTCCATTTGTTCAGCAACTCTTGTGCTCAGAAACCCACAAAATAAGACTCACAATGACGTGATAGCAACCTGGTTAATAAACCCGCACAAGCCAATTAATCCAAAAGCAAGCCAAGTCAACGGATTTACGGACGAGTTCCTACAAGAAAACGGTGGGGAACCAACGGCGGAAATCGAAGCATTGGCTGCGGCGGTAAGCCTCGCGCAGAGCAAAAATATTCCACTGCTTGCATACAACGCTCCTTTCGACGTTGAAATGCTAAGGCATGATTTAAAAAAATGGGATTTAACAAGCCTGAACAATCGCCCGAATAGCACAATCAACGATGGAGAAATTCTTGTAGTAGACCCATTAGTTATAGACCGCGCTGTTTCTAAGCGCACAGGCAAGCGAACACTTACGCATACAACACAATTCTACGGAGTAGAGCCAATCGGAGACTTTCACGACGCAACAGCAGACACTGTAGCAGCAGTGGACTTGATTAAGCCTATAAGCGAATTGCATGAAAATGTTGCGAATCTTGAATTATGCGATTTAATGACATGGCAACGCAAAGCGTATGCAAAGTGGAAAAACAGCTTCGACGAATGGCTAAAATCCAAAGGAAAACCAGCTAGCAGCGGAAACTGGCTATAATTCAAAATCAAGAGGAACAAAATGAGCGAAAAAACAAATCTTCATCTAAACATGCTAGACGCAAGCACAATTTTAAAAAATTACAGACTTCTACGAGAAATTATCCAAAAACTCCCACAGACCAATACTGAACACTCAGACGAACAAAACAACTGCACAGAAAACAACATAGAAAACAACGATTTCGTGCATATTCGCAACGAAATCTGGTCTATGAACGCGGACGATTTTAAAAACTACAAAAAAACATACAACCACATAACATACGATTCACGAGATATTAAGAAAAACACTCTTCTGTTCATTAAAGGCAATTTTAAGCCAGAATATCTTAAAGACGCTGATAAAAATGGCTTAACTACATACGTTGCCGAGCAAAGTTACGCGGATTACACCAATGCAGTAGGACTTATAGTAACAGACGTTCGTAAAGCAATGAGCTTGCTTTCATCAGAATTCTTTGGAAACCCACAAGAAAGACTTAGAGTTATTGGAATTACGGGAACAAAGGGAAAAACAACAACAGCTTACTTCACTCATGCAATTTTAAACGAACATTCTGAAGGCAAAGCAGCCTTATTCTCCTCCGTTGACAATTGCTTAGATGGAAAAACATATGTTGAATCTAATTTGACTACACCAGAAAGCCTAGACGCATTCCGCATGATGAGCCAAGCCGTAAAAAACGGTATGAAATACCTAGTCATGGAAGTTTCATCACAAGCATACAAAGTAGAGCGAGTATACGGACTACACTTTAATGTGGCAGCATTCCTAAACATAAGCCCAGACCACATAAGCCCAATAGAACACCCAACTTTTGAAGACTACCTGTATTGCAAACGCCAAATCGTAAAAAACACTGACGCGCTTATACTCAATGCAGACTGCGCTCACGCAGACTTAATACTCCAAGACGCACAAAACGAATACGTGGACGTCACAACATTTTCAAGAGTACGAAAAGAAGAAATGGGCGAAAACATCTGCAACTGCCCAGCATGCAGCGATCATTCAGACATTCACCCTTACGAAAAGAGCGAAAAATACCCAGAACTTATTTGGACAAAATATGTAGCAATGCCAGTTTCATCAGACGCGCAAGAACATTATGTTGCTGTTTTAGACAACGAAAGCAAGAAAAACAAAAAACAATTCGTACCTAATTACACAACTATAGACAAATTCAATCTAAAAATCGCAGGCGACTTTAACTACGAAAACGCCACTGCAGCAATCGCAATCGCAAACGCATTAGGCATAAATGAAAACACAGATCAAAAAGCCCTACATGCTATAGAAAACGTTCAAATATCGGGGCGAATGGAAGTCTTTAAAGACACAAAATCCAATACAGTTGCCATAGTGGATTACGCACACAACTACATTTCCACAAAATCTGTTGTCGACTTCGTATACGACAAATACGGTAACAATGATCTTAGAATCACGCTTGTAACAGGATCCACGGGAGACAAAGCCGTTGACAGGAGAAAAGAAATAGTTCAAGCTGCACAAGATCGAATCAACCAATTTGTGTTCACTCAAGAAGACACAAATGTTGAAGACGAAATGGACATTTGCAAATACATGCAATCTTGCGTAACCAATCCAAACGTTGAATCGCGAATTATTATAAACAGAGCTGAAGCTATTGAGTACAGTGTTGAAGAAGCAAGAAAAGATGCTAGAGAGAACAACAGACTCAACATAATACTTGCTATCGGAAAGGGCGACGAACGCTGGATAAAGGTGCACAACAAGCATGTTCCTTACGAAGGAGATTCGTTTATTATTAAACGCTTATTTAGCTAAGCACCTCTTTAGCTAAAGTCAATTCGCAATGTTTGGATGAATATTAGCGCGCTGATCCTTAGGCTTCTTCAAGTCTGGATTAACGCGCTCAATAAGCATATTTCGAGCGTCGCCAGCTGTAACAAAACTGCCGCAAATCAACACTCCATGTCCGTATCCAACTCCAAGCTCATCGTCTTCGTCAACAAGATTCACAGCTTCTTGAATAGCGTCTGGAAGATCGTCAACGCGAATCACTCGATCTCTGCCAAATACGTTAACCGCAATCTTCTCCAAATCTTCTGGATCCATAACGCGATCACGCCAAGAGTTACGAGTAACAATAATCTTCGTTAAAATCGGCTCAAGAACACCCAAGTATTCTTCAACTTGCTTATCTGCCATCATTGCCACAACACCAATAAGCTGCTCAAAATTATAATTCTCCTCGATTGTTTTACGAAGCGACTCAGCAGCATTAACATTGTGGCCGCCGTCAATAATAATTGTCGGAGAAGTGCGCACTTGCTCAATGCGCCCAGGAACCTTAACTTGGCTCAAAGCCTCGGCAACCAAATCGCCATCCAAAGCGCCATTTACAGGCAGAACAACCTCCGCAGCAGCAAGCGCCGCCAAAGCATTATGCGACTGATGCACACCAAACTTGTCAATCGGCACATCTTCATAAGTGCCATTAGGCGTGCGCAAAGTGGCAACTTGACCGCCAACAGCTGGAGTGCGCGAAATAACCTCTAGCTCGCCACTGCCGTCACTAAAGTCGCGTAAAAGCTTGGCATTATTGCGATTTGCCACCTCTTGAATAATCGGCAAAACTTGCGATTCGTGTGGCTGCGGCCCCAAAATCACAGTGCAATTTGGCTTAATAATGCCCGCTTTTGTGCGCGCAATTTCTTCAACCGTATTTCCAAGCCATTGCATGTGATCCATGTCTACAGGACCAATAATCGCAGCATCAGCATTCATAACATTAGTGGCGTCCCATTCGCCACCCATGCCAACTTCCATCACGGCAACATCCACAGGAGCGTCAGCAAAAGCCCAAATCGCCATAGCTGTAAGAACTTCAAAAAAGCTCATGCGCGGCTTGCCATCAGCGTCCATGCGAGCGTCAACCATGTCTATAATGTCTTTCATTTGATCATACACGTCAACGAAATGGTCGTCGCTAATTTCCTCGCCATCAATCATGATTCGCTCATTTACACGTTGCAAATGCGGAGAAGTGTAAAGACCTGTGCGCAAACCGTACGCGCGGCAAATCGCCTCCGCCATGCGAGCCGTGGATCCCTTGCCATTGGTGCCAGTAATGTGAATTACGTGCATCGATTGCTCTGGATGTCCCAAAATATCAAGGATTAGGCGCATTCTGTCTAAATCAAGATTCGTCTTATTATGCTCTGGAGCGCGTCGCATAATATCACGCTCAACGTCAATAATGCGCTCGCCGTTACTATTTGGATGTTCCATAGACATTTTGTTTGCACTCCCCCTGATTTAACTCTCGCCATACGCTGTGTTCGTTATATGCGACATTCTTATGCTCATTTTTCCAACTATCTAGATTAGTAACTGTAGTGTTTTTGTTCCTGCTTTACGGCGTGTCGAAGTAGAAGTGCACTACAGATTCGTTAGATTTGTCTCACTCGTGAGACATATGTAACAGTTTTTGGCTGTTTTTTGTTATATTTGCATCATTGATGAGACATTTGTAACGTTTTTTGGCTCAAATTCGTTAGATTTGTCTCGCTCACGAGACATTTGCAACGCGAGCGATATTCCTTGCTTGGCGTTGCGTAAGCGACTTTATAACGCGTTATAAATTTCTGCAATAGTAAAAAATGTTACAAATCATACAAAAAATTATTCAAAAAGGCGTGTTAGTGGAAACTAAATGGTAGAGTACTCGATGTCGTTTCCGCCCAGGCTGCGTAGGTCAAGAGACGATTTTAAAGAAATTACAATACGCAGCGTCTAGTAGTTAAGGGACTATTATGAGTGATATTTTCAATAATGAATCAAATTACACGCAATCCAGCACGCCTATAACAGACAAGGCTCAGAATCAAGAAGAAGTTACGCCTACAATAATTAGCAGTCTTCGCTGGCGAGTGGCAGATATATCACTTGGAGCTGCTTTAGCTGCTTTGTTTGGTGTAATCTACTGGGGCTTTACTATTGTGTTCTTCTCCCAGATTTCACCTATTTTGCGAACGATTTTACCTGGTTTTGGAAGCATTTTGCACGGCGTTTGGTATATGTCTGGTCCTCTTGCTCTTCTTTTAATTCGTAAGCCTGGTGCTGCGATTTATGTTAATGTTCTTGGTGCTGTATTCGAAAATATTCTTGGTCAACAATTCTCCGCATTTATGGTTCTTGCTTCTGCCGCTTTACAAGCTGTGTTTAGCGAAATTCCTTTTGCGATTGCCAAATATAAGAAGTATAACCTTACCTTAAGCGTTATTGCTGGTGGTCTTACAGCTATTGAATATGGTATTTATTTGATGTTCGTAATCTACCAAGGTAAGTCTGTAAATTATCTAACAATTCACATGATTTGTGAGTTTATAAGCGGTATTGTGATTGCTGGAATTATTCCTTGGATTTTGTTCGTTGCAGTTCGTAAGACTGGAGCTTTGAGTAATTTCGCTTCTGGAAGAGGACAAGCTACAGTAGCATAATTATTCGAGCTAAAACAGCTGGCGACTAAACTAGCGACTAGACTAGCAGAGCACATAAGTATGCATTGCAATACGAATTGTATATGAATAGTGTTTGCATAGCGTGTTAAACGTTTATGGGTGTGTGCTAATCTAGTCGTTGCTGACTTTGTTAGCGTGGGGCTTTAGCTCAGTCGGTTAGAGCAGCGGACTCATAATCCGCCGGTCCAGGGTTCAAGCCCCTGAGGCCCCACTAGATAATCGCCTTAATGGCGTATAAAAAAGCTTCAACTCGTTTGATTCTAGGAATTACCTAATTCATCTTACAAGTTGAAGCTTTTTGTTTATATTCTTACAGACTACAGTCCTGCTTTAGAAAGATAGTCTGGGATTTCGCTCGGATATTCTGGCCATGCTCCTGCTTGAGTGCAAACGTACGCAGCAGTGTTGATTGCAGCACGATGCGCGTCTTTAAGCGAATCGCCAGCCAAAATCCTTGCAGTAAAAGTACCAGAGAACGAATCGCCAGCACCAACCGTGTCATTAACTTCCACATGAGGGGTCGGATATGTGGAGCTTTCTCCCGTCTTAGTAAAGATTGTGCTAAAAGTAGATCCGCCAGTCAAAATCACATAATCCAAGCCATAGCGAGCTTGGAACCATTTGCAAGCCTCATTGTCTGAAGTTTCGCGAATATTGAACATGTCTCTAAGAAGAAGCAGCTCAGAATCGTTAAGCTTAAAAACAGTAGCCTCTTTGAGCAGAGCATCAATTAAATCTTTTGAATAATGATCGCTACGAATGTTAATGTCAAAGAACTTCATTGCGTTTGGCTTAGCGTGCTTTAAAAGCTCCAAAACAGTGTCGTGCGTTTCTTGCGATCTTAAGCTAAGAGTACCAAAGCAAATCGCGTCTGCTTTGCTAACAAGATCTACAAGTTCGCGCGTATAAACAATATGGTCCCACGCAATGTTTCGCACAATCGTGTATTCTGGAATGCCATTTTTAAGTTCCACATCTACTGTGCTAGTTGGCCAAGCATTGCGCTGAATAACATGCTTAATCCCTGCTTTTTTAACTTCTTCAACAAGTTCATCACCGAGAGAATCTTCTCCAACCGCACTAATAACATAGCTTTCTGCTCCATTGCATTGCGCGTGATACGCAAAGTTGGCTGGAGCACCTCCAACTCGTTTTCCTTGTGGAAGCAAATCCCACAGTAGTTCTCCAAGCGAAAGAACGATTGGCTTAGTCATTATATTCCTTTCAAGAGCATCAATGATTTTGGCTACAACTTGTTGATTCAACATTTTTACCCGCAGCACGCCGATAATAAAATAATGTTGTTATAACAAAGCGATATAACAACATTATTGCGTTAAGATTAGATAAATTGGGTCTTTAGGATTTTGAACTTTAAAACTCAACGGTTAGTTGCCACTTTTCCGCCGAAATTATAAGAAAAGTGGCACTAATCGCATAGAAAAAAGTCGCCCTATTGCACGTTACTTTGCCGCGCGCTGAGCCATCCAAGCCTCTACATCATCAATCTGCTTAGGAATATCGATAGAAAGCCATTCAGGGCCATTCTCCGTCATCAAAACATCGTCTTCAATGCGGATTCCAATTCCGCGCATTTCTGGCGGAAGCATAAGATCATTGGCAGCAAAGTACAAGCCAGGCTCGATTGTGAAAATCATTCCTGGAGTAATTTTCGCACCCTGATACGCCTCGTAGCGAGCTTGAGCGCAATCGTGAACATCTAGACCCAAGTGGTGAGCAACACCACACGCATGCCAACGACGATGCTGCTGACCTTGCGGAGAAAGCGATTCTTCAACGCTAACCTTTAGAATACCCCACTCATGCAAATGCTCTGCAAGCACGCGCATGCAAGCGTGGTGAATATCGCTGTAAGTGGCGCCTGGCTTAGCCGCCTCAAAACCAGCTTGCTGAGCGTCGAGAACGCACTGGTAAAGCTTCTTTTGCAAATCTGTAAACTTGCCGTTTGTTGGGAAAGTTCGCGTAATGTCTGCCGTGTAAAGGCTGTTGACTTCTACGCCTGCATCAATAAGCAAAAGCTCGCCGCTAGAAACCACGCCCGTGTTGCGCATCCAATGCAAAATTGGAGCGTGCTTTCCAGAAGCAACAATCGTATCGTAGCCAACCTCGTTTCCGACTTCTCGAGCAACGGAGTTAAAAGCGCCTTCAATCATGCGTTCAGAATGTTCTTTGCCTAAAGCTTGAGGTAAACGCGTAAGCATGCGATCAAAGCCTAACTTTGTAGCAGCAACAGCTTTGCGCATTTCGCCAATCTCGTAAGCGTCTTTGAGCATACGAGCTTCGGCTGCTACTTCATGCAACTTATCGTCTGCAGCAATATTTGCATCTTCGTCGCTAAATCCGCTCGCTTCTCTTAAAGCATCTACACGCGCTGTTAAATCAGCATCTGACTCGCGCACAATTCGCACACGCACGCTTTCGGCAGAGCTATTATCGTCGCTAACGTTTTTTGCAAGCGCGTCGTCAAGCTCGGCAATATCGCGCGTATCGATACCAGTCATAGCCTTAAGCTCTTTAAGTCCTGCGCGAGGACCAACCCAGTATTCACCGTAGTGCGGGTCTTTGTAGAACGCATCAGTGCTATTGTCTGCGCGAGGAGCCACAAAAAGCTGCGGAACGTGAGTTTTGCCAGCCGCTTCCTCGTTACTGCCTGCTTGCACCGGCTCAAGCACAAGCACAGCGCCAGCTTCGTAATCCTGACCCAAGCCAGTGTAGTATGCGAAAGTTGTGTCTGGTCTAAAAGCGTAGTCGCAATCGTTATTGCGTACTTTTGGCTGACCTGCTGGGATAACAAGGCGCTCGCCTGGGAATCTCTTGCCAAGCGCTTCTAAGCGTGCTGGCGTGTACTTTGAGGACTCAAGCGGTTCGATTTGTGGCTCCTGGTTATCCCAGCCACTAGTCATAAACTCTTTAAAGGAATCGCTGTTTGGGCGCAAAGATCGATTGTTTACGCGGTCTTGCGCTTTCTGCGTACCATCCGCGTTTAGTTGCTCACCATGTATTGTTGGCGTTGATTGATGCATATCTTCTGCCATCTTGCGACTCCTTGAATTAATCTTTAATCAACCTAATCTTTAATCAACTTAGATTCAATCTACATTTCCCTATTTTCTTATTAGGAATGTACATTGAAAACTGCTATTTGATTACGCAAAACTAAAGCGAAGCGTTGTAATGCTGCACCTTAAGCGTACGGCGAGAAGAATCAAGCTTGCCGAGCACCATACGACGCAAAGCTTGATCCGCATCCTTATGCTCATCAAGCCAGCGCTGTCCGCGCTCAACTAATTCGTCTACATCCGCATAATTTGGATACAAGCCTTCAATCAAAGCTTCAGCCATGTGGAATGTGCGATTCTTCCAAATCCACTCAACTTCAGCAAAGTAGCGCTCAACATAAGGCTTAACCAAATCGCCTTTAGCTGTGCTTGCAAAGCCAGCAACCACAGCACCCATTTGCATATTAGTCAAATTGAGATTACGCAAAGCCTGTTCAAAAGCCCAATCCTTAGCTTCTGCAGTTGATCGAGCCGCACGAGCTTGGTAAGCGTATTCGCGATTCTCGGTAGTATCGCGCTTTTTAAGTTCCGCGTCAATTCCAGCTTCGTCCAAAGCGTTCACGCCTGCGAGCGCAATAAGAATGCTCCAGCGCAAGTCGTTGTCGATTTCCAAGCCTTCCAAACTCACGGAACCGTCAAGTAATCCGTTAGCTACGCGCACAAACTCAGCATCTCCAACTTCGCCGTAGCCAAGATAAGCCTTGAGCAACTGGAATTGCTCGTCAGAACCTGCAGAAGCTGCCAAAGCCAACTGCCAAAGTTCGTGAGCTACATGCTTTGCGACTTCTGCTTGACGCTCAGGCACCACGTAGTGGCTTGCAGTTACCTTTACTTGACCAAGAGCATAGCGGAAAGTAGTTGATTCGCGCTCAGTTGCCAAAGCTTTAAGGCTAAGTTCCACAAAGCGTTCTGCTGGGAATTCTGCGTCGCGAGTCATATCCCACAATGCAAGCCAAATAAGCGAGCGAGTCAAAGAATCCTTGAAACGATACAAGTTTTCGGCAGCAAACTCAAGCGACTTTGCGTCAAAACGCAATTTTGTGTACGTTAAATCGTCGTCGTTTACAAGAATAAGCGCAGGCATTTTTTCGCCGCATGCTTCCGCCACTTCCGTCACTTCGCCGTCAACATCTAGTTCGATTCGCTTTGTGCGCTTAATTTCGCCAGTTACTTCATCTACATTGTAGAATCCAACAGCCAAACGGTGTGCGCGCAAAACAGGATGCTCAACTGGCGCGCTCTGGCGCAAACGCAAAGAAGCAATAGTACCGTCAGCTGCTTCTTCGACTTCGGTAGAAATCGTGTTAATTCCAGCCTTTTCAAGCCATTGAGCGCTCCAAGCCTTAAGATCGCGTCCGCTTGTAAGCTCTAACTCATGCAACAAATCAGCCAAAGTTGCGTTGCTGTATGCATGCTTGCTCAAGTAATTGTGAATTCCTTCAAAGAACTTTTCGCGACCAACGTACGCTACGAGTTGCTTTAATACGGAAGCTCCCTTTGCGTAAGTGATGCCGTCGAAGTTAACGGAAGTGTCGTTCAAATCGTTGATTGGAGCCACGATTGGGTGGGTTGTTGGAAGCTGATCTTGATTAAGCGCCCAGCTTTTTTCACCAGAATTGAAAGTGCTCCAAGCGTCATGCCATTCTGTTGCTTCAGCAGTTGCAAGAGTAGAAGTGAATTCTGCGAAGGATTCGTTAAGCCACAAATCATTCCACCACTTCATGGTTACGTAATCACCAAACCACATGTGTGCAAGCTCGTGCAAAACTGTTACAACACGACGCTCAGCATATGCGTCTGTAACTTTGGATTCAAACACGTACTGGTCGCGAATTGTAACCATACCAATGTTTTCCATAGCTCCAGCGTTATATTCTGGCACGTAAATCTGATCGTACTTTGCGTACGGGTATGGCACTCCCCAAGTCTTAGCGTAGAAAGCAAAACCTTTCTTCGTAATATCAAACAAGTAGTCAACGTCTTTTGCAAAAGCGTCTTTAAGTGCCTGACGGCAATACATTGCCATTGGAACTACGCGGCCATCCTCATTGTTGTAAGACGTGTGCCATTCGGCGTAAGGTCCTGCGCAAATCGCAGTTAAGTAGGAGCTCATTTTTGGAGTTGACTCAAACACCCAGCGCTTCATTCCTTCTACAGCGCCATTTTCCAAAGTGCCTGCTTCAGTTTCGCAGCCTTCCAGCGCTGTTTCGCTCTTAACTGGCATGTTGGAAGTAACGATCCAGCTTTCTGGAGCATCCACGCTAAAATCAAAAACCGCCTTCAAATCTGGCTGGTCAAACACTGCGTAAACGCGGCGAGCGTCTGGAACCTCGAACTGAGTGTAAAGGTAAACGTTGCCGTCGGAAGGATCCACGCTTCTGTGCAATCCCTCGCCCGTGTTGGAATACTGGCAGTTTGCTACAACTTCTACAGTATTATGCTCAAGCAGATTTACGAGCTCAATTCGACTATCTGCAAAAACTTTAGAAACATCAAGAGATGCGCCATTGAGCACAACGGATTCAACGCTGTTTGCAATCAAATCGAGGAAGCTTGTTCCACCAGCTTTAGCATCAAACTCAATCTTTGTGTGCGACTTAAAATCGCGGCCGCCCTTGCCTAAATCAAGCGCAACATCGTAGTGAATTGGCATTTGAATTGCGCTAAAACGTTCCGCTGCTTCTACGCGAGTCAGATTTGCTCCTGGCATATTTACCTTCCTTTTTATATTTCCTTTATATTTTCCTTATTCTTGATTATTTTCTGAAATATTTGCTACTACTGGCACAATCATTGGCTTCCTACGCAACGCACGCGCAATCCAACTTCCAAGCGTTCTTCGCATAATCTGCTGAAGCTTATATGTGTCTTTCTCACCATGCATCATAGCGTCTTGAAGCTGGAAAACAATCTGACTACGAATCTTTTCAAAATCAGACTCGTCTTCTGCAACAGCATTCAAGTAGATTTTTGGACCAGCTACAACATCTGCGCTATCTGTGTTTACTACTACAAAGCTAGACACAAATCCTTCTGTGCCAAGGATTCTGCGCTTTTCCAGCTCCTCGTCTGTAAGCTCGCCAACGGAATCGCCATCAACATACACGTATCCGCATGGCACGGAGCCAACAACGGCGGCGTTTCCGTGGTACAAGTCCACAACATCTCCATCTTCTGCCAAAACAACATTTTTAGGATCCACGCCTGTTTTAACAGCAATCGAACCGTTTGCCACAAGATGCCTGTGTTCGCCGTGAATTGGCATAGCGCATTTTGGCTTAACAATGTTGTACAAGTAGAGCAACTCACCCTCATTGCAATGACCAGAAACATGAATCGCAGCATTGTCTTTGTTGATTACGCGAGCGCCCATTTGCACAAGCTTATTGATTACTTTGTAAACTTCATGCTCGTTTCCTGGGATTAGTGAGCTTGCAAGAATTACGGTATCAAGTTCATTAACTGTAATATCTTTGTGTATTCCGTCTGCGATTCGCCCAAGAGCTGCCATTGGTTCGCCTTGAGATCCTGTGCACATATACACAAGCTTGTCGTCTTGAATATCTTTTGCTTGCTTTAAATCTACAACAGTATTTTCTGGAATATGCAAGTAGCCGAGATCTGCCGCAATGGACATATTTCTAACCATTGAGCGCCCAACGAACACAACTTTTCTGCCATACTTGTGTGCAGCGTCTACGACTTGCTGAACGCGGTGAACATGGCTAGAGAAGCTTGCGACGATTATTTTGCGAGTGGCTTCCGCAAATGCACGATCCAAAGCTGGTCCAATAGTTGTTTCTGGCTTAACGAATCCTGGAACCTCGGCATTTGTGGAATCCGCCATTAATAAGTCAATTCCCTGTTCGCCAAGCTTTCCGAATTCAACTAAATCAGTAAGCCTATGGTCTAGTGGAAGCTGATCTAGCTTTATATCTCCCGTATCAATAAGCGTTCCTGCTGGCGTTTTTACACACACTGCAAGAGCGTCTGGAATGGAGTGTGTTACGCTAATAAACTCCAAATTAAAAGGACCTATTTTTAGCTTGTCTCTGCCTTCTACATGAATCATTTTTGGGTTGATTCTGTGTTCTGCACATTTTGCTTCAACAAAAGCGAGTGTTAATTTAGATCCGATTAGAGGAATGTCTGGACGCATTTTAAGCAAATATGGCACGCCACCAATATGGTCTTCATGTCCGTGCGTAAGTACCAGAGCATCTACTTTATCTAACCTGTTTTGAATGTAGTGAAAATCTGGCAAAATCAGGTCTACGCCTGGCTGCTCTTCTTCTGGGAAAAGCACTCCGCAGTCTATAAGTAGAATATGACCGTTGTATTCTATAACGTTCATATTTCTTCCGATCTCGCCCAATCCGCCAAGCGGAACAATTCTCATTGACCCCTTGCGATATTTTGGCGGAGCGATTAACGCACCTTCGCGCTGATCGTTTACCACTGGTGGAAGCGCGTTTTTAACTATTTTAGAACTTTTAGAACTTTGCGTATTTTTGATTTTTTTGCTTGCTTTCAAAGATTCGATATTGTTATCGTTAATCTTGTTATCGCTTGTTTTATTGCTTTTTTTACTTGTATTAGTTGTTTTTTCTTTTTTCACAGTTTTATTTGACTTTTTATTCGTTATTTTTGAAGGTTGGGAGGTTTTTACAGAGTCTACAATTTCTGCAAGAATCTCATCCGTCAATTGCGTCGTTGTCTTACTCATCTAATCCATTGTAGCGTTACGCCTCAACGGATTAACACTTAAAAATATGAAGCAAATCGCTTTGAGTTTGTCGTAAATAACCTATAAAGCTAAAGCTAAAGTCAAAATGTTAAAGCGGTGTTGAAACGTGTGTTAAAGCGTAAACTCTAATGCTTACCGTATTTTTTCCAAATCTTGATTCCGATGCCGATTAGTACTACAACGATTGCGAAAATCATTGAACCTAAAATTGCGGAGCCTGATTGAATGTCAGCAAAGCCTGCTGCTGCGAATAAATCTGAACCAAACATTACACACCTTCTAAAATTCTTGTTTCTTGTTTCCTGTTTTGTTAAAAAACCTATTGTTCCTAATTCTACAATACTTTTTTGCAAAAGATAATCGCAAAAAATAATCACAATAATCGCGAGCGATACGGGGGAATCGTTCGCGCGTTACAGCGCACTCACGTCTTCGCCGCACGTAAAGTCCACTGGACTTTATGCTTGAGCCAAATCACGCTTTGAAGGAGCTTGAAATTCGTTATGCAATTTCAAGCTCAGTCAAAGCGCCTCTCGCGCTACGCTTTAAGCGAAAAGGTAGGTCGTCGCGCCCGCGTTTGTTCCCAAAATCACCAAATCCAACTACAAAACCAAGAACACTTCCCCGCGTTTGTTTACCCAAACAGTCAAAACGTAAACAAATGCGGGCACAAAGAAACAAACACGGGCGCATCGACGACTTCGAACTGCATAACTCGCGAACGATTTTCCCACGTTTGTTTACCCAAACAGTCAAAACGTAAACAAATGCGGGCACAAAGAAACAAACACGGGCAAACTTTGACGCCATAATGTAGACTAGAAAGACACTCAAAAATCAACCATGTTAAACACGTTAAGCGCGTACAAATTTTAAGGGAAGTGAATATGTCATCGAAATCGGCGCAGCAAAAGTCTTCGCCTATGTCAAATTATGCAAAATTGTTCTCTTTTGAAGGAACACGAGCATTTTGCATATCTGGAGCAATAGCAAGGCTGCCTATTTCGATGATGGGTTTAGGAATCGTTCTTGCGCTAAACCACATTTACAACAATTGGACTATTGCGGGCACTATGAGTGCCGCATACGTGCTATCGCAAGCAGCCGTAACGCCATTATATGCAAAGCTTTTTGATAGATTTGGTCAAAGAAAAGTTGGAACACTTGCTCTAAGCGCGCAAGTTGTAGCTATGCTATCTTTTGCTATTGCAACGCTAATACATGTACCTTTGCCAATACTTTTCGTGCTTGCAATCTTAATGGGCGTTACGCAATTTGCATTCGGCGCGCTTGTTAGAACTCGCTGGGCGTACACTCTTAAAAGTCAAAGCGACGACACACTGCTAAACGTTGCATATGCGCTTGAATCTGGAATTGACGAGATTGTGTTCATTTTCGGGCCAATTCTTGCAGCATGGCTTGCCACTAGCGTTCACCCTGTATCTCAGCTTTTTGTGCCAGTTTTGGCAAGTGGACTAGGCGGAGCGTGGTTCTTGTCACTTAAAAACACGCAACCAGCTGTGATTAAAGTTGTGCAAGTAGAAAGCGCACCTAAATACGACGAAGACGTACAAAATGCAATAAGCGAGCAAAGCGACAACGTACAAAATGTGCAAGATACACAAAACGCACAAAATAGCGACAACACTACAAAGCTTATCGACAGGCTTTCGCTTAAACAACTTAAAAACAAAAATCGTAAAAATAAGCCTAAAAACGTTCTTCTTTACCGTGGAATCATACCGCTTGTTGTTATGTTCCTTGTTTTTAATATGAGTTTTAGCGCTTTTGACGTATCTGTTACTGCAGCAATGCGCGCTCAAGGATTAGACACTTTAATTGGTTTGCAACTTGCACTATTCGCGTGTGGATCTTTAGTTGGAGCTGTTATTTTTGGTTCTCATAAATTCCGCGGATCTAATTGGTCTCATCTAATTGTGTTTTTAAGCCTTCTTACTATTGGCTTTATTCTTATGAACATTAACTTAGATAGACTTGTGCTTCTAAGTATTTTTGAGCTTTTAAGTGGACTATGCGTTTCTCCGATTTTTGCAACTGGAAATCTTATTGTTAAAGACACGATTCCTGAGCATTCTCTTACCGAAGGATTGTCTTGGCTGCCAACAGCATCTGCAATCGGAGCTTCTCTTGGATCAATGGTTGCAGGCTTTGCGATTGACGCGTGGAACTCGCATGGCGGAATGATGGTTCCGTGGATTTCTACGCTTATTGCTATTCCAATCGCATCAATTGGGTGGATTATTGTAACACGCAAGCGCAGTTAATTTGCGCAATCAACCTTCCGCACTTTGTTTCTTTTTTCCCGCGTTTGTTTACGTATTTGGTCAAATGAGAAACAAAAGCAAGAACACTTACCCGCGTTTGTTTACGTATTTGGTCAAATGAGAAACAAAAGCAAGAACACTTACCCGCGTTTGTTCCCTTTTTGGTCGATTGGGGAAACAAAAGCGGGAAAGTTGCTAATATAAATCAGTCAAATCAGTAGAAATTAATCAGCGCGATTGATGCGTGCGTCTTGTACGGTTTACAAACGGCTCGCCCGAGTATATGTACAAGTCCTCAACGAGGTCTTTTACGCGGTTCGCATACTTCTCATGATCCTTTTTAGCCCACGTAGCATCTCGTCTAAGCCCGTGATAATCGTAGAAACTCACATCGCAAGCTGTATCTGTGTGCAGAAAATAGCGGTTCACTCCGCGATGTCGCAAATGTTGCATAGTGCGCTTCCACAATCCGCCCCCAACACCGTGTCCGCGAGCATCGGGAGAAACAACAAAAAGCTCCAACTCTGCTTGAGTTAAATCGTTAATATGGCTCGCCGCTTCCAACTTGCGCTCAATTTGCCCCATGCCAATCGCCGCATCTAAAGCCTTAGCATGCTGAGAGTCGTTATTCGCCATCATGCTTTCTTCCTGCTTTTTAAGCATGTTTTTTACTTGCGGAAACATTACATTGTCACCGTAAACGCGCGCAAGCAGCAGCCCCATGAACTTTCCATCGATTGTTGCAACAGTACCGTGCGTTGACGGTTCAAGATAATGCAACACAAATCTGCGCGAAAGATTACGAGAAGCGTCTGCTCCAACAGCATGCGCGATTCCCCATGTACGCTCGTACTCTTCTACGATTGCGTCAATATCGTTAATTTTAACTGGTCGAAACTCAACCGTCATTTTTCCCTCTTTTGCTTTCCAAGCGCGCAGCTCATTCTACTACTTTTACTATTTTTACTACTTTTAGATTATCAAAAACGTTGATTTTAAAAAGACATATCACATAAAATTTCGTCACGAGTTTTGTTTAGCGCGTGAATCTCGCGATTTGCCTCATCCTCCTCGCTAACGTAGTACAATGTGGCATCAATGCAATTTAAATCAACGTTTGCAGCGCGCGCTAGCAGTAGTCTATACCAGTCGAGCTGCTCAAGTTTTAGTCGAATCTGCTCCGCGCTTTTTGGCCGCTTTCCTGTCTTCCAGTCAACGATTGTGTAGAGTTTTGTAGTATCGCTAGCGTCTAATCCTCCTGCAAAAACAGCGTCCAAAGTACCGTTGATGATTCTATCTGCAAACGCAGAATCGTCGATTTGCATTAGAATCGGCATTTCCGCAGCTAGCGGCACTCGTTTTGCCCAGCGTGATTCTATAAGTCGTTGCTTCCACTTATTTATGGCAGAACTTTGCGAATCTGATGCTTTACTATTTTGATTAAAATCGTCTATAACTTTCTGTCTGTCTTCAGGCGTTTTTTCTAACGATATTCCGTGTTTTACAATGTTTTTCCACTCGTAGCATGCGCAAGATTCGCTCGGTGTTGCTGAGTCTACAAACTGCTGTGCCCAAGCGTGGAATTTTGTGCCTAGGTTTGCATCTATTGAAGGAATAGATGGGATTGGTCGAATGCAAGCCAATAGATTGTTGTAAACGCTTGTTTTTGCATTTTGTGCGATTTTGCTTATTTTTTGCAACGATGTTACGTTTAGTCTTGATCCGCTAGATATTTTATTCACTTTTTCGGCTAATTCTTCTAGCGAATAGTCGCAGTCATTTTGTGATGTTAAGTCCGCGTCTTGTATGAAGATTTTTGCCTTGTAGAGCAACGATTTAGGGTTTGTGTTGATGGATGAATCGTATACGGATTCCAAATCAGAATCGCAGTTTTCCACGAGTTTTGCGGATTCTATTAAGGATTTTTCTATAGTATTGCTCAATGTGCAAGGCCATTTAAGTGTTGGCTCTAAACTTGATGAGTCAGACTGAGGCGCAATTTTGCTGAATTCTGCAGCAAATTCCTGAGCATCATCTCCAGCTATAAAACCGAAAACATCCTGATTTGAAACATCCTGTTCTTCAGATTCTTCAGATTCTGTTTTATTTTCCTCATCTGAATCACAGCGTTGGACTTCGATAGCTCCATTGAGATTTTTAATAGCATTTATTGATTCGTTAAGGAACACTGACGCACTGCGCTTTCTGCCACTTTGAGCGCTATCTCCAGAGGTAGCTGATCCTGTTAAAAGAGCAGCGAACTTTGCTCTAGTTAATGCCACATACATAAGATGACGCTCATCCATGTGAAGCTGTATTCCGCGCTCCTCACTTTGCGTAAATGGCATAGAATCAACACTTTGCTGGGATTTATACGAATTGTAAACGCGCTTTGTTTCTTCGCTCAAAAAATCGCCAGCAACCGCAGAGCCACAATCCGCCTCTTGAACAGATTCTGCAAATTCACGTAAAGCTTTAGTTCTATCTGGCTTAATCTCGTCAAAGATTTTTTGAACACTATCTAAACTTTGCATGGCTTTTTCAGGATGCATTGCCTCTACACGCGTCGCATTATGTGGAAAATGCGGCAAAATATTAGCGTCCACTCGTAATGCAGTTGGCACACTTGCTGCAAACTCTAATGGTATACGCGCGCTAGCTTGCCCATTATCATCAACTTTCAATGAATCGCCTTGATTGCTTGGAAAAGCGCCCTCATTTAGTCCGACTACAGCAACAGCAGGCCATTGCAATCCTTTGGATTGGTGAACTGTCATTAGCACGACTTGCGCTGGTTCTGTCTGAGCTGAAGATGAAACAGAGGATCCTGACTGAGAATCAAGATTTTTTGCTGAGTCAATCCAGCTTATTAGTCCGCGCAAACTGACGTCCTGCCACTCGCCCATCTCTTGAATATATGTTTCTACAATTGCATTTAGCGAATCTAACACACTACGCATGTCGTCCAGCATGATTTGGTTGCTAAAATCCTTGTATTTTAAGGCAGACCCCACTGCTGTATCTATGTCTACGTTAAGCGCTTGAACAGCGGCTTGCATTACATTTGTTAGCGAGTTTCTTTGTACGCCTTCTACATTATGTAGGATTTTACTAAGTCTTTTTACTGCATCAAATCCTTCAATGCTGAGTTTTTGCTGCATTTGATTAACCCACTGGTCGTTTTTTGTGGAAAAATCACGCATTATTAGGTCTGCTAAATAAACTCCTCCATAAATGTTTGTGATTTGACTTGAGTTTTCGCCGCGGTTTGCTTTGTCTCTGAGTTCTCGCACTGCAGAATCCCACTGACTTTTAGGAAGATCTGCTTCTAATAATCCTGCCGACGAGTAAATGTTGTAAAGATATTCCGTGTTTGCGCTATTTGCGATTGCAGCTAATGCACCCAAATCGCTGGTAGATAGCGCAAAACGCGGTGTGGCTAAGAGTCGCATAAGTGAGTTTGAGTCGCTGTGATCTTGCACTACTTTTAGTAGGCTTAACACATCTTTAACTGCTGGCTTTTCGATTAACGATGAGTATCCTACTATGCTTGTTCTTATACCTGCTGACTCTAATTTTTCAGCATATTTTGGCATATTTGCTTTACTTCTAAACAGTATTGCCAATTGTGGTTCGCGTGATACTTGCGATACTTGCGATACTTGAGATACTTGAGATACTTGAGATACTTGACTTTCCTGTTTTTCCTGCTTTTCCTGCTTTTCTATAATTTTTTGTGCGAATCGCACTACTGCGTCGATTTCTTCTGCCTGAGATGGCATAAATAGCGCTGCAATCGTGCCATTTTTTGCATCTTTTGTAGGCTTCAGCGTTTCAACTTCTACTTCTCTATCGTCGATGCTGCTAAAGCGAGAATGATTATTTTGTGACTTATCTGTGTTGGATTCTCCGCGCATAACTTCTGTTAGAGCATTAGCCACTTTTAATATAAACAGTGAGTTTCTGCGTGTAACAGTTAGCGAATATTTGTTTTGTTTGTTTATATTAAAGTCTTGTTCAAACTTGCAAAAAGCTCCTGTAGACGCTCCTCTAAACGAGTAGATTGCTTGGAATGGGTCTCCTACTGCCATAACGTGTGTACGCTTTGACGCCGCAAAATCGCCACCATTATCCGCATCATTATCCGCATCATTATCCGCATGAAACAGCGTATTTATAAGCATTGCTTGCGTTGTAGAAGTATCTTGGTATTCGTCTAAAAGAACTTGCGAATATTGATTCCTGTATTGCGCACAAATCGAAGGAAAATGTGTTACTAAATAGTAGGCTGCTATTGTAAAATCGCTAAATTGTGCCATGTTTACGCGCTTTTTTTCAGCGTCAAATTGCAAAACAAGATCTAACAGTATGTCTCTTTTTACACATGAGTTGTATAGGTTCACGCAGAGTTGCAAGCATGAATCATCCCAATATTTTTCGTATTTTTTACACGCTTGTTTAAATTTTTCTGAAGATGTTTTTGTAACGTCTTCCGCACTCATTCCAGCAGTTTTTTTGACTTTTTTGTATTTTGGTATTGCTGGTGATTTAGCAGGTAATGGCGATTCGACTTTCTTGTTTCCTATGACATTTTTTAAGTGTTCTGCAAACTCGTTATTCCACTCTCGTATTTTTTGTACTGCTTGAGACACACTGGAACAAGTGTTTCCTTGCGCGTCTACACCTATCATTGAGCATGATATTTCAGCACAAAGTTTCATAACATCTGAACATAACGTGTCAAAATCATATAATTTGTTTAAATTTTTATTGTGATTTTGTGGATTATCTAAATATTTTCCGATTATACTTTTTATGATTTCCATCGCGCCAGCATCGCTTAATGGCATGGTGTTTTGATTAAAGCCAACCAAAAGCCCGTATCTTCTTACGATTGATTGAAAGAACGCGTCGTACGTCATCACTTCTGGCTTTAAGAATGACTTTGCGCCATTTGCACCGCTTGCACTCACCTCTGCAGAAACGCGACTTAGCAATTCCGCAGCCGCCTTGTTTGTAAAGGTTAATCCCAATATGGACTCTGGCGGAACTTTGCTTTTAATTAAATGTATTACGCGGCGAGTCATAGTGTATGTTTTGCCGCTGCCAGCTCCAGCAACTATTAGAACGTCTTGATTAATCGGCGCTTCTATAACGTTTTTTTGCTCTAAACTTGGAGCACTATTAGGCGTGGATTTTACGGCGTTAACGTTGTTATTGCTCATTTTTACCTTCAATCATTTCGTAAACCGTGTCCACTTTTTCCGCACACGCAGGGCAAACGTCTAAACATCTGCAATGATTTTTATGGTCTGCTTTTGGCTCAACAACAAAACTGGTTGACTTAACAGCAGAAGCAGCAAAGAATACTCGAGATATCATCATAAGAGACCATTTTGTTCTCATAGGCAGGTTTACAAAATCCGACCACGCATTCTGGCTCACACCGTCCGCAGGATTTTGCGCATCAATATCTGGAAGCTCGTAAAGACGATTATCATCCGCATACCTGTATCGACTTATCAGTCCTTTAGTGCTCAACGCGCCATCTTCGTCAAACAAAGACGGCTGACAAATGTTTTCCGCAACACCATTATCTTGCGCAGGAGAATCTTTGTATACAACATGAAACAGCGCACTTCGCGCGATTTTTGTATGCTTAAACTTAAGCAATTGTTTAACGTCTTCAACGTTTTCGTTACAAAACACAATCCCAAGCTGATAGCAGATAAGTTGTAAATCGTTAAACACCTGCTGCGTTTTAGGAACTTTTCCTGTCTTATAGTCGATTAAGCGAATTTGTTCCGTATTGTCATTTAATTTTCTAATTTCCATGCGGTCAATTCGACCTTGAATCCTCACTCGCAAATCGCTAGACGCGCCATTTTGCCATCCGCCTACCAAGAATCCCATTATTGAATAAAGATCCGTAATGCTTGTTTTTGTTTTAGACGCACGATTATAGGCGTTTAAAATATCGTCGAACCCAAAAGTGGCATTTATATTGCACTCACAATAGGCATGTTCAAGATTCCCCAAATCGACGTCTGCAATTGTAGGTTTTGCAGACTTCGATTTTTCTAACGCTGGTAAAATATCAGTAACCACACCGTCTTCATCTTTTTTTGCCATGATCGGGTAGTTTGATCCAGTTAAAGAACCTACAAAATATTGAGCAATCGTATAAAGCGCTCGTCGAACATTTAAATCATTTTTTATAAAACGATATCGGTCTTTTACGTCTGAAATATTGGAATCACTTGGGCAAATCGAATAATAATGCTCAATCATAGTGTTTGCAATATCTTCAATCGCCTTTTTTTGTAAAGCGCTTATAGATTCAAACGAAAAGTCAAAGTCGGGCAATTCGCTAACTTTGTTATTTTTAATCGCAGCAAACGCCTGTAATTCTGGATATTTTTCGTGTAAATACTCGTTGTCTAAATGCTCATCTTGACTTGCCCATCTAGCAGTTTCGTGAATAAGCGTGCCGAATTGCGCTGCCGTTCCTCCATGCGTAGGACCTGCAAATTTTCGCTCTAAAAGACAACATACTGGACATGACCAAAGGCTATCCACCATTGATGGAGATAGTGTGACCAAGTTTGATTTTGATTCGTTTTCAATAGATTTCTCTTCAATCTTAGAACCGTAATTTTTACGAATAAAATCCCAATTTTCTGGATTTGCCGAATCCACTCCATTATTTTTCAAAAGATTCAACGCTGTTAAAGCGTCTTTAACAGTAGGATTTTCGTCTAAGTTGTGACTATTTTCTGATTCATATATTGCACGCGCTACTTGTGTTCGAGCCGAAGCAACAAGCCCTCTAGGATCCGCATCCATTACAGCAAAATCTTCACAGAAATCAGTGTATTCACTACTTCCATCCGCATTACGCCAATAGATTTCTGGCAAATAGTAGTAGAGAAAATCAGAAGGAACACAATCATCACTATTAACCGCGCTTATAAAAAGATGACGGTTGGCGCGCGTAATCGCCATTAAAAAGCTTCGCTGCTCTCCAGTAAAAATCGCTTGTCTATCGTTTACACAAATTCCAGTAGGATTAGTGAATTTATCTAATAATGAATTTTGAGAATTATTAGATTTCAGGTTTACTGAACCGAAAATCCTATTATTTAACACCATGTTTACTAGAGTTTCTGACCCAAACATTGTGCTTCGAGCCGCAGTATTTGGCCAGACTCGCTGCTGTACGGCTGGAATCCACACATAATCCCAGCGAGAACCAACAGAGCCAGACGGAGTTGTGAGTGTTACAGAGTCAGGAACAGGAGCAACACTTGCAAGAGAATCAGCTTCAATTTCCATTTGACGAACTTGATCAATAAACTGTGTGATTGTTGGTGCCACTGCAGAATAGTCGCCAGCAACCGACGACTCGTAATAATCCGCACGCGAATCTATGTAATTAAACGAATTAGCATACTCAAATAATCGCATAGCCGCATCTAGTCTATCGTTTGCAAGACGACCTTCATTGTTGTTTTTAAGCGCTTGAATCTGCCACTTTTTAGCGCAATTACAAAGATTCCATGCCTGCCCAAGTATATAACTAGCCTCGTTTGTTACACTATTTTGAATTTTTACTAAATCTTGTTTTAAAATCTTAGATAGTTTAGACGTGATTTTAAAAACGCGCATTAAAGTACGAAGATGAACACTGTTTGGGCGCATTTTTTGCAAAACAGAAAAAATTTCTGGAGTTTGATCAGATTGAGTTTGGTCAGCTGGCGACTTATCAGCTGGCGACTCATCCAATAAATCAGAATCGTAGGAATCAACACAAAAATCATCACAATACATTGATTTATCGATAGCACAACTATCAATAAGCGCTTTAAGTATCAGCAGATAGCAGGAATCAACACTAAATCGCGTGGAATTAGGGTTTGGATTTGAATCAAAAATACGATTGTCGAAGTTAAAATTAGCATCCAAACCATCATTCTTAGAATCAGTCTTGTTTAAAAGCTGATTTTGCAGTAAATCCCACTGTCTTATAAGAACGCTAAGAGGGGAATTTTCCTTAGATTTAACCATGTCACTAAGAGAGACAATGGAACGCATAAGCGCTTCTACAGCACTTAAATCAGCACAATTGTAATTATCTGAATCAATCAGAGGACTATCCATTATGGTTTTTATGCGACTCTTCACAAAACGCGCAATCGAAGAAATAGTGCGAGTTCCTAAAGATACGTCTTTAGCTAAATTATCCACGCTATTTTGGCTAAATTGCGCCAATTCAATAAGCGCAAACAGTGCTTTTATAAACGGCTCTTCCCTGAGAGCGCGAGTAACGGACGAGTATCGCACAGGAACACCATCTTTGCGAAGTCGCTCGCCGAAAGCACGAACAGTAGCATTATCGTGAGCAATCACAGCCATATTTTTCCACGGGATTTTGTGATCTAAGTGAGCGCGTTTTATTTGCCAAATAACACAATCCATTTCTTCGCGCACAGTACGATATAAGTCGCCAGAAACCGAAGAATTTTCTGTTTCTTGCGAATTTGATTCGATTTTTTCTATAGGAAAAGCGCCTTTAACATTTGCCATCTTCCAAGACCTTCGGGCGATAGGCGTTGGCGTTGGCATAAGCGAAGGGATTGAAAGCGAAACTCTAGACGAAAAAAGACTCAGTGGAATTGAGCGACTATTTTGTTTTAGCAAATCTGAAGTATTTGAAGAATATACAGAATCGGCGGAATCATTGGAATCATTGGAATCATTGGAAGGCTCAGCTACACCGTCAATCCTATAGTCACAAATTTTAAATACCGCTGCTTGCATAACACCGTGCTGAGCAGCTTCAACCACATAATCTGGGTATGATCCACGGAAGGATTGCACAGATTCGTCTGGGTTCGCCGTTAAAACAATACGAACGCCCAAACTAGATAAAGACTCAAGAAATGCAAGTCCAGCAAGTGTTACATCATGAAAATCATCTACTACCAAAAGACGTGGAAGTGAACATTTAAGCGCAAATAATTCTTTAGAAAAATCTTTTGAAGAGCCAGCTGAATAGTCGCCAGCAACCGACGATTCTTCTGTATTATCATCATATAAACTCTTAAAAATCTCATTCAAAATTTGAACACCGCTAGCCAAAAGTTTAGAAGAATCTAATCTAAAAGCATTTGGATACTTTTTTCGCACACAATTCGCATACTGATTGCGAAGTGCAAAAGCCAAATTCCATTGCACACGCAAACGATTAGCAATGCTAGAAGATTGCAAATCCGCCTGCAAAGTTGCAAGCAAATCGAAACTAGAGCCAGATTGCAAATGCGACTGAAAATTAAGGCTATTTAATATTTGCAACTCTGAAGATTCGCTCACAATACCCATTTCGTCTAACCTAGCGAGCATATCGCGAAGTTGATGAATGAAAGCACTATTTATTGGCAAATCCTGAGTATTTTGAGCATTTTGATAATCTAGAGAGTCGAACGAATCCATAAGATTATCACTGTTTTGCAACTGCGATATCACATAAATCCAAGAATCATGTGATTTATAATCACCATCTTGCAAAGATTTAGAATACTCTCCAGAAAAATAATCGTTAAAAAGCGAGCAGATTTTGCAATCACCGCTATCACCTTGCAAAACATGATTAACATGCATTCGCACTATTTCGCGAAGAATCGCATCTTGTTCAGCGCCGTTAAGCAATTTAGGAGATGACATTCCAAAAAGCTTATTTCGTGCGGAAATCAGGCTGAATGCAAAGGCGGAAAGAGTGCCAACTGGACGAGACTGGTATGAAACACCGAGATTGCTTATTACGTAGTTAGACATGCGTGCGGCAGTTGCACGATTCTGAGCTGCGGCGATAGCAAAATCAGTGCGAATCGCATGTTTGAGTAAAAGCTGTACGGCTTCGTCGTATTTAGAGTCCTGCGTATTCTTCCAATTAGCTCGCAAACCGCATAGAAGAGCGTTTAGAGCGAAACTTGACTTTCCAGAATTTGGAGCACCAAACACCAACAAAACATTGGTATGGCGTCCGCTGGCGTTTTTAAGACTGCCATCAAGCAACGATCGAACAGCGTCTAGCGCAGAATCTTCCGTACACATAAACACAATTCTATCAACTGGCTTGCGTTTGTATGTAACCTTGTAGTGCGTTTGTTTCTTCTTCCCCGCGTTTGTTCCCCTTCTGGGTCAAATGGTAAACAAAAGCAGGAACACCTTCCCACGTTTGTTTACATCTTCCCCACGTTTGTTCCCCTTCTGGGTCAAATGGTAAACAAAAGCAGGAACACTTCCCCGCATTTGTTCCCCTTCTGGGTCAAACGGTAAACAAACACAAGCGCGCTTCCCCGCATTTGTTTACATATTCGGTCAAATGGGAAACAAAAGCAGGAACATCGCTAGCGTACTACGCTTTAAGCGCGACGGCGGTTAGTGCGCTCACTATTGTTGACTAAAAAGTCGCGTAGCGCGAGCGTTTTTAATCGCAAGAAATGCTATTCCAATTCCAATAAAAATCAACGTAAAAATGGCAAGCAAATAAACCACACCCACCCCGAGTGTTGTTGAATTAAACGTGTTTGGCGCAAATCCAAACCATCCTGCAGGAGCTTTGTAGTTCAAAAAGTTGTACGGCGCTGCCATAGCATGCTCTCCCCATCGCACGCCAGCAAACTCGCTTAAACATACAGCATAAGCCACATAAGTAAGCGGTGGAATCGTAGCAAAATAAACGTGCGCACGGCTGGACTTGTATTTGTAGTCGAAAAGAATAAAGTCAAAAATTGCGAGCAACGGCGTTATAAAATGCACGCATAAGCTTGAGCACCCATTGTTCATGTATGCGCCGATAAACCCGAGTTTGTTTGTAGGCGCTAGGAAGCAAAGATACAGCGTGAATGTTACGGCGATTGAAATCGTCATCATGAATTTGAAAACGTACCATGCGTTTGGTTTTGAATCTACCCATCCTTCGGATTTAACGCTTTCTGCAATATTTTTTGGCTTAAAAACATTGAAAGTGTCTAAGATCAAAGATCCTATAAGCGCAACGCAAATCATCAGATTGGAAAGATTTGTAAAATATGTGAGTGCCATTGAATCCCAAGACATTATCATTCCGTAAATTGATGACACTATTGCAATAACTCGAATAATGGTTCTTGTAACGTAGTTTTTGCGCGTTAGGGTTCCGCTCATTCTTATCTCGCTTTCAAATAATTTTTAATTCGCATTTTGTTTTTTGACTATTGTTTTTACATATATTTCGTTTTTACATAAATAAGATTTACTATACTTGATTCGGATTTAGGAATAGCAAAATATGAAAAATTCGCCTGCGATTTTTGTAGATAACGCCAATCGCAGACGAATAGTAGAAAATGATTCCTAATAACTGTCTAATTAATTAGATATGTGACTATCTAACTGAGTAACTATCTGAGTGAACGGTGTGCTTGATTGAAGAAATCGTACTCGTACACACAAGACGTCATATATGCTTGCACGGCAAGAATACGCTGGCTTGGTGAAGCTTGTTCGAAAGCTTTTTCAACACATTCAATCGCTTTTCTAACACTCGCATCAAACTCTTTCGACGAATACATTGAAATCCAATCGTTATAAGGATTATCTGGAGTAGTTTTTTCAACAAGAACATGCCCAACTTCCTCATAAAGCCAGTAGCATGGCAAAATAGCAGCTACAGCAACAACATAATCTTCACTAAAGGTTGTAGCTAAAAGATGATTAACGTAGGCAAGAGTTGCAGGAGAACATGCTGACTTCATAGCAGTACCTGTTTTCTTAAACCAGCTACGATGCAATTCGCTTTCTGCTTCAATACATGCGGCAGCGCTAGAAGACCAGTGCACGCGCGCATCATCATCTTGAGTTTTAGCAGCAGTAGCCGCGAGCGCCCGAGAGTAACGTTTCAAATATTCAGCATCCTGATTCAGGTAAAAGTCAAACAAATCCTCGTCTAAAGACCCATCTCCCAAAGACTTAATAAAATCAAGATTCATAATGTTAAAGTCAACGTCTGCAGTGGCATTCCAAAGAGCTTGAGTCCAGCGTCCTGCAGCGCATATTTTAGGTTTTCTAGGCAATGTTTTTGGCACAACATAACAGGTTTCAGGATTTGATCCGTCAAGATTAATTAAATTATCGTCTTTTAGATGTTCCCAAGGCGTTGTAGAAGAATCAAGTTCAAGCCTATATTGTCGTGCGGCGTGATTTACTGGACCATGCCCTTTTCCAACATGCAAATCTTCGCCGTTGCGTATTGATTCGTTAAGCCAATGCGTTGTCCAAGTTAATGCTTCTGATACGGTTGCAGGATTTTCAAGCACTTTGCCGTTTTTAAGAGCTAAGGATACACGCGTTGCTAATGATGATGAAAGCGAACATCCTGTACCGTGTGTAGTTTTTGTGTCTACTCTGCGTGAAGGAACATGCACATTAGTGCCATCTGGGAATACGGCGGTGTTTCCAGCGTCTTTTCCTGTTAAGTGTCCACCTTTAACGATTACAATAACATTATTTTCACTAGCTAAAATTTTGGCTTGTTCTAAAGCTTGATTAAAACTCGTTGCAGGTTCGCTATTGCATAAAACAGCAAGTTCTGGAATGTTTGGTGTAATAATATCTGCTTTTTTTATAAGAAGTCGTAAGGATTCTTCTGCAGATTCTTTAAGAAGACGATCGCCTGATGTAGCAACCATAACAGGATCTAACACGACTACAGGAACTGGATGATTTTCAAGCCATTCTCCGACTATATCAATATAGGGTTTATCACCTAACATTCCTAGTTTTACAGCATCTACTTTTACATCGTCGAATACTGCCTCTAGTTGAGATACTAGGAATGATGTTGGCGGAGTATATACTTCTCGCACACCGCATGTGTTTTGCGCGACTAAGTTTGTTGTAACGCACATGCCGAAACCATTGGAAGCCATGATTGATTTTAAGTCGGCTTGAATTCCAGCACCACCAGTTGGGTCTGTGCCGGCTATGGAAAGCACTCGTGGAATCACTGGTTTTTCACACGATGGTAATGAGTTTTTGCGCTGTGTAGAAAATGAGCTTTCTGCAGATTGATTAGATGGATTAGATAGATTTGTATTAAATGTATTAGTATGCGAATCTAGTGACAATTCTGTCATGATATTCCCTTCGCTAGCATTATCTAGATCAGGTTCAACGGGTGTAATCTCAGCGTTTACACGCACCCCGAACCATTATTTGACTATATCGTTTATTTGTGACTTACTACACCCCGCGTTTGTTCCCAAAATCGCCCGATACGTAAACAAACGCGGGATAAAAGTAACAAAAAGCAAACATTAGCGCACAAAAGCAAGATCAGAAGCAAGAACTCACTCACAAAAGCAAGCCTGATCTAATTCAGCGACTAAACCAGTCGAATAGTCTGCTATTGCGCAACGATTCTGCCGAAGCGTTGCAATGCTTGCTGTATGTTAGCTCGCCACTGATGCCGTTTCCGCTAAGCACAGATGCCAACCATCCGCGCCTACCGAATGCGCCCGACGCTATGAAGAGCGCCATCAATATGCCGAATAAGAAGGTGTACGTAATAGCAGCGTTTCCACCAGTAAACGGCAGCGGAATTGGCGACACGTTGATGCCAGTAATCTTAATATAGCCGATGATTGCTTTCTTATCATCTTTACCAGCATCATAGTGCTCACTCTCATTTTCTGACTGATCTTTTGTCTGCGCGTATACTGCGTAAACAGCCGTATTGCCATGAGTGACAAGCATCTGCTGCAATTTGTCAGTGTCTACACTTGCGTTGCCGTTGGTATCGCGCTTCAAAATAGGCGTGCAATTATCTTCAACAGGCACGCGATTGTTCAATTTTCGCACGCATACTTGAAGATTCTTCTCAACTACGTCTCGAGAATCAAAATCATCACTAGCGTCTACTAACAGCTCTTTGCCGCCCACTTTACCGTTAGCGTCTGGATTACCAGTAAATGTAAACTTAATATCGTTAGCAGTAACCTCGTAAGGCTTACTCATAGTCGATTTCTGAAGCGAACCTATAGATTCAGCTTTAGGCTTTATTACATCAACCGGCACTACGTATACTGGTATGAGCGAAGTTGCAGAAGCAACATTCTTAAAATGAGTTTGCGCATCATAGCCATAAGTATTCTTTAAGCTTCTCATTGCCCAACCATTAGAAAGCGACAAAGCATAGACTGGAGCAATAGCTTTCTCAGATGTTCCAGCTACATCATCTGCAGTTTCTATATTCTTATTTCCACCTAAAACTTTCGTAAGCTTAAAGGAATCGGAATTGACAGTCTTGCAATTTGGATTTGCAGTATCGCTACCCTCACACCATTTGTTCACAGTAATATCTTGAGGACTCATATTCGAATAATTATTACCCAATGTGGTGTGATCCATGCCTTCTGTTCCAGAAACTTTTACACCAGAACCGCCACCATAGTTTCCATTACCTAATACTAAATCAGGTATATTGATATACTCATCGTTAAGCGTGAAGAAGTAGGAACCATCATCATGACCGAATTGATCTACCCTAGTTTTGTTGTCAGCGAGCGGCACTGTAATAGACTTACTACCTTCGCCATTTTCCTTATCCGCGCCGCTTACAACACGCAAAGATGGTTGAATCTTCTTAAACTCATCTTCACTCATGCTGTTTGGAATATTCGGCTTAAGAGTGAGAGCATTCTGCAATTGGTTTAAGTTGATTTGACTGCCCTTCGTACTCGCGTTATAACGATACACAAGCGATTGATGACCAGGCTCGCCAACCAGCTCAAATCCTGGGTCATTAGAGCGTTCGCCAATATATGGCTTCTTCTTATCCCAAGTAATCTTGTAGTCGGCAGAGTCAGCAGCATCTTTACCAACACTTCGCAACCTAGCGAATCGAGTTACAATATTATATCTTGGCTCTGGCGTTACATTTCGCCTACGCCATCCGCGCAAAAGAATAAACGAATCCTGCTCGCTACCTACTGCGTTAGAGTAATTATTGCGTTTATCTTTCTGCTCACTCGGAGCAGTATATTCCCCACGCTTCCAAGCAACTTCTGACTGGTTTGCAGAAAGCGTATCATCATCATCCACGCTTATAAGACGGTCAGCATCTCCAAAACCAAGCCATTTGCCGCCGGAATTGCCATTGCGTAGCACGTAATTTACAGCATGCTTTTCAGAGTCATTCAGCAGCAATGGATGCACTTGTACTACTTTCTTATTGACTACGACTGGGAAGAATACGCAATCTGAAGGCGAACTCCACTCTTTTGGTGCTTTTGTTTCAGGCCTACACACGCTACTACGTTGCGCAACCATTGAGTCAGCAGATAGCACGTTGCGCATGTCTTCTTCTTTTAACGCATTTGACTCGGTGCCACCTGTTTGAGCGCTATCTACAGCGCTACTTGCATGAGTTGGATTCTCACTACCGCCTGATTGAGATGAGTTTGTGTTATTCGATAACTCATCCAAATTTCCTGACTTAACGCCAGGCATATCTGACCAAGGCCCATAAGAACCAGCTCGATCCCTTGCGCGCACTACGCTTCCAGGAGCCAGGAATCCAGCATTAAATATTATTGCAGAATTATTCTTTCCTTCGTCTTTAGAATTCAACACAACGCCTTGAGGTAGCTTATAGCCTTCGCAGACTTGCCAGTTATCCGTTGATTTAGTTCTGCATAATGCTAATGCTTCGCTCGTATCGGCATCACTTGCAGAAGTAGCATTATTACTACTCAAGTTATCCTGTGCACCCAAGCTAGACATCAGATTATTGCTAGATTGTAAACTAGCGAGTTTTGCTTTTTCTGCGCGAGTGAAATACACTACTAGTCGAGTCGCATTTTCCCCTGCAACAACAGACACAGCATTGTAGTACTTATCCGCAACAGCACCTTCCCAATCGTGAAGCCAGACTTTAGAGGAAGATGAATCACCATAATGATGACCATCATATGCTCGCACAACTGGAGCTTTAGCTACAGTCCAAGTGAACTTAAATTTGCCTACTACTGCCTCATTACTCTTATTTCCAGAATCGTCAGTTACTTGAGCAATCATCTTGAAGGTTGGAGACTTTGTAGCATCATTCCCACGCCATTTTTCTATAAATCCGCGCAACAGTTCCTTGTTGATATTGCCATCTGTAACAAATCTTATATGAGGAGCTTTTTTAGTCTTTGGATCTGTTACACCGTCTGCTTCAATATCTATGCTCAGCGTATTCTTCAAAGCGTTGCTTACATGCGTATCAGGATTTGCCACATTAAAATCATCATCCATTCCAAGCAAATCTACTACGTTGAATAAGCCCGACTGCTTTGTAATATCAGTCTTGTTCATATCAATAGTAGTAGGAGTTCCGCAAGAATCAGCCTTATCTTTAGTAGGATTGCACTCGCCAAGAAGCTTCTTATTAGCATCTTTAGGATCTTTTACTGAAATCCACGGCTTGTTCTTGTCTACAGGCACAAACCACACGTTAATTACATTTGGAGTTTGATTTTTATCGCCTTCGTCACGAGCTTCCAAATCTTTCCATGGTTTACCGTTGAAAATATAGAGCTGAGTGCGTCTTTCTGGAACAGCAGAGTTTTTACTAAGAATTACAGACCTTAAGTTTATACCAGACGCTTGCTGATTATATTCTTTACCACCAGGCATAATATAACCTTGCGGCTGCAAGAAACTGTTTTTATCAGTAATACCATTAGTATCTATATTGAGTCCACCGCCAAGACTGTTGTATTGTACTAAGTCAACAACGTTCACCCAGTCTCCGCGCGTATTGTTTACTTTACGAGCGTAACCGATGCCGCCATCACCACGCGGAGGCATACTGTTGTATCCACCCCATAGATTTTCTATGGTTGCTTTATTAGTAGAATTAGCATCATTAGTGTTCAATTGGTACAATGAAGGCTGTATTTGGCTATTAAGCCATTTTTTCTTTGTGCCTTTAAATAAGCTTAAAGCATCATTCGTATTGAAATTTTTACCAGAACCTTGGTTAATGTTGAATTTGTACACTAAATATTGCGTACTATATTCATCGCTGCCATACCAATAAAAACCATCGTCACTATCTCGACCCGGTAACTTATCTCCGTTACGAATTGACCAATCGTAATCTGCACGAATATTAACAAATCGCGTGATTTTCTTCTGCTTTGGATCAAGCACAGTTTCCTGCTTTTGATCATCTTGAGTGTCAGGGCCAGTGCCAGTTGCTTTTACTACATTAAAAGTCTTTTCTGAACCAGACTTATTTTGACCAGTATTTTTACCGTCAGGAGTTACAGAAAGGCAGATTTTATACTGCTTTTTATCGTCTTTACAAGAATATTTATCGTTTTTGCCACCAAGAGTTTTAGTTTCATCTTTCGACCAACCAATTTCGTCTTGTCGGTATTTAAACAAACGATCATTCTTTTGCTTAATTCTATCTATCAAACCCTGTTTTTCAGAAGGATTCAGCTCATACGGGCTCACTTGAACCATGCCATCGTCTGGCCATTTCATATCAAGCGGAAGCGGCTGCGAAACAGCGTGGTCACTAGTATTAATCTGACCTGGACCACTTCCTATGCCAACATAAATTCTTGAACCGATTTCTGCCAAATGTTCTGGGATAGTAATTTCACCAGTTTTTGGATTAAATGTAATCTCTTTTTCATATGGCATAATTTTTGTGAAAGTCGTATCATTTTGAGAATTTATCTGTGCCCAATCGTGTTTTTCGTCTTGACGATTCAGCATTATTCCTTGACAAACATCAGAGCGACCGATACATGTACTGTAAATATCTGTTTGAGTTCCATCTTTTTCTTCAAAAGGCTTAGTTTTTCCACGTCCCCAAATTCGCACTACCAACATTTTCACTGACGTAGCGTTTTTAGAAAGCGTCACTTTACCAACATACTTACCATCATTCTGCTTTTGCCAACGTACGTTAGGAACAATAAAATTACCATCGATAATATTCAACTTCACAGTTTTCTGAACATTATTTCCAGCATCATCCCAAGCGTGGAATGTAAACTCTTTAAACGGAGCATCATCACGTCCAGCCGGAGAACCATTAGGATCATTTATAGTAACATAACCGGATTGATCTTTAAGAGTATTAGCACACGCTGTGCTACCACATTTTGAATTTTGATCATATTTATTAAAACTGCCAGACCATTTTTTACTAGCTTCCAAAACATCTGTGCTACTAGTATGAGGCACATTCTCCTTAGTACCCATATGCACATGCATATCGTCATGACCTGTTACCAAGAATCTAACACGGCTACCAACAGATACGTTCAATCCGCTTTCTGGAACAGACTGAGGCTCGCCACCGTCAACGCTCACTTTCACGTCTATAGTCGGCTTCTCAGCATCAACATGTGTGAACACGAGTGGCAAAACATCCTTAGACTCATCCCAGTACGTAATCTTCGCATACTTAGCTAATACGTATACTGGCTTTACTTCTGGATTCGCGCCAGATTGAAGCATAATGCGATTTTCGTTATTAGTATTAGTTGGAGTTGCGTACTCTTCTTTTACTGGCTTTGAGAAGTCGTTTTTCGCAAGCTGTGCATATCTTGCTTTCTCATCACTAGTCAATGCTTGATCAACAGATTTACCTTTAGGCGCATCATAAAGTTTCCAAATATAACGCTTCGTATCGTTCAATGGCCTAAATTGACACTCTTGACCGTCTTTATTTTTTGCAGCAGCATCATCTTGCGCAGACTTTTCAGCAGATTTATCTGCAGCTTTATCATCATCGCCATTACAAGGATTTACTACGTTTACTACAGGAACTTTTACAGCAACCTTTGTTTCTGCATCTTGCAAAGTGTCTGACTTTTTATCATTACCTGTGTTATCAGTCCACTCAACGCTATAAATTGCGCGATCTTTAATAGCTTTGCTTGCTCCGGATCCGCCATCGGAATAACTATCATTGAGCGGATATTCTAAGCCATGAGTATCCCCAGGAATTTTGCCATCTTTAATAGAACCGTAATAAACAGAGTCCTCTGCATCTGAATAATTATCATAGTTGTCAATATTCTTCTGAGTATGAGCATCAGGCATGTATATGCGCGGATTTAACGCAATGGCAAAATCATAAATTCCAAGTTTGCTATCAAGGTATTTCACATAATCTTCTGCTTTACCTAAACTGGTTTTAGGAGAACGATACTTAGATTTATCATTCCATTCTTCAGTCTGCAAAGGTCTAAACACGTCCGCTTGACCAATAATGTCGTACTTAAAAGGCATACTCGAGCCCATTTGAAGTTTATCGTTCCAATATTTTACTGTCATCTGGTGAGAGCCGAAAGAAGAATCTTGAGTATTGATATTAGTGTTTGGATCTAATGGGATTCTCCACCAACGGTTTCCTCGCGCATACTTGTTATCTGCGGAATTGTATTTTGGAGAAAGTGAAATCTGACCCTTTGCCCACACTTGACCGTTGCACTGAGATTCATCAGCTTTATCGCACACTCTTTGCTGTGAAGGGTAGAAAAGTAAGCTTGTAACGCCAATATTATTAGTATGAGCTAATAATTGACCATTATTGCTTGTTAAAGGTCCTAAATGAGTACCGCGAAGGAACTGGAAATGCGGCACTCGCATATCAACTAGATTTGGTATACCGTACCACTGTTGGTACAAAGTCGTGTACTCGTAATCAGTATGGCCTTTACCACCGCGCCATTGCCAGAGTGAATATGGTTTAGAACGACCATATGGATCAGAACGACCATATCTAGTTGCTGGACCACCCCACTTATCACCATAATAAGTTCCTGCACCATAATACGATGTACTCAAAGCTCCATATTTTCCATTATCTGAAGTCGTATAATGAATATGGTAACTATAAGGTGATGTTTGATTATTTTCAATGTTATTAGTCAACGTAAATATTTTTGATCTTTCTGGACTATCTGGTCCGCGCATTTCAAGATACAAATGATCAATCAAATCAATATACGTTTGGTTGAATCGCTGTCTACCATCAGGAGGAAGACGAGTACCAGTAAGATGTTCTCCATCGCTTGGGAAACCATAGTTAGTACTGTGATAGCAATCAAAGCCATAACCAGTATGGCATAAGCCAAGACCCCTATTTTTATTTTCATTATTGCTTTGAGTTCCGCCATTATAAACAGCTGCATCACTAATAACAGTATTATTTTTAAGGCGATACCAAGCTTTATCAAGAGTTTCACCATTACTAAGCGGAGCTCTTAGAACACCTTTATCAAGGCAAAAACCGTTAGGATTAACCCAATCTTTTGAGCAAGTGCGATTAGTTGCATCAAAATGCAAGCGCTCTACATACTGGTCATACTGACCGTTACTTTCATCGAGTCTCTGATCTTTAGGAACAACGAAATATGTTAAAGCATTAGCAGCACCATGAATACGCGCACCCATGTTGACGAGCACATCCCAGATGTATCCTTTGCCATCGCGTTTAGGAGTACGCTTCATAAAAATGTAATCGTGAACATCATCAAGCTGATTAAAAGCCAAAGGATCAACACCGTTTCTGCCTGCATCATACGGCAAATTACGAAGACGTTTTTGTAAATACGTTCCGCGCGGATACGGAGTAAAGTTTGGATCATTTTCAGTGTAACGACCTTGAGGACTAGCAAAATTGCTATATACAGTACTCCAAGGATTTTGTCCGCGTTCCATATCAGCACCATTAGATGCGCGATGCCCCATTTCATCGCCGTCATCAGTAATGCATTCGGAACGTGAGTATTGTCTATAACAACCTGGGCGGAACTCCATTTTGCTATTGCGATTACTATCACGATTATTGTTGCTTGCACGATCAGTGTTGCTAGCGCGATCAGTATTGGCAAAATCTCCATCAGCTCCGCTTTGCAAAGCCATACCTTTGGCAGCGCTCATCATAGCACTATCAATAAGTCCTTTGACAGACCCATCACCCTTAGCGACGCTGTTAGCAAGATTATTATTTACACCATTTTGCATTTGCATCTTTGCAAACGCATTGCTTTGTCCATCGACAAAAACTGGAGGTTGCGATGGCGCAGAAATATTGGCATTATCGGCACCAGCATTATCGGCACCAGCATTGGCATTAGGATTACCAGCAGCATTAGATTTATTAGCAGACTTAGCTTTATCGCCAGACTTACCAGCATCAGCCTTTTTGCCAGAATTGCCAGAATTACCAGAGCTAGCTACAGTCTCAGCAGTGTTACTTTCAGCAGCTACAGCAGTGTTTGCAGTTAGGCACATCGGCAGCCACATCGCCACCGAAATCAGGAAAATAAGAGCAGCCTTAGTCGCCTGCTGAGCTAAACGTCCTATCCAGACGATAACACTTAGCAAAACCGTCCAAATACTTCTCATTTGTCCACCTAAACTCTCGTATGCCAATTTCCACATGCCAATTAACGTATTATTTCTAAAATCTTAAATTTTGACTTCTTTAACGCATCAACTTTTTAACGCATAAAATTACTGAACGCATCAACTTACTGAACGTATAAGATTATTCAACGCATCAACTTATTCAACGCATCAACTTTTCAATTTTTTAAGCTTTGAAGCCTTCGGACGCTTGCCCTGCGCAAAACCATCAATAATCGACTCAAAGGATTCCTGACTAATCCTTCTCGCTTCTTCAGAATTCCTATACATCTGCTTGTTTTGGTCGCCATAAATGCCAAGCCAAAGAGCATCATTCGTATGGTCATCACCATTTCGATCACTATCATGATCACCATTGCGATCACCATTATTTCTATCATCGCCGTTCTGCTTATCGTTCTTCTTCTTTTTCTTCTTAACAATCGGCAGACCAGCCCACCAAATGTAGCCTCCAACCACACTCAGGCTTGCAACGCTCCCAACAATCCACCACGGGAATCTCGGAACATCCGGCTTTTTACCAAGCAAAGACTTGTCCGCGGCAGGAGTCGGAACTACTCGCTCCCCCGTCACCAAGATTCTCTGCGTGTTGATTCCAAGCGGCGTGCAAGTAATCAGAGTCACAAGATCCTTACCAGGCACTGCAGCAATTTTCTTTGTTTCATCTGGGTTTACAACAATTTTTTCTATCACCTTGTAAGTGAGAATCTCGTCAAAAACCTCGATCGTAAAAGAATCGCCCTTGCCAATCTCATCCAACCTCGTAAACATTTCCGCACTAGCCAAACCACGATGACCAGTAATCACGGAACGAGTTCCTAATCCTCCAACTGGTAGAGAAGTACCGCGCAAATGCCCAAGTCCCTTAAGCAGAGTAGCGTCCTGCGTACCGTGATACACAGGCAAATCTAGGTCAATTTTCTTAATGCGAAGGCGAGCCATAAGACCATCGTCATTCGCTTTCAACTGATCCCAATAGTTTTGACTAACGTCAGACGTTTCGCCATGGGATGTTGGAATATTCGTATTCGCCTCATATATTGCACCTACGGATAGCTTGCGATTGTATTCGCGCGCGCGAGCAAGCTGCTCATGCGGAGCCGGAACAGCATGCGTGATTAGCTTAGCGTATTCCGCAGCTACTTCCGACATGTGATACTGGCTTAACCACATTGCTGCATGTGGGTATAACAGTGAGGCAAACGATGCGGTTAATAGAAGCGCTGGAACGATAGAAGATTTAGAAAATCTCCACTTTCGTTTATCGCGCTTCTTATGCTTAACCGCAACGTGTCGATTTAAGAATAAAAACCTAAGCATTTGTTGCTTTGCGATTGGACTTGAAACTGGACTTGTGATTTTATTTGCGACTTTATTTGTGATTTGATCTGCGATTTGTGATTTAATCTGCGATTTTATTTTCGATTTGATTTTCGATTTTGTGAGCCGATGCGAGTATTCGCGAATCCGCGCAATTCACTCACTTGAATACGCAAACACTCGCATACAGCTTTAATCACAAAACAATCACAAAACAATCACAAAATAATCACAAAACCAAGTAAGCCTTACGCTTCTTCTTGTTCCTTGCGACGACGGGTGATGATGTAGAACAACGTGCCGCCCAAGCCAACAATGCCGAATGCAGTGAGCAATACCAAGCCGCGCGCACCAGTCATTGGCAGCGCTGCAAGGATCTTGTCTAAGCCAGTGGCTTTCTTGTTTTCAATCTTCAAAGTGTTATTAGTAGACGCATCAGTTACAGAGTCAGCTTTCAGATTAACGCAATGAGGCTTAGAATCAAGCAAATAACCAGCAGGAGCCTCAGTCTCAACCACGCAGTAAAGCTTAGTTGTTACAGCAGGATTTGTTTCCTTTGAATTGTATACAAATAACCTTATAGAATCAGTTCCTTCAGTCTTCGTGGTTCCTTCAGTCTTTTCCTTGGTCACTAAAGAAACATTGTTAGCAAGCTTAGTTCCAACTTCAGTATTGTTTTTCTTAAGTTTACCGTTATCAACTGTAAACGTGTCGTTCACAGTTGCACCTTCGCCAGTAACTTCATACACATCGAAGTGTGCGTCATTCAAAGGCACGTCTTTTTGGTCATTTTCTTCACCTTGTTTGGTAAATTTATTAACAGTCAACGTACCAAAGTGGGCAGTATCATTAGGAGTATCACCGCAGTCACCAGTCTTATCATTTGGTGTACATGGATTATTATCGTCACCTTTACCAGTCTTATTATCATCAACGTATGTATTGGCTACGTTAGCAATGTCCTTAACAGTATCAGCAACTTTAGTGACAAGCTCTACCTCAAGCTTAACAACTTTCCCATCAGTGGCTGCAGTATAAGCATCATATGCTTTCTTAAGACCAGTATTGGCATCATCCTTCAAAGAGAACGAAACTACTTTAGTAGTAGAATCATTAGTAGCAGTATAATCATCTGTTGTAAGCGTTACTTCAGCAGGAGTCGAGAGTTTCTGACCATCTTTACTATAAGTTACAAGTTTTGCACTGTTAATCTTATCGTAAGTTAAACCAGCTTCTAGCTTATCCTTAAAACCGATCTTCTCATACTTATTGCCATCCTTAGGAGCTGTGAGAGGAATCGCAATCTTCCAAGTTATAGTGGTTCCATTATCCTTAGTCAAATCCTTACGGCTTAACTCGCTAACTGTCTTAGTTGGACGTTCCTTGCTTGTATCGTTCTTTGGATACACATTAACATCGTAAATCCAAGGATTAGTCTTGTCTTTAGGATTTGGAAGAGGAGTGGTCACAAAGAACGGAGAAACACGCTTTGTAATGGAAACTTTTTTCCACGCATTGTGTTCATCTTGTAATTGTGCACCAGAAGTATCGGTTTCTTCGATGTAGTAAAGACCCATATTGAGACCAGTGAACGAGCATGAGCCGTCAGCACCTGTTTCGCAAGTCTTTCCATCGGCTTTCTCAGCACCTTCACCTTTAGCATCATACTTCACAAACTCTGCACTACCGCCAGTCATAAAGTCATTAGCGGTTTTCTTGTCAGCAGTAGCTGTTTCAACTAAATTATCTAAGTCTTTGATCTTCTTCCAGCCTTCAGGCGTAGAAAGGTCAATCTCCTCAGGAGAAGTACCATTCTTCTTCTTTACTCGCCATAGAGTAAACTTAACACCCTTAACTGGCTTCTTATCGTTTAAAGTCTTAACAGTACCATCAGATCGGTCACCAGTTGCAGGACCTTGATACTTGTGAATAATAATGGATGTAGCGGTCTTTTTGCCTTGATTAATGTTTCCAGTGTCAGCGCCCTGAGTCTCACCCTGCGCATAAGCAATAGAGCCAGCAATACAGCATGTTCCAAGCGTGCAAACCGCAGCCAAAACAGCAACGGTGCGCTTCAGCGAATTCGTATTTAAACGCATGTTCCCTCTCTTCTTTAGAGTGACATCTCGTTACGAGAATTTTGTGTTTAGAAAGAATCACCCATGTGATTAGACTCTTCCGCAAAATCGCATAAATACTGCGAATTACAGATTCCTCTCACCGGGCTTCTAGGCACACTAAAGCCGTGTGCCAAACCTTCATTGTCTAAATCAGACTAGCATTTTACGGTATGAAAATCACCTAAAAATCAACTAACAAAAGACTACTAAAATAAGCTTTTAATACCCCCCCCCCTGGTATCGTTGAAATATCAGGGTTTTCTCAGCTTAACAAGTGATTAAAATTGTTAAAAATTCTTTACGAATTTTTGCTAAATTCGCACCTCGGCGTGTCGAATTAACCGCGTCGTTATCCCTCGCGCGTATTGCGGCACTCACTTCTTCGCAGCGCCCACGTTTGTTCCCAAAATCGCCCAAAACGTAAACAAACTCGGGAAAGTGTTCCCGCTTTTGTTTCCCACTCAACCCAATACGTAAACAAACTCGGGCAATCATCCCCACTTTTGTTTCCCATCCGACCCAAAATGGGAACAAACACAGGCAATCATCCCCGCATTTGTTTCCCACTCAACCCAATACATAAACAAACTCGGGCAATCATCCCCGCATTTGTTTCCCACTCAACCCAATACATAAACAAACTCGGGCAATCATCCCCGCATTTGTTTACCACTCAACCCCAAAAGGGAACAAACTCGGGCAATCATCCCCGCATTTGTTTACCACTCAACCCCAAAAGGGAACAAACTCGGGCAATCATCCCCGCGTTTGTTTACCAAAACACACAAAATGGGAACAAACTCGGGAAAATCGAGAACAAACACCAAGCCAAATCAAGCCAAAATCACATACACACAAAATCAATTTTGTCAAGTCATATGAAAGAATGTGCATAAAGCATAGGCTTTAACCACATTGCAAAAAATATCTTGCAATAATAATTTCATAACAATAACATCGTCAGCATGAATAACAGTAAATTATTATCTGACATTTTAAAAGCTGAAAGTCACAACTCCTGCTTGATGGCTTCATACACCAAGTGTCGCAAAAGTTTAAGGACACACTTAAAGTCCAACAATTTGGTTGAACCATATCGCGGACTTTATGCTATAAGCAACTATTGGCAGCGACTATCATACAAGGACAAGGTTCTACACATAGCCATCCCACTTACTCAAAAAATAAAGATTAAGGAATGGAAGTTCACTGGAGAAACCGCCGCCGCACTAAAGGGGTTTGAAGTCATCAAGCTATATAGCAATCAGCCAAAGGCAATAAACATACACGTATCTTGCGCATATGCTGACAAAAATTTGACCGATACTAGTGAAAAGTCTACAAAAAAGATAGCTAGACGGCAGCTCAAACGCATACATCTCCCAGATATTATTGAGGACGAGAATGGCATTAGGCTTGAAGAATGTTACAAAAGATGCAAGAAACCGAATTCACCAAATACTTGCGATTCAAATGTAAAAACCTGCAAGCACACAAATGAAAAGAAAACCTCCACGTTCGGTCACATTAAAACAATGGAGGAAGATGCAATGTCCCATGTCGCAAGTACTTACAACACTCTATTCGTTGAAGCATGGACTAATCCATTTAGAATAGCCCTACCAACTTTTGATTCCGCTTCTCAAAAAGGCGAGAATCTAAAGAAAATTTACAACGTATGTAGTGAGTTTTACAGATTTGCGCGCTATCAGTATAATGCGTCACAATTGCAAGACGACCCGTATCTTAGAAAAATCAACAACCCTTATTTTTCAAACATTGACTACACTGACGCATTATCTCGATTGAAACTTTTATGCAATTTTGCATCAGCTAAAAGCGAAAATGCAGGCGAATCTTTGGCTCGAGCAACAATTATTGAACTTGGGTTCATTGTGCCTCAAATCCAATATGAATTCCCGAACAATAAAAACCCAAATTATCCATTACGCGCAGATTTTGCATGGAATGTCAATGGAAATCTTATAGTCGGAGAATTTGATGGTACCGATAAATATTTGATTGAATGTGGGAAAAGCTCTGTTTGCAATATTAGTCAAGAATCTTCTAAAAATACTATTATCACTGACCTTCATGAAGAAAATATGCTGCTTCGATACGACCGCGATGCCGTACGAAAAGAACGCGATCGGGAGAGGTACCTATATGACTGCGGAGTGAGCAAAATCGTTCGCTTCAACTTTGCGGAAGTCATTGATCCACAAAAACTCGAGCAGAAGCTAACTTTGGCAGGGATTCCCAAGGCTTATAAATAAGGTAATTAAGGTAAATAAGATAGATAAGATAAATAAGAGTGTACTCAATATAAATAAGAGTGTACTTGCGTGGTAACCGTTTTAAGTGCCACCGCAAATCAATTCCCCGCGTTTGTTCCCAAAATCGCCAAATACATAAACAAACTCGGGCAAGCACTCCTGCTTTTGTTTACCACTCGACCCAAAACGCAAACAAACACAGGCAATAATCCCCGCATTTGTTTCCCACTCAACCCAAAAAGGGAACAAACTCGGGCAAGCATTCCTGCTTTTGTTTACCATTTGACCCAATACGTAAACAAACACGGGCAAAAAGAAACAAAAGCAGGAGAAAGTAAACGCACAAAAAACAAAAAGCCGTTGCAAGATGTGTAAAACAAAAATGCATAAAACAAAAAGCCGCTGCAAGATGTGTAAAACAACTTGCAACGGCTAATTCGATTCAGACTAGCAAAACCAAACCTAGAGATTTAAGCAAATCACCCATAAACAGTATGGATAGCCTAAAATCACCAGTTATACATAGTCTGATTAGTTAAGGTCATCGTCATAATCACCCTGACCACCCTGATCATCAAGGAAGTCATCTGGATTAAACTCATCCCCAAGCTGCATGTCGCCAAAATCAATGTTCGAGAAATCAACATCTCCCATGTTGCTCTCGCCAAAGTTTGACGGAGTGCCATTTGCTCCACCCAAACCAAGGTTTGGATAAACAGCATCACGCACCTCTGGATCTGCAAAGACATCCGCATTACGATAACGCGCCAAACCAGTACCAGCTGGGATGAGCTTACCAATAATAACGTTCTCCTTCAAGCCCTTAAGATCATCTTCCTTCTGGCTCAAAGCAGCTTCAGTAAGCACGCGTGTAGTCTCCTGGAAGGATGCGGCAGAAAGCCAAGAATCTGTAGCCAAAGAAGCCTTTGTAATACCCATAAGCTCTGGACGACCAGCAGCAGGCTTACCACCATTCTTAACAGCCTCAAGATTTGCCTCGCGGAACTTAGCCTGATCCACAAGTTCGCCTGGAAGAAGGTTCGTGTCTCCAGAATCAATCACCGTAATACGGCGAAGCATCTGGTGCACAATAACCTCAATATGCTTATCGTGAATATCAACGCCCTGAGAACGGTACACGTTGTGCACTTCTTCCACAATGTTCACCTGAGCAGCACGAGGACCAAGAATTCGCAGAATCTTCTTAGGATCCACAGAACCTTCAATCAGCTGTGTACCAACCTCAACGTGGTCTCCATCCTTAACAAGCATTGGAGCACGACGAGTTACTGGGTAAACGATTGGCTCAACCGTAGTATCGTCTGGAGTCAAAGTCACCTGACGACCATGGTCAGTATCCTCAACCTTCACAACACCTGGGAACTCAGCAATTGGAGCCTCGCCCTTAGGTGTACGAGCCTCGAAAAGCTCGGTAACACGAGGAAGACCCTGCGTAATATCAGAAGCCGAAGCAACACCACCAGAGTGGAAGGAACGAAGCGTAAGCTGCGTACCAGGCTCACCAATAGACTGTGCTGCAACAATACCAACAGCCTCGCCAACATCAACAAGAGAGCTTGTAGCCAAAGACCAACCGTAGCACTTTGCGCAAACGCCACGCTTAGACTCGCAAGTAAGCACAGAACGAGCCTTAACTTCTTCAACACCATGCGCAACCAAGTCACGCAAAACATCCATCGAAAGCGCGTCACCACACTTAGCCAAAACGGTTGTACCGTCTGCTGGATCAAGCACATCTGCAGCAAGCAATCGCGAGTATGGACCACCATCAGCAGCCTTAACAAGCGTCAAATTGCCATTTTCGTCGCGGTCCGCAATCTTCATCATAAGACCACGCTTTGTGCCGCAATCTTCCTCACGAACAATAACTTCCTGAGAAACGTCAACAAGACGACGAGTCAAGTAACCAGATTCTGCAGTACGAAGTGCGGTATCAGCCAAGCCCTTACGCGCACCGTGCTGGGAGATGAAGTACTCCAACACAGAAAGACCATCACGGTAGTTTGACTTGACAGGACGAGGAATAATCTCACCCTTAGGGTTTGCCACTAAGCCTCGCATACCAGCAATCTGACGAATCTGCATCCAGTTACCGCGTGCACCAGACTGAACCATGATGTTCACGTTGTTATCATCATGGAAGTTCTCACGCATAGCATCTGCAACTTTATCGGTGCATTCAGTCCACAAGTTAATCAACTCTTGACGACGCTCTTCATCTGTAAGAAGACCCATATCGTACTGGGAGTTAATCTTTGCAGCCTGATTCTCGTAGTCTTGTGCAATAGCCTCACGATTTGGAGGAAGCACAATATCAGAGAATGCCATTGTAACGCCAGACCAAGGTGCTCGAGTAAAGCCAAGATCCTTCAAAGCATCAAGGGATGCGGCGACCTGAGCGGTGGAATAACGTGTAGCGATATCGTCAACAATCTTGGAGAGCACACCCTTTGGAACCTGCTGGTTTACAAACGGATAGTCCTCTGGAAGAGTGCCGTTAAACAACACGCGACCGTAGGATGTGGCGAACAATACAGTTCCATCCTTAAAGCGCTCTTCGTGAACAACATCTGGGCTGCCTGGCTCTGGGTCTACGACCTTAAGTTCTCCTGGCTCCCAATCCTTTGGTAGCACAAAATCTTCTGGCACGCGGATTAATACCTTTGCCTGCATGTCAATCTCATGCTTGTCGAGTGCCATTTGCGCTTCGGCAAGCGAGGAGAAGATTCGTCCTTGACCCTTTGCTCCGTCGATTACGGTAGACAAGTAGTACAAGCCCAAAATCATATCCTGAGATGGCATGGTAACAGTGTGACCATCTGCTGGCTTCAAGATATTGTCGGATGCCATCATCAAGCTACGAGCTTCTGCCTGAGCTTCGGCGGAAAGTGGCAGGTGCACTGCCATCTGGTCACCATCGAAGTCGGCGTTGAATGCGGCGCAAGCAAGTGGTGGAAGGTGAATTGCTTTACCTTCAACCAGAATTGGCTCGAATGCCTGAATACCCAAACGGTGAAGCGTAGGAGCACGGTTAAGAAGCACAGGATGCTCAGAAATAACTTCCTCAAGCACGCCCCAAACCTCGGAATCTCCGCGATCTACAAGACGCTTTGCGCTCTTCATATTCTGAGCAAAGCCCTGATCCACCAAACGCTTAATAACGAATGGCTTAAACAGCTCCAACGCCATTGGCTTAGGCAAACCACACTGATGCATGCGAAGGCTTGGGCCAACAACGATTACGGAACGACCAGAGTAATCAACTCGCTTACCGAGCAAGTTCTGACGGAATCGACCCTGCTTACCTTTAAGCATATCGGAAAGCGACTTTAGTGGACGGTTCGATGCGCCAGTTACTGGGCGACCACGACGACCGTTGTCGAAGAGTGAATCAACTGCTTCCTGAAGCATGCGCTTTTCGTTGTTAAGCATGATTTCAGGGGCACCAAGTTCAATCAACCTCTTCAAACGGTTGTTACGGTTGATAACTCGACGGTACAAGTCGTTCAAATCAGATGTTGCAAAGCGTCCACCATCGAGCTGAACCATTGGTCGCAAATCTGGTGGAATAACTGGAATAACATCCAAAACCATTGCTTCTGGCTTGTTCCCAGTGGTAAGGAACGCGTTTACAACTTTAAGTCGCTTCAAAGCGCGCGCCTTGCGCTGACCAGTACCATTGTCGATTTCTTCGCGAAGTTCTACGGCAGCAGATTTAAGATCGAAGTCCTGCAAGCGCTTCTTGATTGCTTCAGCACCCATGCAGCCTTCAAAATAGTCACCGTAGCGGTCTTCCATTTCTCGCCAAAGGTCAACATCGCCTTCCATATCTCCTGCGCGCAAGCCCTTGAAGCGATCGAAAACTGCGTTCAAACGCTGAATCTGCTCATCGTAGCGAGTACGAATAGCAGCCATTTCTCGCTCTGCTCCAGCGCGCAACTTAGACTTTGCGTTGCCCTTTGCTTCGCCTGATTCTTCCAGCTCGTGCAGGTCTTCTTCCACCTTCTTTGCGCGAGCTTCAATCTCATTGTCGCGGCGCTTACGAAGATTGCCGATTTCAGTATCGAACTCGTCTTGCAAGTCTGGAAGATCTTGATGACGCTGCTCTTCATCTACCTTAGTAACCATATAGGCAGCGAAGTAGATGACCTTCTCTAGGTCTTTTGGAGCAATATCAAGCAGGTAACCTAAGCGGCTTGGCACACCCTTGAAGAACCAAATGTGTGTTACAGGAGCCGCAAGCTCAATATGACCCATGCGTTCACGGCGAACGCGGCTGCGTGTAACTTCCACGCCGCATCGCTCGCACACGATTCCCTTAAAGCGCACGCGCTTATACTTGCCGCACGCGCACTCCCAGTCGCGAGTAGGACCAAAAATCTGCTCACCGAACAGACCATCCTTCTCTGGCTTAAGGGTACGGTAATTAATGGTTTCTGGCTTCTTAACTTCGCCGTGGCTCCAGCTACGGATGTCGTCGGCGGTTGCCAGTCCAATCCTCAGTTTGTCAAATGCGTTGACGTCCAGCACTATTATCGTCCTGTCTCATGAAATTGTTTTTCTAAGTTTCTTAAAGTGATTAGTGATTAGTGATTAAGTGATTTCTAATCACTGATATCACTGGTATCACTGGTATCACTGGTATTCAGGTTCTTGAATAACTTGATCTTCCTTGGCGGACGAATCTGGTCGCGCACCAATGTTGAAGCCCAAATCTTCAGAAGACGACACCGGATCATCATCCTCATCCTTCATGTCAATTGCCACTCCTTCGGAGTTAAGCACCTCAACATTCAAGGAGAGCGACTGCATTTCCTTGAGCAACACCTTGAAGGACTCAGGAATACCAGCTGGTGGAAGGTTATCGCCCTTGACAATAGCGCCATACACGCGCACGCGACCGTCAACGTCATCAGACTTCGTGGTCATCATTTCGTGCAATGTGTAAGCAGCACCATAAGCCTCAAGCGCCCACACTTCCATTTCGCCGAAGCGCTGGCCGCCGAACTGCGCCTTACCACCCAACGGCTGCTGGGTAATCATAGAGTAAGGACCAGTGGAACGAGCGTGAATCTTATCATCAACCAGGTGATGCAGCTTCAAGATGTACATGTAACCAACAGAAATTGGCTTAGGGAATGGCTCACCAGTGCGACCATCGAACAATGTTGCCTTACCGTCGGAACCAACAAGCTTATTGCCATCGCGGTCTGCAAGCGTAGTGCTCAAAAGACCCTTCAAGGTTTCTGGGCGCACGCCGTCGAACACTGGAGTTGCAACAGGAGTGCATGGATCGCCGTGCTCAGCGCCTTCTGGCACATACTTCTTCCAAGCAGCCTCAAGGTCTGGATCCAAATTAATATCCCAACCAGCGTGAGCAATCCAACCCAAGTGAAGCTCGAGCACCTGACCCAAGTTCATTCGAGAAGGCACACCCAACGGGTTAAGCATAATGTCTACTGGAGTACCATCAGCCAAGAATGGCATATCCTCTTCTGGCAAAATGCGGGAAATAACACCCTTGTTGCCGTGGCGACCAGAAAGCTTATCGCCCTGCGTAATCTTACGATGCTGAGCAATGTACACGCGAATCATCTGGTTTACGCCATTTGGAAGCTCATCGCCATCGTCTTCAGCGTCTTCACGAGTGATTTCCTTAACAGCAATCACAGTACCAGTTTCGCCGTGTGGCACGCGCAAAGAAGTGTCTCGAACTTCACGGCTCTTTTCGCCGAAGATTGCACGAAGCAAGCGCTCTTCTGGAGTAAGCTCAGTCTCGCCCTTAGGCGTTACCTTACCAACCAAAATGTCGCCAGCTTCAACCTCGGCACCAATGCGAATAATACCGCGCTCATCGAGGTTTGCAATAGCGTCTTCACCAACGTTTGGAAGGTCGCGAGTAATCTCTTCGGCACCAAGCTTGGTTTCGCGCGCGTCAATCTCGTACTCTTCAATGTGAATCGAAGAAAGCGTATCGTCTTGCACGAGTCGCTGAGAAATAATCACAGCATCCTCATAGTTGTAGCCGTTCCAAGGCATAAACGCAACGAGAAGATTCTTGCCGAGTGCAAGCTCACCCTTGTCTGTTGCAGGACCATCAGCCAAAACAGTTCCTGCTTCCACGCGCTCGCCATCTTTAATAAGCGGCACCTGGTTGTAGCAGGTAGTCTGGTTGGAACGCTGGAACTTAGAAAGCTTGTAGCTAGACTGAGTTCCGTCATCGTTCATAACGCGAATAATATCCGCAGAAACGTAGGTTACAACGCCTGGCTTTTCGGAAAGAATCACGTCTCCAGAATCAACTGCAGCACGCCATTCGGAACCCGTACCAACAAGTGGACGCTCCGACTTAATAAGCGGCACAGCCTGACGCTGCATGTTAGTACCCATCAAAGCACGGTGGCCTTCATCGTGCTCCAAGAATGGAATCAAGCTTGCGCCAAGGGAAACCATCTGTCGTGGGGAAACATCCATGTAGTCAACAGTGCTTACAGGCACATCGACTGCTTCTTCTTCGTCAACACGAGCAAGTGCCTGAGTGCCAACAAAGTTGCCATTTTCATCGAGTTCCTGATTTGCCTGAGCAATAACGTGCTCGGCTTCGCGATCTGCAGTCATATATTCGACTTCGTTAGTCACATGACCATTAACAACCTTACGATAAGGTGTTTCAATAAAGCCGAATGGGTTGATACGACCAAAGGTAGCAAGCGAACCGATAAGACCGATGTTTGGACCTTCTGGGGATTCGATTGGGCACATACGACCAAAGTGGGATGGGTGCACGTCTCGAACTTCCATAGATGCGCGGTCTCTAGAAAGACCACCAGGACCAAGAGCCGAAAGACGACGCTTGTTTGTAACGCCTGCCAAAGGATTGTTCTGATCCATAAACTGGCTAAGCTGAGAAGTTCCGAAGAACTCCTTAATAGTAGCGTTAACTGGTCGAATGTTAATCAACGACTGTGGTGTAATCGCCTCAGCATCTTGCGTGGTCATGCGCTCGCGCACAACGCGCTCCATACGGCTTAAGCCAGTACGAATCTGATTCTGTACAAGCTCGCCAACCTGACGGATTCGACGGTTTCCAAAGTGATCAATATCGTCCACGTCTACACGCAACTGCACATCTTCGCCATCACGCTTGCCTGGGAAGGTCTTTTCGCCAGAGTGCAAAGTAACCAAATACTTGATTGTGGCGATAATATCTTCGCGATTCAAGCTGCGATCGTTGTAATCCGCTTCCAAACCAAGCTTGCGATTAATCTTATAGCGACCAACGCGCGCCAAATCGTAGCGCTTTGTGTTGAAGTAGAAGGATTCGAGCAAATTGCGACCCGCGTCTGGAGTTGCGGTATCTGCTGGGCGAATCTTGCGATACAAGTCTGTAAGAGCATCATTTTGAGTGTCGATTGGCTCTTTTTCTAGAGCGTCGAGAACAAGAGGATACCCTTGGAATGCCTCTGCAATTTCTGGCTTAGTCATGCCAATTGCCATCAAGAACACGATTGCAGACTGCTTACGCTTGCGATCTACGCGCACGCCAAGAACATCGCGCTTATCAATCTCAAACTCAAGCCACGCTCCGCGACTTGGAATGATTTTTGCGCCAAAAACGTCTTTGTCGGAAGTGCGATCTTGCGTGCGGTCAAAATACACGCCTGGGGAACGCACAAGCTGAGACACGATTACGCGCTCAGTTCCGCCAATAATGAATGTGCCGTGTGGGGTTTGCAATGGGAAATCACCCATAAAAACAGTCTGGCTCTTAATCTCGCCAGTTTCGCCGTTTTCAAACTCTGCGTTTACGTACAAAGGAGCGGAATATGTGTAATCCTTCTCTTTGCATTCCAACACAGTGTGACGTGGCTCTTCAAAATATGGATCCGAGAATGTGAGGCTCATAGTCTCAGCAAAATTCTCGATTGGAGAAATCTCTTGGAACACTTCTTCCAGACCAGAGACGTGTGGCACAGTGTGCGTGCCATTTGCCTCATCTTCTTCGACGCGCTTCTTCCAACGCTCGGAGCCGATCAGCCAGTCAAAGCTGTCGGTTTGCACACCGAGGAGGTATGGCACATCGATTGGCTCACAAATGGAGCCGAAATTCACACGATCCGACGCTTTATGCAATTTAATGCTGTGCTCGTCGGCACGCGCGATGACTTTGGTGGTGTTCGTCGTAGCTTGTTCAGCAGCCAATGGACGTTCCTTTATCGCTAGCTAGTTTTCTTAATCCTTGGGAGCTTTAGAAAATCGCAGCAAACGCGCTTAAAATCAATGATTTTGGGTTTGCGGGCGCCTTCTTCGGTTCCTTGAGTATGCCCGCTATATGACACACCGTGTACAAAGAAACGATTTTACCCCTTCGCTTCGACTTTTTGCGCTGATTTTAGTGCTTTTTGCCCGCGTTTGTTTACATTTCGGCCAATTTGATAAACAAAAGCAAGAACACTTTCCGCCTTTTGTTTCCGATTTTGTGATTTAGAGAAACATTTTCGGAAAAATCTTCCTCTTTTTGTTGCTCTGCTAGCGAACGGCAATAACCACGGGATTGCTTTGTAATCCTGCCACATCTTTATGCTCGATTTGCGCAATGTAAGTTCCACGCGAAACCTTAGGCAAGTCGGCGTCATCTAAGCAATCCTTACCAGTAGGCGTTCCGACTGTAGCATCCGTGCTCCATACGATTTTTTTCTCGTACGAATCGCCTTTTGCCATTAACAGAGGCTTGAGTGGAATTTCACACACATCCGATCTCCACTGCGGTTCTATTTTCTGCTGCTTTTCTTGCTTTTCCTGCTTTTCTCTAGATTGATCTGACTTATCAGACTTATCAGACTTATCAGCACTTACGCTGTCTCCAATTGTCAACACCATTCTGCCATCCGACGCATCTATTCTGCAGGAATCGTCTCCTTCATGAACTACGCGAGCAGTAAATTCTACGCTTCCTCCCATCGGTACAGATTGCGATGCTGAGGTTAATTCAATACGGACGTCTTTTGCACTACATTTTTTTATAATTCCAACAGGTCTTGGGTCTGGCACTAGTTGTTTGGATATTGTTACGTCTGAATGTTTGTTTATAGCAGTTCCAATTGCAGATATGCCTTTAAAAATGCTAATTATGCAGAAGATACAAAACGCTAGTAAAACAAGCAGCCCTACGCAAACCACGATTCTGCGACGAATGTACATGCGGCAACGCGCAGCACTAATCTTTCGCTTTGGTTTACGTTTTAACACAGGCATAGTCACCATTGTAATGCATTAGTAGTTTTAAGACTATTTTTGACTATTTTTGGCTATTTTTGACTATTTTCCGCCTTCAAATCCGAGCTGACGCCACGCTTCATAAATGGCGATTGATGCGCAATTTGTAAGATTTAGGCTTCTAAGCGAAGGACGCATTGGCAGGCGAACCTGTTCCGCCACATGCGGGCCAGCCATAATATCCATTGGGTCTGGAATATCTCCTGGCTCTGGTCCAAAAAGCAGAATATCGTTCGGCTTATACTCAATATCTGTGTAAAGTTTTGTAGCATTTGCCGTAAACGCAATTATGCGAGAATTTGGCATTGACTCAACAAGGTTTTCAAAATTCGGATGCATAACAACATGTGCCATATCGTGATAATCAAGGCCTGCGCGACGAAGCTTTGTGTCTTGAAGGTTAAATCCAAGCGGCTCCACAAGATGCAAAATCGTACCAGTTACTGCGCAAAGTCGAATCGCAGAGCCTGTGTTTCCTGGGATTCTAGGCGAATAGAAGCATAAGTGTGGTGTCTGAGTTTGTGCAGTGCTGGCGTCTTGCGCACTTAACATGGCGTCCATAACGCTAATTGGATTTCCGTGCGCGTCTGTTACAAGCTCATCTGGGCCGTAATTTGACTTTCGATAGCCGTACTCATACATCTGCTCTACGCGATTGACTGGATTTTGTGCATCTGTGTTCTGTGCATCTTGCATATTTTCATCTTCTTTATTTTTATCTTCTTTACTTGCGACTTGCATATTCTTCATGATCACCATGATCACCTCAATAAAATCATCATAATAAAAATAAGCGCAAATCCTGCAAAATCAGCCCACGAGAACACAGCTCCCGTAAACACAACAGCCGTGATTGCAGCCATAACAGGTTCGCTCGCCCCCAAAAGCGTTCCGCGCACAGATCCAACTCGCATAACGCCAGCCAAAAACATCCAATATGCGCCAAAAGTTCCGCCAACAATTGTAAAAGTAAACAGCAAATACGCGCGCAAATCCAAAGGTGGCATTGTTTGCCATGGCTTCACAAATGGCATCATGATAAGACCTGCAATGATAAACGTGATTCCGTTTACAGTAAGATTTCCCCATTTTGCAATCAATTTAACTGGCATAATCGCGAGCGCCGCCGTACTTGCAGCATCTGCCAATCCCCACAAAAGTCCCATTATCGGCAGCGAAAGCGAACTAAAATTGCCTCCCGTTGCCATAAGCGCAGTTCCGGCAAATGCCAGCAAAACACCAATGTTTTCGCGCATTGTAGGCATCCTTCGAGTGCGCAAACACACGTAAACAAGCACGAAAAGCAGATTCAAACTTTGCAAAACAGTAGCCGTGCCAGAGTTAGTCCAGTCGATTGTAAAAAGATACGCAACTTGCGTTAAAAGCACACACACGATGCCTGTTACGACTAGCATTGGCCATGATTTTTTTGTGCTTAATGCGCCAACGAGTTGCTTGCGATTAACTATTGACGCAACGATTACAAAAAGCACGCCTGCAGCCAGCTGACGAACGCACGCGATCTGCAACGGACTCACGCGATATTGCGACATTAAAATCTTAGAAACAGTGGCGTTTGTGCCCCAAAGCGCGCCACCAAGAATCGTCAAGATTATGCCAATCATCATTGTGCGCGGACTATGATCCACCGCAGGATTTGGCTTTTTAGGCTTTATTTTTTGGATATTCTTTACAAAACCAACATCCATGCTAAACACCTTCTAAACTTAAATCCTGTATTCGCTAATAATCCTGTAGTTTTGCGCATATGTAGTAAATCGCAAGTCGCAAACCTCGCAAATCGCAAGTATGGCAAGTCGCTTACTACATATGAAAAATCTACACTATCACATAATCAACAACACGCAATTGTAAAAACGTTACAAATGTCGCTCGCGCGCTACGCTTTAAGCGAAAAGGTAGGTCGGAGCGACCACAAATTAATCCGCCACGCGCGACTTTGCATTATCCTCAGTTTATGTTATCCTATTTAAGTTGTCTTTCGTTATGCTGTTTAGCACAATGATTGATGTGGAGAATTCGCCTAGTGGTCTATGGCGCACGCTTGGAAAGCGTGTTGGTGTAACAGCCTCACGAGTTCGAATCTCGTATTCTCCGCGAGTAGGGTTTTTAGCCAATCGCTAGGAACCCTTTTTATATATTTGCCTATGCATCAAAATATATGAACATACACAAGCAGCTTAGAGCGTCGAACTCAACTATTAGGCAATTTCTGCGCAGAACAACCGTGCAAAATTGAAGCCATGCTACGTTTTTCCGCACTAGTAACGCTAAGATCGTACTTATACTTAACAGCAATCTGCCTAGCTACATAATCGCATCTAAAGGATTTATTAGATGGCAGCCAATAAGCTGCAGAAGCAGATCCTTTTTCTTGGTTCGCTGCTCCTTGAACAGCAAGAAGATTAAGCATATCGTTACCAAACTTAAGCCTCTTAGCATGACTCCATTTCCAGGCTCCTGATTGCCAAGCGTTTTCTAGTGCTACAACATGGTCGATTTGAACAAGAGCACTAGTTTTTCTCCCTCGAACAAAATTAATATTCAAGCCAGTATAAGGATCGTGCAAAAGCCCTGATGCCACCTTGCAAGAACCAGAATACTTAAAACGAACCTGTTTTAAATCGCGCGCAAGAACATCTTCTCTAACATCACAGCCATTTTTATCAACATCTGTAGTCCTGTATCCAAAGACACTCCTGTTGTATCCAGACGGGTGTGATTTAGCGACTTTTAGCTTATTAAGAAGAGCAGCAGCATCTCCATCAGCAACGTATTCACCAGTAATTTCGCCAACATCATGATTGATTTTTGGCAGAACAAGCCCAATAACAATGCCTATAAGAATAGCCAAAGAAATAAGCCATATAAAAGAGGTTATTCTTTTGGATATAGGATTACTTGAATAATGCGTATTACGATCGTACTGCATGATTTATGTCTACAACCCAAGGGATACGCCTAATAACAACGTCTAAAACTTGTTGAATAAGGCTAATAAGCACAATAATTGCCATAACCGCGTAAACAACATTCCATTGTGGATTCTTAGTGACAATTGGGTGAATAGTGTTAGAAACAAGCATTATTGTGTTCGCAATACCTATAAGAGCAACAGACATAAGAATTGCCTGCATTCTTCCCACTTTACGAGATAATCGCACTCGCTGTTGCGAAAGCTTACGCATTGAATCAACAACACGCTTAACACAATGCTCACCCTGTCGGAAAGCTAGAACCTCATCAATACCAAGTTCTACATCATCAACTTCAAGCTCCACCATCTTTTGTTCTGAATGAACTTTCTTAATAAAACTGCGGAGTCTAAGTCTAAATAATCCTGGAATTATAAATACTATTAGAGAACAAATCACAACAGCAAAAATAGCAATTTGAATATCAAAGTAACATAACAAGACGATTGCTGGAATAATCGACAAAACCATTCCAACACTCATGCTTAAACCTGCCTTGTGCAAATGCGCATGATGAAGATCCACACCAGCAAAAGATGTTACTAATGTTATGCATCTTAAACATGCACATACGCTTACGATAAGCACGTATTCTTGCATAGCAAGTCCAAAAAGCGGGCGATTAGCGATAGCGAACATTGCTGCAAAAGTGCAAACAGGTATCAATACTGCGCAAACTATATTGATTGCTGTAGAAAATGCTGAAAGAATCGCAAAAAATGCCTTTTTCAGCGAAGATATGGTGGATTTACTTTCATGAGCTAAATCTTTCAATAAGCCTTCGTGTTTTGCATTATTAAAATTCTTATTAGAGTTTTTATCAAAACTTTTAGCATATTCGTCTACTTTATTAGCTTTATCAACGCTACCATCTGCAAGATTTTCGGCATAAGAGCTAATAGCACTAGAACTAGTGTAATGCGAATTATGATATACACTAACGTGAACCAAATTGTCTGCTTTAGAAACGTAGTTATCGTCTGGCAAAAATACAAGAATCGTAGCTTTTTTAGCAACATGACGCAAAATATCACATAAATTCTTAGCTTCATCAGAACTAATATCGCTTGAAGAATAGTCGAAAATATACACTGGAGTTCTACGAATAAGAGCACGAGCCATAATAATTCGTCGGAAAATGTCTTGCTTATTTTCAACCTGAATATTATCTACGCGCAAATCTAATCCGTTATAATCCGCATAAACAACACCATCTACATGAGCAGTACGCAATGCTTGCCACATGGATGTAGTAGTAGCATTAGACGATGCCATGAGAAGATTCTCTCGCAAGGTGGCTGAAAACAGATGACTATTTGAACGAACAATAGTAACAAGATCTGCAATAGCACCAGGATTTGCATTATTTAGTGAAACATAAGTTGAGTTTCCAGAAATATCACCAAAATCAGATACTACAAAAGGCGATTCAACATCTACTTCAGGAAAACCATATCTATCGCTGTAAGATAGCGCAACATCTGATTTATCGCTAAAAACTACGCCATTCAAAACATTATTAGTAAATAATTCGTAGTATTCCTTTGGCATTACATTCAATTTTCCACTTGAAATATTAAAGGATGCGCGCAAAGGTTTATTATTTTCAGTGAAATTGCATCGCACATGAAGAGAAACATTACTAGCTCCATCTGGGATGCTCAGCGACTTTTTATTATCTGAGAAATCTATGGAATCTGCAGAAGCAGAAGATTCTACAGAGTCTAAATTAGAAGAATGAACTTTACTAGAAGCAACACTTTTAAACAAGTCACTAATGTTATTCAAACCTAAAACAGCCCGATTTTTAATATGCATACAGTTAGCAACTCTACGTATTGGATCTACGCTTAGCATAAGAAGTGGCAAAGTTAGCATTGCAGCAGGAAGACCAACAGATTTAACAGAAAGAAGCCAAACTGTAGAAATAATTGCCACACCAGTCATTAAATACGTTAAAAATACGCATAAACAGCGCCACAAAACGCGAACATCTGCAAGAGCAGATACAAGTGCCAAAGTAGAAAAAATTGACGCAAAAACGCAAATAGTGGCAACATAAGAGTTTATTGAAAACATTGCAACACTAACCGCAAAAGGCATAGGAAAAGCAGCAATGATCTGCGGCAAAAGTAAACCAGACCAACGTTGAACCCACTCAACATCATCGTTCACGCAAATAGAAGAATATCCCTTAGACCACTTTTTAGAGGAGCTCAAAGAAAGCATAGAACGCAACATTTTTGGTCTAAGCTTCATAGATACGCGAGTTCCAATTTCGGTAGAAATAGTACAAGACTGATGGAACGCAATATATTTTACGATAAGTATTCCAACAAGAGAAATAAGATAAGACGTCAATTCAACAGAGCTTAACAAGGATTTGCCAGTATATTTTGCAGGAATAAGCACTGGCGAAAGAATTCCAACACAAACATACACAAAACCAATATTCGCAAGAGAAGATATAGCAAGACATGCCGCTCTTAAAACAACCAAGTGCTTAACACCTGGAACAAAAGCGAAGAAACGACCAATCATTTAACTATCCTTTTCTTTTCCATAGTCCATAGAAAACTCTTTTAAATTCCAAAAATACTTTCACGCACTGCAAAGTAAACACACGATACCCTGCAGATTGAATCTACAAATTCGAGTAGCTCGCACTGTTAAAATCAGCTTTAAATCTCTTAAAAACGCTATCTAAACACTCTCTACAAACACATACCCACGCACTAGCTCACTACCCCTTTAGCATTCAAGATTACGCTGAGCATCAGGCATCAACACGCCGAAGAACTTTAGCTTAAATGCCAACTAATACGATGCAAATCACTAGGACCATACTCTAGAATCGCAGCTCTATGCGATTTAGAACCATAACCCTTGTTATGTGCCCAATCATAAATTTTATATTTAGGATCATCAGACAAGCTTGTCATAAGAGAATCTCGAGTCACCTTTGCGATCACAGAAGCTGCAGAAACACTAGCACACTTCTGATCAGCCTTAACTAAAGTGTGAACTTTAACAGGAAAATCCATACTAGGCGCATCAAAAGTTCCAGAAACCTTACCAATATAATTAAATGGTCCATCTAAAATCGCTGCAATATGAGCATTTTCAAGCTTATATCTCATACTGTTTTGCACATCTGAAATTGCACGAATCGCGGCAACACCAAGAGCATAACTTATTCCCCACTCGTCAATCTCGCGATTTGTACAAGAACCAACAGCAAAAGCATCGCACCAATTTTCAAGAGGCTCCAATAATCCTTCACGCTTGTGAGCGTTAATAAGCTTGGAATCAGCTAATCCATCAGGAAAATAACCAGAATTAATTTTATCGGCACCAAAAAGCGCAGCACCAACCATAACAGGACCAGCTAAACTACCACGTCCAACCTCATCTAATCCAATAACCCAATCGAAGCCACTTTTTAAAAGGTCTTGCTCAAAGTTAAAAGACGGAACAGCAGCCAAAATCTCCCCAAATCTAATATCTACGCACGTTTAAAAGAACTATTTAGCATCTGACTTATTTCTTACATCATCAAACGCATCGCTATGATTTTCAAAAATACCCATACGGTTCAAAGGCCAAAAACGCATAAATGCCACGCCTTCAACCTTAGAAATAGGTACCAAACCATCGTCACCATCATTCTTATGATACCTAGAATCCGCCGAGTTAGCGCGATTATCTCCTAGAACAAATACATGACCAGGTTTAACCTTCACCTTAAACGGGAAGGAACTAGGACTTACACCTGGTTTAATATAAGCAGATTCAAGCACAGGAACACCGTTAACAAGAATTGGGTCACCATCGCCCTTACATTCAACGGTATCCCCAGGCAATCCAATTAGACGCTTTATAAGATCTTTACCAGACACAATTCCGCCGCGACTATTTTCACCTTGAAGCCAATTAGCAGGATCTTCAAAAACAACAATATCTCCACGATTTAGCGGAAACAGTCGAGGAGTGAGCTTAGACGTAACAACATAATCGCCAATATGAATTGTGTCTAGCATAGAGCCAGACGGAATAAAATATACGCCGAGGATAAAAACACGAAGAAAAATAACAACAAGAATAGGCACAAGATACCATGCAACAAGCTCTTTCCAAGATGTTTTAAAAAGCTTGCGAGTACGAACCTTGGACTGAGATTTAGAGGAATCATAATCACTATCTTGATATCCAGAAATATGATTCCCTTTTATTTTTCCATGCCTAGCACGTTTAGCACTGAAGCCAGAAGTTAGACTTGGTCTTTCTTCTGGCTCCGGTGGAACTGGAGAAGGATTTAAGCCGTGACCTGCCACATTAACAATGTGACCATCGCTATTTTGCAAGTCTTCGGCAGACATATTAATCCTTAACGTTAAATCCTTAACCTTAAATAAATTTACTTAGCAGCGCTGTTGTCACGACGCTCGGCAATACGAGCAGCCTTACCACGCAAAGCGCGCAAGTAGTAAAGCTTAGCGCGACGAACGCGACCACTACGAACCAGCTTGATAGAATCGATAGCTGGGGAATGAAGTGGGAAGCGACGCTCAACACCAGTGCCGAAGCTCACCTTACGTACAACGAAAGTCTCGCGAACGCCAGCACCCTTACGAGCGATAACAACGCCAGTAAAGGTCTGAATACGAGTGTTGTTGCCTTCCTGAATCTTAACGTTAACGTCAACAGTATCTCCAGGACGGAAAGCTGGGATTTCCTCAGCAGACTTAAGATGCTTAGCATCAAATGCTTCTACAGCATTCACCATGATAATTCCTCCTCGCCGCCGCATATCGACGTAAGCTACATCAAAGTAAGTTAGTCTAATTTTAACTTTTTCAACTTTACTTTGAATAATCCTTCCCAAAAAGTTTGCTTTTCAGGGCTTCCATCTGCCAAAACTTTAAAAAAGCAGGCTAGACTATTGATAAGTCGACTATGCGGCATCGCCTTATCGAAAGCATACAGAACACAAATTTATGCTCAATAATGGACATTATTGAGCATTATTTCGCACTATTTCGCACTATTTCAGCGCACAACTCCATTAAGCGGTGCCGTCTCAACAGTACGAGTTAATTCGTCATCATCGGCATCGTAGTCAAAAAGCTCACCATAACGACCCCAGCTAATCGCAATATCAAACTGCTGACGAGCCAAAGCATCCGTGTGCTTGCTGCGAAGTAAATCCAAAATCAACTCGCCACGAAGCTTGCCGTTGCGGTTTCGACTCAAAGCCTGATCAATTGCATGAACAAGAGGAGCATGCTCAATTGCAAGACGCGCAAACACCTGCTTGCTGTGCAAAATGTCGGCGTTATGCCATTCTTGACCTGCTGGAGTAATAGTAATATGACCATTTTCTGCTGTAAGCAAATTAAGCATTGTTCCAGCATCAACAAGTGGGAACAAGTCATCGATTTCAAACGACAAATCCGCAGCCAAATCAGCCAAATCAATACCATCTGGCTCTTCCGAAATAACATCTAGCAAACCTGCCATTCCTCCTGGCGTTGCGTTCGGCAGCAAGTGCACAGCAACAGGCTCAGGTTTTGGCTCCCCCGCATCCGTCTGCTCTTCGTTTTGCTTAGCTTCTGCCTCCGCATCGTGATGCTTTTGAATAAGCATGTCGGCGATTGCAGCAGCCTCTGTTTCTTCTGCATCCGTCTGTTCCACAGGTTGAGAATCGCCATCTGCACCAGACAAGTCGCCAGCAACCGTTGTATCAGTATTATCTGGCTCAGATTCACCCTCTGGCATAGAACCAGTCAAAATCGCATAAAGATTATCAACCATCGCCTCAAATTCGGCACTATGCTTGTCTCTCGGGCGAGGCAAATCAACTTGCACGTCTGCAATCAAATGTCCAGGATGAGATCCCAAAACCACCACTCGATCTGCCATTTGCACAGCTTCTTCAATATTGTGCGTAACGATTACAACAGACTTAATATCGCGCTCTTCACTAGACCAAAGCTTAAGAACTTCCTGACGAAGATTTTCTGCAGTAAGAACGTCAAGCGCAGAGAAAGGCTCATCCATAAACAGAGCATCTGGGCGCAAAACCAGTGCGCGCGCAATACCTACGCGCTGACGCATACCGCCAGAAAGCTCCTTTGGATACGCTGTTTCAAAGCCGTCCAAGCCAATCGCATCTATTGCAGCGAGCGCAAGCTCCGTGCGCTTTTCTTTGCTAACGCCTCTAGCGCGCAAACCAAGCTCCACATTATCTTGAACGGTAAGCCATGGCATAAGTGCGAAGGTTTGGAACACGATTGCCACCCCAGGATTTGGACCCGTAAGCTCGCGACCGCGATACGTTACAGTTCCCTCTGTTGGCTGAATTAAGCCTGCCATTGTTCGCAAGAAGGTTGATTTTCCAGCGCCAGAACGCCCTAGAATTGCAACGATTTCACCCTCTCGCAGCGTAAACGATATATCGTGAAGCACGTGCTGAGTAGTGCCGCTATCCGATGTGAAACTTTGAGTTATGTGTTTCGCGTCGATGATATCGCTTGTAATTGAAGATTGCGCAGCAAAATTCTGCGCAGCCTTTTCCGCGGTTTTATTCAAAGTGTTCATAATATTTGCCAATCTTTTCGTAAAGTTTATAAATTTATAAGTTTATAAGTTTAATTTTTTTGAATTTATTTATTCAGCAATTTAAGCAACTAATCATTGGTTGCTTGCGACTAGCCAATCGCCTAATTCAAAACAAATCTTTTTGCTGAATACCTTTGCAAAGGCGTCCAGAACAGTCGATTACTTAACACAACAATTAAGCTCATAACCGTTACTCCCACAAGCGTTTTTACAGAATCACCAACGGTTGTTGCGTTCGTAATATACGCGCCCAAACCCTGAGTTGCCATGTGATTCTTGCCATATTCCACAATCTCCGCCACAATCGAAGCGTTCCAAGCACCGCCAGCGGCAGTAATTCCACCAGTGCACCAGGATCCAAAAATCGCAGGCAAAACAAGAGTTTTCCACTTGAGTACACGATTTAATCTAAAGCTTCTTGTCATTTCTCTTAAATCATCTGGAATCGCGCTCGCTCCAGCAATAACGTTAAACAGAATGTACCATTGTGTGCCAAGAGCCATCAAAATAATACTTCCCCAACCAAGGTCAATATGCCAAGCCATAAACCACATCATTGCAAATGGGAATATAAAGTTTGCTGGGAAGCTAGCCAGAATTTGCACAACAGGTTGCATAATTCGCGAAATCTTAGGATTCATGCCAATATATACGCCTACTGGAACCCAAATCAGCGAGCTTACAAAAATCAGCACAGCTACGCGAGCAAAAGTCAAAGCTCCTAACGCTCCAGCTGTAGCGAACTCTTGCAAACCTGTGCGAGTTGCTACAAAGTAAAGCATTTGAGCAGCAAGCCCCAAAATCAGCACAGCCATAACAATGTTGAAAACCAAGTCGCCAAGTTTACGCTGTGATGCTTTACGCGGCCACTGTGAACCTGTGCGTCCGAATGGTCGTGTAATGATTTCAAGCCACTCGCGAATTGGAGAAAACAGCTTGCTAATAACTTCGTCGGCATGCGAATGACGAATAAGTGTCAAAACAGCACTCTTTCGTTCTTCGTCGGATGCGCTTTGAGTTATGCGGAATCGCTCTGCCCAGGCGGTAAGCGGCTTCCAAAGGAAGAAGTCAATCGCTAGCACAACAACAATCATGGATAAAATAGCCCACCAAATGTTTCCAAGCTTGTTTTCTGCTGCAGATTGCGCCACAAAACTACCTACTCCAGGCAGCGCGTAAGTGTGATTGTTTACGGAAATCATTTCGGAAGCAGTAAGGAAGAACCATCCGCCGCCAACACTCATCATGCAATTCCAAAGCAGCGGAATCATTGCGTTTGGCATATCCAGCACCCAGAATCGCTGCCAATGCGTAAGTTGCAAGCTGCGCACTGCCTCGTCTAGCTCTTTCGGCTCGCTTAAAAGCGAACGGTGGAACGAGAAAGTCATATTCCAAGCCTGGCTTGTAAAAATCGCAAAAATCGAAGCGGCTTCAACTCCCATCATCGATCCTGGGAAAATCACCAGCCAAATCGTTACTGTAGCCGAAAGGAAGCCAAGAATTGGAACGGATTGCAAAATGTCTAGCAACGGAATAAGAACCTTGCCTAGTCGGCGGCTGCGCGCTGCAAGAGATCCGTAAACAATCGTAAAAATCAGCGATGCTATAAGCGCAAGCATCATACGAAACACGGATCTAAGCGTGTAGTAGGGCAAATTAATAAGGTCGGTTGAAACTGCAGAAGGTATTCCTTTAGGTCCAATCGGCTGGTTAATGCGCTGCAAAAGGAAAGCGCTTACTCCAAAAAGCGCGATTATACCAACGCACACAATAATGTCGGACCAAAAACGAGTGTTTTCGTCTACTTGCGTACTAGCACCGTTTTTTCCAGATGTTGTAAATATTGTCATGATAAGTCCTCTGGGAACGCGTATTTTTACACGCGTTTGCCGCTTATCACCACTATTTTTTGCGTTTATTTTAAATTTTGCTTAAAATTTTAGACTTTATTTTAGAAGCGCTTATTTAGCGCGCGGTTGCTGGCGACTTATCCCAACAAATCAAATAAAATCTTCAATCGCAAAAAATCTTCAATCGCAAACGTTTTGGCGGTGACTGCCGGTTTGTTATATTCATCTTTTGTATATTCAGGGGGAACGTCCGTACTACTACTAATACTGTCTGAATCGTCACTAACAGTATTAACTGTATTAGCACTTTTATTACAACTGGTATTACTACTACTGTCATGTTTCACGGCAATCACCTCCTCTAGCTTGTGCGCGCCAACGCAAAACCGTACTATCGTATCATCATTGAACCGGACGGCAAGCAAGAAGACACAAGGTGATTTTTAAACCAAAAGAAATCAGCCTCAATCTTGTCGTTCAAGCTTCAGCTTCGCAGGGCGGTGGCGTTGCATTAGTCGAAGCCTTGAAATCGACAACGACTGTTGACCAACGTGCAGTGTCTCCACTGTGTTGCGGCAGCAACCCGTATCCCCGTGGTAGCCTTACCTACCGACCGTGCTTATTATAAATTATCACTGCTCTTGTGTCAACCTATTTTTGGATTGACTTTTCGCGCTACGGTTTAAGTGAAAAGGCAGGTCGGAGCGCAAGCTATGTAGAGATTCAAGATTTTTCGCAGCGGATGAAGCGAACCTCAGCATGAAATGGTGATTCGCTGAAGTAGCAAGAAAAATCGAGAATCTCAGTGATTAAGTGGTACGCAATTGTTCAAGCATGTAAGAGGGCTGGGTGATTCTTGGTCGAACAATATAAGAGCGGCAGCCGATACCAAATAATCCAATGATCAACCACTACAAACAAACTTCAACCAAAAAACAAAATCAAAGCCAAAACGGAACAACCGCAACAATAACCAACACGCAAGAGGCAGAGCGTTGTGAGACAAGAAACACCCAGCCCTCGCGCAACGCTAAATAGGAAAAGCGCGCAATGCCAAGCAAGAAAAACGCAAAAAACAAAAAAAGCCTCTTGAAGAATTTAATCAACAAGAGGCTTTAAATCAACCAATCAAATAAGATTGCTATACACTCACTACTACTTGCGATGAGCGCGGTAGAAGCTAATCAAGCTCTGGGTAGAAGCATCCTGAGCTTCCAAAGCATCGTCATCCTTAGAGATTGCAGGAGTAATCTGCTTTGCAAGCTGCTTGCCAAGCTCCACACCCCACTGGTCATAGGAATCCAATCCCCAAACAGTACCTTCAACGAAGGTGATGTGCTCGTAGAGAGCGATCAACTCGCCCAAGCTAAATGGGGTCAAAGCTTCGCCGAAGATGGACGTGGTTGGACGGTTGCCGCTAAATACGCGAGCTGGAACGATCTCTTCTGGAGTGCCTTCAGCGCGAACTTCGTCAGCAGTCTTGCCGAAAGCAAGAGCCTTGGTCTGTGCAAGATAGTTGCCCAAGAAGAGCTCGTGCACATCCTGATCGCCATCCTTAGTAGGATTTGGCGTGTTCACGAAAGCAATGAAATCAGCTGGAATGAGCTGAGTGCCCTGGTGAATCAACTGGTAGAAAGCGTGCTGGCCGTTGGTGCCTGGCTCGCCCCAGAAGATTTCGCCGGTTTCGCTTGTTACAGGAGTGCCATCCCAGCGCACAGACTTACCGTTGGATTCCATGGTGAGCTGCTGCAAATAAGCTGGGAAGCGGTGCAAGTACTGATCGTATGGAAGAACAGCGTGGGAAGCAACCTTGTAGAAGTTGCGGTACCAAACGTTGAGCATGCCGAGAAGCACAACAACATTCTTCTCGAATGGGGTTTCAGCAAAGTAAGTATCGATTGCGTGGAAGCCCTTCAAGAACTCTTCGAAGCGCTCTGGTCCGAGAACTACAGCCAAAGAAGTACCAACGGCGGAATCTACGGAGTAGCGGCCGCCAACCCAGTTCCAGAATCCGAAAGCGTTGGTTGGGTTGATGCCGAACTCTTCAACCTTTTCGAGGTTGGTGGAAACAGCCACGAAGTGCTTAGCAACAGCTTCAGCCTTCTTTGCGTCGCTGCCGTCAATAGCACCGCTCTCCTGAAGCTTGTTAAGCAACCAGGTACGAGCTGTACGAGCGTTGGTCAAGGTTTCCAAAGTGGTGAAGGTCTTGGAAACAATGATGAAAAGCGTGGTTTCTGGATCCAAATCCTTGGTCTTTTCTGCCATATCGTTTGGATCAATGTTGGAAACGTAGCGAGCGCTAATACCAGCGTCAGCGTATGGCTTCAAGGCTTCGTAAACCATGACTGGACCAAGGTCGGAACCGCCGATACCAATGTTTACAACGGTCTTGATGTTCTTGCCAGTAACGCCCTTCCAAGCGCCGGAGCGAACCTTGTTTGCAAAATCGTAAATGCGACCTAATACTTCACGAACGTCGGCAACGGTATCTTGACCGTCTACCATGAACTTGCCAGCGTCTTCGGCTGGACGACGCAAAGCAGTGTGCAATACTGCACGGTCTTCAGTGTTGTTAATGTGCACGCCAGTGTACATCGCCTTAGTGCGCTCATCGAGCTTAACAGCCTTTGCAAGGTCGGCGAAAAGCTTAAGCGTCTCTGGCTTAATCAAATTCTTAGAAAGATCGAAGTGGAGGTCTCCAGCTTCGAAGCTCAACTTATCCACGCGATTTGCATCCTGAGCAAACCACTTCTTCAGGCTCACGCCTTCGGACTGCAATTCATCATAGTGCTTCTGCAAAGCAGCCCATTCAGGTGTTTTAACGGCGTCAACTGGTGGATTGATGGCCATTTCTTGGTCCTTTCATCTTGAATGAAGTGACGTGATGCCTTGTTTTATCAATCTTTAGGCACACTTGAACACGTTTTAATCACAATAATCATCGAGAATCATAGTGAACTATAAAGTAAACACGTGTAAATGCGCGCAAAGTGAAACTTGTGCATCACTATCTTCCAATTGCCAAGATACTCACAAAAGAGGACAGAAATACACTTTGACTAGAACACATGCGAACATTTGCGGCGCGTCATGCTAGACAAATTGCAAATATTAATATATAGTATTTGATTTGTGCGCGAGTCGCGAATGCTTCTCGGGCAAATTGCCACTTTAGCTCAGTCGGTAGAGCGTCTCACTCGTAATGAGAAGGTCGACAGTTCGATTCTGTCAAGTGGCTCTTAAAGTTTCTTTTTCGCTTGTTTTAGGCGATTTAAGCGCGAGTGGCGAAATGGTAGACGCGCAGGATTTAGGTTCCTGTGTCTTACGACATGTGGGTTCAAGTCCCATCTCGCGCACAAAAAACAAGGACCAGATGTTATTAGCATCTGGTCCCTTTTTTCTCTTAAACGGAAAACTGGAGAAAATATTTACTCTTAGTCTAAAACTACACTCCAAAAGCGTAAGTCTTAGTATCTTTGAGTATACCACTAGATGTGTACGCTTCAAAGTGTGTCCAATAAATTCCAGGTTTAGGACTCCACAAAGCCCACGGACCCTTAAATTGGCTCACCCATTGTTTGGCGTTATAGTCATATATTTTGATAATAGTGTAACCATTAGGGTTATTTGTAGTAGCACCTAGTAAAACATTGCTACCACGCCAAGCCGCATAAGTGCCAGAAACCACTGTGTCACCTGTAAAAACAGGGGCTGGTGCATTCTGAATCTCATAGTGGAAAGCAATGGTTTTGTTACCCAAAGGCTTCTTAGTGAACGAATCACGAACATCACAATGAAGCCAATAATCACCGTTGCTTGTCACCCAAGAAGCCCAATTGCTAACGGACCAGTCAGAAATAGTTTTCCACTGCTTATTAAGCAAATCGTAAGCAAGCCAACGGTATTCCATGTGATTGTAAATACTGCTACTTGCTGCAGCACCTACAGCTATATCGTTACTGCGAACAATCCACGTAAAATCTATGTGAGCACGACTTGTAGCCGTAGTTGGTCTAGTACCGAATGCGTTTAAATCAACATTACCTTGAATTCCAGAGACAGAACCGCTAGAAGTGTACTGCCAACCACCTAATGGTGTTGTAATGTTAAAAAGCGTAGTGGCACCATAGCTAGCAACCCAGCTTGTGCGATCGTGAATGTATTGGGAATTAAGCGGACCGTTTAAATAATTCGCATAAGAATAAACACCTAGATTAGTGTATCCAGCAGAAGCCAGCTGGTTCCACCACGATGCGACAATATTCTGATAAACGTATGGATCAGTAGGTGGTTGATGCCCTGCCCACTCCCATCTTTCCAAATCATAGTAAACAGGGTATGAAAGGTCACTTGGATTAACTCCAGCACCTTGCAAAAGCCTTGCCACATCGGCACCTTCGGAAGCGCCATCAGAAGGCGTTTCAGCGTAGGAATAAACATAAACTCCAAAAGGAATACCTAAACGCTTGCATTCGTTGATATTTCGCACAGCATACTTATCGTAGCCATTATCCCAGCCGTAGCTGATGCGAATTATTGCACCTTCTACTCCAGCGGCTTTAGCAGCAGCCCAATCAATTTCATGCTGATGTTCAGAAACATCTATAACACCTCTAGCGTTATAAGCAAACATGTTTCCGTTGCCATCAAAGAATGATTGAGAACCATTGTAATCTTCCCATTCCACGCCATAATTTGTTACAGGCAAATAGGCTTTGCGAACAATACCATCAGTTGTTGTGGCTGTTTTAGAAGACAATATTGTTGAATCTTTTGCTTTAGCAGAAGATTTAGATTCGTCTGGAATAGGCTGATTTGAGCTTATTAGACGAACCGCGGAAGGATTGGCGGAATTTGTAGAATTCGTAGAATTGGCAGGATTGTAGCGCTTAATTGCTTTTCGCAAATCTCCAACAGTAATAGGCGTAAAACGTCTTCCATCGCTCTTAGCAAGAGGATCTGGCTGCTTGTCTTTAGTGCCAATAATTTTAGGATCAGTAACAATATCGCCAGTCTTAAGAGATTTCAAATGACCAGTAGATGTAAGAGCATATTTTGAAGAAACTACTTCGTCACTATTCTTAAATGACGACGCCACTTTTGAAGGCAACTTGAAATCAGGATTATTGGCATCACCATCGGCGAAACCATTCAAACGATTATCTTCAGCAGAATTACCATTTCCATTATCTGCACTTTTTATTGCATTATTTTTGGAACTTCTTAACGAACTTCTTGATGAACTAGAAGCAGAGCCTTCAAAAACATCACGTCCTTCAACATTAATAGATGGAGAAACGTTCATAACAAATGCAGTAGCAACAGAAACTAAACTTGCAATTACACGTACAATAATTTGTCCCACAACTCCTCCAGAGATATGTTTTTACGTGTTTTTACCTCATATAACCATAGCAATATGCGCAAACAGTAAAGAAACAAGTTGCGAATCATATAGAATAACGAAAAACACAAAAATAACTAGAACTAATCACGCTATATTTAGCACAATCGGAATCAAAGAAATCACAGAAATCAAGTGGAGCGGATGACGGGAATCGGACCCGCGTCATCAGTTTGGAAGACTGATACTCTACCATTGAGCTACATCCGCAATTGCACGTAATGGAATTTTTATAAGACCCCAAAACAGCGACTCGAACAATTATACAGATGATTTTGACATAAAACAACTAACGACACTCCACTTAGATACTCAAGAGCGTTACAGCACACGATAACATGCCCGCTTTTGTTTACCATCTGACCCAAAAAGGAAACAAACACGGGCAACTATTCCTGCTTTTGTTTACCATCTAACCCAAAAAGGAAACAAACACGGGCAACTATTCCTGCTTTTGTTTACCACCTGACCCAAAACGACAACAAACGCGGGCAAAAAGAAACAAAACCAGGCAGTGCAAATTGCAAAATATCTAAACTATTTCTAGAATCACAAACGCAGAGGCGATTGCGGACGCGTCTTCAAGCAAACCATCGTGGCTCAAAGAAACATGCCATCTAATAGAAAGGCCATTCTGCGTCTTAATCATAGGAACCGTGCTCAAAGATTGCATAAGCTTCTCGTTAACAGCAGCATCAAGATGAACGCTTGGGCAACCATTAGAATCATCTAAAATCTCAATACTCGCCCACGGTGTGTTATCTAGTGTGTAAGGATATTTTACATCTCCAAACGAAGATAAAGCCTCGCACCAAGATTTTATAACCGCCTCTTTTCCAGCCCAACGAGCGGCAATATGGATCGCCTCAGCGTCGTTTTTTAAGTGCGCTCGCATGGCACACTGTCTAAGCTCTCGCGTAGAAAACAGCGCGCGCCAACCATCGCCATCATGCATCTGTTGAGCGAATTGTGCAATCTGCACTATGTCGTGTCCAATGCCCGCAATCATCAAACTCACTTCCTAATTACTCGCTAATGCGCTACTTAGCGCAGGCTATGCGGTGCTTTTGCCCCCGCGTTTGTTCCCATTCTTGGTGTTTTGGGAAACAAACACAAGATCACTCCCCCGCGTTTGTTCCCATATTGGGCATTTTGGAAAACAAACGCGGGCAAAAAGAAACAAAAGCCGCTAGCAATCTAGCAATAGTAGCCGCTGGCATCTAGGCGAGCGTCTGGGTTTAGCAGCATAGCTTTTTCTGCCTCATGCCCATCGTAGCGCGACCCGTCTGGCATACGCGTACCGTCTTTAAGCAAACGGCGATTTTCCGCAGGCTCAAACAGTTGCACATGACCCATCATGCCCTCTTGCAAACGTCGCTGACCTGCAGCAAGACGCGCATTCGCCTTGGCTCGCCATTCGCTAAGCGCATCCGCACCTTCCGTAGCAGCCACTGCCGCCTCAAACGCACCAGGATGCACAAGAGCCACAAATCCGCTAACATGTCCGAATCCAAGCGATGTAGCCAGAGCCGCTTTAACCATGCCAACTCGCATTGGGTTTCGCAACCACACCATATGATCATCATGCGCGAGCTTAGGATCCACACAATCAAGCGACATATTCCCAGGAATCACGCCACTTCTAAACAGCTGCGTTAAACCGTTGATTTGGAATATGCACGCACCGCCCTTTGCATGCCCAGTAAGCGTCTTTTGGCTGATTACAAACAGTGGATTTCCGCTTGTACGCCCAATAGCATGAGCCAAAGTATTGTGCAGTTCGGATTCGTTCGGATCGTTTGCGTTCGTAGACGTATCGTGCTTAGAAACCACAGCAATATCGTCTGGCGTAACTCCAAGCGCCGCCAAATCGTGCACAAGCTTGGATTCGCGCCCGCCCATTCCTGCAGCTAGCGCACCCAATCCTGGAGCTGGAATCGAAGTGTGCACGCCATCCGCATAAGAGTGAATGAATCCAACTACGCCAGCAACAGGCAAGCCGAGCTTAAGCGCAATATCTCCTCGCGTAACGAGAATCGTACCGCCGCCTTGAGCTTCAAGGAAGCCTCCACGTCTGCGATCGTTTGCACGAGAGAAGAATCGTGGATTTATGCCCTTTGCATACATTTCTTCACTATTTGCAGTGGCGTTCATGTTGCCGAAACCAACTACGGATTCAACGCCAATATCGTCAATTGCGCCCGTTACAACAAAGTCGGCTTTGCCGAGCGCAATTTTATCAACGCCTTCTTCGAGAGAAACCGCTGCAGTCGCGCATGCTGAAACTGGCTGAATCATGTTTCCGTAACCGCCAATATATGTCTGCATTACGTGCGCTGCTACAACATTTGGCAGTGCTTCTTGCAACACGTCTGTAGGGATTTCGTGGTTTAGGAAGCGATCCAGATACAGTTTTCGCATAGACGTCATTCCGCCAAATCCTGTGCCTTGAGTCGATGCTACAAGGGACGGATGCACGGCTTGCAAAATTTCCGAAGGCGTAAAACCAGCGGAAATGTAGGCGTCTACGGTTGTTACGATATTCCACAACGCAATCGGGTCTACGCTTCCTACCATCGAAGCTGGAATTCCCCACTTTAATGGGTCGAAGCCTTTAGGGAATTGTCCTCCAACAGTTCGGGTCATGGCTGCGCGCCTTGGCACGCGTATCATTGAGCCAGTTTTGCGCGTAACGGTCCATTCTCCCGATTCAGCATCTTGCATAATCGCAGTGTGTTCTTCATCAAGCGCCACGTATTCGCGCGCAATTGTTTCTGTTGGCACGCTGAAGCTCACGTCGTGATCGAGGAAGATTTCGGCTTCTTCTTCGTTTGCTCCGTCTTTGTAATCGCCACCCATACCGGTTTCGAATGGTCGAATACCAGAACGTGCTACTACCTCATCGCGATACTTTTCTGCAATATCTTCTTCTGGCACAAGCGTGCCGTCCGCATCATACCAGCCTGGTTTTGGCGAGTCTTGCCAAGTTAGCAAGCCCATATTCCAAGCTAATTCCAATACTGCTCCTGCAGAAATATCAACGGAACCGTCTTCTTGTATTCCAAGTTCTGCTTCGAATCGTGTTCGCCCAGATCCCCATGGTCCAAGTTCTCCAACAGATACTATTACAATCTGGTTTTCTGGTCGCGCTGTAACGTTTTTCCAATCCGCCAGATTTACGTGAGGCTGTTGCAAAGCGTATGGTGTTGGAAGTGCTTTGTTTGTTATTTTTATAGAAGACTTTGCGTTTGGATATGACTCGTCTAAAGCTTGCGACTTATCCGCGTTAGTTTGGGATGAGTCGTAAGCCTCCGCGCGTTCTTGATCCGCAAGTGCTTCTGCGCGAAGCGCGTTCAAATCAAGAGCATCCTTACCTAATCCTCCTGTAAAATCAACGTTTAGAGGAGCCTTCGCTGCTTCTTCGCGCGCTTCACGAGTGCACAAATCTAGCAAACGGTTTGCCATTTGTTGAGTTGAATACGTTGTTATGCCGCGTTTTTCTACGACTTTAACAAGCGGATCATTGCCTCCCATCAAACCTGTGCCACGCACCCAACCGATTTTTGGATGTGCAAAAGTCACACGATTTGACCACACGCTTTCGGCATGTGCACGGTTCACAATCGCATCGAATGCGCTCTTGACTTCGCCGTAAGCGCCGTCGCCACCGAACATACCGCGGTTTGGAGAGCCAGGTAACACAACGTGCATACGATGTTGCACATCTGTATCTGCTCCGATTTGCGCGAATCCTGCGATTGCACGCTCCACACCCCATAGCATTAGGCGAGACTGCGATTCGAAAAGCGCACCAGAATCAGCCAAAGTGCCGTGAACTGGAGGTGCTGCAAACGGGAAGAACATGCTTGGCTCATAAGCTGGCTTCAAAATGGTGGTTGTTGCGCCGCTGACTTTCTTTGAAACTGTGCCAACCCACTTTACGAGAGCATCTACATCTCGGTAGCTAGATAAGTTTGCTGGAACAAGCCATAGTTTAGCTCCCATAACAGCGTTTTCACGATACGCTTTTTTCGCCCATGCTTTAACGCTTGGCTTAAAACTGTGAGATGTTGCTATAACTGTTGCTCCACCTCTTAGTAAACCGCAGACGACTGCTGCAGCAATTGAATTTGGTGCAACGCCTGTTACAACCGCAACATCTGATGCGAAGCGATTTGAGAAAATAGGACGAGAATCAAGGTTTTCGCTATTAACTTCTTTAACTTCTTTAATATCTTTAGGAAGATCATTAATATCCGTTAATGCATCTTTAGATATGCGCTTGAATACGCAACTCAGATTATCAAGTCCGGTTGCTTGCGACTTTTGAGCGAACCATAATGCTTCTTCAGCAATAGTTTTGCCCGTGCCAACAAAACAACCAAAATTGTTGATTTCAGATAAAGCAGGATTTGAAGAAGGATTTGAATCAGACCCCTGATTAGCCTTATTCGCGTAGTATATTCTAGCCAAATCTTCGCGAGCGCTAGCCCAGCGATCATCGAAGAGAATCGCCTTGCGCTCATCGAATCGAGGCTCCACCTGTTTTGGCCAATCCGATCCGAGCTCGGCTTCTACAGCTGCAACAACAGCAGCATTTTCGTCGCTCTCAGCTTCTGCTTTAGGAGCTTCAACACCAAGCTTTGCTAACACGAATTTAGCAGTAGCAGCCAAAACGCCGTCAGCACCAACAACCTTCTGCGCAAACTCGTCCAAGGCTGCAGAATCAACTACTGCTCCGCCTGATGTGCCTGCGGAACCTGGTTGAGCTAGAGTAATTCCGTGCTCTTTAGCAACCTGATTAATCGCAGAATCGATCAAATCTTGCGCTGCAGAAGTATTCTTTGCTGACTCTGTAGAAAGTTGTGCCAAGTCGCCTCCGCGTACGCTTGCTCCTTCTCGCGTTTGCAAAATAAGAGCAGCCAAAACGTGTGCTCGCCAGCCTTCACCTAGCTGCCATACTTGTTCGATTCTCTTATCTATTTGCGCAGGCTTAAACCCAGCTGCGCCGAAGAGTGTGCGCAAGCGTTCTCTCACAACGTCTGAAAGAACCGCTCCAAAAGCTTTATAACGCGGAGCAACAGAATCCACTAACTTGTTCAGCGCGCTCATCGGAGCTTCTGCAGCACCATCTACGCTTGCCACGCCAAGCTCGGAGCTTATGTCCATTAAAAGCTGGTTTCGCCTAGAGGATACGCCGTTTGTTAGCGTGTCTGTGGTGTCTGCGTCTCCGATTTGGTCGGCGCGAATTTTTGCACTGTAAGCTATAAGTGTTTTTATAGCATCAGACGCCTTAAACTCAATATCTGCCACAGACCCAGATTGCACATTTTGCACATTTTGTTGCACATTTTGCACAGAATTATCTGCATTTATTTGAGTAGATGCTGCACTTGCTGTGGCGGCTGCTTGCGATTTTTCCGCGTTAGTTTGGGATAAGTCGCCAGCAGCCGTTGCTTCTGCAACCACAGGTTCTTCGTCTTCAAAAACTTCTGGCACAAGCGAATCCGTGTCTGTCATATAAACACGACCCTCGTCTCTGCCAACGTTATAAACGGTAACTTTCTGTCCGCTAAACTGTGGCATAGAAAGCGTTTTTGCTCCAAGATTTGCCAAAGTTGGTGCGTTTCCTAAACCAACCTCAACATATTCTTCTACGCCTAATCCACCGCATGCAGCGCTTTCAAACATAAGCGCCTGCGTTTCAATCCAACGAACAGGGGATGCAAACTGCCAGGAAAGAAGCTCCGTAAGCAGCAACCTGCCGAGTTTTTGCTCATCAGCTGCATAAGAATCCCAAATTTCGTCATTTTCTAGCGCAGCTTTAATACGTTCTGAAGGCACAACGTCTAGAATCTTTTGCGCAAATTCGCGCGTAAACTCAAACGGGCATGCAACCAAGTTTGGTATATAACGATCAACCAGCACAGAGTAGTCAATATGTGCTGGAAGCAGAGAATCCAGCTTATCGCGAAACTCTGGCACACCTTTTCTAAGCAGCTTGGAATGGAAAGGCACGTCGATTCCTGGAACAAGCATGAATGGAGGCTTACCGCCATACTCTTTAGCTCGCTTGGCAGAATCTTGAGCCAAAGCTTTCAAACCTTTTATTGTGCCTGCTATTGCATATTGTTGACCTGCCAAATTGTAGTTTACAATCTGCAAGAATTCGCCAGTTTGCTTAGAGATTCCTTCAACATACGCGTTTACACCATCATCGTCTACACCGAACTGGTTTGGACGCAAAGCACCCATTCGATAGTTGGATCGTCCTTGCTCATCTCGCTCAATCAAGTGATGCATTGTAGATCCGCGGTGGAACACGAGTTCCAACACGGTTTCTAGCGGAATAATTTGAGCGAAGGAGCTTAGCGCATTGTATTCGCCAAGCGAGTGACCAGCAAAATACGCAGGCCAAATATCGCATCCTGCTTCTCTTAAACGCGCGGTTTGTGCAAAAGCAACAGTAGCGAGCGCAACTTGAGTAAATTGCGTTAAGTTGAGCAATCCTTCTGGATGACGATATGTTACGCCATTTGCTGTTAGTTCCTTAGGATTATCTCGCACTACAGCAAGTATTGAGAATCCTAGTTTTTCGCGAGTAAGCTTGTCTGCACGCTCCCAAGTTTCGCGCACAGCTGGCGATTTTGCGCGCTCATCCAACGACATTCCTTGTTTTTGAATACCTTGTCCTGGGTATACGAATGCTGCTCGCGGCGCGCGTGTAAGTGCGCTCGCTTTAGAAACGATTTGCCCGTTTACTCGGCATGTGACTTCTAGCGCTAGTCCTCCGCGGCGTACTTTTCCTACGCGTTCTACGGTAATTTCTACCTCGTCGTTAAGCTGCACCATGCCGTACATGTTGTACGTCCAGCCAACAAGATCATAGTGCGCGCCTTTTTCGTCCAATGCTTGAGCAACGTGCTGAGCCGCGGCCGAAAGCCACATTCCGTGTACTAGAGGTGCGGAAAGCCCAGAGATTGCAGCTCCTCTTTTGGATGTGTGTATTGGGTTAAAGTCACCTGATGTGCGTGCAAAAGCCGTCATGTCTTTAGGCGCGCGAATTACGACGCGTCTAAGCGCTCGTCTAGGCGTGTTGTCTACGCTAAATCCGTGTAATTCTGCCGCATCTCCGTATTCTGGAGCAGGCTTTGGTAGTGCTGCACTGTAGCTTCGCCCACGGATTGCGAATCGCTCTGTTTCGTGCGCGATTTTTGTTCCGTCTTGTGCATTGTGAATTATGTGTATTGTCACTACTCGCCCGGAAGCTGATTCGGCGTAATCTTCTGCCCAACCAGTGAGGTTTATGCGTGTTCCAACATATTTTTGCAGGTCGTCTGTAGATACATCTAGTTCTATTAGATGGTCTAAATGTACTGCGTTGAGTAGTCCTTCAATTACTGGGTATCCGTCTACCATTACGGATCCTAGTGCTGAGTATATTGTTGGCCATGCTGGACCTACTAGCGCGTCTGGTACGATTCTTGATGCTTGTAAACCTTCTGGCAGGCGTCCAGCTGTAGCAGATTCGTGGTCGATTCCTAGGTTTCTAGAAAGCGTGTATGCTGATTTAACCACGCCAAATGGCATTTCGCAGGTTTCTTCGCAGGCTGTTTCACATGTTGTTTCACAAGCTATTTCTTTTTTAACTTGCTCGCACGCTTCTTGGCTTGCGTCTACTTTTGGCATTTCGCTTAAAACATCTCCAGCAATCGCAGTATTTCCAATGCCTGCAGTTGCTGCCAACATGTTATAAACGTGTTTTGGTAGTCTCTCGCGGTCTACTACTGGTATGCTTCCAGCACGCTTTGCATCTACAATAAGCGGAATTACAATATCTCTAACAGCATGATTTTTGCCGCTGTTCTTTACGCTATTTTTGCCGCTATTTTCATTGTCGGATTCATGCTCATCCCAGAACGTGTCTAGTTTAATGTCTAAATCAAGCTTAATTACGCTATTTTCTTCACTTATTACGGTTATAACATAGTTTTCACTATTATTTTGCGTTTTATAAGCAGGATTATTGGTTACGTGACCAATCCAAGAAATATTCGGGCATGAGCGCACATATTCTTCAATATTTTGCGCACAATCTATTTGACTAAATGCGTTTTGATTAAAGCCCAAAGGCAAGTCGCAAGCAACCGAACGATTTATAACCGCAGCCTCAAATCTTCCTAAAATATCCGCGATTGGCTCATCCATTGTGGTTATACCTGCAACAGAAATAGGTCCTGGAATCACTCGCACAGCATCCGCAGAATATCGCGGATCTTCCGACTGCCAAAGCTGATCCTGACCCCACCAGCGAAGAAGATCATTGTCAATTACTGGCACAAACGGCATTGGCTTAGGGTATTCACGCACCAAGGTTGGGAACCATGCAGCATCCATTGGAACAACATTCATCGCGCTCGCATTAGGAAAAACTTGCACAAGAGAATCGAGAGCAGACTGAGGATCTTCAGCAACCTGCTTAATATCTGGCAAAATCGAAGTAAATTCGCCAGAATCTTGACTTATTAAACGCGCTTCAATTCTCTGCAACAAATGCAGGTAGCGATCCGCGTAAGTAGGATCTGCCCAAGGATAGCTTAAATCAAGGAATCGCTGCGCAAACTGGGTATATGTCATATTTTCAACATCGCCAAAATATGGTTTTGCAGTAGAGTTAAGCGCGCGAATCACTTCATCTCTGCGGCTAGAAAGCTCCTGTGGATTCTTCATCATATGAACAAGAAGACGACCACAGCGTGCAGACGCGTTTTCAATCTCGTAAATATCCGCGTGCAAATGGCTTAAACCGCTTGTTACTCCGCCAACAACTTTCCCAGACGGCACCCAGCGCTCGCCAATAGGAGCAAATGGATCGCAGCTTGCGGCAGATCCTTCTGCGCTTGAAGTATTTTCTTCTGTTATTCCAGGAGTTTCAACCAGCATGCGCTTAACTTGTGCGCTTGTGTGCGCTTCTTTTGCTGTCATTGCTGCCGTACCGATCATCACAGCATCTACAGGCATATTTGGCAAACCGTATTCGCAAGCCCAATCGCCACTAATATAGTCTGCTGCGCGCGCTGGGGTGCCGATTCCGCCACCTGCTACAAGAACCAAATTATCGCATTCGCGCACTTGAGCATAAGTGCTAAGTAGCAAATCATCTAGCGACTCCCATGAATGGTGGCCGCCTGCAGATCCGCCTTCTACTTGCGCAATAATTGTTGCTGGTTTAACAGCTTTTGCTATACGAACTACTTGGCGAATCTGATCTACTGTTCCCGGCTTAAAAGCCACATATGGGAATCCGTCAGCTTGAAGAGTTTCAACAAGTTCTTTTGCCTCGTCTAACTCTGGGATTCCTGCGGATATCACTACGCCGTCGATTGGCGCCCCCGAAGCGCGCTTTTTTGGAACTATACGTTTGCTGCCAAATTGCAAATTCCACAAATAGCGGTCCATAAACATGGCGTTGAATTCTACGGTTGCTCCTTCTTGCAATTGCTTGCTCAAAGAATCCATGTGCCTGTCAAATACTTCTTCTGTTACTTGTCCACCACCTGCAAGTTCCGCCCAATATCCTGCGTTGGCTGCGGCGGCTACAATTTCTGGGTCTACTGTGGTTGGAGTCATTCCAGCAAGCAGTACTGGAGCTTTGCCTGTTAGCTTGCTGAATTTTGTTACAACTTTTTTTCCAGCTGGAGTGTCGATTACTCGCGGCGCAAAATCCGCCCAGCATCCGGTACGCAATAATTCAGCTTCTGCAGCGCTAGTTGTGCTTGCTTTTGCGCGCGCGTTCATTGTTCCGACTTCTACTACGCCAGCTCCGCTTCCTTGTAGTAGCACGTTTGTTAGCTTGCCAAGCACCTCTCCTGGACCCATGTCTAGCACGTATAGCTCTCGCGCATTTACGTTGTTTAAAACTTCTGCTATTTGCTTCGCCCAATCTACTGTCTCTACTAGCACAGCGTTTGCAAGATTTAGTGCAAGTTCAGCATCTAATCCTGCGTCTTTTGCCCAGGTTTCGACTTGTTCTACAGCAGGTTTCATGATTGGAGAATGGAATGGCACTGTAACGTCTAAATACTCTGCGATTGGCGCAAAAACTGATCCACCTCGTTCCTTCATTTCGCGCATTTTTTTGGAGCGCTGCGACTCTTTCTGTGCCTGATTTTGCACAGCTTCCATGTCTTCTGGATATCCTGATAGCACAATGTGATTTCGCGAGTTTTTAACTGCGATTGATATAACGCCTCTGGTTCTTTCTACTCGCTCGATCAAGGCTTTTGCCTGATCAAACGTCACGCCTTTTAGCGATAGCATTGGTGTTTTTTCGCCGTTCCCACTGATTTCTAACATTCGCGCTTCGCGGTCTGCGGCTGCTCCGATTATGTATGCGATTGCTATAAGTTCAGCTATTTGGTTTTGTGCGTTTTGCCATGACCCTGCTTTTATACGAGCTTCTACTATTTTTGCGGCTATTATGCCTTGAGAGTGTCCAAGGCTTGCAATTGGCTTATTTACTTCAAAGTTGTAGCCTAGGTTTGTTAGGTCTCTTACGCTTGCCAGCTGAGCAATGGTGATTCCTGGTACGCTTAATTGTGCGCTGGCTGTGTTGATTTTAGAATTTTCTAAAGCATCGAATACGTTTATGTCACTTCCAGCATTTGCTAATAATTGTGGATATATGTTTGACAGTAAAGTTTTTGCTAATTTGTTATATTCGCGCAATTCTTTATTTAATTCCGCATCGTTTTGTGTTTCTTTTAAGGCTTGCACCCATGGTGTGGATTGTCCTGCGAAGGTAAGAATGTGTGGTGTTTGTGCGAGCTGGTCAAATAAGTATGTTGTCATTTTATTTTCCTTTGTTCGTAGGTTTACGTTTTATTTTTAAAATTTATTTGTGTTTTTTGGATTATTTGTGTTTTTGGATTTATTTATCTCTGGTCGCTTTATGCGCGGTTGCTTGCGACTTTTGAGTGCGTCTCAAATCATCTGCAAATCACATTGGCTGGTTTCCATGATGCTTCCCCGTTTTAGAAACGCGTTTTTTACTTCTTAAAATCTTTAAAGAATTAGCAATAACGTCTCTTGTTTGCTCTGGGTCTATCATTGCGTCAATCTGACCAGTTTCCAACGAAAGATTCGCGTTTACAGTGGTATTTTCGTAATCTTCAACAAGCTTTTTTCTTAAAGCGTCAACATCTTGTCCGCGCTCTTTTGCTTTTTGCAAATCTTTGCGGTGAATAATGTTCACAGCTCCTTGAGCGCCCAAAACCGCTATCTGACTTGTAGGCCAAGCGTAGTTAAAGTCTGCTCCCATCGACTTTGATCCCATTACAATGTATGCTCCACCAAAAGCCTTGCGTAAAATCACAGTGACGAGAGGAACTTGCGCGTTTGCGTATGCGTAAATCACTTTTGCGCCTCTGCGAATAATTCCAGCGTGCTCCTGATCTGATCCCGGCTTGTATCCAGGAGTGTCTACAAGAGTTACAACAGGAAGATTAAACGCGTCGCACAATCGCACAAATCGCGCTACTTTTTCGGAAGAATTAACGTCTAAAATTCCAGCATTGACTTTAGGCTGATTTGCCACTATTCCAACAGGATGCCCGTCTATGCAAGCAAAACCAACTACTGCGGATGCCGCGTAAAGCTCTTGAATTTGCACAAATTCGCCATAATCTACGATTGCGCGAATAACATCTAAAACGTCGTACGGCTGGCGATCATTGCTCGGGACAATAGTCGCAAGCTGCTTAGCGGTTTCTCTGTCTGCGCGAGTGGCAGCGTATGCGAATGTTGGCGGATTTTGATTGCAATTTTGCGGCAAATAAGCCAAGATTGTGCGCGCATAGTCAATGGCATCCGCCTCGTCTTCACCCAAATAGTGAGCAACGCCCGAAGTGGAGTTATGCACATATCCACCGCCTAAATCGTCCATGCTAATCGACTCGCCAGTAGCTGCCTTAACAACATCTGGGCCAGTTACGAACATGTTGGAATGTTCACGAGTCATGATTATAAAATCCGTAAGAGCAGGGCAATAAACTGCGCCACCAGCGCAAGGACCAAGAATTAGTGAGATTTGTGGAATTAAACCGCTTGCTTCACAAGTTTTTTTGAAGATTCTACCATATTGCGTAAGCGCGTTAACGCCTTCTTGAATGCGAGCGCCACCCGAGTCGATTAGGGCAACAACTGGAACTCCAAGCTGCAATGCCATGTCTAGAAGATGGCATATTTTCTGTCCTTCAGCGCGTCCAAGTGTGCCGCCTCGAACGGAAAAATCTTGAGCATAAACTGCCACTTTTTTGCCGTACACTTCGCCAAAGCCAGTGATTACAGCGCATCCTGCAACATCGTTATTTATGTCTCCGCCATTAAAGCGTCCGATTTCTTCAAACGTGCCCGTGTCAAAAAGCAAATCCAAACGCTCTCTTGCAGTGGATTTTCCCTTTGCATGCTGGCGTTCTAAAGCCTTTTGCTCGGCGTCTCTAGCAAGGCGAGCCGCGTGTTCTACGGCTGCTTTTCCACGCTGAGGCTGCATAGTCTGCGTAGGCTGAGCGTCTTGCGTATTTTGCGTATTTTGCGCGTCTTTGTTAAGTTGTGTAGCGCTTTTATTAGTGTCTTTTACAACTTGTGTAGCATCTTTAGTAAGCGCACTCATTTTGCACTACCGCCTTTAGTCACGTCAATTGTTACAAGCTTTTCGCCTGCTTCTACACCATCTCCAGGCCCCACAAAAATGCCAGTAACTACGCCAGCTGCAGGTGCGTAAACGTAGTTTTCCATTTTCATGGATTCAAGAACAGCAAGTAAATCGCCTTTGGCTACGTTCTGACCTTCCGCAACGTTTACACGCGTAATCACAGCTTGCATTGGAGCAGAAATCACGCCAGGAGCGTCCTTCGGCGTTTCCGACTTGTGAGTATCTCCTCTTAAGCCTCGACCTCTAAGCGGCTGCGATGCACGAACTGTGTTTCTAACTCGTGCTGAGCCAGTAAGATTGTCTACAATATCTTGCGGAATCGTAAGTTTTACGCGCTTATTGTCTACTTCTATTACAAAAGACTCCATTTTAGTTGGCTTATTTTGCGCGTCTTCACCAGACTTATTGGAATCCAAAGAAGCAGGCTGTCCACCATTTGCCGCTGCAGCAGTACGGTTCAAATACTTGCGTTCAAGCCATTTTGTAGAAATATCAAAATCGTGATCTTGAGCCGTAAAATCAGGGTCGTTAAAAATTTGCTCAAAAAGCTTAGCAGGAGTTGGCACGCCCTCAATGCAAAGCTCCTTAAGCGCGCGTCTTACGCGAGCAATTGCCGCGTCGCGATTTTGCGCCGTAACAATAAGCTTACCCATCATGGAGTCGAATTTTGGAGACACGCTATCTCCAACTTCTACGCCAGAATCCACGCGAATTCCAGGACCCGATGGCCACTCTATTTTTGTTAGCGTGCCTGCGCTAGGCGTAAGATTCGTTGCTGGGTCTTCCGACGTGATTCTAAGCTCAAAACTGTGTCCGCGCGAAGGGTGATTTTGCGTAAGCTCACCGCCGTCGGCAATCGTAAGCTGTTCGCGCACAAGATCTAGTCCGCTAACTTCCTCACTAACTGTGTGCTCAACTTGCAATCGTGGGTTCACTTCCAAGAAGTAAACTTTGTGTTGAGATGTCACCATATATTCGCACGTGCCCAAACCAACGTAGTCAACAGCTTCAAATAGGTTACGAGAATATCGGTGAAGCTGCGCGTTCTCGTCATCGGTAAGGAATGGCGCTGGTGCTTCCTCAACCAACTTTTGGTTTCGGCGTTGCACCGAGCAATCGCGCGTGGAATATATGGTGAAGTTTCCATGCGAATCGCGGCCAACCTGCGTTTCCACATGCCTGGCCTTGTCTATAAAACGCTCAATAAAGTACTCGTCAAGATCGCCGCCTTGCAAAGCGTCGTGGTTCATGTAGAATCCGCGAAGCTCGTCATCGTTGTGTACAACGGTTATTCCACGACCGCCGCCGCCATCTGTGCGCTTCATCATCACTGGGTAGCCGTGTGTTTGCGCAAAAGTCAACAATTCTCTAATGTCTTTTACAGGCTCCGAGATGCCTGGTACGGGAGGCACTTTAGCGCGAGTTGCCACGCGTCGAGCGGTTATTTTATCGCCTAAATCAATAAGCGCTTCTGGCTTCGGACCAATCCACACAGCGCCAGCATCAATCACCTTTTGCGCAAAACTCGCTACTTCCGATAAGAATCCGTAGCCTGGGTGTACAGCATCCGCGCCGCTTTTATGCAAAATGTCTATAATCGCGTCTTCGTTTAAATAAGTGTCTCTGTACGTGTCTCCAGAAAGCGCATACGCTTCGTCTGCCATTTCAACATACTGTGCTTGACGGTCGGATGCCGCATAAATAGCCACAGTTGGGATTCCCATTTCTTGAGCAGTGCGAATCACTCTAAGCGCGATTTCGCCGCGATTTGCCACAAGTATTTTTTTGATATTCGTAACCATACGTTACAAGTTATAGGAAATTTGGCTTATAGTATCCGTGAATTTGAACAAAACATTATGTGATTTTTTGTAAACTTCTCCAACGCGCAGCGCTCGATTCTTGTCTAATCTTTGATTCAGCAACGAAAAACAATACGAAAGAAGGATATCGTGGCTAATTTTGAATCTAACTCTGGCGTAAACTCTAGTGCAAACTCTGGTGCTGGCTCTAGTGCAGTTGCATCTAAGGCTTTTGACGTTAATCGTTTGGCTATTCCGTTTGCTAAGGCGTTTTTGTTTACTGTTCTTATTAGCGCTGCAACTATGGCTGGCGCATTGCCAATTCCTGGAACTCCTGTTCCTGTGACTTTGCAAACTTTGGTTTTGGCTTTGGCTGGTCTTACTTTGACTTGGCGTCAGGCTGTTAGCTCTGTGCTTATGTACCTTGCGATTGGTGCTGCTGGAATGCCAGTGTTTGCAGGCGGAAAGAGTGGCGTTGTGGCTTTTGCAGGTCCTAGCGTTGGATTCCTTGTTGGATTCGTATTTGGTGTGGCTGCGATTGCGCTTGTAAAGTCTGCTCTCGAAGGCGTTGTTAATGCTGCTATGCCAGAGGATTCTGTTGCTAAGAAATTTGCACGATTTGGCGCGTATTTTGCAGCGTCTGTTGTTGGTTCTCTTGTGATTTACGCTTTTGGTTTTGTAGGCCAATCGCTTATGATGCATTTGCCTGTTTGGACAATCGCTGTGGCTTCTACTGGCTTTATTGTGGGCGATATTATTAAAGCTGCAATCGCTAGCGCTGCTTGCGCAGGATTGTATGGCGCGTTTAAGCGCAATCGCAATGCGTGATTCTTCGCGACGAATCGCATGATGCGTGATTCGTGATTCGTGATTCGTAACGCGTAATACGTAATACGCGATACGTAGTGTGCTATTCGTGATGCGTGATGCGCTAACTATTCTAAGACCGCAGTCTCGTCGCTGCGGTCTTTTTCGTTCTAAATACTAATCGCGCAATCCCTCCTCCCGCGTTTGTTTACCAAATCGCCAAATCCGAAAACAAAACCAAGAACACCTCCCCGCGTTTGTTTACCAAACCACCACATCCGAAAACAAAACCAAGAACACTTCCCCACATTTGTTTACCAAATCGCCACATCCGACTACAAAACCAAGACCACCTCCCCACATTTGTTCCCCATCAACGTAAATCCGACCACAAAACCAAGAACACTTCCCCGCGTTTGTTTACCAAACCACCACATCCGAAAACAAACGCGGGCAAAAATAAACAAACGCGGGCTATTAGAATCAACAAAAAACACAATTATATTAAAAACTTAAATTAATACGACAATACAAGGGTGCACATGCTACGCATATTTGTTACGCAAAAGCACGCACACCCAACTTATTTCTAATTACAATTCTTCTTCAAATGGTTCATATGTTTGTTTCAAAACAAAATCAAAATATCTTACATGATCCCATTCGTCAGGATTACCAAAATGTAATAATTTCAAATTGTGATTATCATACGAAAATGCGTATAAATCTTTATTACTTATGTCGTATGCAGACGTATATTGAGTCCATGGGACCAACATCTCATCATCTACCGATATTCGTAGAACTCCCTTAGGGGTGTTCTCCATTGACAACAATTGAAATACTTCATTAATCGCATTCTCGTCATCAACTGGCATAGACATTAATTTTGCATAAGCTGCTCTCAAAAATCGACTTTCTGGTTTATAGTCGCTAGGTATATCAAGTAATCCACTTATGCTCTCATCCAATCCCACATTATTCACAGCTTCATTGTTGTCATAAAGATATTTGCGATTGGTAGAACGTTCAAGATGAGCTTTCAAATTATTAAGATGCCAGTCAAAGGTCGGGGCATTTGTAAATACACCAACGGTATTTTCAAATATTTTAAAACCATTAGGAATAGACGGTTCTACAACTATAGATCTACCTGTTTCATCGGAAAAGACAGCATGTTGCGGAACAGACATACCCATCATTGGACCAGGTTCATTAACTATTCCTAAATCCGAATTGAGTGAATTAATGATCTCATCGAGAGAACTGTACTGAGTTAATATCCATGTAACTAATTCTTCTCCACGAAGCGCAATTTTATTAGAATCATCAATTTCTTTCTTACTCACATATCGGAAGAAGTGATCGAAATAGAAAGACCCACCGCATATTCCGTATTCATTTATTCCATCTAAAATAACAGGGTTCTTATGCACATCTTTAGCCCAAGCAACACCCATTACTGCACATTTAGTAATAAATGGTGTATAGGTTGATTCTATAGAAGTACCAGACGGTATCTTCATACCAGCATATTCAAACTCTTGTTCAAAATCTTGGGTTCTTCCCCAATATGAATTTCCTTGCTTGCTTCTTATTCCAATTCCAGTACACATTGTTATTACTCCTTTATAATAACTAACTGAAAATAAAAACTTTTTATCAATTAACTTGTGAGACTAATTCATCCTGATTATTACGAGCAGAAGGTATTGCAGCTATAACAGCACCTACTAGTGCTACAACTGTTCCAATAAGTGTAATAACGTACACTTTTGCGCCTAACGCTGGAACAAGCCAGTCGATCAACACAGACCCAAGTAATTGTCCAGCAGTCGAAGCTAGTCCTAAAAGAAGTAGACCTAATCCTCTCACCAATAAAGCCATTAAAGCTATAGACAACAATCCAAGCGGACCACCTAAGTACATCCACCAAGTCAATGGAAGATGGAAAGAAGTCTGACCTGTAGCGATTCTAACAATAAGAGCAATTGCTAGTACGGAAAAACCTACTATAAAGTTCCAAGTTATAGAAACTAACATTGAACAAGTTTCATTAGCCACTGCCGAATTACCAGCAGGTTGCCATCCCGCTAAAAGACCAGCAGCAAATGGTAGAACAGCTAGAAATACAACTGACGGAGCATGCCAGCTTGGTGAAACAACCATAATAGTTGCAACAATTGCAAGAATTGCACCAGATATACGAGGTAAATTAAACGGTTGCTTTGTATCTACACCTATTCCAAATCTATCGCATAATAATCCAGACAAAACCATTCCGCAGATTAAAGTTGTCTGGAATGTTGCAACACCAAGTACGGATGCAGATGCTCCTTCGGAAAAAACAACCATAGCTCCACATAATCCAGCTAACCAACTCCACCAAGGTATATTGTTAGAGCGAATTTTCGAAGGAATTGAAGCAAATTGTTGTCTTGTAGACGCTCGAGAGAGAATTATGATAAACATAACGACAAGTCCCGAACCGAATGATACTACTGCACAGGCATTCCCATCAGCTAATTCTTTTCCCAATTGCCCATTCACAGCAGATTGCATTGGAGAAAGCATACCAGCCAATACTGTTCCAATGAACAATAAAGGAACCATATAACGTTGTTTACTATTCATGATGATTATCTCCTTTCATATATTTCTTCACTCTTATAGTGAATAATAATTTTAATTTGCAATTATTAAATTTCTTTAGAAAGCCACTTAACGCAATTAGAAAATAGTTGACCATATCCACTCCATTGCATAAACGCTTCTGGAGCCCAATGAGGAGCTATATCTGATGCAAAAGCAATACTTCTGCCTTTATCTACCTCATTAGCAATGAGCAATGGATCATCATCAACTTTCATGAGAATATTGGAACTTTCTTTAGCTAAAAGCTTTTGATATCCAAGAAGAATTGGAATAGGACTCAAATCACTCACAATTGGATGATTGGATACTATTTTAGGAATTACACCTTGAGGTTTTTCAACTCTATCATCAAATGGACTTATTTCAACAGGAAGCACATCTTCAATAGATGTACCATGATAATGAGCTTTACCTTCAAATCCAGCAAAGGAAAGATATCCACCTGCCATCATCAGTCCATGACCTTCACGAACCCATTTAGCTAATAAATCTAAACGATTTACGCATCTTTTTCCTTCACCAAATACCCTATTAGGTAGTAAAAATGAATTACTTCCTATATCTGAAAGTATCACAACATCGTATTTGTTTAATTCATCCATTGTCCATGGAAAGTTTTCTGGAACATCATGAGCTTTTAGATGTGTAACATCGTGACCGAACTTTCTAAGAGCATCAAGAAATTCCACGCAACCAATTTCTAATTTAGTAGATGTGAATTCATCAAAACCTTTATATTCTGTAGTGGATGAAATCCAAGATTCTCCAGCTAATAAAACTTTTGTCATATAAACAGCTCCTTTGCTTTGAACAAATAAAAACATCTCTACTTTGTAAATCTCACATATTAAGAATGTTCTTATAAAAAATAATAAATCTTTTGCGCAAATAAAACAAACACAAAAAACGCTAAAAATATGGGTTAAAAGGGCTTCATTGCTAGAATATCATGATATTTTTGCGCAAATTTTTCTATTGTAAAAGTTTTTGCGCAATAGTAGCATTAACAGTATTAAATTACTTATTAAACTATTGCTTTTTCAATAAAACTTATGGAGTCTATATGTCAATTGTTCAAGTGGCTAGAAGAGCAAATGTATCTACATCTACCGTATCGAGATATTTGCATGGTACGTTAAACGTAGAAGACTCTACAGCACAAAGAATTGACGAGGCTGCACATTTCTATAAATACACAACTAAAATAAACTCAAAGACAACTTACAAAGCACTGGCGCTTGTTATTCCTGGATTAAATAACCCATTCTATAGTGAACTATGTCAACAACTATCCATGGCAGCAGATGGTTTAGGATATGCATTAAATATTAAAATATCGCAAGGAAATCCAATAAAAGAAAGAAATATTGTTGAATCCATAATTAAAGAGCAAAAGTATATTGGGCTTATATACGCCGGATTAAATAACAATAATATAGCTTTGCGTAAAGTAATACCTTCTGGAATGAATGCCGTTCTAATAGATGAGCAAATGAATGATGAAAAATTATCTAATATATCAACAGTTACTGTTGACAATTACTCTGGAGCGTACCAAGCCGTCTGTTATCTACTTTCCCTAGGACATAAGAGAATAGCCTACGTGTCAGGACCAGAAGGGTTAAGTACAACCTCAGACAGAAAACATGGCTATTTATCCGCTTTATCAAATAGCAAAATATTATACGATGATTCTTTAATATTTTCTGGTCCATATACTGAGGAATTTGGAGAAAGTATATTCCCATACATAGTAAGTAACCCAGATCCACCAACCGCTATCTTCTGTAGCTCAGATATTTCAGCACTAGGATTACTTGGAGCAGCTGAAAGATATGGATTAAAGATACCAGATGATTTATCTGTAATAGGCTGCGATGGCATTCATATTGGCAAATGGGCGCATCCTAGCTTAACAACATTGCAGCAACCATTTGAAGCTATTGCTAAATCTACTTTAGAATTAATAAGTTTTAATGGAGAAACAAAACATATTCAATTACCATTAACGTTAACTATTAGAAATTCTACTTGTAGAATAAAAATTTAGATCATCTGAAATATGCGTTTGTTACAAGCTCTCGTAAAGACAGTAATTCATATTGACGCCCACGAAAATACGGGAAATACCCTCATATACAACGGCTTATTAGACTACAAAACACGCACCACCTCCCCGCGTTTGTTCCCCATCAACGTAAATCCGACTACAAAACCAAGAACACTTCCCCGCGTTTGTTCCCAAAACCACCAAATCCAACCACAAAACCAAGAACACTTCCCCGCATTTGTTCCCAAAACCACCAAATCCAACCACAAAACCAAGAACACTTCCCCGCATTTGTTTACCAAATCGCCACATCCGAAAACAAACGCGGGCAAAAATAAACAAACGCAGGCTAGCGTAATCGACAACACAACTTTAAAACAAAGGATTACGAGTGTAGTACTCTTTCAAAGAATCTTTGGTAATCACTTTAGAGCAAACAGCCGAGTCATCAACACCTTCACGCAAATCACTCCATGGAGCTTCTTTGTGCGTTCTTTCACTCAACTGACTGCCAGTATACGCACCAAATTTATCGCATACCTTCTCAATAATACGCTTTTGATTGTCAGTTAAAATATTGGAATCAGACTGCTCAATATCCGAAAGATTGATCTCGCCTTTACGAATCAAAAACTTACCGCGATGGCGACTAAACAGAGTCGGGGCCACAGGACCATTTCTCCAAGCCTGAAAATTCTCACAAAACAACGGATTTCCAGTAGTGGCTAAACAATAAGCCTGCGAATAATAAGCCAACTTCTGCAACTTCATAGTAGTAACAGTTCCAGTAAGCTCAAGGATATACGCAGCTACATTAAAAATTGTCGTCATACGCACCTCCTCTTTAAACAGCGAATATTTTATAGTATACTATTGTAATGACAATTAGCAGAAGCCAAGCAAATAGAGCAGGAAAAATACTCAAAACTGGCAAAATTTCAGATGAGTATTATGATGCAATATCAATTCTTGACGCATGGCGTAAACAGCATGAAAATCCTGCTAAAATCTTTTTCAAAAAACTTCTTGAGATTACAAATAAATACCCAAACTCAATTGCAACCTATCGTCTTAAACGTAAAGAGTCAATACTTAATAAATTGAATCGCAATAATAATCATTTTAAATTAGGAGAAATAGACGATATAGTAGGGTGCAGAGTGATAGTTGATTCTGTAGACGAAGTATATAAAATCTACAATGAAATTATTGGTCTTAAACAATCAGGATACATAGGTATTAAAACCATAAAGGACTATATAAAAGAGCCTGAATCATCTGGCTATAGATCCTTGCACGTAATAATAAATCAACTCTGCTCTTATGGAGAAGAAAGCAGAACGTATAGGATTGAACTACAAATACGAACTAGGCTACAACATTATTGGTCTACTGCTGTAGAAGCAATGGGAGAAATTGATGGCGTAGAATATAAGAATCCTACTTTGTCTGCATGTGACAATACGCGTCGTATAAAATCCTGCTTAAAATTCTTCAAATTAATATCTGAATTAGTTATTGCAAGAGAATATAAAAACAGCACGTCAAATAAGACTATTGAATCAATAAATGCAGAATTAGAAAAACCTGATTTTAGGGAAATCATTGAAGATCTTACATTAGTACAAGAAAGTATTTCTATTAAAATCCATGGAAGCTTTGACATAAGTGAAAAAAGACTATATTTGCTAGAATTTTCTCGCGAAACACAGGAACTGAGTGTATACTCATACACAATTGATCTAACAGATGAAGCGATAGAAGACTACAACAATAGTGAAAATAATATTAGATATAAGAAAAAATATGGCGTGAATAATGATGATTCACAGAAAAAAGATAAGAATCAAAAAGATTCATCGATCAATAACAGAATTACAGTAAATACAAAAGTCAGAGATATCAATAGGGTTCTTGTGTATGCAAAAAACAATGAACAACTGTACGACGCATATCCTAACTATTCATATGCTATAGGAAAATTCATCGATTTTGTAGGAAATAGAAAATAACACCTATTATGCTTTCTTGAACTATTTTATCTCAGGTACGGCTATACGCACAAATGACAAAATAAAGATTATGCAATGAACAACATATCTTTCAATATGTATATTACCAACTATTTCACATTTATTTTAAAACATGTAAGGCGCCACATTACATATTGATGAAAGCGCCTTACAATTTGAAAATATATAAAATGAAATCAGAATTTACCGACTAACACTCTCACTTACTGTCTGAATTGCTTTCAACGCAGATTCTACAGTAGCGTCTCCTGTATAGATTTTCTGCATTTGCACTGCAATTTCGTCATTAATCTCCTGATAAGCTAACTTGCGAGCAAGTTTTGAACGAGCCTGACCTTCGGTAACAAGATCAATGGAAATCTTAGCTGATTGTGTCGCATCATCTGGAATTTTGACTTTCATGTCTTTATCTACTGGAGCGCCTTGCAAAGTGTTAATCCACTCCTGTTGTCCATCACCAATAGTCATAAACTCAATGAATTTCATTGCAGCTTCCTTCTTTTTGGAGTCTTTGTTAACACACAAACCGAAGTCAACACCAGTAGTAGAACCAGAATTTTTATTTCCTATTGCAGGAAATTCAATCATACCTAATTCATCTTTCTCAATTGCAGTTCCCTTAGTCTCTTCATTTGGTAAAACAGCAGAAACATGCCAAGAACCCGTAGGGAAAAATGCGGTTTTACGAGCATAGAAATAATTATCACGAGCATCTGGATATGTGGATGTTCCTACAGCACCATCTTGGAACAATCCATCAGCGATCATCTTTTTCCAAGCCTTCATGGTTTTAACAAAAGTTTTGTCAGTGAAAGATTTCTTTCCAGCTGCTGCAGAATATACGTCACCCTCTCCATACTGATTTGACAGCCATACAAAAATGTCATCAAGATGCCACCCATCTTTAGCACCAAGAGCAAGAGGCATTAATCCTTTGGATGTAAGAATTTTATTTGCTTCCAACAGTTCATTGTATGAATGAGGAACCTTAACACCATTCTCGTCAAGAAGAGTTTTATTGTATAAAATATACTCAGATCCAGACGTGATTGTAGGCATTGCAACCATTTTTCCGCTCATATTGGTTGTTTGTTCAACAGCTCCTTTAGAAACTTTAGAATCCCATTCTGGCATGTACTTGTTAGCGAGCTTTTTCATATCCGCAGCAAAACGACCATATTGTTCAACAGTAGACCCAGCCTGTACTCCGAATATATCTGGACCATCTCCTCCTGCCATAGCTGTTTGTAGTTTTTTCTGATAATCAGACATTTCAGAGGTACGCCACCACTTGATTTTAATATTCGGATATTTCTTATTAAAAACAGAATAAATTCTCTTCCATTGAGCATCAGTAGGCTGCCATGTCCAAAATGTCAAAGTGATAGGCTTATCAATTGTTCCTAACCCCTCATCAGATTTACTAGCAGAACTTGAACCGCATCCAGCAAAGAGTCCAATTGACATGGCAACTGCTCCTAAAGCTGCAATAATCTTATTCTTTTTAAACATAGTATTCTCCTTGTTTTATTAGCGTCTTTCATCAACGCAATAGTTTTCACTTCTTTGTGATTTCTACTCAACCCTGACAAATTGCCAAGATTATAGTGCAATTTATTCAGTTTTTCACACTCCTTTCTCTACGCGTTCTATGGATTTATCAAATGAAATACCTAATGAGGTACGAGTATATCCAGTGATGGAAGCTTCGCTAAGGGTAATATCTACTACTTTGTTTCCAATAAATGGCAATCGCCAACTATGATTACGCACATGAACAAAAAGCATCCTATCAGAAGCAGCAAGGCGCACAGTCCTCAATACTCGTCCTCTAATATCTCTTCTTGCATCATCTTGCAGGTGCAATCTCAACGGTTCTTCACAGGCTATAATAGATTTTCCATCACGCAACAAATCAATACAATTCACACATACCACTAAGCTGTATTCGCCTATATTAATTATTGACTCCGAGCGATCATTAGTAAGCGCAAAGTCTATTACACAACGGTTACCATTAAGCAAATTGCGTAATCTCATTCGCGATGAAGTAACATTAAACGGTTCCACCTCGTTGCTTGTAAGACGAAAACGATCGACAACATTAATCTCATTCACAATATTGCATAAAGACTTTCCCCATAAATTAACATGATTTACAGCAGAGAAAGACGAAATTGTAGAATCATTATCTTTTACAATTACACCACAAAATCCTTGTTCTGAGCTAATATCACTTATCTTCGCTACATAACGACCATCAAAGCGAGCTTCCAAAATTCCATATTCACGTGATATAACTAGCTCATGCCAATAAGATAAATTTATGTCAGAAGGCAACATAGTATTTATCTGTCTGACTATTCCAGATACACTATCTATCACTTGCAAACAATGCAATCCAACATCAACCAGAACGTAAGTGTAATTATTGTTATCAAAATAACGAGGGATTAAGCCAAATCTAGATCCTAACGGACCATTACCACCCTTCACCCACAAACTAATAGTTAACGTTGAAGAAATAAGAGGAGAAATCGCCAAAAAACCATCACGATCACAAGAAGATATAGAAGGTTGTCCATCAATTTCCAAAACATGTGCAGAACCAGATATGATATTCCAATCCGATGGAATTCCATTAGTAAAATCAGTGCATACATCAGCAGATAAAGGAGCATCACATACGCAATTTGAAGGTCCAGTAGTATCGAGCAATCCCTCTGAATAGTATAGAGGATCTATACGCATAACACGTTTCTCAGTACCATCATGCAATTCATCTGAAGCATCACGGCCATGATAAACCAGCCAATCATCAACCCCATTTGGTGCTTTTACTATAGAGTTATGACCAGTACCTTCAACTTTATCAGAACGTATAATAAGTGGATCAAAATGACCATTATTACATTGCTTTACCCATGAAAGCTTGTCTATGCGCCTATCAGAAGGAACCTTAGGTAATGTAGCAACTGAATACCCAACAAAATAATCTTCATGTTCATAAGCATTGGCAGAATAGGTGATAAAACCTTTGTCTCGGAAAGTAAAGTATGTAGCACCTTCTACCGTATGCCAATCTCTCCCATCTCCAAAACGATTACGAGCAAAAATTTCTTCATCCATTGTAGGTAAAATCAATGGCTTCGGAGATCCTTCTCGCTTGTATGGACTTACCATTCTGTCAATCATCACAGAAGTACCAGGTCGTAAATTAGATAAACCACATGCCTGATTATCCGCATACAGCATATATAACTGATTATCATCTCCAACAACAACCTGTGAATCAATAGCGAATGTATCAAATAGTTCAGCTTTCTTTTCAAATGGACCAAGAGGATTTTTACTTACAGCAACCCGCATAATTTCTGTATGAGTATCATTTTCACACTGTGGCATATTTGAAAAATACATATAAAAAATACCATTAATCAAAATTACAGAAGGTGCCCAAAAATTCTTTCTATTATTTTCTGTGTAACAATAACCATGTGATACCCACCGAACCATGTTTGTAGATGTTGAAACTAAAACACCATTTTTGTCAGTAGCATAGCAATAGTACAAATTACGATATCGAATTACAAATGGATCAGGAGCAGTATGTTTCTCACCATCAGAATACTGAACTGGATTACTATAGTGTTTTTCAGTCAACAACATGTTTAAGCAAAAATCGGAATTGCACTCATTATGTAATGCACTTGAATTCACATTATTGCTAATATCAACGTATCCTACATTTAATGAACTCATCGTATTACTCCTATACATTTTTGCTTAGTTCTTTACTGCTCCAGCAGTAATACCAGACTGAAGCCATTTTTGACTAATCATGTAAACAATTACTGACGGTATTGTCATAAGAATCAATGCAGCATATTCTTGTGAAATCATCTCTGGAGTTTGACTTCTTGTTTCCATAAAATATGTTGATGCCAGAGTGACAGTGTACTTACTTTCATCTCGTATAAGTAACAGAGGAATTAAATACTCATTCCAGCTATATACAAATGTTAGAACTCCAGTAGTAGCGACCATAGGCGTGGAAATTGGTATAAGTATGCGTGAATAAATACTCCAAGTAGAACAACCATCTACTCTCGCGGCTTCAATGATTTCGTTAGGTATACAATCAAAATAATTTTTCCATAGCAAAAGCATTTGCAAAGCATTAAATGCAACAAGTGGAATAATCATACCAATATACGTATTGATCAGTCCAAAAGTTTTTATTGTGAAGAATAATGGCATTGTTACCGAAGCAATTGGAACAGCCATGCAAGCGAGCATTAATATATAAATAACTTTTCTTCCAGTGAATTTCATTTTTGAAAAAGCAAAACCCGCAAGCGATGTTATAAATACAACTATTACGACAGTAGATATAGATATGAGGAATGAATTAAATACTACTTTGAAATAATGTACATTTTCATTAGTTATTACTGACTCGTAACTTTTAAAACCGTTGAAGTTAAGAGATTTAGATATTGCAGTAGCAATTGGAAAAAGCCAAATCAAAAGAAAGAATACAAGTACAACATACATAATAGCGGTCGTGCTTACTTTACGTTTCATTGTAATATCCTTTCCTTAATCATCTGTTAGATCGATCATTAACAACAACTTGAATTATTGATAGAACAACAGAAATAATCAAAATCATTACTCCAATAGATGCAGAGAGACCCCCATTAAACTGTTGAACACCTGTCTTATATAGGTAAGTGTTTAGGAATTCAGTAGAACGGCTAGGACCTCCACCAGTGGTTTGAATAACAATATCAAAAGTTTTAAGAGAACCTACAATGCCTAAAAGAATCAAAGTGTTAGTAGTTCCAGAAAGATTTGGAATAGTTATTCTAAAAAGAGTATTCCAAAAACCACATCCATCGATTTTAGCTGCCTCGTAAATATCATCAGGAATTGACATAAGACCTGCGTAATAAATAATCATTGAAAAGCCCATCCACTCAAATATATTGATAGCGCATATAGAATAAAGTGCTATACGTGGATTACCCAACCAACTTTGCGACAAGAAACCAAGATGTAGAAAACGCAATGCTTCATTAATAGCACCTACATTAGTATCCATAATTATTCGAAAAATAGCAGCAATAATAACAGGAGCCATCGCAATTGGCATAAAGAAAACTGCTTTAAATAAACTAGATCCTCGTAAACGTTCCTTGAGAATAACAGCAAGAAGCAAACCTAGTGCAGCCTGGATGAACACAGTAACTACCATAAATATTATATTGTTTTTTAACGCTATCCAGAAAATAGAATTTGGAACAAGCAACTTAATATAGTTTTTTAAACCAATAAAATCCATCTCCTTTGAAATACCATCCCAGTCAGTGAATGAAGTTGCAATTGTAAAACCTATGCAATAATAGATAAAGAAACCTGAAAGGATAACCAATGGAGCTATGAATAAGTATGGACGAATCTTAGTTTTCCAAGAGCCAATATTATTCCCACTATTTTTCATCATCATTTTAGACAAGTCGTTACGATGAACAGCAGTATCATCTATAGAGCCTTTAGTCGTGCAGTTTTCCATTGCTGACATCATGAGAAACCTCCGTTGGTGTTCAGTAAATTTCTGTATCGTTTCAGATTTATTGAACAAAAACTTGCAATAATTAATGAAAAAGCAATCAATAAGCGCAAAACATCTACAGTAACAAAGTTACTGCTGCAAATATCTTACCCATATCGCTGTTTTCATATCTTGTTTCTGAAACGATTCAGTTTTTATTTACTTATCTTAAGTATAGGATAATTCAAAATTTTGTCAATACATAATAAATAATATTAAAAATGAATTATTGAAATATATAATATAACTCTCTACTACGGATACGCGCGTTAAATACTTGGAGAAGATTTACGACACACAAGACAACAATCAACATCAATACGCTGTCGAGAAAAACGTCCGCCTGATACAACTTGATCTACAATGGATTTAACTGACAATTTAGCAATCTGTTTACGACATGGGTTTACACTTGTCAAAGATGGGATTGTGTACTTTGCCTCATCTATATCATCAAAACCAACCACACGAACACTTTCAGGAATACTCACTCTCATCTCACGCAACTGACTCACTACACCCAATGCTAATAAATCATTCAAAGCAAAAATACCATCTGGCCTTATTCCTTGTGAATACATATCACGCACAGCTTTTGCACCTTCTTCACTAGTCCAATCACCACATTCACGAATCATTAACGGATCAAATGCTATTCCATGATCAGCCAAGGCCATCATATATCCCTTAGTGCGCATTGAACGCGAAGATGGTATAACTTCATCTAGCGTTCCACCCACTACGGCTATAGTACGACATCCTGAATTTATAAGATGATTAGTAGCCTCCATAGCACCAGCATCATTGGCTATTACCACATGCGGAGCTGGGGCATTAAAAATACGCTCACCCAATATCACCAAAGGATAGTTACCTTTAAGCTCATCAACATCAATCGATGTCATACATGTTGGGCTCAGTATTAATCCATCTGTCATATTACGCGACATAGCCTTGATGGAATTAATTTCATGCTCACGATCATTTCCAGTAGATTCGACTATTATTCGATAACCATATTCTCGAGCAGCTTTAATTATTTCCTCAGCCAATTCAGCAAAATATATCTGCGTAAGATCTGGTATTGATAATGAAATCAATCCTGTATGACCACGACGTAAATTACGAGCTTGCTGATTAGCAGAATAGTTCAATTCTTCAATTGCATTCTGAATCTTTTGTTTCGTTGTAGACTTCATAAACGGATAGTCATTAAGATAATTAGAAACTGTGGCCATCGAAACATTAGCAAGTTTAGCAACATCGCGTAAAGTTGATCTGCGTGATTCAGCAGACATAATATATTTCCTTAAATAATCGTTTTATACAATATGAAATTAAAGTTCTGAATGGTTTTAGAAGTAAGTGTAAATCATACCTAAGATTTACAGAATAATCTGAATTTATAATAAACAAAATATAACGTATTAATTTGCTTACACATTACTCAATTAAAGAAAAATGGACATATAAAATTGTTGCATATTAAAGAACTACAATCCAACTACAAAACCAAGAACACTTCCCCGCGTTTGTTTACCAAACCACCAAAAATGGGAACAAACGCGGGCAAAAATAAACAAACGCGGGCTATCAGAATCAACAACGTAAATTTAAGCTATAAATTAAAAGGTGTAATACGTAGAATATAATAGTTTTTCTATATGATAAAGAAAATCACTAAATTTCCAATAATTCTACTGTATTACACTTTACTAATAGCCTTTACTATAAAAGTAATATAATGAAAATTTTAATTTTCATTATATTACTTTTAAATCATTATTCATATCACTCACCTGAACCTCTTTTGATATATTTTCATTCTGCGAACAATTTGATACACTTTGATCCAATTGTTCTTCTGCATCTATTTGCAGTATTTATCTACACGGTCAATTATTTTTTCTAATAAATAGCAGATCTTATCTTTTTTAGTTTTCAATAAATGCATCATTACAGTAGAAAGAACTACAAAGATAAGAATTCTAAAAAATGCAAGCCATCCATCAGATATACAGGTATAAGAACAATTTTCTACAAATTTTCCTAAAAGTTTAGATAACTCCATTGATAAATAAACTAATACTTGCAGCAACAGAACACAAATCCTTAATACAACAAGCGTTTTTTTACCACATTTTATTTTTTTATGAAAGACTTTTTTAAATAGAATATTTAAATTCTTAGGTTCAAGTACAAATGTCACAACAGCTACTGCTAGAACCGCAATCTCCCAGTTGCTATTATCTAATATTGCAAAAAATACAAATAAAGCAATTACGGGGAATATTAATTTTGTATTTTCTTTCAAAAAAATTTGGAAAAATCTGTATATAAGAGAACATGTTATTGCAAAATAAATGGCAGCAACTAATATAGCAATAAAATCCCCAATGATAGGAGTATGTTGGATAGTATCATTCAACATACTCATATACGCAATAGAACATATATACGCACTAAGACTAATTGTAAAGCCACGTATATAACAATCCTTGAATAATAAATTTATAATAAAAGCAGATACCAGCAATAAAATTAATGAAAAAGCCGCACACTTAGAAAGTTCAAAATTATGTGTAAATATTATTAATATGATAAAAGTAGATAAAAGTACAGTAACTATAATACCTAGAACACATATTATTGTTATTATATGATTTTTAAAATAAGCAGTAATTTTCTTAATAATATTCTTATACAAATCATTCTTATTAGACGAATATGAAGTATCGTTTACAGTTTTACTACACATAGGCAACGTCGCCTCGATTCAATAAGTAATTTATTTTAGATATAAAAATGGGGGCTGAGAGAACCCAGCCCCCGAGTGGCTTAGTAAAACTAAACCACTGAAAGTTGCAACTTACTCAGCTCTACTACAGAAGCATACGCTCTTAGTTTAATAAAGCCAAGTAGGTAGTGCTTAGTGACGCATCTTGCGAACAGCAGCACCCATACCAGCAAGCATAGAAGCAGCCAAAGCAGTCAAAGCAACACCAACACCAGCATTACCAAGCTTCTCGCCAGCCTTACCATGACCATTACCGCCCTTAGCAAGCTCACCCTTAGCAGCACCAGCCTTACCAGCAGCAGCACCAGCAGCGGCTGGAGCAGCAGCCTGAGCCTTAGCCTCAGCCTTCTGAACAGCCTTCTGAGCAGCAGCACCGAACTTACCAGCCAAAGCATCAGCATAAATCTTCTGAGCCTGAGCAAGCTGTGGGAAAGCAGGAGACAATGGGTCAATAGCAGTCACAGAAGGAAGCAAAGCAGGATTCACACCAAGCTTGATAGCAGCATTGTAAGCCTCATCATAAGCATCCTTAGCAGCATTGTAAGCAGCCTGAGCAGCCAAATCAGCAGTCTTAGCATCATTGAAATCAGCTAAAGCCTTGTTGAAAGCAGTAGTAGTACGAACTACATGAGCATCAGCACGAGCAACAGCCTCTTTCAAGCTCTTCAACTTAGCAGAATCATTCACGCCAGAAGCCTCAAAATCAGACAAATTCTGAGCAGCAACAGCCTTATCATGCTCAGCAGCATCAAGCTCAGCCTTAGCAGCAGTCAAAGTAGCAGCAGCCTTAGCGTAAGCTTCCTTCTTCTCAGCGAAGTTGTGCTCAGCAGCATCAACATCTACCTTCTTAGCAAGAACATTCTTAATAGCCTCAGTCTTAGAACCTGGCTGAGCTGGGGTAACAGGTGGATTCTGTGGGCCTGGCTGTGGAGCTGGAGCTGGGGTGCACTGAGCCTTAGCAAGAGCAGCCTGAGCTTCCTTCAACTCATTATCAGCATCAGTCTTCTTAGCCTTAGCCTCAAGAAGAGCACCACGCTTTGCAGTAGCGAAAGTCAACTCTGCAGTGCCATCGGCTACAGCATCACCTGCAACAAGAGCATCAGCCACCTTGTAAGTTGCAAGCTTAGGATCAGTTACAGTAGCATTGTAATCTTCGATAGCTTTCTTGCTAGCATCATGAGCCTTCTTAGCCTGAGTAAGAGCTAGAGCTGCTTTATCTTTAGCTTCCTGATCAGTACCACCATCAGCAGTAGTCTTATTCTTAAGAGCAGTCTTTACCTGCTTAAGAGTTTCATTATAATTCTTTACTACAGTCTCTTCAGCTTTAGACTGAGCAACAGCCTTATCATAAGCATCCTGAGCATCTTCAGCATCATAGCCAGCCTTGGTTGCCTTACGCTCAGCATCATGAACAGCCTTCTTAAGCTCAGCGAGCTTAGCAGCATCAGCTGGCTTGCACTCTTCCTTCTTAGGAGCTTGTGGCTCAGCAGCGAATGCTGGGGTGGCCATTGCGAAGCCGGCAAGCAAAGTAGCGCCAGCAGCGAAAGCGGCGATAGCCTTCTTATTCATCATTTTAATTTCCTTTCTTCTTCTCCTCCGTGCTAGGAACACGAAAAAGAATTTGCCTTATGCGGTTTCCCGCGTAGCACCAGTTGAACTAGGGATTCACTGGTTGCTGATTCAAAAGATACAACATGCTTTAACAAAAATCAACCAAAACATTCAGCTTACATTCAGGTTTGTTTTGAAGTTTTTCTGAAAAATCACAATAATATACCCAATAAAACGTAAAAATTACGACTAATCATATTTGAAAACAGAAAAATATCCAAGACACGCCGTATATAGACTTTTTTTAAGATTCTTTCAGGTTTTTTTAAGGTTTGCATTTAATCGGCGTGTCATATACCACACAGCAATAGTTATTGCTATTAAAGTTACACAACAATATCTATTCAGACGCAACTACACAACTACACAACTACGCAACTACAAATAACACAACGCTTATAATAAAAACGAGAAAATTATGATAAAAGCAAGATGACTACGATAAAAGGTATAAAATTATGAATTCTCACTTTATTCATCAATGTTTGATTGCTCAATGTAGTCCAATGGTTTATCAATAAACCTTCGAAGCGCGACTTGTGCTGCTCCAAGCAATGCAGACCTTCCACCAACTTCTGACATTAATACTCTAACATTCACAGCTTCGCTGCATAATACTTCAGAAGTAAGTTCTTTACTAATTCTTTGCGTAAGACCAACACCAAATCGCTGCCAAATGCCACCTAAAATAACCGTATTAATATCCAGTAGATTAACAGCAGACCCAATTACAGATACTAAAGCTTCTACTGCTTTATCGACAGCGCTAACGACTATCTCATCACCAGATTTCCAACGTTCAAGTAAAACATTTACAGCTTCAATTTTTGTTGCATCACACCCACTAGCAATGCGAGCAGTTTCAACCAATGCTCTCCTGCCAGCAAATGCTTCCAAACATCCGCGTCTTCCACACCTACAAATAGGACCATCTAAAGACACAGACACATGACCTATTTCTCCAGCAAAACCATTTTCACCATAAACAACATGCCCATCTCTAACAACAGCACCACCAATACCAATATCTGTTGATATGTAGATAAAAGAATCCGAAGGCTTCATAATGCTATCGTTTTTACGCTGCGTAGCGAAACCAGGAATCTGCGCTATAGCCGCAAGATTAGCTTCATTTGCAGCAAACACATTAAGCCTCTTAACAAGCTCATATTGTCCAAGATTAAGGTTTTTCCATCCTAAATTCGGCGACGCCAACAAGATAGATCCATCAATCACAACACCAGGCAAAGCTAATGCACCGCCGAGTATAACATACCCTAATTCTCTAGCTTTTGTTTCACTATCAAGCACAATATTATTTAAATTATCAAAAACTTCATTAGCGGTGAGCTGATCCATATCACAATCAACCCATTGCTCGTCAATAACATCACCATTTACATCAACAGCAGCAAAACCATAACCATCAGTATTTATTTGTAATCCAAAAGCACAAAAACTTCCAACGCTCACAGCCAGTGACGTACCAGGACGACCATAATGCACAGAAACGCTATCTGCCTCATGAAGAACCTTACTAGATATAAGTATTTGCACAAGCAAAGATATTGTAGCCTTGGTTAAACCAGTTGCGCGAGCCAATTCCGCACGAGTCATAGGCTCTACAGAGCGCAAAATAGTGTCTAAAACAACAGACAAATTATGATTGCGCAAATCATCCTGATTTATACTTCGTAAAGCTGACATGCTACCTCTTTCATTACTTGACAAATTCTAATACGACACATAAATCTAACGCACAAGTAATCAACCTGTAGGCCACAAGACTAATGGAAAATTCTCATAAACCGTGTTAAACTTTATTTTAGTTCATTCATCTAACTAATTGCAAATCAGCGAGTGCAATTTTTGCGCAATTGCCTTCAGATGAATAGAAAAAATAAAAATGTCAAAAAGAATAACAGTCTACACAGGAGTAACTATGACACAAATACTTGTTGCTGGAATTGACACATCAACTCAATCAACAAAAATACGAATTACAGATGCCGAAACAGGAAAATTAGTACGTTTCGGACAAGCAAAACACCCAGAAGGAACCAGCATACACCCAGATAGATGGTGGGAAGCGTTCCTAAAAGCAAAAGAACAAGCTGGAGGACTAGATGACGTTAGCGCATTGTCAGTCGGAGGTCAACAACATGGTATGGTACTTCTAGACAAGCAAGGAAACATTGTTAGAGATGCACTACTATGGAATGATACTCGTTCAGCACCAGAGGCTACACAGTTAATCGAGAGTCTACAAGGTAAATCAGAACAAAACACTGATAAACAAAGCCAAACCCTTGAAGGAAAGCGCAACTGGGTTCGTGCAGTTGGATTATCCCCTGTAGCGTCATTCACAGTAACAAAAATTGCTTGGGTAGCCAATCATGAACCTGAACTAGCAAATAAAGTAGCGGCTATTTGTTTACCTCACGATTGGCTAAGCTGGAGAATTGCAGGATATGGTCCATCTAGCACTTCTAATCATTCTTGTAGGGATACTATTGGACTTGATAAACTTTTCACGGATCGCTCAGACGCTTCTGGCACAGGATACTTTGATTCAACCACTAATAACTACAGACGAGATTTGATAAAACTTGCATTCGGTAGAGACGATGTAATTTTACCTAAAGTTTTAAACCCTAACGAAATAGGAGCATATGCAGATCCAGAAATAGCAGGTAAAAATGTGGCCGGAGGATGCTTAATAGCTCCTGGAGGCGCAGATAACGCTATGGCTGCTTTAGGCTTAAACATGGGAATTGGAGATGTATCTATATCACTAGGAACATCAGGAGTAGCCGCAGCCGTTTGTCAAACACCAATATACGATATGACTACTGCAGTTGCAGGTTTTGCCGACTGCACTGGACACTGGCTTCCATTAGCATGCACAATTAATGGTTCGAGAATAATAGACGCTGGATGCAAAGCACTAAGCGTCGACTACGAACAATTCGCAAATCTATCAGCACAAAGCATACCAGGAGCACAAGGAATTACACTTATACCATATTTTGACGGAGAACGCACTCCAGATAGACCAAATTCTACGGCTAGTATATATGGGCTAACATTAGCAAACACAAAACCTTCTAACATAGCGCGCGCTTTTACAGAAGGATTGTTATGCTCTCAGCGCGATTGTTTGGAATTAATAAAATCACTAGGAGTCACAGTAAAAAAGATTCTACTAATTGGAGGTGGTGCAAAATCATCAGCAATACGAGCATTAGCACCATCTATATTAGGAAGTGATGTCACTTTACCAAAAACCGACGAATATGTTGCTATCGGTGCTGCAAGACAAGCAGCTTGGACTCTTTCAGGTAAAGAGTATCCACCTATTTGGCAGAATGAAATAGAAACAACTTTGTCTGGAGAACCTAACGAAGATATATACAAAAAGTATTTACATTACCGCAACTTAGAAAAATAAATAAAATAAACATTCCAATATGACATTTATTTGAAAATGCTCTGTTATAGCACATTGTTCAATGTAATATAACAGAGCATTTTAATATATGCATGTGTATTTAAAAATATAAAAAGTGCATGCACCTTACGATACATGCACAATTTTGATTACAATAATTTAATTACAATAATTACTAAAGCTGCAATTACTAAAATTACTTTTTGCGCTTCTTGCTAATCAAATCATAGGCAACAGCAGCAACAACCACCAAACCTTTAATAGTTTTGACAATAGCGGCATCCGCACCCATAATAGACAAGCCCTGATTGAGAACACCCATGATTAATGCACCAACCATAGCGCCAGGAATCGTACCAGTTCCACCAGAAACAGCAGCACCACCAATGAAGCATGCAGCAATAGCATCCATCTCAAATTCTTGCCCAGTTGCAGCGGTAGCAGATGCAAGTCGGGACAATGTTACAACAGACGCTATTGCTGTAAGAACACCCATCGTTAAGAAAATCTTGAAATCAACCAATTTAGTATTTATGCCAGAAAGAATAGCTGCTTTTCTATTTCCACCAACAGCATAAATATCACGACCAAAAATCATGCGATTCAGCACGAACCAAAAAACTCCAACGAGAACCGCAATAATAACCAATACTATTGGTATACCGCCTTGCTGAGAATTTCCAGAAGATGCCAATAAATAAGTGATAAAACCAATAGCTGCAACAGATACAACAATTTTCGTAATAGTAAACGAAAGTGGCTCAATCAATAATCCAGTCTTCAACGACTTCGCTCTCTTACGCAGTTGCACAACAATTACACCTACAATAGCAAGAGCACCTACAACGATAGTTAATCCATCATATCCGCCCCAGAATCCAAAAATATTAGGAAGATAATCTTTTGCAATAGCTCTAAATTCGCGAGAACGTAATGGAATAGACTCACCTGCAACAACAGTTGCCAAACCTCTAAAGATCAACATGCCACCTAAAGTGGTTACGAATGCAGGAACTTCAACATACGCTACCCAGAATCCATGCCAAGCACCTATTAATAAACCTATAAAAAGCATGAAAGCGATTGCAAGCATCCAATTCATTCCCCAATGCTTCATAGCAAAAGCACCTAAGCCACCAATGAATGCAACAGCAGATCCAACAGATAAATCAATATGTGTAGCAACAACAATCATAAGCATACCGATTGCCGTAATCATAACATATGCATTTTGTTGGAATAATGCAACAACATTATTTGGATACAACAACCTATTGCCAGTCAACACTTGGAAAATAATGATAACAGCAACGAGAGCAAGATAAATACCGTAAGAACGAGCATTCCCCAGCAATAGCTCTTTTAATCCAGGAGTACCAATAGCTGTATTTTTCTTCTTTGAATAAGCAGATATTGATCCAAACATAATATCCTCTTTCTTTGCTACGCAACGATGCGAAGTTTAATTACTAATAAAATCTGATAGATTGAACTATTCAACGGTAAATGACTTCTCATATTCCAATGGAACATCACAAGTCATATACTTCATTAATTCTTCTTGATTTGTCTCATGAGCATTCAAACAAGCTGTAATTTTGCCTTGACTCATCGTGTATATACGATCACATATACCAAGCAATTCTGGCAATTCCGAAGAAATAACAATTATCGCACTACCAGAATCTGCTAACTTGTCGATAATCTCATAAATGTCATACTTAGCGCCTACATCAATGCCACGCGTAGGCTCATCAAGAATAAGAAGCTTAGGCTGAGTTGCCACCCATTTTGCCAATACGACCTTCTGCTGATTACCGCCTGAAAGATTACCTACTGGCATTTCAATAGTGTTACACTTCATACGAAAATCGTGACGATATTCTTCAGCAACTTTCGCTTCCTTATGTCTATCAATAACACCTAGCTTACTAACTGACTTTAAATTAGCTAATGACGTATTTTCTCGAATAGAAGCTAATAAATTCAATCCATAAACTTTACGATTTTCTGTAGCATATGCCACAGCATGATCAATTGCAGAACGAACAGAATTGAATTTAACCTCTTTGCCATCTAAGTACAATTTACCAGATGCATTAGTGCCATATTGTCGACCAAAAACACTCATCGCAGTTTCGGTTCGTCCTGCACCAATCAATCCAGCTAAGCCAACAATCTCACCCTTACGCACATTGAAACTAACATCATTGGCAACTAATCGTTTTTCATCTAACGGATGATGCACTTTCCAATGTTCTATTCGAAAAGCCTCATTACCAATTTTTGCAACATGCTCAGGATACCTATTAGTAAGAGGACGACCTACCATATGGCGAATCAACTCATCTTGATCCAATGGATGCTGATCATCAACATCAATATGAGTAATTGTCTTACCATCACGTATCACTTGTACAGCATCAGCAATATAAGCTATTTCATTAAGTTTATGGGAAATAATAATAGCCGTAATACCACGCTCACGACGCAAACGATCAATTAGATGAAGCAAATTTGCAGAATCCTCATCATTTAAGGCTGCAGTAGGTTCATCAAGAATTAAAAGCTTTACATCTTTCGTCAAAGCTTTCGCGATCTCAACAAGCTGTTGTTTACCAACACCAATGTTAGCAATAAGATTACTTGGATCTTCATCCAATCCAACAGTTTTCATAACTTCGCGAGCAATACGATATTGTTCAGTATCATCTATAGCAATTCCCTTTTTAATCCTATTGCTGAGGAAAATATTATCAGCAATACTCATATACGGAACTAAAGCTAACTCTTGATGAATGATAACAATTCCTTTTGCCTCAGAATCACGAATCGTTTTAAATTTACAAACATTACCTTCATAAATAATGTCTCCCTCATATGTTCCATGAGGATATACACCAGAAAGAACATTCATCAACGTTGATTTACCAGCGCCATTCTCTCCACATATTGAAAATATTTGTCCACGTTGAACTTTCAATGTTACATCTTCAAGCGCTGTAACCGAACCAAAACGTTTCACGATATGACGCATTTCAAGGATGACATCTTGTTTGTCAGTCACTGATTTTTTCCTTTCCTAATGAAATACGATATTGTCGCAACTGAACCAGTATCAAATGCACTCGGCTACATAATTGTTTAGCAGCCGAGTGCTCAACTAGTATCACAAACCAGCATCAGCTGCCGAGATATAGCCAGAATCAACAAGCTCTTTCTTGGCATTTGTTTTATCTACAGATACTGGTGACAGAAGAACAGAAGTAACATCCTTATTACCGTTATTAAAGACATCCTTTGTATTTGGCTTCTTACCATCAACAAGATCTTTAATCATTTTTGCTGTAGCCTTAGCGAGCTTACGCGTATCTTTATACACTGTCATCGCCTGTTTGCCTTGAACAATTGCGGCAACATTAGCCTTTTCAGCATCTTGACCAGTAATAATTGGGAAATAATTCCATCCAGCAGACTCAACAGCGTTGACAGTACCCAACGCAATAGCATCATTTGGCGCAAGAACTGCATCTAACTTCGTACCATCGTTATAGAAGGAATTAATGCGGTTTTCCATTTCAGCCTGTCCCTTTTGCCTATCCCAATTGTCAATACCTATTGACTTCCAATCATCAAGACTCTTTGGAACTTTGCCGGACTTAGATTTCAAGACACCAGATTTAAAATAAGGCTCTAGCACTTTCCAAGCACCTTCATAATAATATCTAGCATTATTATCTGTTGGAGATCCAGACATCAATTCGACATTAAATGGTCCCTTTTTACCTTCCTTAAGACCAAGCTTGTCTACAATGTACTCTCCCTGCATACGACCAACATCTGTCAAAGAGAATGTAGCATAATAATCAACAGCATCAGTGTTCATAATCAAGCGATCATAGGCAATAACTTTTGCACCATTAGACTCAGCAAGCTCAGCAGCGGCTCCAGTAGCAGTTCCATCGATTGATGCAATAACTACATAATTTGCACCTTGATTTGCCATATTCTGAATTTGAGAAGACTGTAAATCAGTTTTACCATCAGCATATTGCAGGGTGACTTTATAGCCAAAATGCTCAAGTTCTTTCTTAAGATTCTCGCCATCAATCTGCCAGCGTTCCAATTGCTGTTCTGGCATAGAAATTCCAACACTAATCTTTCCAGTCTTATTAGCAGCTCCACTAGCACCACCTCGCGTAGAAGGAGCTCCACAAGCAGCAAATGGCAACAACATAGCCAATGCGCCGGCGATACCAATAATCTTTTCCACTTTTTCATCATTATCCCTTTCGGCTTTGAACGGAATATTATTTAGTAAATAACGACAAATTGTAAAATATCTTTTCAAATACTTACATACAACCAAGCGTGTCACCCCGAAAAAATCAGAGCGACACGCCAAGTTAGGAGGAAGGAAGAGAATGACGCAATAACTCTAACAAATATTTTGTTATTAAATATTCATACTTTTACTCAGTCATACTAGATACAGTTTGAATCACCCTTCTCTTAGCGCATCAATAATGTAATTGTTAATCGTTGCCTTCACTGATTCAAGATGATCAGATTTAGTTGCAGCAATCAACTTTTCTTGAGGAATATCCAAAGCATATTCTTCAAGAGACGACAAGCTGGCTGTGCCGTTTTCTACAGTTAAGCCAATACCAGAATCATATGAAGAGTAACGATCTGCCTGTAAATTCTCAATGAATTTATCTTCATGCATTTTTGCAGCTACCAACAAACCTGCTGCAAATGAATCCATACCAGCAATATGAGAACGGAACAAATCCTCAGCATCAAAAGACGTACGACGTGGCTTAGCATCAAAATTAAGACCACCATGAGGACCAATCGACCCTTCTTGCAAAACTTCCCACATTACAGTTGAAGTTTCATAAAGATCAGTTGGGAATTCATCCATATCCCACCCAATAAGCTTGTCACCTTGGTTTGCATCCAAAGATCCAAGAACACCTGCTTCTCTAGCAGTACGAATCTCATGTTGATAAGTATGACCAGCTAAATTAGCATGATTACCTTCGAGATTCAGCTTAAATACATCCATCAAATCATATGTTCTCAAGAACGCGATTGCAGTCGAAGCATCAAAATCATACTGATGCATCGTTGGCTCTTTAGCCTTTGGCTCAATCAAGAATTGCGCATCAAAACCAATTTCCTGCGCATAATCATGGCACATGTGGAAGAATTTTGCCATATGTTCTTGTTCGCGCTTCATTTGTGTATTCCACAGGTTTTCGTATCCTTCACGACCACCCCAGAATACATAATTTTCAGCACCTAAGCGTTTGCCAATCTCTAAACTATGCTTTAGCTGACCTGCAGAGTATGCATAAATATCCGCGAATGGAGACGTTGAAGCGCCAGACACAAATCTAGGATTTGTAAACAATGACGAGGTATTCCATAGCAATTTAATACCTGTTGACTTCATATTCTCTTCAATTTTATCAACCACACGATCGAGATTACGATTGGTTTCACGAAGAGTATCACCTTCTGGAGCTATGTCGCGATCATGGAAGCAGAAATATCCTACCGACAATTTCTGGAAAAGCTCAAATGCATAATCGACTTTAGCTAAAGCCTCATCCATAGGATCACTATATTTGCCATAATACGGTCTATGAGCTGTACCAGTTCCAAATGGATCAACAAGAGTTTGGTCGAAAGTATGCCACCATGCAACAGCAAAGCGCAACCAATCTTTCATCTTTTTTCCAGCTACAACTCTATCTGCATCGTAGTAGTGAAAAGCTAGACCCTCCTTTGGACCTTGCGCTCTACCTACATATTCGATCTTATCAATATCCCATAAACTCATATTGCTCCTTTGCTCAAACCAGCACGACTTCATGCCGATATCAATATAGTAAAATGATTAACCTAAGTTTGTCAAATGATTTTACTATTTCGGCGTTTCTTACAAATTTACTTGAGACTAGAAAAATAGCTTAATTAAATCAGCAAGCAACACATGCCAATAAATCGTAGATAGATAAATAAAAGACATAAATAGTACTAGAAATAATAAATACATAAATAGAGATAACTCATACATGTAAATTACATACAAAATCAATGAATTAGATGATACCAAATACACAACAATATGATCAAAAGGTCAAAACATGAGAACATAAGGATTAAGCCAGCGTTTGTTCCCTTTTGAGCAAATCTGACTACAAACTCGGGCAAAAATACACAAACATGGGCAAAGCGGCATAAAGCTCATGTAAAACACAAACTTCATGCCGCCCTATAGGAGAAAGCTACGAGAATTTTTGTTTGCCACTTATACTGTCCACCATAAATCACTCGTAGCCGCGATGACAATTAATCAATAAGTCACATATATAAACCCTTAATTCCGGATTATCAAAAACATATCAATTTTTAAACTCTGCATTAACTCCTGCAAAATTTTCTCATTCTAGTCAAAAACAATAACAGCCGCTTCAAAATCATGAAGATTACTTATACACAAGCTATCGCCATCGAACGATATTTTTATACTTTCTGACATAAAAGTTTCTATATTTTTATCCACAAATTGATGTGGAATAGGCAATATAACTTTACAAGGTGATTTAGCAAAAGTATGCAGCACAACAAACAGAGGATTATTACAATCCATAGGTTTCCTTATGATTGCTTGCCAACCTTTAGGACTACGATAGCTGACTATTCCACTACCAATCCAACTGCTTATACCGCAATCGATTGTTTTATTAATTTTTTGATACAGACCTATAGCCTTATCTATTAACCTCCATTGCCAATCAGATAAACTTTCAACATCCCCAGATAGGCACAATCTACCTAGAAAACCCGTACAAAGCCTATAAATGACAGCATTCTCATCGAGATTTTCCCTCATCACTGCCCAAATTTGCGATTGTCTCGGCAAAATCATCCTATGCATATTGGCTGCAATGATAGGAGATTCAATACATTCATGTGCATCAGAGAAGCTAGCCATTGAAGCAATTTGCATAAAAGATTGAACTAATCTATGACCACCAGCTGAACATATTTCAATAACAAGATTAGGTAAAGATTTTCGTATTTCATCAAAGAAAGACATAGTAGCTTGAATATGCGAGTAAAGACCATCACCAAGAGAGTTACAATCACACCTATAATCGCAATCTAAGGTTTCACAACCTATGCCTATAGAGTCATTGTAATCCACTTTAAGGTAATCAATTTTATTTTCTTTCAAGAAATTAATTACTCGCACACGTAAGTATTCTCTTACATTTTTATTTCTCATATCCCAAAAACGACGTTGCCCTGACGTTATAGGAACACCATCCCTTTTAAGCAGCCATTGCGTACGATTGAATAAGGATTCTTCATCTTCTCCCACTGCTTCAAATTCAAACCATATTCCAACTTTTAAACCTAAGTTATGAAGCCTTTCTACAACATATTTCATACCGTGAGGAAAAGATTGCTTATCAACACACCATTTTCCGAACCTTATTGCAGTATCAAACGACTCATGATCAAACCAACCAGCATCAATAACAACATAGTCAATATCATGCTTACTTATTATTTTAGATTGCGAAAGAACACTTTTCTCAGTAGGCAATCCCCATGTTGAGCAATATTCATTAAAAATTATAGGAAGATGTGCCTTCTCATTTTTCGGCAGAGATAAATTCTCACGAGTATGTTCCAATAAACATTGAGATGCTAAGTCAACTCCACCTTGCACTACAGTTGCGATAGCAGAAGGAGCAGTAAAAGATTCCCCAGGGTTAATTGTATGCATCCAATGACCAAACTCACGATCTGCAATACCTCCAGATATAGAAAGACCATTATCGCGCCTATATATTTCCATCTGCCAGCTAGAAGCATGAGTTGTTGATACAGCCCATGTAACATTATTTACAATATCTTCTATTGCAATAAAAGGAGCCCACTCTCTCACGGGGAAAGACCCTACACTTCCAAACCGTAAAGAATTTGCACTATGCTGTTGCCAATCAGGCTCTAGCTGAAGATCTTCTGGTCTTTCTGTGATTAAACGTCCCTCTGCACTCCAAGTACTATGAAGTCTGTGTATTCTCATGCTTTCTGCTGCAAGACCTGTCAATAATGGCGATAGAGAACCTAAAGTAAAACTCGACAACATCTCTAACGTAACGGGTTTATTTCCACAATTTTTTACTTCTGTAGTGATCTCTATAGTTGACGAACAAGCTCCAAATTGCAAATTATGAATATACTGTACATGTCTACTGTCTTCTAATACTGTAGTAATAAACGAAGATTTGCCTCTCATAACGCAATTCTGAGAAACGAAATGCATACCCTGCACCGTAGATGAATTTCTCATTGTTCTGCCTTGCGCGAAACCATCTGGATAAGAATCACCAACAATTTTCGCTTGTACTAATGGTTCTGGCTTGCAATCATCACGCATTGCTTTATCGGCAAATCTCTCTGGAACCAATACAAAATCAACGTTATCGCAACCTATATTTCGATAAATAACCGATATCCCATTATTTGTAAAAATTTTAGTTTTCAACACCATATTTATTCTTTCACCTGATTAACCACTAGCAACACAAAATCCATATAAACTATCCATTTTTACGATAACGAGTAGATTCACGAATAACTAATTGCTCTGTATTATGACCTATAAAATGTGGCTCATCTTTATCTATTACTGCTTTACCATTTGACTGATCTAGAATTATCTGAGCAGCATAAGCTCCAAAAAGTTCAAAATCTTGGTGCCATGTAGTTAATGCTGGAACAGATAATCTAGCAATTGGGTTATCGTCAAATCCAATAACATTTATATCTTCAGGAACATGTTTACCAACTGAATATAAACCACGCATAACTCCTAAAGCAATTTCATCATTACCAGCAAAAATAGCAGTTACATCATTGCGCCTGCCAAGAGACACACCAATTTTTTCAGCATCTAATGGATCCCACGAGGTTTTATATGGATTTGGTATTACTGCTCCAGCTTCCTCTAAGGCTTTTTTCCAACCAGATTGCCTAGTTTGCTCTTCATCTTCTTCTGGAGGCGCAACATAATAGACAGTATCTGATCCGAGAGATAACAAATATTTTGTTATCGCATATCCACCCTGATCATCGTGAGTGAACAATTGATACTGTCCCTTACGCCTATTCCCACCAATAAGAACAATTGGTAAATCTTTCTGCGCATTTCTAATAATTTCATCACACGCTATTCCATATCGAGGTTGATCAATTATTATTCCCAATGGATTAGTACTTAATGCTGACTTAATACATTGCTTAAGAGTATAAGGAGATTGATGCTCATCAAACAAAATAACGTTAACCACAACTCCTGATTGCGAAGCTATTCTTTCAACGCCTTTTATGCAACCAACAACGCCATATAGTAAATCTTGACCAGCGAAAAATGTTATTACATTAGATCGCTTTGAAGCTAAACCTTGCGCCAGCAATGACGGATGATAATCAAGTAATTTAATAGCATTAGCAATACTTTCCCTCTTAGCTGGCGTTAAACTCTCAGAATGATTAAGATACCTAGATACAGACGATGTAGATACTTCAGCAAGCTTAGCCACATCACTAATAGATGGCGGTTTATTATTATTGTTCGACCTCTTTGTCACAATATAATCTCCCATCAAAACCACAATTTAATATTAAAACTACTAATTAAATCTAACAACCAATGCAACCACAAATAGCAGCTACTACTTTACTGCACCTCCAGTAATACCACTGATTATCTTTCGCTGTGCTATACCAAAAACTATAAGCAATGGCAGACTCATAAGAACTATATACGCAAAAATCAAATGCCAATTATTAAGATACAATCCAGCGCTAGCAACATTATACAAATTAAGAGGCAATGTACTCATCTTTCCAGAAAGTATAAATAGAGCGTAAAAAACGTCATTCCATATATAGAGTATAAGAAGAATGGTTGCAGTAGCAATTGTTGGTGCAAGAAGCGGAAGAATTAGCATGAAGAATATTCTAATAGGCGAAGCACCATCTACCCTCATCGATTCTTCTAAAGCCGTAGGTATAGTACGAATAAATCCAGTTACAAAGAATATAACTGTAGACAAATAAATACCAACATAAACGCAAATCATTCCTACTGCAGTTCCAGAAAGACCAATCATTTTCAACAGCATCATTACTGTAACTACGGCAGGAGGCAATATTAGCCCAGATATACCTACAACATACAAAGCTGCAACAGGCTTAGTTGCACGTCTTGCTAAAACCCACGAAGCCATTGACCCGACAAATATAGCAATAAACACAGATGGTAACGTGACAATTATAGATCCAAAAAATGCCGCTAACATTTTCCCATCACGTATGACAGTCAAAAAATTTTCAAGCAAATGCCATTGTTTAGGAACAGACATACTAAGTTTCAGTGCTTCACTCTGTGTTTTACCAGCGGTAATTATCAACAGCCAAAATGGAATTGCAAGAAATATAATCATGATAAAAATTACAAAAATATCATGAACTACACGTCGAGCAACGCGATTAATCTTTGATAATCTAACAGAACTATTGGAATTTACAATCGTCTGATTGCGAAAACATAAATTTAACAAACGCATTAACATCAGAAAATATTCCTTTCCCTACGGCGTAGAATATATATAACAGGTAAAGCAATAAGTGCTACTAAAATGAAAAGAATCATACTCATTGTTGTCGATTGAGCATATAATCCTTGCCCAAATGTACGCCAAATAAAGATGTTAAGAATTTCTGTAGAACCACCAGGTCCACCCTTTGTCATAGCCTGCACCATATCGAATCCATTTAATGAACCAAGTAAACTTGTCGCAACATTAAACGTGAATGCGGGAGCTAACAGAGGGAATTTAATTTTCCAGAAAATCTGACCGCTACTTGCACCATCAATATAAGCAGCTTCAAGAACATCTGAATCAATAGTTTTTAATCCTGCAAGGAATATAAGCATTGACAAACCCATCCACTTCCATCCTTGAACGAACGCAATTGTAATGATTGCAGTATGGGTATTAGCCAATAATCCAGTAGTTATACTATGACCAAATATACCTGAGAGAATCTGATCTAGCGCACCTGAATTTTTTAAAACTGCCTGCCAAATATATCCAACAGCTAATGCAGACATAATTACAGGGATAAAAAACATTATTCTTGCTAATCTATTTAACAGAGTATCCTTTTCTAACAAAACAGCCAAGAATAATCCAAATACATTTTGAAAAATAGCAATACATATGGCATAAAACAATGTTATTTGTATATCTTTCATTAAGATTCCGTTTTGGAATAATGAAAGAAAATTATCAAAACCATTAAAATTAATCGTATTTTTAAAAGCAGACCAATCAGTAAATGCATAAACAAAATTCATAATTGTTGGAGCAATAAAGAAAACTGTCAGCATAACACCTGCAGGAATCAAAAAAGCTAAGGGGTAATTTTTTCTCATTAAACTACTATGAGTACCCATAATAAATACCTTTCAAATAACTTCACGCAGACAGATGAATATAATTCAATACCCGCTATAGGTGATTAAGAGATTTAAAAAATAAATCTCTTAATCACCTCATTAATGAATATTTTTAAGAATCAAAACTCTGTTAGAATCCTTTTGCACCCTGGGCTTTTGCAATCTGGGCAAACTGATCTTGCGTTGCTTTAGCTACTTGTTCTGGATTCACAGTTCCATTTATCATGTTAGCGAGATTCAAATAAAGATCTGGATTAGCAATAGCAGCTGACTGCATAGATGGAGCACTATGACCAATAGAATTAGCAGCATCAATCAAAGCTTGAGGAACAGTTGATGGAGATGCAACAGTCTTAAGAGCGGAAACAAGGTTACGATCATTAACAAAATTCTTATAGCCAACAGACATCCAGAAATTCAAGAATTGTCGTGCTGCAGATTCACGTTGCGCATCACCAGTCTTGAAAGCTACTACTGCGCTTGAAGCTCCAGGAGACAACGACGAGATATTACCAGAAGCAGAAATCGGCAAGAACCCTAAAGTATCATCTATAACTTTCTTATCATTATTGGCTAATGCAGCAGCAATATTAAATTGAGCGTTATTACCAAAAATCATACCTGCTTTGCCTTCAAATAATGCTGCAGCTTGATCATTAAGCGTTGCAGAACCAGCATCATTATTAAACAATCCATCATCAAATAACTTCTTATAATTCTTTATAGCAGTCATAATGATTTTGTCTGTAAACTTCTCTTTGCCGCTATTTACACGATCCCAAAGTCCAGCACGAGCCGATTCTGCAAGTTGAACCTGAACACCCCACTGAGTACCCCATTGAGAACCACCCATTTCGAAGAATGGAGACTGTGCTGCATGCGTCTTTTGTATTTTCTTAGCAGCCTCGAGCAACCCATCCCATCCTTTAGGAAGATCAGTAATACCAGCTTTTTCAAATACTTTCTTGTTGTACCAAACGCCCATAACATTAACTGGGGATATCAAAGCTGCATATCGATGACCCTTTGTTTTCCCTAATTCAGAAATACCAGACGCATAATTTTTAACCCATGGAGCGTGATCCAACTTCTGTAATTTTCCTGTACTAACAAACCCAGCAAGCATAGAATTTGTAGGTTCCCAAGTCGCTAAATCTGGCATATCTCCAGTAGTAATCTTTGTTTGTACATTATTTTCATAAGTGTCTGGAATTGTTTGTAAATCCACTTTTGCGCCAGTAGCATGTTCAAAATCCTTTATAACACGCACAGGTACTTTATTATCAGATTGACCAACCCAAAAAGTCAGCTTAACTCCTGATAATTTCCTATTTGCATTCGGCCAATAATTTGCAGAAGTTGTAGACTCATCAGAATTATTACTCATAGCAGCAGGATTACCACATCCCGACAAAGTCAATCCTAGACTGAGTACACCAACTAATGCCAGCTGTAGAATAGTTTGCCTTTTCATTGAATTCTCCTTTGAACCTTCTTGGCAATAAACTCATACGCCACTCGACAAAGCTTGTGACACCTTTATAGTAACGCATATTGTTTGAAAGCGCTACCAAAATAATAAAAATAATAAAAATATGATTTTTTCTTTATATATAGTGGCTTTATTGCAGTTAACGATAAACTTAATAATAAATTTGAAAACGTTTTCAAATAAAAATCGCTGCACTAGTAAGATCAATAATTATTATTAAAAGCTCAAAATTTATATAAAAATTAATTTTTAAATTCATCTATCGAAAAATTAATACTCATAGAGTATTAATTATAAAAGCTATCACACACAATAAGCTCTTAAAAACAAAAAATGCTTTCGGTTTTGCAAGCCCCTAGTAGCAAACAAAACCGAAAGCAACAACACTCAACACCCAAAACCCAATAAGCTAAACGAATCAACACTGGGAAGAAAAGAAAAACAATAGCAAACCAATGTTAAAACAATAAAACCAAAGAGAACCGGGAATAAACCAGTGTGATGCTTCCCTACAAAACACCACACCAGTCGTTGAGCGCAAACCTTAAATAAGGTGGTGAATAATGCTTAGTGACGCATCTTGCGAACAGCAGCACCCATACCAGCAAGCATAGAAGCAGCCAAAGCAGTCAAAGCAACACCAACACCAGCATTACCAAGCTTCTCGCCAGCCTTACCACCATGACCATTGCCACCCTTGGCGCCCATACCAGCAAGCTCACCCTTAGCAGCAGCGGCCTTACCAGCAACACCAGCTGGAGCAGCAGCCTTAGCCTCAGCCTTAGCCTCAACCTTCTTAGCCTCAGCCTTAGCAGCAGCAGGAGCAGCAGGGAAATCAGTAGAAACTGGGTTCAAAGTGTTAGGATCAGCAAAGCCCTTAACAGCAGAAGCCTCAACCTCAACAGCCTTATTATAAGCAGCACGATAATTCACAAGAGCAGCATTATAAGCAGCAGCAGCAAGCAAAGCCTTACCACTCTTCTCTCCGAAATCCTTCTCAGCATTAGCATACTCATGAGTCCTATAAGCATTAGCCCTAGACTGAGCAGCCTTCAAATCAATAACAGCAGCCTTGTAAGCATCAGTATCAGTCTTACCAGCCACGCGAAGAGCCTCTTCACGATCAGCAGCAGACTTCACCTGAGCATCAAAAGCAGCCATCTGAGTCTTAGCAGCCTCATAATCAGCCTTAGACTTAACAAACTTCTCCTGAGCATCCTTATTAGTAGCATCAGCCTCAGCCAACACAACCTGAGTACGCATCAACTCAGCAGAAGCAGCAGACTTAGTTGGATCAGCAGTCTGAACAGGCTTGGTGTGATCTGGGGTAGTCTGATCTGGCTTAGTCTGATCTGGCTTAGTCTGATCAGGCTTAGTTGAATCAGGTGTAACACCATTAAGCTGGTTGATAATTTCCTGCTGCATCTTTACATTAGCCTTAGCCTGCTCAACAAGCTGCTTCTGAGACTCAACAGCAGCCTCAGCACCAGCACGAACAAGCTCATCAGCATCAGCATATCCCTGCAAAGCAGTGTAAGCATTCGCAGGAGTATCCTTCTTAGTTGTCACTCCAGCAGCACCACGTTCCTGATAAGTATATGTCTTCTTATCCTTATCAGCAGTGGCTTCATCAATAACCTTCTGAAGATTCTTGCCCTTTTCAGTCTTAGCAAAAGCATCTTTATTAGCTTGTTCGCTTGCACCTTTAGCGCCACACTCCTCTTTTAGAGCATCATCATAAGCTTTTTGAGCATCCTTAATCTTCTGCTCTGCAGCATCTGCAACCTTCTTAGCAGCATCAGCCTTAGCCTTAGAAGTAGAAGCCTTAACAGTAGCTGCAGCAAGAGTAGCGTTATCCTTGATAAGCTGCTTATTTGCTTCAGCCAAATTCTTCATATAGGTTCTCAAGTCCTTATTAGCAGCAAGAACTTCAAGAGTATGCTCAGCAGCATCTTTTCTAGCACCAGCGAATGCTGGGGTTGCCATTGCGAAGCCGGCAAGCAAAGTAGCGCCAGCAGCGAAAGCGGCGATAGCCTTCTTATTCATCATTTTAATTTCCTTTCTTCTTCTCCTCCGTGCAGGTACACGAAGAAAAATTTTAAACATCCAACAACATTCAAAACATTGTGGATAACCACCATCTAGAGCATCTAGCTAGCAGCTGTTATTAACATACCCCCCCCCCGTTTAAAAAAGTCAAGAGGCAACCACACAAAACAAACAGAAAAAAATAATGTTACACACAAACTAATCCACAATAAAAACTATTTTCACCATAATATTTGTGGATTAACACTAATAAAACCGTAAAAACACATTGTTTCAAGGTTTTTAAAGAATTTTCCCAGACTTTTCTCAGGAAACTACTCAAACAAGAACACCAACACCTGAAAACCATTGAAAAATCAACATTCCACACAACCCACACACGCAACACGCCGACAACCAACCAACACCAAACTAGCACCGCACAAACATCACACCAAACCAAATTCCACACCGGCGCCACATCAAATTCCACACTACAAGATAATCGCACCCAATTAAATTCCCGCGTTTGTTCCCTTTTTGACCCATTTGGTAAACAAATGCTGGAACACTTGCCCGCGTTTGTTTACATATTTGACGATTTTGGGAACAAACGCGGGATAAAAGAAACAAATGCGGGAACACTTGCCCGTGTTTGTTTACGCATTTGGCAATTTTGGGAACAAACATGGGATAAAAGAAACAAACGCAGGCAAAAATACACAAACGCGAACAAAAAAGGGTTTCTAGCAAAAGCCAGAAACCCTATTCGCGGATGAAGCGAGATTTGAACTCGCGGAGGGTGTAACCCTCACACGCTTTCGAGGCGTGCTCCTTAGACCGCTCGGACATTCATCCATTTTGCGCGAACTGCAAAACGCAGAAAGAAACGCAACTTTTCAATTGTAAACCAACCCTAGAATATACACAAATTTGTGTTGATAATTTTGCAAACAATCAATCAAGTTCTTCAAGAGTTCGACGAGCGCGAATCGCATTAGCCCTATCTTCAAGTTGATCTTTTGGAGGATATTCAACATATTCCAAAGTCAAACCATTAGCCGCAATAGGACCAGTAGATCCTTCTCGAATCGGATTTTCAATCTTATCCTTAAACCAGTCAACAGAACGCTTACCGCAACCAACTTGTACACAAGCCTGAACAAGAGAACGAACCATATTATGTGCAAACGCATCAGCAACAATAGTAAACTCAATCAAACCATGCTCAATAGGCGGAATATTGCCAGTTGATCTAGAAGCAATAGACGAACCAACAGACGCGCAACCATCCGAACAAACGCGATTCCAAACCGCTTTTTTAACGCAGCGAATCGTAGTTCCACCAGGATTTGGGCGAGCGAAAGACCCAAAATCGCGCAAACCAACAATCATAGCTGCTGCCTGATTCATGGCATCAACGTTTAAATCGTAGTCAAGTTGTAACACAAAACCACGCATACGCGGATCTAAATTCGCGCGATTTGCCGCATCACTAATCCTATATACGTATGTGCGATCAAGCGCAGAAAAACGAGCATCAAAACCGCTTGGTGCAATGCTTACACTGTGAATCGAAATATCTTTAGGCAAAACCCCACGAAGCCTATATTCTAAAGCTTTTACAGGCGTCAAATTTGTGTGTCCAACACAATTTTGTAAAATATCATTTTCTACATCTAAATGACAAACCTGATAAGAAGCATGAACACCAGTATCCGTGCGACCAGCAACTGTGAGTCGAAGCGGAAAACAAGAATCGCCATCATGCACACGCAAAACTTTATATAAAGCGTCTTCCAAAGTGCCTTGCACTGTTCTTAAATTCGGCTGCTTAGCCCAACCGTAAAAATCACCGCCATCATAAGCTAAATCCAAACGAAGACGCATCAAAAAAAACCTTCCAAAACAATTATTATAAAAACCGAATATTAGTTGCCCTAGTCGCCCTAGTTGCCCTAGTCTCCAGACTGCAACAATAATCTTTTCAATTCTTATGTTCTGATCCACCAACACCAGTAAACGCACTCATAATATTACGAATTAACTCATAAGTCTTTGAATCCATATGCGTTGCTATGCTCAATATTTTCGGCAAAAGCTCCGACCAATGCGCAGAAATTTCATCAAAAGTAGGATATCCTAAGCTAGTTAAAGCGTTGTAAACACCATCAATTTTGCGTTTTCTTTCTTCGAAAGACAAATTCAACATCCAATCATTAGCAGCTTTAGAAACAGCAAGCGCACGCGGAGTTACATGATCACAATAGTCAAAATCTCCGTCTTTAACCTGCCAATACATGCCAAAATGTTGCATCAATCCAATCGACTCAGCAACCGTAACTTTATACGGTACGCCAGTATCCATGATCAATCCAATAAAAGCAGATTGTGGAACAACTTTTTCAATCCTAGAAACAACGCGAGAAAAAACCTTTGGATCAACAACATCCGAGCCAAAACTAGGACCGTCCATAGAATAAATTTTACTGACAAGATCACCAAGTTGTTGATTTTCTGCGTCCAAACGCATTGCCGCATATGCAGCCATATTCCCGCCTTTTGAATGACCCACAACAAAAATATTAGAATCATTATTTTGATTCACAATATCGTTTTGCAGCGTATCAGATTGCAGCATATCAGCTTGCTCTGGCTTCTTCCCAAACAAATTCGCAATATAACCAAAAATCCTATGAAAAATATTATTCTTAACGCTATTATTGCAATAATTTTTATGCACACGCCTTGCTATCGAAAGCAAATATTCTGCAGCAGACTCTTGAGCTGGAACTGGGCAGCGAAAAGCCATATTAAAATCTTCTTTCCACCCAACAAGCGTGTTATCAGTCCCCCTGAAAGCAACAACAAAACATCTATAGCCAACACAATCAGTCAAGTCAAAAGTTACTGCAGCAAACTGCTGTTCACACGAATCGTCAATATTCGACTCATCAAAACGCTCAAGAACCTCACCGACGCGTATTCCCCTATATCGCGGACTAGCCGCAACAGCAAGAAAAAGACTCTTTCGAAAATCATCAACTTTAGCTGAACCAGAGCTAAACATTGAAGAAAAATCCTCAGCGCGCAGCAAGTCGCACAAAGGAACAGTATTCAAATTATCCGAATCATCATCGTATTTTGGAATAGAATCAGGCATGCAAATATAAGCCAGTTCGCAAAAAACGAGCGAATCAACAGCATTAAATTTACGATTAGTAAAATCAGTAAAATCATTGCTCACTAAATCGAGAATATTTGGCATAACTCAATAATAATTGATACTTGATACTACTTAATATTATTTGATGTTGCTTGATACTACTCGATGTTGCTTGATACTAAAAGACGTCAGAAACATCAGAAGACATTAAAAGACATTAAAAGATAACTACAAAAACATAAAAACGGGCTGGAGATAAAACTCCAACCCGTCTAATAAACCTTTATACTTGCGATTAATCGCAAAAGATTTACTTACCGATGCATCAAGATGCTAATCTAAACTACTCGGCTGCTTCTTCTTTAGCAGCAACCTTAGCAGCAGACTCAGCTTCCTTAACGACAGCCTTCTTTGGGCTTACTGGCTCAACAACAAGCTCAATAATAGCTTGTGGAGCAGTATCACCACGACGAGGAGCCATCTTAACGATGCGGGTATAGCCACCTTCACGCTGCTTCATCTGCTCAGCAATCTGAGTGAAAAGCATGTGAACAACGGACTTATTGCGAATCACGCGCAACACACGGCGGCGCGAATGCAAGTCGCCACGCTTAGCGAATGTAATCAAACGCTCAGCAAGTGGACGAAGACGCTTTGCCTTTGGCAAAGTAGTCACAATACGACCGTGCTGGAAGAGGCTAGTAGCCATGTTGGCCAGCATCAGGCGCTCATGCGCTGGGCTAGAAGCCAGACGAGGCCCTTGTTTCGGTGTAGGCATTATTACTCCTTATTGTCGCAGAATTCAGGTGGGCAAAAACCCGAACATCCAAAAACCACGACGATTGGCGGTGGATTGTTTACTCGTCTTCTGGCGAGAAGAACGTGCCACCTTCGAGATTATTGGCGTCAAAGCCAAGCGGCGAGGCCTTAAGAGACAATCCCATAGACTGCAATTTCTCTTTAACCTCATCGATGGATTTCATGCCGAAATTACGAATATCGAGCAAATCCTGCTCAGTGTGTACTACCAGCTCTCCGACAGTGTGGATTCCCTCACGCTTCAAGCAGTTGTAGCTGCGCTGCGTAAGATTCAAATCCTCAATCGGGGTAGCCATCTGAGAATCAACTTCTCCCATGACTGGAGCTGGACCAACTTCAACACCTTCTGCATCGACGTTAAGCTCACGGCAAAGACCGAAAAGCTCAACCAAAGTCGAACCAGCAGATGCAACTGCATCTCGTGGTGTAATAGCTGGCTTAGTTTCCACATCCAGGATGAGCTTATCGAAGTCCGTGCGCTGTTCCACGCGGGTAGCTTCAACCTTATAGCTCACCTTCAAAACTGGTGAGTAGATCGAATCCACTGGAATGCGACCGATTTCGCTGTTTTCCTGCTTGTTCATCTGAGCAGGCACATAGCCACGACCGCGCTCCACAGTGAACTCAATTTCAAGCTCGCCATCTTCAGCAAGTGTAGCGATATGCATCTCTGGATTGGCAATAGTGACGCCAGCAGGAGGAGTAATATCTCCAGCTGTTGCTTCACCCTTGCCGCTCTTGCGAAGATACATCACTACTGGCTCGTCATACTCACTTGTAAGTACGATACCCTTAATGTTCAGCAGGATTTCAGTGACATCCTCTTCAACACCTGGCAGAGTCGTGAACTCATGGAGAGCGCCAGAAATGCGTACCGAAGTTACGGCAGCACCTGGAATGGAGCTCAACAGGGTACGACGCAGCGAATTGCCGAGCGTGTATCCGAAACCTGGTTCCAACGGCTCAATTGTAAAGCGAGAACGCTGGGGATTCAGTGATTCCTCGGTAAGTGTTGGACGCTGTGCGATAAGCACTTTTGTATCCTTTCAGCTTCTGGTCGGTGGTGCACTCGCCGCCCATAAGCGGGTTGGATGGATGGATTCGTAAGAGTGCTCAGACGCGGCGACGCTTTGGTGGGCGAACGCCGTTATGCGCTTGTGGGGTGACGTCGGTAATAGAACCGACCTCAAGACCCGCGGATTGAAGGGAACGGATAGCGGTTTCACGACCGGAACCTGGACCCTTAACAAACACGTCGACCTTCTTCAGGCCATGTTCCATTGCCTTACGAGCAGCAGACTCAGCAGCCATACCTGCAGCGTAAGGAGTCGACTTGCGGGAACCCTTAAAGCCGACATCGCCACCGGAAGCCCAAGAAAGGACTGCGCCCGATGGATCGGTGATGGAAATAATCGTGTTATTGAATGTTGATTTAATATGCGCCTGCCCAACCGGTACCGACTTGCGGTCCCGGCGACGCGGCTTGCGCGAGGCTTGCTTTGCAGCTGCCATTGACCCTCGTTTCCTAATGACGAATTAGTTGGTATGTCTAGGCGATGAGAATTAACTCGTGGCCTAGAGCCGACCACCGACTACTATCTGGTGGCCTTCTTCTTCCCGGCGACAGTACGCTTCGGACCCTTACGAGTACGAGCATTAGTCTTAGTACGCTGACCACGCACAGGAAGACCCTTGCGATGACGCTGGCCTTGATAGCAGTTGATCTGAATCTTACGACGAATGTCTGCATCGATTTCACGACGCAAATCGCCTTCAATCTTATAATTAGCTTCAAGATAATCACGCAAAGTGATTAACTGTTCATCCGTAAGATCCTTGACGCGGGTATCCGGATTAACACCGGTCGCGGCAAGCGTTTCCTTAGCGCGAGTACGGCCTACACCAAAAATGTAGGTGAGGGCAATCTCAATGCGCTTCTCATTGGGAATATCTACTCCGGCAAGACGTGCCATTGTAATTCCTTTACTATTACGCAGGTCGTGCACCAAGTCTCCCGCAATTCTGCGGCCTGGGCCTGCGCACCCAGGGTTCAGCTTTAGCTGCGACTTAGCGCCTTATTCCTTTATCTTCGCGGTGGGGATCCACTCAGCCCTGACGCTGCTTATGACGTGGGTTGATGCAAATCACCATGACGCGACCGTGACGGCGGATCACACGGCAATTTTCGCAGATCCTCTTCACGCTAGGGCTGACCTTCATGGTTTTCCTTTGCTTGTACCTTTACTTATAGCGGTACGTAATACGACCACGGTTCAAATCGTAAGGGCTCATCTCCAGCACAACACGATCTTGCGGAAGAATACGAATATAATTCTTACGCATCTTTCCAGAAATCGTAGCCAGTACAATGTGCTCGTTCTCAAGCTGAACGCGAAACATCGCGTTTGGCAGTGCTTCAACTACCGTGCCTTCAACTTCAATCACACCGTCTTTTGCCATGAGCCTCGTTCCGTTCCTTGGACGTACTACTTTACGTATCCGAAGACACGCCAATCTTCTATGATACAGTAAATGCGCCCAATACAACACTCGGCGTGTCGCAAAAGGCGCATCATAAATGTGAGAAAATCTAAATCTTAAATAAATCTCATACCAAAGACTCAACTATGCGATTGTTGATCTCAGCAATATCGCCAACACCATCAACCTCAACAAGCTGACCACGGCTTTCATAAATATCAAGAAGAGGAGCAGTTTCCTTCTCGTAAGTTTCCAAACGAGTAGCAATTACCTCAGGAGTATCATCTGAACGACCCTGCTCAATTGCGCGCTTCTTCATACGCTCAAGCAAAACCTCACGCTCTGCTTCAAGAGCAACAACATGATCCAAAGGAGTACCAAGCTCCTCAAGCATAAGATCCAAAGCCTTAACCTGAGATGCATTACGTGGATATCCATCAAGAATCCAGCCATTCTTAGCATCATCCTGAGCAAGACGGTCCTTAACAATGCTATTTGTCAATTCATCTGGAACAAGCTCACCCTTATCAAGATAACCCTGAACCTTCTTACCAAGCTCCGTTTGATTCTTCAAGTTATAACGGAAAATATCGCCAGTAGAAATAGCAGGAATCCCATAATGCTCTGCAAGCAAAGCAGCCTGAGTGCCTTTACCAACGCCTTGCGGTCCCATAATTAGCAATCGCATATTAATCTCCTTGTTTCTTATGCTCCATCGCAAATCTTAACAACAAAACCTATCTAGTAATACTACTTAGTAACTTGCTTACTATCGTCATGATCAAACAAGAATCCAGCATACTGGAATTGTTCGGTCTGAGCCTTGGCTTGACGCAAAGTATCCAAACCAACACCTGCGATAATAAGAATCGTAGTACCACCAAATGGAAGCTTCATATTAAGGTGCAAAGACATAATCAAAACTGTTGGAATCAACGCTACGAATAGCAAATAGACAGCACCAACAGTGTTTAATCTATTCATAACATAGCTAAGATAACGGCTTGTAGCACTACCAGCACGAATACCTGGGATAAAACCACCGTATTCCTTCATGTTATCTGCAGTTTCATCTGGATTAAAAGTAATCTCAGTGTAGAAGAAGCAGAAGAACACAATCATAACTGTGTACAAAGCTATGTACCACACAGAAGTAGAATTTGCTAAATTGGCATTAATCCAACGCACCCAATCCTTACGACTATCACCAAACTGAGCAAGAAGAGTTGGAATAGCAAGAATCGAAGACGCGAAAATTGGTGGGATAACACCACTCATATTGACCTTAAGAGGTAAGTATGTGGAAGAACCGCCGTACATCTTACGACCAATCATTCGGCGCGTATACTGTACAGGAATTCGACGCTGAGCGAGCTCCACGAAATCAACGAAAATAAGAATTACAAGCAGAACACCACCGACAATAGAGAACTTGGTCCAATCGCCATTAGTACCATTAGTTCCCCAACCAATTTCCCACAGCTTTGGAAGGAAGCCAGAGCAGATAGACATGAAGATTAACACTGACATGCCCTGACCAATACCCTTATCCGTAATAAGTTCTGCCATCCACATGATCAAACCAGTGCCACCAGTCATAATCAAAACCATAACCAGTAAGCTCCACATAGAGCCATCTGGAATAACCTGACCACACTGATAATTAAATAGTGCACCAGAACGTGCAGTAACCAAAATGGTTGTGGACTGCAAAATTGCCAAGCCAATAGTCAAATAACGAGTGTACTGAGTAAGCTTTGTTTCTCCAGACTGACCTTCCTTGTGAAGAGCCTCAAAGCGAGGAATCACAACTCTAAGCAGCTGAATAACAATAGATGCCGTAATATAAGGCATAACACCCAATGCAAAAATAGACAGCTGCAAAAGCGAACCACCAGAGAACAGGTTCACCAAACCAATAAAGTTTTCACTAGAAGAAGCAAGCTTGGCTGTGCAAGCACGTATAACTTTGTAATCAACGCCAGGAATCGGAATAAAGGAACCGATTCTGTAGATGATAATCATTGCGAAGACGAAGAGGATCTTATTCCTCAACTCCTTCGTCCTGAAGGCCTGGATTAACGTTTTCACCTGGGTCTTCCTCCCTTTTTTGCGCTACGATCTAGGCGCAACAGTAAAAAAACAAACTCTGAGGCAATAGTTTATATCACGGTGCATACCGATACAGTTATTCCGTGAGTTTAGTCAATAAAAAATAATCCCTCTAGCTAAAACTAGAGGGATTATTAAACAGTTAAATCACTGCGTTAATTAGCATTATCAGCTGAGTACATTACTCTTCGCTAACAGAGCCACCAGCAGCCTCAATCTTGGCTTTAGCGGATGCAGAAGCCTTAACTCCCTTAAGAGTCAAAGCAACCTTAAGATCGCCATCGCCCAAAACCTTAACTGGATAGCCATCACGCACAGCGCCCTTAACTACCAAATCAGCAACAGTAACTTCGCCACCATTTGGGAAGAGTTCTTCGAGGGCTGCAACATTAACAACCTGGAACTCTTTCTTGAATGGGCTCTTAAAGCCACGAAGCTTAGGCAAACGCATGTAAAGTGGAAGCTGGCCGCCTTCAAAGCCTGGACGAACTTGGTAACGCTTCTTCGTACCCTTATCGCCACGACCCGAAGTCTTACCCTTAGAGCCTTCACCACGACCCACGCGAATGCGATCCTTCTTAGCTCCTGGAGCTGGACGCAACGTGTGCATGTGCAACATTGGTTCTTCATTAGCCATAATCAGTCAACCTCCTCAACGCTCAGCAAGTGGCGAACGGCCATAACCAAGCCACGATTGACTGGATTGTCCTCGCGAACAACGCTCTGGCCAATCTTGTGAAGACCGAGAGTTTGAACGTTCGCGCGCTGACGCTCGGTGGAATGAACCAAACCGTGCACCAGAGTGATCTTCAAGTTAGCCATCACTCACCATCCTTTGCTTGGGCAGCCTTAGCAGCCTGAGCTTCTTCACGAGCCTTGCGAGCTTCGGCAATGCCTGCAGCGCGCTCACGAAGCAATGCGTCTGGTGCAACTTCCTCGAGGGAAAGTCCACGACGAGCGCAAATCTCCTCTGGCTCTTCAAGCTTCTTCAAAGCATCCACAGTAGCGCGAACCACGTTAACAGCGGTTGCAGAGCCCATGGACTTGGTGAGGATATCGGTAATGCCAGCGCACTCCATAACAGCACGCACAGCGCCACCAGCAATTACACCAGTACCTGGAGCAGCTGGACGAAGCAAAACTGTGCCAGCAGCATCGTGACCCAACACAGGGTGGGTTACGGTACCACGAATACGTGGAACAGTGAACATATGCTTCTTAGCATCAAGCTGACCCTTAGCGATAGCTGCTGGAACTTCGCGAGACTTACCGTAGCCAACACCAACAGTGCCCTTACCGTCGCCAACAACAACAAGTGCTGCAAAGCTAAAGGTACGACCACCCTTGTGAGTCTTGGAAACACGGTTAATAGTAACTACGCGATCCAGAAGCTCTTCGCCGCGGTTTTCTTCACGACGGTTACGACGCTCTCCGCGCTTACCTTCGCCCTTAGAGCGACGGGAACGGCGATCGTCAGTACGCTCCTCGGCGGATGCCTGAGTGTTCTGAGTTTCTTCAGCCACTTGGGTTTCCTTTTCGTTATCGCTCACAGTGCTAGACCTCCCTGACGGGCGCCTTCAGCTACTGCTGCGACGCGACCATGATACTTATTACCGCCACGATCGAAGATTACAGCGGTAATACCCGCTTCCTTCGCCTTGGCAGCGATTAACTCGCCAACCTTGGTAGCAGCTTCAGTCTTCGTGCCAGTAAAACCAGCGAAGTCAGAAGTCAAGGTGGAAGCACTTACAAGGGTAAGACCCTTAGTATCATCCACAATCTGAGCAACCATGTGACGGTTAGAACGAGAAACTACCAAACGTGGGCGCTCTGGAGTGCCAGAAATGCGCTTACGAAGACGGGCGTGACGACGCAAACGCGCGACTTTGGTACCCTTACCGAAAATCTTAACGCTCATATCACTTACCAGCCTTTCCAGCCTTGCGCAAAATACGCTCATCGCTGTACTTAATGCCCTTACCCTTATAAGGTTCTGGAGCACGCAGCTTGCGAATGTTAGCGGCAGCCTGACCAACGGCCTGCTTGTCAGTACCCTTGACGATTACCTGATTTGCGTTTGGCAATTCAAACTCAATGCCCTCAGGTGGCTGAACGGTAATAGTGTGAGAATATCCGAGTGAGAACTCAATGCCCTTACCCTTCATCACAGCACGATAACCAGTTCCAACAATGTCCAAAGTCTTGGTGTAGCCTTCGTGCACACCTTTAACCATGGACGCTACGATTGCACGAGCCAAACCATGCTTTGCACGAGTTGGACGCAAATCGTCAACTGGGGTTAAAACGATCTTGCCATCAGCAACTTCAGCGGTAATACCTTCTGGAATTACATAGGAATCAGCACCCTTAGCACCCTTAGCACTAAAGGACTGACCTTCAATTTTTACTTCCACGCCTGCAGGAATGTCGACGGGGAGCTTACCAATATGCGATGCCATTTTCAGCTCTCCTTTCTCACCATACGTAGGCGACGATTTCGCCGCCAATGCCTCTGTCGAGGCATTCCTTCTGAGTCAACAATCCCGAGCTGGTCGAGATAATAGCGATACCGAGACCACCAAGAGGCATAGGCAAAGAATCAGACTTTGCGTAACGACGCAAGCCTGGCTTAGAAATGCGCTTGATGCCCTGGATGGAACGCTGACCATTGGAGCCATACTTTAATGTGACTTCCAAAGTCTGTCCAACCTTGGCTTCCTTAGCAGCAAAGTCTTTAATATAGCCTTCACGCTTCAGAATCTCGGCGATATTCGCCTTGAACTTGGAGTACGGCATTTCCACGGTATCGTGCTTTGCCGCGCTCGCATTACGCAGACGTGTCAACATGTCTGCGATAGGATCTGTCATTGTCATGTTGGGCTAACGCCCTTTCTCGCCGTGGTTTCCACCGCCTGTTTTAGTTATTCTTAAAGCAGTGGACCTTCAGCGTCGATATTTACCAACTGGACTTCGTAACACCCGGCAACTCACCGCGATGTGCCTTTTCACGAAGGCATACACGGCACAGACCGAACTTGCGATACACGGAGTGAGGACGACCACAAACCTGGCAACGCGTATAAGCGCGCACCTTGAACTTCGGCTTAGCGGCCGCCTTGTTTTTCAGAGCGGTTTTTGCCATATCAGTTCTCCTTGAATGGGAAACCGAGGTGCTTAAGTAGCGACTTCGCTTCCACATCGTCCTTGGTGGTGGTCACCACGGTGATGTCCATACCACGCTGATGATCAATCGAATCAGGATCAATCTCGTGGAACATTGACTGCTCCGTAAGACCAAAGTTATAGTTACCCTGACCGTCGAACTGGTTGCCATTGATACCACGGAAATCGCGGATACGTGGCAGAGCCAGAGTGAGCAAACGATCCAAGAACTCCCACATACGATCACCACGAAGAGTTACGTAAGCGCCGATAGCCTGTCCTTCGCGCAGATGGAACTGTGCAACAGACTTCTTAGCCTTAGTAACCTTTGGCTTTTGACCAGTGATCAAAGTGAGATCCTTAATCGCACCTTCGATAAGCTTGGAATCACGAGCTGCAGCGCCAACGCCCATAGAGACGACGACCTTCTGCAAACGAGCCACCTGCATAGGATTAGTGTGGCCAAATTCCTTTTCCAAAGCTGGAACGATTTGATCATTGTATTGCTGCTTTAAGCGCGGAGTTGCCGGCGCCTCAACTGTAGTATCGGTCATGCCAGCTCCTTTCCGGACTTCTTAGCGACACGCACGCGCACGGTCTTTACCTTGCCGTCACGAGCCTCTTGCTTGACAATCACGCCCACGCGGGTAGGCTGCTTGGTCTCTGGGTCAATCACCATAACGTTAGAACGGTGAATTGGAGCCTCAACAGAGACGATACCTGCCTGCTGACCCTGCTGGGTAGCACGCACGTGCTTCTTAACAACCTGGACACCCTCGACGATCAAACGGTCTTCGGCGAGTACACGGAGTACTTTGCCTTCCTTACCGCGATCTTTGCCGCGGATAACCTTTACCTGGTCGCCGGACTTAATCTTGGCTACCATCTCAGATCACCTCCGGGGCGAGGGACACAATCTTCATGAAGCGCTTATCACGCAATTCACGACCGACTGGTCCAAAGATACGAGTGCCCTTTGGTTCACGGCCAGAGCCGAGAATAACAGCGGCGTTCTCGTCGAACTTAATATAGGAACCATCAACACGACGATGTTCCTTGACAGTACGGACGACGACAGCCTTAACTACGTCGCCTTTCTTGACCGACCCGCCAGGGATAGCGTCCTTGACGGAGGCGACGATGATGTCGCCGATGCCGGCATAGCGTCGCTTCGATCCACCGAGCACGCGGATGGCAAGTAATTCCTTAGCACCCGTGTTGTCGGCGACATGAAGCCGCGTTTCCTGCTGAATCATTGATTCTCCTTAGTCGAGCTGGTTCTCCCCGCTCACCCGTACCTACTAAACAACAGGCACAGGTGAAGCGCGGAGCCTTGCTGAACTTGTTTACTTGGCGCGCTCGATAATCGAGTCGAGACGCCAACGCTTGGTCTTGCTCAAAGGCCGAGTTTCCATGATACTCACGAGATCGCCAATATGCGCCTCATTGTGCTCATCATGTGCCTTGACCTTGCGTGTGGAGCGGACGACTTTACCGTAAAGTGGGTGTGTCGAACGCTGCTCCAGCTCCACGGCAATTGTCTTGTCCATGGCCTCGGACACGACGTAGCCGCGACGAACCTTGCGGAAGTTGCGCTCTTGGTTCTCAGCCATGCTTACTTCTCCTTGACCTCAGTGGCGCCAGGCTCTTGGCTGATGCCGAGTTCACGCTCACGCAGGATAGTATACATCCTGGCTATGTCGTGCTTGACCGCCTTGAGGCGAGCGCTGTTTTCGAGTTGACCAGTTGCTGCCTGGAAGCGCAAGTTAAAAAGCTCTTCCTTAGACTTCTTTAAGAAGCCTTCGATTTCAGCATTAGTCTTCTCGTTTAAATTCTTGATGGTGTAGTCTGCAGTTCCGACTGGCATCAGATGTCACCGCCTTCACGCGCAATAACACGGCATTTCATTGGGAGCTTGTCGATAGCGCGGCGCAAAGCCTCGCGAGCGACGTCCTCAGAAACACCACCGATCTCGAACATTACACGACCTGGATGGATGTTAGCAATCCAGAATTCTGGAGCGCCTTTACCGGAACCCATTCGTGCACCAAGCGGGTGCTTGGTTAATGGACGATCAGGGAAAACCGTAATCCACACGCGACCACCACGCTTAATATAGCGGGTCATTGCGATACGGGCTGCCTCGATCTGACGGTTAGTGATGTACGCCGGAGCCAGCGCCTGAATACCGAAATCGCCGAAAGCGATAGCGGTTCCACCCTTAGACATGCCGCTACGGGTAGGACGGTGCTGCTTGCGATATTTAGTCCTTTTTGGGATAAGCATCTGCTCACTCCTTCGTTTCCGTTGCGGCAGGAGCTTCAGCAGCTGCAGCTTCAGCTGGCTTTTCAGCCTGTGCTTCGGCAGCCTTCTGCTGGTTAGCAGAGCGTGCGCCACGACGTGGACGACGATCGCCACGACGACCCTCACGCTTACCCTGCTGGGCCTGCTGCTCTTCGAACTCACGCTCGGTCATATCACCCTTGTAAATCCATACCTTTACACCGATACGGCCGTAGGTAGTCTTAGCTTCAAAGAAGCCGTAATCAATAAGGGCACGCAGGGTCTGCAGTGGAACGCGACCCTCACGATAGAACTCAGAACGGCTCATTTCGGCGCCACCAAGGCGACCGGAGAGCTTAATACGGATACCCTTTGCACCTGCGCGCATTGCATCCTGCTGTGCCTTACGCATAGCGCGACGGAATGTAACGCGGTTGGTTAACTGTTCCGCAATTCCCTGAGCAACCAATTGAGCGTCAAGTGCAGCGTTCTTCACTTCGAAAATGTTGAGCTGTACTTGCTTACCAGTGAGCTTCTCAAGCTTTGCACGAACACGCTCGGCTTCTGCGCCACGACGACCGATAATAATACCTGGACGAGCGGTGTGAATATCAACACGAACGCGGTCACGAGTACGCTCGATAACGATGCGGGACACGCCTGCACGTTCGAGGTCATGGCTCATTTCCTTGCGAATCTTGTCATCCTCAAGGACGAAGTCACGGTAACGCTCGCCGGCTTTAGTAGAATCAGAGAACCACCTAGAGCGATGATTCTCGGTAATGCCCAGGCGATAGCCGAAAGGATTGATCTTCTGACCCATCTTTAGCGATCCCCTTCCTTAAGCGAGACGATAACAGTGATATGGCTTGTGCGCTTGTTAATGCGCGCAGCGCGACCCTGTGCACGAGCGCGGAAACGCTTAAGCGTTACACCCTCATCCACATAGGTTTCCTTGATGACCAAGTCTTGCTCACGGAATGGTTCTCCAGCCTTTTCAGCCTTAACGCGAGCGTTAGCGATCGCGCTTTCAAGAACCTTACGCACTGGTAAAGATGCGTCCTGAGGAGCAAACTTCAAAATGGTAATAGCTTCGCTTGCACGCTTGCCTCGGATGAGGTCGACCATGCGGCGAGCCTTGCGCGGCGTCACACGTACGTGACGAGCGATTGCTTTAGCTTCCATGTGTCCTAACTCTCCTTTAGCGGCGTGCTTTCTTGTCGTCCTTCACATGACCCTTGAAGGTCTTGGTTGGGGCGAATTCACCGAGCTTATGACCAACCATTGCTTCGGTAACGAATACCGGCACATGCTTGCGGCCATCGTGTACGGCAAAGGTGTGTCCAATGAAATCAGGAGTGATCATCGAACGACGCGACCACGTCTTGATGACGTTATGCGTGCCCTTGTCGTTTTGTTCGTCGACTTTCTTCTGTAAGTGGGCGTCGACGAAAGGGCCCTTCTTGATGCTACGAGTCATCTGTTCGACACTCCCTTACTTGCGGTTCTTACCATTCGGACGACGACGAACAATCATCTTGTTCGAAGCCTTCTTCGGACGGCGGGTACGAACCTCGCCCTTGCCCCATGGAGAAACAGGTGGTTTACCACCACGGGTACGACCACCATGAGGGTGATCAACAGGGTTCATAGATTCGCCTCGGGTGATTGGCCTGCGACCAAGCCAACGAGCACGACCTGCCTTACCAAGCTCGATGTTAGCGTGGTCGGAGTTACCAACCTCGCCGATTGTAGCGCGGCAACGAGCGTCCACGTTACGAATTTCGCCAGATGGCATACGCAACTGAGCGTAAGCGCCATCCTTAGCTACGAGCTGAACGGCAGCACCTGCGGAGCGTGCAATCTTTGCGCCACCAAGTGGACGAAGCTCGATTGCGTGCACCACGGTACCAGTTGGGATGTTCTTAAGAGGCAAGTTGTTGCCTGGCTTAATATCAGCCTGGGCGCCAGTCTCAATAACATCTCCCTGGGAAATGCCTTCAGGAGCGATAATGTAGCGCTTCTCACCATCTGCATAATGCAACAATGCGATGCGAGCGGAACGATTAGGGTCATACTCAATATGAGCAACCTTTGCTGGCACGCCATCCTTGTCCCAACGCTTAAAATCGATGAGACGATACTGACGCTTGTGTCCGCCGCCGCGATGGCGGGAAGTCATGCGACCGTAAGAGTTACGACCGCCAGTTTTGCTGAGTTTGCGTACCAACGACTTTTCAGGAGTGGAACGCGTAATCTCGGAGAAGTCCGAAACGGATGCGTTACGACGTCCTGCAGTCGTAGGCTTATAAACGCGGATAGCCATAATGTAGTATTCCTTTACTTTTCTCGGCTAGCCTTCAGTTACCAAAGATATCGATTGTCTGACCTTGTGCCACGGTGACAATAGCACGCTTCTGATTCACACGACGACCGAAGCCGGTGCGAGAGCGCTTAAGCTTGCCAGCGCGATTCAAGGTGTTAACATTCGTTACCTTGACTTTGAAGATTTCTTCGATAGCCTGCTTGATCTGAACCTTGTTAGCATTTGGAGCTACAACGAAGGTGTACTGACCACGATCGGAAGCTGCATAGCTTTTTTCAGAAACAACTGGCTTTAAAATGATGTCATGTGCTGGGTTATGGACTGCGACCATTTAAATCAGGCCTCCTTAACTTCAGGCTCGGTCTTAGCTGCAACGAAGGCTTCGAAACCTTCCTTGGAGAAGACTACGTACTGAGCGGTGATGACATCGTAGGTGTTGAGCTGATCAGCGAAGATCACATGCACCGTTGGAATGTTACGAACAGACATCCACTCATTGATGTTTTCACGAGAGAGAACAACAGTGGTGAACTGATCCTTAGTTACTGGTGTAAGTGCTGCAACTGCTGCTTTGGTGGATGGAACATCCTTAATACCAAAGTCCACAACTGCAATGCGACCAGCATTTGCACGATCCGAAAGAGCATAACGAAGAGCAGCTGCCTTCATCTTCTTTGGAGTACGCTGATCGTACTTGCGAGGAACTGGACCATGTACAACGCCACCATGTACCCACTGTGGAGCACGAATGGAGCCTTGACGAGCACGACCAGTGCCCTTCTGCTTCCATGGCTTCTTACCGCCGCCAGATACATTAGCGCGATTCTTAACCGCGTGAGTACCCTGTCGAGCAGCAGCAAGCTGAGCAATAACGACCTGATGAACCAATGGACCGTGAGCCAAAACGTCTTCGTTGGAGATGCCGAAAATCTCAGCAGGAGCTTCAACAGTTCCGTTTGCATTGCCCTTGGTGTCAGTTACGTTCAGAGTTACGTTTGCCATTTAAATCAGGCTCCCTTCACTGCCGAACGGACGAGAACGATAGCACCCTTAGGTCCTGGAATAGCACCCTTAATAGCTAAAATACCGTTCTCAACATCCGAAGAAACGATTGTGAGGTTGAGCGCAGTAGAAGTCACATGACCCATGCGACCAGCCATACGCTTGCCCTTCAAAATGCGGCTTGGAGTTGCACATGCGCCCACAGAACCTGGACGACGTTCATTCTTGTGCGAGCCGTGAGTACGACGGTAAGACTTGAAGCCCCAACGCTTGATTGTGCCAGCAAAGCCTTTACCCTTTGTAGTACCCGTTACGTCGACTTCGGCACCTTCAGCAAATACTTCAGCGGTCAATTCCTGACCTGGCTTGTAATCTGCTGCATTTTCAGTGCGCACCTCAGCGAGGTGACGACGAGGAGTCACGCCAGCCTTTGCAAAGTGACCAGCCAATGGCTTGGTAACCTTGGTAGGATCAATCTGGCCATAACCGAGCTGTACGGCGCAATAACCGTCAGTTTCTTCGGTCTTAACAGCGGTAACTACGTTAGTAGCAACCTCAACCAGAGTTACGGGGACAAAAAGGCCGTTCTCATCCCAAACCTGGCTCATGCCCAGCTTACGGCCGAGCAAAGCAGTGCGATTCTTATTTTGCGACATTATTTACCCCCCTTCCTACAGCTTAATCTCGATATTTACATCCGCAGGCAGGTCAATGTGCATCAAAGAATCCACAGCCTTTGGCGTTGGATCAACGATGTCAATGAGGCGCTTATGAGTGCGCATCTCGAAATGCTCGCGAGAATCCTTATATTTGTGAGGAGAACGGATAACAACAAACACGTTCTTCTCGGTCGGCAGAGGAACCGGACCCACTACTGTGGCGCCCGCGTTCGTCACCGTCTCGACGATTTTCTTCGCCGATTGGTCGATGACCTCATGGTCATAGGACTTAAGCCTGATGCGGATTTTCTGTCCCGCCATTGCCGTCCGCCCTTTCTAGCGATTCGTTTACTGTTTACCAACCTGTATCAAAGGGCACCGGGAGAATAGACACTAAAGGTCATTCCACATCAGTGCGCAGCCTACAAAAATCAACAAAAATTGCGATTTCTGTTTCTGCGCTCGCTTTTTTGAATTACAATATGCGAGCCTTAAAAACAGGCAACTAAGTAATTAAACCATCAACCTTGGATTAACAAAAATCGGGCGTGTCGGCTATTTTCCAACGAAAAATGGCAGAAACTACAGCTAGTGCAGCCTCTGCCATTTGCAACTAAATATACAATAAATCACTCAATAATCATCTAAATAATCATTCGAGAATCACTTAGATAATCATTCAATAATTACTTATATTCGTGATCTAAAATTACTTAGATTCTACTTAGATTCGCGCTCTAAACGCATACGATGTCCTTCTTCTTGGGAAACACCATAATACGCTGCAATCGCAATATCCTTCATATCTTCGATTTGAGGAATACGCGGATTTGCAGGAGCGCACTGATCTTCGTAAGCACGCATACCAATCTGATCCAACAAAGACCAATAGTATTCTTCATCCACGCCGCACGCCTTAAACGAAGCATCCATACTAAGAAGATTATCTCGATAATTTTCAACAGCACGCGCCAAATTCTCAACGCCCTCTTGAGGAGTTTTACCAGGATCTACGCCAAGATTCTTTGCAATCTGCTGGTAGCGCTCTGGAGCGATGTAGCGATTGTACTTTGGCCAGCTTGTAGGCTCTTGTGGAATTTGACCATTGTAGCGAATCACGTATGGAAGCAAAATTGCATTTGTGTGGCCGTGTGCAACATGGCACAAAGCGCCGATTGTATGCGCCATTGCGTGGCACATTCCAAGGAACGCCGAACCAAACGCCATTCCAGCCATAGTAGCAGCGTTATGCATCTTTTCTTGGGCTTGAATCTTGCGCTCGGAATCATTGGAATTCACAGAATCGTTAAGATTATCCCAAATCAACTTTGCTGCATGCAATGCCATTGCGTCCGTAAAGTCGTTAGCATAAACAGAAGCAAAAGCTTCCATAGAGTGCGTCAAAGCGTCAAAACCAGAATCGCAAGCCAAACGACGAGGCTGTGTGCGCGCCAAAACTGGATCCACGATTGCAACCGAAGGCGTAATCGCATAGTCCGTAATCGGGTACTTGTAGCCAGTCTTATGGTCTGTAATAACTGCAAACGGAGTAACTTCCGATCCAGTTCCAGAAGACGTTGGCACACAAATCAAGCAAGCCTTTTCACCAAGAGGCGGAATCTTAAACGCGCGCTTACGAATATCGAAGAACTTTTCTCGCAAATCTGCGAAGGAAATTTCTGGATGCTCGTAAAGGAGCCACATAATCTTTGCAGCATCCATAGGAGATCCACCGCCAACAGCAATAATCGTGTCTGGCTGGAACTCTTCGCGCATCATTTCCGCGCCGCGCTCAACAGTCTCAACGCTTGGCTCTGGCTCAACGTAGTCAATAATCCTAAACGTTACGCGGTTATCTCTAGCGCGAAGCTGATCAATCACCTTGTCTATAATTCCAAGCTGTTCCATCACTTTATCGCACACAATAACTGCGCGCTCAATGCCATACATATCTCGCAAATAGCGAACAGCATTCGGCTCAAAATACGTTTTGGCCGGAATCTTGAACCATTGCATATTGTTATTCCTTCGCGCTATGCGCTTTATATTAATAAGATTTACTGCTTGAACGTTTCCAGAAACAGAGTTTCCACCATAAGAACCACAGCCCAAAGTGAGAGAAGGCGCGATTGCATTGTAGATATCGCCAACACCACCCAAGGATCCTGGAGAGTTCCAAATGATTCGGCAAGCATGCATGCGGCTACCATATTCGCGAGCAAGCTGCTGATTGTTGGTATGAATCACAGCAGTGTGACCAGCTCCGTGCACAAGCATTTTCTCGCACATCTCAAAGCCTTGTTCCTTATTTTCCGCGCGAAGCAAAGCGTGAACAGGAGCCAACTTCTCCATTGTTAGAGGCTCCATTTCGCCAACTTCCTTGCACTCTGCAATCAAAATCACAGCATCCTCAGGAACCTCAAACCCAGCTTCATGAGCAATATATTGAGGAGATTTTCCTGGAACAACTGAATTAAGCTTAGGAGTTTGACCTGAATACGAAGTGCAACCAAACATATACTGTTCGAGTTTCGCTTTTTCATCAGCATTAACGAAATATGCTTTTCTGCGCTTCAATTCCTTTAACAATGGCTCATACACGTCTTTATGCGCAATAATCGCCTGCTCGGTTGCGCAAATCATACCGTAATCGAAATGCTTTGAAAGCACTAAATCGTTTGCAGCTCGCACAACATCTACATCCGCATCAACATATGCTGGAGCGTTTCCTGCACCCACACCTAATGCTGGCTTTCCCGAAGAATAAGCAGCCTTAACCATTCCAGGACCGCCTGTTGCAAGAATTGTTGCAACATCTGTATGCTTCATTAAAGCTCCAGTTGCTTCGATTGATGGATGTTCAATCCACTGAATGCAATTTTCTGGCGCTCCTGCTTCTATCGCTGCATCGCGCACAATTCTTGCAGCTTCTGCGGAGCATTTTTGAGCGAATGGATGGAAGCCAAAAATAATTGGGCAACGAGTTTTAAGAGCTATAAGAGACTTAAAAATGGCTGTAGATGTTGGGTTTGTAACTGGAGTCACGCCTGCTACTATGCCTACTGGCTCAGCGATTTCATCGATTCCAAGAACGTCATCTTCTCGAATAATTCCTACTGTGCGCTGACCTGCAAGATAATGAGTAATATGTTCGCATGCAAAAATGTTTTTTGTGGCTTTATCTTCAACTAATCCACGACCTGTTTCTTCAACAGCCATTTTTGCTAAGACTAAATGCTTGTTTAACGCTGCAATAGACGCTTTTGCTACGATTCTGTCTACTTGCTCCTGATTTAATTTTTCAAACTCTTCTAAAGCAACCTTTGCTTTTTTAGCTAATTCATCTACTTCTCGTTTGGCTGCTAATGCTGCTTGCTCTTTTTCATCAAGCACTGTTTCTTGCGCCTTTTCTTGCGCCTGCGCCATTTGGTCCTCCTCGATCATTCATATATTTTATATTTACATTTCATATGCAGACATTTACATGAAGAATCTTCTTTATAAACACATCTTAAATGTCTAACAATGTGATACAGTTCACAATCTACTTGATTTACTGTACTATTTTGGATTTGCAGCGAGTTGCGCTATTTATGAGCGAGGTTTATCCTCTAATGTTCGTTATTTGTTATTATTTGTGACTATTTATGTGCGATTATCCTCTAAATTTTCTAGAATGTTAGATTTAATGATTACTTATAAACGATTAATAACATTTAGAACATTCAAGCGCATTAGATACAAAAATGGCTTCCAGCAAAAGCCAGAAGCCATTGAAAATATAAATTCTTCGCAGCTTAACGCTTTGAGAACTGAGGTGCACGACGTGCCTTGTGCAAACCAGCCTTCTTGCGCTCCACAACGCGAGCGTCGCGAGTCAAGAAGCCAGCCTTCTTCAAGGAAGCACGGTTTGCATCACGGTCAATAGCATTCAAAGCACGAGCAACACCCAAACGGATTGCACCTGCCTGACCAGTGGTGCCGCCACCGTCTACCAAGACGACAACGTCGAACTTACCTTCAAGCTTCAAAAGCACAAATGGGGAATTAACTTCACGCTGCAATAAGCGAGATGGGAAGTATTCCTCAAGAGCGCGACCATTAATAGTCCACTTGCCAGTACCTGGAATCAAACGAACGCGAGCAACGGCTTCCTTACGACGACCAGTGCCATAGCCTGGAGCAACGGCAGAAGTACCAGTGCCTGCGCCAGCGTTTGTCTCAGTTGTATAGCTAGTCAGTTCTTCTTCATTCTCAAGAACCGCGGAGTTGTTGTTATCTACCATAATCATATTCTCCTTACGATTCACTTAGCTTGCTGAGAGACCTGAGAGATCTCGAAGACCTGTGGTTTTTGCGAAATATGAGGATGCTCAGCACCAGTGAACACACGAAGGCGATCAAGCTGAACCTTAGCAAGACGATTCTTTGGAAGCATTCCCCTCACAGCGGAAACGATGATGCGCTTTGGATTCTTCTCCAAAAGCTCAGCATAGCTGTCGCGACGAAGTCCACCTGGACGACCAGAGTGAGAATACAATTCCTTGCTCAACTTATTGCCAGTTAAAGCAATCTTATCTGCGTTAATGATAATGACGTGATTGCCAGAATCAGCATGAGGAGCAAATATTGGCTTATTCTTACCACGCAGCAAAATGGCTACCTGGGAAGCCAAACGACCAAGCACCACATCAGTGGCGTCGATAATATACCAGTCATGAGTTAAATCTGCTGGTTTCGGTGTGAAAGTCTTCACAATCGTACCTTTTCTCTATTGTGTTTCGAGCTTTATATCTTCTTGGTTTATAGGAGATATGCTGCTCATAATCCGTGGGCTCCCTGAAAGTCCTCGATGGCGAGTGGGAAAAGCGCTTTGAAGGACCCCTTAGGGAAACACAACAATCTGCAAGTATATCGCTATATGACGACTATTTGCAAGTTTCTATTTTACATACAATGCGGACTGCAACGCTCGCGAATATCGGCAAACGCTGCAGCCCGCAATTAATCACACATCTAGAACTACTTATTCATGATTTGCACTAAAGACTTAACTCTAGGCAAGTCAAATAAGTTGTCTAAAAGAACAGGATTACAATTAGCATCAGCCAAAGGAATACGCCAATTTGGATATTCATCATTGGTGCCAGGCTGATTCTGAGCACGATGTTCACCCGTTGCATCAACAATGGATGCAGCAAGCAGCTTGGAAGGAGCAGCTTTAAGCGCTCGATATAACGCTTCCACAATCTCTTGCTCATGCTCAGATTCATTTTCTAGAGCCTTCTTGTCTAAGAAACCTCCAGAAACAAGCATTTTCAACATTGCATTATGCTCTTTAACAGCCCCAGCGCGGAATTCTTCTACGGATCCCGAAAGAAGATTCAAACGCTCACGAATATTAACGTGCTCGTAGTTTAAGTAGCCTGCAGCAGGTGGCAAATCGTGAGTGTTTACAGAAGCAAGTGTCATTTCACGCCACTTCTTAGGCTCGCGGAATTCGCCGTCCCTTTGTTCAAACCACTCAACTGTGCATCCAAGAACCTTATTCTTAGCCAAAACTTCCAAAGTTTCAGCTGGCACAACACCAAGGTCTTCTCCAACTACAACACCATTTGCGCGCGTGGCTTCAATCGCAAGAATGCCAAGCATAACATCTGCATCGTAGTAAACGTAAGCTCCGTCACCTGGAGTAGATCCTTCTGGAATCCACCACAAGCGGAAAAGCCCAAGAATATGGTCAATTCGCACAGCACCAGCAGACGCAAACATTCCGTGAACCATATCTTTGTACACTTTAAATCCAGTGCGCTCAAGCTCGAATGGATTAAGAGGAGGCTGAGACCAGTTTTGACCCTGCTGATTGAAGTAATCAGGAGGCGCACCTACGCAAGCACCATTGGCAAATCGCTCTGGATTCCACCAAACCTCGGAGCCTGCAGGATGCACACCAACAGCCATATCAGACATAATGCCGATGCGCATACCCGCATTTTTAGCTGCAACTTGAGCATCATGCAATTGCGTAAACGCAATCCACTCAAGCCAACGATAAAACTCTAGAGTATCTGGGAATTGTTTACATAAAGCGCTAATTTCATCGGAATCTTTAGTAAGATGCTTCTCCCAGCAGTCTTCTCCCTTAGGAGCACCCCACTTATCGTAGCAAAGGCACCAGGTTGCATAAGATTCAAGACGCTCACCCATGTCCTGCTTAAATGCTTCAAATTCTTCGGAGCGTTCAGCAGAAAGCCCAGATTTAAAAATAATCCACAAAGCATGCATTTTTACTCGCCACATGGAGTCACGATCAACAATTTGAGCATCATTATTAAGAGGCTCTACTTCGTTATGAAGATCGTCAACAGTCTTACGATCCTTATCATTAAGCGAATCGTATTCTGGAATGATTTCTGGGCGAATATAGGTTACATTAACCATTCCTCTTGCAACTGGCAAATAAGGAGATGGTGTTAATGGCGCAACTGGTTCACCTGCATGCAATGGGTTTACAAGCACAAAATCTGCGCCTGTTTTTTTCTTTGATTGCACAAGAAGATCAGCCAAATCTGCGTAATCGCCAACACCCCAAGACTTAGAAGAACGAATGGAATAAAGCTGAGCCATCCATCCCCAGATCTGCTTTCCATCTTTTTCAAGTTTTTCTAGAGTATCGATGCTTTCTGGAGCACTAATAAGTGACGCCTCTTCTACTCGATCCGCGACGCTTATTCGTAAAGTGTGATACCCCATAGGCACGTCTGCTGGAATTGTCAACAAAGAGCTTGCCACAAAAGTACCATTAACAGGGAACGCAACATCATCTTTGCATGGAGAAATCTGCAAGTCACCTTTGTACTGTTCTCCATCTTCCAATATCAAAGTCGCTGTAGGATACTCCAAAATACCCGTGTTGATTATAACAGTGTCTTCTTTACCAACCGTATGCAACACCGTTGGAGCAACTAAACGTGTATGACGTTCCAAAAGAATCTTCTGCATTGATTCTTCAATCGCTTTATCGGTGCTTGCATCTACGCACAGCGAGCGCAATACTTTTACAAGCACGTCATCAGCAATCTGATGTTCCACTCCATCCGATCCAACGAATTTGGAGCGTACTCCCATTAACTCAGCCAAACGCCTTAATGGGCTTGTCTGCTGAGTACTTTCTTCATTTTTATTGTTCATAGTTTCCATCGTAGTATATATGTGAGTTTTTTATGCAAACGTATGCAATTATTGTTTAATTTAATTTTACACTCAAGACTTATATAAATTTTTTTATTTATTTAAAACTTTATTTATTTAAAACTTCTAATGCAGCAGAGGAAACATCTGGGTCTTTGTCTTTTGACAAAGCCATCAATGTTGGCTGCGACACACCAGGATTAAGCGCCACTGCTCTTCTTACCATTGCGGAAAGTACTGGCGAATCCTTACTTTCTTCACCTACACCAAGTGAGGCTAAGTAATCTAATGTTTTTGACCCAACGCCTTCGGTTTGAGCACCCTCGAGACGCATTTTCCATGATGTCTGCGGATTGCACAACGCAGCATCTCTAACTTCTCCGCAAGAATCTTTAGTAAGTCTTCCTACTAGCCAATTTTTAGCATTACGATTTTTAGCAACAGCTAAACGAACATTATCAGATTTATCTTGTGAAAGTTTAACCAAAATATTAGGGAATGGCATCACTGTTGCGAGATGAATACGATCTTCTTCTGGAGTATTTATGTTCCCAGCTACAGCTTCTAGTAATGCCGTAGCCCTAGAAAATTCTGCTTGATCCGCTCTATCTGGGAGTTCTTTTACAGCAAATTCGTGAAGCTCTTTAGAGTTACTGGAGTGGCGTAAACGCTCATAAATAGATGTCAAAGGCTCATAAATTTCATGAGAATCGTCATGAGAATTACTACGCGAATCATCATTGTGCTCAAGATTATTTTGATCTTGTATATCACTCATAATCTACTCACCAACCTTTTAGCTACCAATGTCCAATATAATGTATCAGTTTTACGACACAAATTCTAAAACAGACAAGGTGAGAAAAACTTTATCAGGAAATCCTACTGTAAACACCACATGATTTAGGAATTACTATAGCTGAAAATGTATTTTTTACTGATTCTAAAAATCTGTCTGACTCTTCAAAAGGAACACAAACCTTTAAATCTACAGAAATTCCGTATTCTTCATCCATAATTTCTGCGTTATGTTTTAACAATAAGCTTTTAAACATTCTTAGCTGAGTATATTCGACTTTGCAAGAAAAACAATTACATTCTATGATATCTGACATTTTGCTCGATTGTATAGCACCAGCTGCTGCACGTGAATAAGCTCGCATCAATCCACCAGAGCCAAGCAAAATACCACCAAAATAGCGCGTAACTGTTACAACTGTATCTGTAAGATTGGAAGCTCTTACAACATCTAGAATAGGTTTCCCAGCAGTACCTGAAGGCTCTCCGTCATCACTCATGTGCTCGCACAGTCTGCCATTATTGTCTCCGCACACAGCAGCATAAGCCACGTGCCTCGCCTTAGGATGTTTTAGCCTAATAGACTCTACAAAATCTATTGCTTCTTCAAGAGTTGTTATATGGCAAACATCTGAAATAAATTCAGACTTCTTTTCCACGAAAGCAAAGTGCGCAGGCTCTTCAGATAAATCAGTTACGGTTCGCATACTCTTCATATTTAATATTCAAGTCGTTTTTAATTCAAACAGTTTTAAACGCTACAAATAAATCATACGAAACCGTTAGAATCACGAATCACGATTTATCGTATCTCATCAAATGATCTACGACATCAACAAGTTCAGCAACTTTCTTGTCGGTAACTTTTTGATCTGAAGCATTTTGAGCAGCCTCTAAAGCTTTTGAGATTTCCTGATGAGCAACTATAAGAGCAACAGCTCTAAGAGCCGCCGTAGAAGCAGAAAGCTGCATAAGAATATTTGTGTAATCTTCTCCCTTTTCGATCATATTCTCAACAGCATGAACCTGTCCACATACCCTATGCAGACGAACCAACATTTTTTCTTTATCTATGTTGTAGTCGCTCATATAAAACCTCGTAATATAAACAGCACTTCTTACATATTGTCTATATCAAAATTGTGCGTTGTATAGTATGCATGCATAAACTACACCACGTCAATAAACCATATCTTTATGCATATTATACAACGCAACAATTTTTATTTGTATTTAATATTTTGTTAATATACAACGCGATATATATTTTTGCCCAAAACTATAGCACCAGCAATAAGTAATACTGCCATAGAAAGCATCAAAACACTCTCAATTTTTATACCAGCATTAAATAAAGATGTGGCACTTACAGCACCTGCACGGGCATGTCTGTGCTTATTCCTTTTTGTATTTGTAGACCCTGATTGGCTTTCTGCAAACGACTCAGATCCTAAACCAGATGCTCCTTCTTCATATTTATTATCATTCTGTTCATCAGTATTTAAGCTAGAAACTGCTGCAGAAGCTGCTTTCTTTGTTGTGCGAGCATCTTTTTTATCATTATTCGTATTGACTTTATGCCCAGTTACGCTACTACCAGAATCTTTCTTAGATGACTTATCTGCTTTATCACTGTGAACATTTTTGCTACTCAAATTCTCATTACCTGTGTTTTCTGTGTTATCAGCATTCACATCTGATTTACCAGCGTTTCTTGCTTTATCTGCTTTACCAGAATTCTCTGCTTTACCAGCATTCACAGCATTATCTGATTTACCTGATTTACCTGCGTCTGTTTTATCTATTACGCCAGCATTATTTTCTTTATTACTTTTATCTACTTTATTACTTTCATTATTCTTTTGCGAAGAACCGTTTACATTTGTATTATCACTATTAGCATCAGAATGAGAATCAGAACCACTCTGAGAATTATCTACATTAATATTGTTATCTTGTTTACCTTCAGTATCACCAGTTTGCTGATGTTGTTTTTGCGAACCAGCGTTTTGGTCACCTTGATTCTGCGCAGTCTGGGTACTATTGCCTTGACTTTGTGTATTTTGATTAGTATTTGGCTGCGTATTTTGTTTATTATTTTGTTGCTCACCTTGATCATGAGAGTCTTGCTTGTTGACGATATTGTCTACAACAGCGCCTCCAGCAGACGTTTTTGGATCTATCTCATTCTTAGTGACTTCACCAGATTCTTCCCCACTATTATCATTGTTGTCTACTTTATTATCATTTTTATTATCATTGTTATTCGTAGATACGTTATCACCTTTATTAACACCATTCTGAGTATTCTGACCAGAGTTGCCACCCTGCGAATCCACACTAGGCTTATTCCCACCATCTGGCTTATTACCATCTGGCTTAACGTCACCTTTTGGTTTTACGTCACCACTCGGCTTTACGTCACCATTTGGTTTTACATCACCATTTGGTTTTACATCTCCGCTTGGCTTATCACCACCATCTGGCTTATCTCCACTTGGTTTCGCATCACCACTTGGCTTACTTTCACCGCTCGGCTTTAAATCACCGCTCGGCTTATCACCATTTGGCTTAACGTCACCGCTCGGCTTCGCATCACCACTTGGCTTAACATCTCCACCATCTGGCTTATTCCCACCACTCGGCTTAACGTCACCATCTGGCTTTACATCACCACTTGGCTTACTTTCACCACTTGGCTTGGAATCACTATTCGGCTTATTTCCACCATTTGGCTTATTTCCACCGCTCGGCTTAACATCTCCACTTGGCTTGGAATCACCATTTGGCTTATCACCATTTGGCTTAACGTCACCATTTGGTTTTACATCTCCGCCACTCGGCTTTACGTCTCCGCTCGGCTTATTACCACCATCTGGCTTATCACCATTTGGTTTTACATCTCCGCCACTCGGCTTATTCCCGCCACTCGGCTTAACATCTCCACTTGGCTTGGAATCACCAGTATTACCTGCAGAATTATTATTTACTGTTTTATGCTCTTCTTTTTCTTGAGTAAATCTGCTTCTACTGTCTTCATCGTTATATGCCGTTTTAAACGCTTCTGCTCTAGAAGATCCAGGGAAATCATATACAAATACATATAATCCAGATTTTCCAGTATTACCAGCATTTACGTTCACAATGCTGGCTAATTTTTCTACTTTCTCTTCCGCTGAGGAATTTTCTCTGTATTTCAACATAATTTTTCCGTCAGCAAGTGTATATGTACCATTTCGCAATGGAACTTCCCACTCTCCAACCTTACTGTGATTGGAATCTTCATTAGGTTCTGCATCTAATTTTTCATCTAAATTAGCATTCCACCAAAGTCGAACTTTCATCTTTGCATCGCTGCTAAAACCGTAGTCTTTACTGCCATTAAACTTTCCGTAGTCTTTTGGCACACCACTAACAACTATTGTGTCTGATACATTATTTGAATCTTTATTCTTAGTATCTTTTATATGCTTTATGCTTATTTTTGCTTTATGTGCCGATGTAGATTTAGTTTTACCAAATCCTTCGATGAAATCAGTAGCTACAAAACCTTTAACATCATCTTCTTGTTCATCTTTAGAAATAGTCCAAACCCATGTTCCAAATAGTCCAGCGTCCTCATTAGTAACCTTATATTGTGCAGAATTTTTGAGGTTTTCTGGATTCATGTCACCATTTGTTATATGAGCTATTGCTTTAACTTCTTCACCTAATTTGTTAAAGTAAACATCACTTGCAGCTACTTGTCTAATAGTAGAATCAGCGCGCAAATTCTTTATATAATTTGATACATTGTCACCTGCTGCTCGTTCTTTTAGAATGCTGTCATATGAACCGACAAAGTAATACCCACGTGCGCGAATCTTCTTATTTTCTATCCACGGATTTTTATCTTCATGCTTAACACCGATTTTAACCTTATCTTCAACCGAATCACCTAGTTTTAGCTCATTAACGTCTGATTTTGAAGTAACAGTTGGGTAGAATTCTCTATGAACATCAACCGACACTGAACCATCAAAATCATATTTCACAGTAGATTGCGATAATCTAAGCAAATAACAACCATGTTCTGTATTTTGTTTCTCTAAGTTCGGGAGATAATACTCGCCTTTAATATTAACTTTTCCTTCTCCATTTGCGATCCATTTAAAATCATCTGCATAGTCTTCGCTTGTAGATATAACACCATTTCGTTCTTTTGTTTTTTCTTTATTGCCATAATAAGAATTATCTTGGAATACAACATTATTATTCGATGCTGTTATTTTGAATTTAACACCATCTTTTCTGTCATATCTTGTTCTAGTAATACCTTCTGCTTTTACCTTTATTTCACCAACATCACTTCCATACCAACTTTCATCTTTGAATAAAACCTTTGTAGGAATTTTGCCAGCAGCTTCTTCCCAAAGTTCATTAGCTTTAGCAGCTATTTCACTAAAATCCTTAGTACTGAACGAACGCCTTTTAGCATCCTCCCATTTAGATTTATCAGAATCAAAATGCTCATGCATAGCATAGGCAATTGCTACTTTATCTCTATACTGGTTTTCACGATTGCTGAGCTTTATCATCATTGCAGCGATCGCAACTTCACGATTATTTATTACAGGATTCCAAGAAGTATCCGCATAAAGACTATTCCCAGCATAAGTATCAACGCAATACGTGTCCCTATCGTCTACTGCAGATAATCTCTGATAATTACTCACAACTCCACAACCAGTAATTGTGTTTGAATACGTAGGAATCGTATCGAATGCATATGCTCCGCTAATTACACCGTTACCAACCACAATGGAAATTGAAGCAGCTAGTGCTGTAAATAATGAGAAAAGTCTTACGCGCTTACTTCTCATACTTCTCAGCAGGATTGGCGGTTTTTTATCACTATGTTTTCCCATAAAAAACTCCTTAACATTGTTTTCAATTAATGTAACCAACATTTTGCTAGTCACGATGAGCTACAAGAACACTCATGGGTCTAACTATGGTTTAAGGAATTTCATATGTAAATAAAAATCTATCAATGTGGTTAAAGCCTATTTTAAAGGCAACTTATCCACAGAGTTATCCACAATAATTGCGGTTGCTTGCGACTATTCAATGGGAAACCAAGGGTTATAGCCCAAAATATTTCAAGGGAAAAATTGTAATTACGGGAATCTACACAAAACGCAAAAAGCTCTAAATCATTGAAAAATCAACGATTTAGAGCTAAAACCGCGGAGTCAGAGAGATTCGAACTCTCGAGCCGCTTACACGACTAACACCTTAGCAGGGTGCCCCTATCGGCCACTCAGGCATGACTCCACTTTGTAGCTATTCAAGATAGCAACAGATTCAGACTATATCACCTCTTGAGGACGTGCACAATGCTTCAGCGACACACCAAACACGCAAAAGTGGATTGAATAGCCAAACAACAATATTTATGCAGGATTATGGTCTCCCGAAAATGTAATCGCAACAGCCAACATAACTAGAGCCATTCCACAAACATCAATCCAAGTTGGCACTTCTCCAAATCCCATTCCAACAACTGCCGCAATAGCAGGATATAAAGCCTGCATAACAGAATATCTTGCCGAAGACACGCGCTTTAAAAGAACCTGATCCAACAGCGTAGGAATAAAAGATGCGCATATCGCAATAACAACCATCAAAGCTAAAAGCTTTATAGAACCGCCAGACTGTGCAGCCCAAGTAGCTCCTGGCTTAGGGTATATAACATGAGAAATCGCAGGAACCGCAAGTACGCTAGACTGCAACAACCATCCAATTAAAATAGCTACACTAACTCTGTCTATAGCATTAGAACCTCTAGCCAACATTCGCCCAGAGACAATATACATTCCCCACATGGATCCGCCAATAAGAATTGCAACTAATCCAACAAGAAAATGCGGACTTTCATTAGAACCCATAGAAGCGCTTGCAAGAAGCACGATTCCACACGCGGCAATAACTATACCAATGCGCTCACGCCACGTTTTACCTGTTATAACAGCAACCATAAGCGGTCCTACAAACTCGATAGTAACCGCGACCCCCACAGCCATGCAACTAATAGCTAAATAAAACATGGTATTCATAAGAACAACGGAAATTCCTACTGCAACAACAATTAACCATTCTTTTAACGTTTTAGGCAAAGAATTGCGCGCGCGTTTTTTGTGCGAAAAAGGTCTTCTCCAAGCAAGCAAAAACAAAGTCATAAATCCAACGCGATACCACACAGAATACAACGGATCGAGCTGACTAAACGCGACTTTCGCTATTGATGTTGCTAAATAAACCATCGCCGCTTCTACAACAACAATAAGCAAAACAGGCATGCGATTTAGCGCGTTCACTATGATTTGTTTCATACAGCATACCCTACACGGCAGTAGTTATATTTGCATATTTTGACTATATTTTTCGTAAAATTTATTACGACACACTATAGATAAAATCGAACGTTTGTTCTACTATAAATCCATGAGCACAGCACCGCGAGTTACAGCAGCTAAACGCGACTGGGGGCATGACACGTCTGGCTGCACAATACTTCATATCGATATGGATGCGTTTTACGCATCACTCGAGGCGGCGCGTAATCCTAGGTTACTTGGTAAACCTGTGATTATTGGTACAGGTTCGCGCTCCGTAGTTTCGGCAGCCAGCTACGAGGCACGTAAGTATGGCGTGAATTCAGCTATGCCTACAGCGCGAGCACGAAGCTTGTGCCCTAATGGCATTTTCTTGCCGGTAGACATGCCATACTACGTTTCCATTTCATCTAGGATTTTTAAGGAGGTTTTTTCAAAAATCACAGATAGGGTTGAACGAGTCTCTGTAGACGAATGTTATATGGATGTTAACTCCGCACTTTTACGCTGGCATTCGCCTATTGTTATAGGCGAATGGATACGAAGCGAAGTCGCGCGTAAGTTTCATATCACCTGCTCAGTGGGAATAGCATCCAATAAATTAATAGCAAAAATGGCATCAACAAATGCAAAGCCAAATGGAATGCTGGTTGTCCCCCAGAACCGCAACGCTGACTTTGTGTCAATAATGCCATTACGAGCAATACCAGGAATTGGACCAGCTCTGGCAAAAAAGCTAGCAGCATGGGGAATAAATAGTATAGAAACACTAAGAAATATAGATGAAAAGACTCTGGAACGAATTGCCGGCTCTAAGATTGTTGCACAAATGCTTTATAACACTTCGCGCGGAATCGATAATCGGCAAGTCATGCCCCATGTTCCAGAAAAATCCATCGGTACAGAACAAACTCTCAATTCTGACACCACGGATATTGCAGCAGTGAAAAACCTGATCAGGCACTGCTGCAATGACGTGGCGCAAGAACTACGCAAACGCAATATGGCAACCAAAACTGTCACGTTAAAGCTACGATTCAGTGATTTGCACTATGTTACTAGATCTAAAACGTTAAGAAACGCAACGGATTCTTCCCATGAATTATATAAGCACGTTGACGCATTGTTAATGGATGCAGACCCTATAGTACACAATCATAAATTAGGCGGAAATAATATTTGCTTATTAAGCCCAGTTAGACTGGCAGGAGTAAGCGCTAGCAATCTTGTAAAATGCAGCAAAACGTTCATTCAACCAACCATTAATGACATTCTTGAAGAAAGCAAAAGAGAAACCGCAATAAACAACGATACATACAAAAATTCAACACCAATTAGAGAAAACGCAGTAAAAAATACTTATGCACGAATAAGTCACGCAGAACATGTTTTAGATGCTGTAAGAGAAAAATATGGAAACAATGCGGCGCAACTAGGTATTTAAGCATCTCTTTTAGGAAGAGCAGCTACACGATCTTCATCCCAGCCAGATGGACCAGCTTCTTGCGCTCCGCCCAAATCGCCAAGTTTGTTGAAATACTCTACAGCGGCGTCTTTATACCATTCCCATTCTTCTGGAACATCATCCTCGTAGAAAATGGCTTCTACAGGACAAGCTGGTTCACAAGCACCACAATCAACGCATTCGTTAGGGTTTATGTAAAGCGTGCGATCGCCTTCGTAAATGCAATCAACAGGGCACTCGTCAACACAAGCTTTATCCTTAACGTCAACACAAGGTTCTGCAATAACATAAGGCATAACAAACGCCCCCTTTCTGCATTAATTTTGCACTAATGAAACAATTTAACTTTTCTATTATAGTGCAAACACGTCGCGCAAAACTAATTGAGTCGACACGCGTAAAACCGCATGCCGACTCAACGTGATTAGAATCAATAAATCTAAAAATAAGATAATATCTTAATTCAAGATTTTATAATCAATTATTACCTGTCTCTTGAGCAGCTTCTGCACGAGCCTGATCTTCAGATTCTCCCTGAGCCATCTTTTCAGCTGCAACAGCATCTTGAGCAAACAATGACTCTACAGGAACACCAAGCTTCTTAGCCTTGCGTAACTGCCTTCCAAGCAAAGAGTTGCGGTAGGAATAGCCGAAGTACACTGCAAAGCCAATCGCAAGCCAAATCGCAAAACGAATCCATGTAAGCACGGAAAGGTTTAGCATAAGCCAGAACGTAGAAAGCGCAGCAAAAATAGGCAAAACTGGATTCCATGGAACCATAAAGGATCGGTGCAAATCTGGCCTACGCATACGCATAATCGGAACACCTGCAGAAACAAGCAAGAACGCAGAAAGCGTACCGATATTCACCATATCAGAAAGAATTCCAATATCTAATGTAGAAGCGATTATAGCAACTACAACGCCAGAAACAATCTGAATACGTGCAGGAATACCGCGCTTGCTCACCTTAGAGAAGCTACGAGGAAGAAGACCATCGCGGCTTACAGCAAACACGATACGCGTAAGACCAAGAAGAAGAACCATAACAACAGTTGTTAAGCCGATTACAATGCCAAGAGAAATAATCTTTGCTGCCCAAGTTGCGCCTACAAGCTCAAAGCTTGTAGAAAGCGAAGGAGCCTCTTGCTTAGCCAAATCCTTGTATGAAACCATGCCAGTTGTAACAACAGCCACAAGAATGTACAGAACAGTCACAATCAAAAGACCGAGACCAATACCCCTAGGGATGTTCTTGTGTGGATCCTTAGTTTCTTCTGCAGTAGTTGCAACAACATCAAAACCAATAAAAGCAAAGAACACAAGAGCTGCGCCAGAAAGAATACCCGTAACGCCATAAACAGCTGGCTGCATACCAGTAATCCACTGCCAAAGCGGCTGGCTCATGGTGCCAGAAACGTGAATACCCTTAACGCTAGCAACGTCTGTTGCAGGTGGAACGAATGGAGTGAAGTTAGAAGCCTTAATGTAGAAGAATCCAACAACAACAACGAACAGAACAATACCAATCTTCAAGATTGTTAAAGCACCATCAAAACGAGCAGAAAGCTTTGTTCCAACAACAAGCATAATCGTAAAGAACGCAACAATAACTACTGGAGCAAGATCAAAAGTAAAATTACCAAGCTTTACCGAAGTAGATACGTTAAGACCAAACAAGTGCATTAAATCGTTAAGATAAACTCCCCAATATTTAGCTATAACGGATCCTGCCATAAGCATTTCCAGAATCATATCCCAGCCAATAATCCAAGCAATAAGCTCGCCTACTGTGGTATATGTAAATGTGTATGCAGAACCTGCAACAGGAATCATCGAAGCAAACTCCGCGTAGCACATTGCAGCCGTTCCGCAAACAATACCAGCGATGATAAAGCTAATAATAACTGCAGGACCTGCGTGGAACGCTGCAGCCTGAGCACCAACGGAGAAGATGCCAGCACCAACTGCCACAGCTACGCCCATAACGGCAAGATCCCATGCATTTAACGTACGCTTAAGATGGCGATCACCATCCATTGTTTCTGCAATAGTCTGTTCAACAGACTTTTTTCTCCATATTTGCATAATCCAACCTTCTCTAAAACTACGTCTAAAACATTCCATATAAGGGTATATATGTTATTAATCGCAAAAAATACAGTTCAACACACATTAAGTGCAATCAAACAATAATTTTTACGATATTAAAAGAGCATAGTACTGTGTTCAGCGGAAAATCACAACACAAATCGCGATTTATTATGTTAAATTATGCTAAATTTGTGTTAACAACTTACATTAACAATCTAAGTTAATGCCGATTAGAACAGGCTCTGGAACAAGTTTTACGCCAAAAGAATCATAAACACCATCTATGATTTTGCGCGCTAAATCAACAATATCTTTGCATTTTGCGTTATTACGATTGGTCAATGCCAAAGTGTGCAAAGAAGACAACCCAGCCTCACTTTTTATACCATTGTTTTGCGTAAGCCTAAATCCTTTATGGAATCCAGAATGATCTATCAGCCATGCTGCAGAAGTCTTGATGCCCTTAGATCCATCTGGCAAAGTGGCATCAAATCGCGGAGCGTCTTCTGGGAGCAACTCTGCCTGAGATTCTGTCAAAATCGGATTCATAAAGAAACTTCCACAACTATGACGATCGGCATACTTAGAATCGCCTTCTAACAAATCTCCACAAACATAGTCTTCATTTTGAAGACTAATCGCAGACTCAACGCCGCTTTCATTTTTTGCGTAGCACATCCACTTGTTTGCGTAGCGCATAGCATCTTCAAGCATGCCCTTAGATGCTCTAACACGCAAAACTTCGCGACGAATCTTAGCTGTTTCCATTCGATCCCCAACTTGCACTCCAAGCGCATGAGCAAGCTGCGAATGAGCAACAACACCAGTTTTTGAATGCTTTAAGCAAAAAGTAACAGATAAAACAACGTATCTAGGCGTTGGGAAAAAGCAATCAGCAGGAACACCAGGCGCCCTATACATGCTTTGCTTAAGAACAGACGTACGGTAACCAAATTTAAGGTCTTTTAGACCCATATAAAAAGTGGTTTTGTCTTTACGATCCCAAACCTCTACGGATTCAACACTTTTCGCTACTTCTGACCCATATGCGCCAATGTTTTGCACCACAGATGCCCCAACAGTTCCAGGAATACCAGAAAGTGCTTCTACGCCTTCCAATCCAAGCTGAATCGTGTGCGATACAAAATCATCCCAATTGCATCCTGCTTCTGCACTAACGTGAACTAAACAATCTCCACTATCCTTATCAACACCATCTTCGCTAGGAGCAGCCTCATCTAAAACACAAATTTCACGCCGAGCATCACGGACAACAACTCCATTAAACGACTCATCACTAACGAGCATGTTAGATCCGCCACCAATAACACACAATGGCAATCCCGCACAATCGGCATCTTCTACAGCTTCAATAACAGCCACCCTGCTATTAGGTTCTACAAAACGAGCAATAGTACCCCCAACTCCGATTGTTGTAAGGTCTGCGAAAGTTGGATTATCAGATCCAGATAAGGATGATTGCATACTCATATGCCTAATCCTAACAGCACTAAATAACAAAAAACCCCGCAAAACGCGGGGTAATAAAGCTACAAAACTTCGCCGAAGCTCACTCGCTTAGCGAGTCTCGCGATGGAGAGTATGCTTGCCGCAACGTGGGCAGAACTTGCTCAACTCGAGACGATCAGGCGTATTACGACGATTCTTCGTCGTGATGTAATTACGCTCCTTGCACTCCGTGCATGCAAGCGTAATGCCTGGACGGATGTCTGCGCTCTTACTTGCCATTTCGTTCACCTCTAGAATATTGTGTGTTGACCAACTCCTGCTGGCCATTGTAGCGAGGAAGAGACTCGAACTCTTGACCTTACGATTATGAGTCGTACGCTCTAGCCAGCTGAGCTACCCCGCCAGAGAGCCTCGAGTGAGAATCGGACTCACGACCTCTTCCTTACCAAGGAAGTGCTCTACCACTGAGCTATCGAGGCGTGGCGGGTAGTGGATTTGAACCACTGAAGCACGAAGCAACTGATTTACAGTCAGTCCCATTTGGCCGCTCTGGTAACCCGCCAATGTTTCCGAGCGGAGAGGAATATCTCCAAACGGCAACTTTGTTATTTTGCCACGAACGCGAGACTAATGCAAGATTAAGACACGCCGAAAGGCAAAAATCACATCTAAATGCGGTCAAAAATATGATTATTTAAGCGAAAAACCATCTTTCTTTAAAAACTCGCATATTTTAAGAACACGGTCATTTGCTTCGGTTTCTGCGATTGTGATGCGAATACCTTCACCAGCAAACGCTCGCACAGAAAGACCTGCCTCAACAAAACGCTGATTAGCTCGCTCTGTGCCTTCACCAAACGGCATCCAGAAGAAGTTTGCATACGGCTCAGCAATATTCCAACCTTGCTCACGCAAGCCGCTTACAACGCGCGCACGCTCCTTAACAAGCGCATCTACGCGATTGTGCATCTCTACAAGCGCTTGAGGTTCCAAAGACGCAAGAGCTGCCACTTGTGCGATTTGGCTTACTCCAAACGGAACAGCCACTTTTCGCATTCCTTCTACAACATCTGCTGCAGCAACAGCATATCCAATACGCAACCCAGCCAATCCGTAGGCTTTAGAGAAAGTTTGAGCAACAACAACATTCGGATATTCACGGTAAAGCTGCATGCCATCCGCCGTACCCTTTGCGTTGTTAAATTGCACATACGCTTCGTCAATAAGCACCAAAACGTCGCTTGGTACAGCATCCAAAACCTTTCTAGCATCCTCATCAGAAAGTTGCGCGGATGTAGGATTGTTTGGATTGTTCAAAATAACAAGACGCGTGTGCTCATTAATTGCATCAATCATTGCATCCACATCGTGCGATCCATCTGCACGATTAGGAATTTGCACACTTGTAGCGCCAGCGCCCGTAACAATAATTGGATATGCCTCGAAGCTTCTCCATGGGTATATAACTTCGTCTCCAGGACCTGCAACTAAGTCTACGAGTTGCGTAATAACCTCCGTGGAGCCACAGCCAAGCACAACTTCATCTGGTGTAACGCTAAACTTTTTAGCTAACTCCTCTACGACTTCTGTTCCACGCATATTTGGGTAACGATTAATAACCCCAAGCGCACGGCTAGAAATGGCGTTTTTCACACTTTCTAACGGCTCAAATGGGTTCTCGTTGCTAGAAATCTTATATGCGCGAATACCGTCTAATGCGGGCGCTGGTTTGCCTTGCTTGTAATTTGGCAAAGTATCTAGAATACTGCGATGTTTATAATCCATGATTTTATAATAGTCGTGTCTTAAACAAATTAAACAAAAAACGCTGAAAACAGCGGCGAACCGTTATTTTCAGCGTTAAATAGATTCAAATATTGTTTGATTAATTACAAATGATTAATAAAGAAATTAACCAAACAATTAATCAAAATCAGCCAAGGATTGCGAGAACGTCACGAGACGAAACAATCAAATAATCTTCGCCTTCGTAGTGAACTTCTGTGCCACCATACTTGGAATATAGAACCTTGTCTCCAACTTTAACGTCCATAGGAATGCGCTCACCCTTGTCGTCGCGACGACCTGGTCCAACAGCCAATACTTCGCCCTGTTGTGGCTTTTCCTTAGCGTTATCTGGAATATACAAGCCAGAAGCAGTTTGAGTTTCTGCCTGAGCTTGCTTAACAATAATCTTATCTTCCAACGGTGTGAGCTTAATCGACACTGTCGCCACCTCTTTCTTAAGAGAAATGTAACTATTCGCACAAATAATATTGACGAGGCTGACGATCACGTCAAAACTATCGCGCACTGTGACTTATAATAGCGCGTTTTTAGCACTCTACCAACTAGAGTGCTAAAATTTTGGAAAATTTTTTAAAAATATATGTATTTTAATCTGCTTTTAAGCTTATTTTCATGCGGCGCGACGAGCTAAAACATCTCGCAAATCAGCTTTTCCTAATGAATCTTCAGTACTAACTGGTGGCTCCACATTATTATCGGAAGATTCTTTAGTAGAAAGCGGTTCTTTAGCTGAAATTGCTTTAGCAACCTGCTTAGTGGACTTTATTTCTAAGCTTAACGGACCATTATTCTTGTCATTTGAAGAAGATTCTGTAGAATCAGACCCAAACGAGAAAGATATTAAATCTTGATGAGATTTAGAAGAATCAGACGAATCAGACACATCAGGCAAAGACGATGACTGATTACCAGCAGCAATATAATCATTAGCATTCTGCGAATTGACGCGTTCTAAAGCCATACTAATTTCACGCTGCTGCATAACAGAAGTTTCTGTATTGTCTTGAGTATTCGACGAATATTGTGTAACAGAGCCTGATGAATAATTTTGATACTCTTCTTCATGAGTTACAACAGAATTGACAATCGCGTCAAAAACTGGTTCCACAATAGATTCACCAGATTCACCATAGCTTTTTTGACCATAATTTTGCGGCACGCCAGCAGATTTGTTATAGGCAGCAACTTGCGCTTCCCAATCTCGCGCATGCTTTGCCGCAATAGAACCAAAGTAAAGAACTGTTGAAACCATAGCGAATGGTATAAGAGCGAACCAAGCAGAATATAATCCAGACAAACCAGCTACAAGAACCACAAGGGTCAAGAAAACAAGTGAAAAAACCAAAATACGGCGACGACGAACCGCAGCGCGACGAAGAGCACGAATACGAGCCACATGTTGTGGAGTAAAATTATCTCTTAACACCTTTGACTTATTGCTCTTATTTTTAGTGTTCTTATTTTTATTCGATCGCTTCTCTGACGGTTGCATTCCAACCCCTTTCGCCATCGCACCACTACACTCATGGAACAGCGAAGCACTACGCTCATCCACAATATGCAGCGAAGGTGAATACCTATCTTCGCTGTGTTCCAACATTGACTTCATGCTGTTAACAGTGCGCTTAGGCAACCAACCAAACATTAAGGCTATGATGATGATTAATACAATTAACGCACTCACCGATTCATAACCCATACGTATAAATATAAAGTGCGTTACGGATGTGAAGAGCCAAAATCAATTCGGCGTGTCGCAATTATAGGAATTATTACATTAAATTTTTACAAATTACTGCGTCTTTTTGCGTATATTTTAAGTCATCTTTCATGCGGTGCGGGCATGAGCTAGGATATGTGATGGAAATAAAGATCGGAGGAACCGTTGCCTACTTATCATTACCGTTGCAAGCAATGTGGATATGATTTTTCGGAATATCAATCGTTTGAGGATGACCCAATTACAGTGTGTCCAAAATGCGGAAAACCAGAGCTTCGTAAGGTGTTTTCTGCACCACCAATCAATTTTAAAGGTAGTGGATTTTATCGCACTGATAAATAATTTTTCAAGCAGATACAAACAATTTGTGGAAATGTGCATAAGCAATTTCGCTTATTAACCAATTTGTGGAAAAGTGTATAAAAATCATCTGATTTACAATAGAAAATAACCTTTAACCACATTGACAAAAATATCTTGTAGAAGCATCACCTTTTATTAGATGATGCTTCTATGAGCATGATATCAATATTAAAAAACACATCTAGCACGCATGATGCGCACGAAAATCAAGTGCCAGCCATGCTTTTAAAACGCAGGCAGAAAGCACTTTTGTTAAATGCGCTTACCGTATTTTTTATTAGCGTTGCAACACTTATTGCAATAAATATGATTACTAGCTGTCAAGAAACGCAAATCATACCTGTAGCAATTAGAGATATATCTAAAGGCACTCTTATTAAACAAGACGATTTATCTTATGTTAACGTGCCAAAAAACGGTGTTTTTAATCATGTTATTAATAAAGATTTGATCAAAAATGCTATTATCGCAACCTGCAATATCAAATATGGCATGCCTATTTTTACTAGTCAGATTACACAACAAGCAAAAATTCCACCAGGATTTACAACGATTTCAATAAAACTGGCAAGCAACAACCAAGATTTAAACATTGGCGAAAATATTTCAATAGCATTTAGCAAAGTTTCAAGAGGAGATAATAACGAGAATGACATTATTCAAGAAAACAAAAACATTTCATTTATCCGCGACGTAATAGTAGTCAAAACAGGTAATTCATCTCAAAACGCGTTACTAGCCATGTCTGCAGAGTCTGCGTTACAGATAATAAATACACAATCTATTATTCCAAACCTTGCGGTTATTGCAATACGAGGATAAAACAGCCTTATCTACCACGTTCACTAAAAACTGCCCAATGAGGTGGAAGCTCTCCAAGAATACGATTATCGTCATCTTTAGAGCGCTGGTCTAAAGTCTGAAAATCCGAAGGCTCCAGCTTAACGCCATCAGCATCAAAAAGCTCAGAGCCTTTACGAACTACTCGATTATGCGTTCTAGAACATCTACGATTGGGATTATAGTCACTCACCTATAGTCACCTACCACAGCTCACTGATCTTCACCGTAAAGCTCGCCTATTCTAGAAACAACTCGCTCAACCTCTTTTTCAGGATTTACGAATGCTCCAACGCTCCAAACATTCATAACAGACCAGCCAAGATACTCTAGATCTTGAGCAAACATGCGATGACGTTCACGCGTTGATTCTATATTCATGAATCTCATATCATCCGTTAAAACGGCAAGAGCAAAAGGCTTATCTGGCAAACCAACAACAAGAGGAATACTGTGTTCCTTATCAAATCCGTAATTCACCGCTACGCACAATCCGCGAGCGCGAATACGATCCGCCAAATCAGTAAACAAAACATTATTAAAACTGTCTACTGAAGAATCAAAAGCCTCCACACTTGTACCTGCAGATTCTGACTTATCTTCTGACTTATCTTGATCATATTCAGGTTTTGGTTCGTCAAAATCAGTTGGATTTACTGGACTATCATCCAGCTGCTCAGCCCAAATAAGCAATTCTTTAAGTAGCTTAGGACCATCCTGATGCAAACGTTCATCTTCCATATCACTAGATTTAAACGCGCAAACAATATCTAAATTCCTACGAGCTAACGCTAGCGAATCAAGCAGTATGCCCTTACCGCCTTCTTCTTCCAAAACACCAAATTGTTGCAAAAGCCTACCGTGCGAAGTTTTTGCATAGCATAATGAAAGAATAACATCAGTAGCGGTAGCACCAACAGACTCACTAGCATCTACAAGACGAACATGACGAAGGAATCTATTCATATTTTCATCTTTAATAGCAAGAGCCTTAAGCTCCGCTCCTAAACGATTCCTAAACACACTTGTAAGAGTTACAACTGCAAGAACATAGCTGGAAGAAACTACAGTGAAAGTCGTAGCACGCTGTTTTATCAAGGAAACAACCTCGTCAATTTCCCTCTGGCTGCTCTCAATCAAACCAGTAGACATAACAGGAACACCAGAAGCCTCAACTTGGTGAAGCTTAACTTTACCTTGCATTCTATCTACAGGAACATCGTGACGAAGCGAACCATACCCATGATTTTCAAGGAAATTGGCAAGACGAAGCGAACGCCTAGTAGCACGAGATTTAACATGTACAGAAGGCAAAACACTAATTAAATCGTTAACGCTCTGTGAACTTACCGTATTCTTATGAGCAATAACTACAACTTGGCGAGCACGAGCGAGAATGCTAAGAAGCTCAATATTGCTCAAATGCTCAACAGAATCAAGGATCACAATGTCTACAATCGGCTTAAATTCAGTCATCATAGTCAAAGTAGAAGGCATAGCAACCATAATTGGCTTAGCAGCAAGAAGAAGATCTGCATGAGAATTCATCAATTTGGTAAAAGTCACGCCAGAACTATTACTTGCCAGAGTTGTGTGAAGCTGATTAGCTTCCTGAGACCTAGAGAAAAGTAGTTCACACAAACGTTTTAGAGTCTCTTGTTGAACCATAGGTCCCACAGAGCGCACGTGCTCAGTATCTACCTGAACAAAACGGTCAGAAGCATCTTGCATAGCCGAACCATCTTGGTTAGAAATAATCGCGGAAGAATTAACGATATCTTCAAAAACCGTAGTCCACCAAGCCAAGTGAAGCTCACCATCTAACGCAGAACCAGTAACATTACGCCTACGCAAATCGCAAACAAGGTCTTCTAAACCAACACCGCGTAAATCGCGCTCAATCACACACCTACCAGGTAAAGTATCTAAGGAAGCACGATCGTCATGTAAAGCCTGTAAACGCTCATCAAGTTTAGTAAACTCAACATTTTCAAGATCAGCACCCAAACGCGTGGTGGAAAGAACAGCATCAAGAGCTACAAGATTACGATCCAAAAGCTCCTGAGTACTAACAATCTCATCTAACTTAGGCGGTAACACAGGCCACCCTCCATGAGGAACAAAAGTACGCCACTGAGCAGCTTGCTGAGCAACAATCTTCAAAGCCTCATGAAGATCATCTACTTTAGCTCCTACACGCAAAAGACTACGCGCTTCTTTAATATGACGTCTACGCTCCCAGAAGCCCATTACTGTACCTTCACGCTTGCGAACAGCTTTAGGCTTACTTGCTTCAATCATCGCGCTAAGATCACGTTCAAAAATATCTGCTTGGAAAACATCTAAAACTCGGCGAAGATTCTTTAACACCGTAACCTGTCTACCCCATTCGCGTGCGGTAGCAGGAACAGGGAAACCGCAGTTTTGAACAGTTGATTTAACATGTTCGCGTGCTGCAGGAAGGAGCTTTAGTAGAACATCTACAACGCGCTGATATACAGCAACAGCCTCATTCTCATTGAACAAAGACGCGCCAAACCACGGGGTATCTTCAGGCTTTATCGTAAATTCTCCAAGCTCATCTGCTTGATGTAATTTTTGCGCCCATTCATCTAAATGACCAGAAAGCGATCTTGCAGCAGCAACATCTAGTCTTACATGAGTACAAGGATGAGTAGGCAACATTGCAATAGCAGCAAGATTTTGCATTGTCTGATACGCTGATACACCCCAACGCTCATCTACTCCGTGCAAGTCTCCCAAATAACGATTTAAACGAGTTTTAACACCAACTAACTCGTCACAAACCTGCTCAAAACGGCTAGAAGCAACGCTTTGACGCGCCCCAACTGCAGCTATGAGCTGAGAATCCACATGTTTCGCAAGGTGAGAATCCGAAACGTCTAGCGCAAGCGAAGAAATCTCATTCGCACTAAGAGCATGACGGAATCGACGCTGTTGTTCCATAACATTTGGAACATATAAAATGGACTTTCCAGCAAGAACACAGCGTGAAGAAATTGCAGCCGCGATAGAAGCAGAATCAGATCCAGCATCCACGTCTAAAGCCAGAGAAACGCCATTAGCAGCTAAACCAGATGCATAACGTACAACATTATCTACATCACCGACTTCATATTCACCATGAGGGTCTACATCTAGTGGAGAATACTCTTGCCTATCATTTGCCGCCAACTCTTGAAGCGCACGCTCATCGCCAGCAACCGCATCAATCATAGTGTTTCCAACATTCCCAACTTTAAGCGCCTGCAAAATCTGAGCGGTTTCAGCCAAAAATCTGGATCCCGAATCAGTAAAACATCCAAGAACAATATCTCGTTCAATATCAAAATCTGGGAACACGCTGCGAGCAGATGCACAAATTGCATCAAAAACAGCTGACGTTTCTGGTGTTCCGCTTTCATAGTTTGCGCCGTCAAAAAGCGCATCTTCACTAAGATTCACGCCTCTCTCTTGCAATCTAAGAACAAGAGCATGGTTTAAGCGCACATTGCCAGAAAAGTAGATTGTTGCGTATGTTTCATCCTTGCCAGAGTCTCGAATAACTCGCACTGGGTATGTTAAAACTGGCACATGATTACCGCTCCACGATGCCACTCCAACAACAAGCGAAAGCTCCGAAACACCATTTTCGTGCGCTTTATTGTCTCTATCTTCAAAAACCCTGTCTAGTCTGCGCCCTGCTGCGCGCAACATTCCAGAATCGCGGAATAACGCCTGAAGAGTTACTTTTCCACTCGCAAAAAGTTGCGCTATCCCAGATGGGTGAGCATGCGTTAATTCTAATTGTGCGGAAAGTTTCGTTATGTCTTCAAGCGGCGAAGGCGCAAGCTGTGACTTGTATTGTTCACGCCAAGAGTTTATTCGCCTTAACTTTTCATCTCGCGAAGCTGTAGCCTGCGCACTTTCATGCTTTATTTGCGCATTCTGCCCGTAAGCTTCTTGATAATTTTGTTCACTCGCATTATGCGCTTGATTTACTTGGCTTATAAAATCATTCTGTTCGCCGCTCATACTACTAAACTCCCCTGTTTATAAACCTACTGCGTTGCGGTAAGCGTTATACCCGCTATTTTGCGCTAAAGCTTCATCTACGTCTGCATTGCCTTGAGCTGAAAGCCAAGCGTATAAATCGTCATAAAGACTTGTATTCATGGCTAAAAATGGAAGTAATTCTTGATATTTTGCTATCTCAAACTGCTTAGAGAAATCAGTGGTTTTCTGAGCTTCTTCCGAAGTGAATCCACCTGCTTGTACAATTTCTTTATGCGCATTGAATTCTCCATTTGACACTTTTTCGAACACAGACCCTGGTTCAAAAGCTGGAGTGTATTGCGAATCTTCTTGAATATTGACTGAATTGGATTGAATGAATTGTTCATGATTTAGTTGAATTTGAGGTTCATCTTGCAATGAATCGTCGGTTGCTTGCGACTCATCTTCTGCCCCATCTTGTAATTCATTCTCATCTTGATAATTGATTTGAATTTCTGCTATCTCTTTTTGTTCAGTATTCTGATCTTGCGTTGTGTGATCCTCGTTTTCAACATCTACATTTTGCGAGTCCTGAATTTTAGAATCGTCTTGAACATCGTGAGAATCAAAAGAATCATTTGCAACAACACTGTTGTCAGAAATAGCAGCATTACCTGCAACAGCACTGTTATCCACAATATTATCTGGATTCACAGTTTCATCGCTATTAGTTTTGTCACTATTAACTTGTGCTGCATTAACTTGTGCTGCATCATCAAAAAGATTACGAGGTTCTGCATCAGACTCAAAATCTTCACGCACAACAGGAAGAACAACCTGACTAGCAATCACTGGATCACTTTGTTTTACAGGATTTACTGAAATATCAGTCTTACTTGCACTATAAACATCATCAGCTTTACCAGCAGCATTTAATTTGGACTGATTATCCCACACTAAATTAGGGTGCGAAACAGACTGTGCACGGAAAACACCTGTTGGCTCCCCAGCACGAATATCAAGAATATCATCGACCGACAAATCCGAAGCATCTGGCTCTTTAATTGAGCCGTCAGCCGCATAAGAGAACAAGTCGCGCACAGGCTCCGCACTATTTTCAACCAAAGGAGCTGGCTCTTCTATACGCACAAAGTCAATTGGCACGTCTCCAAATTGCATGCGAACAATGCTGTCTGGCATATGAAAATCAACATCTGGATCTAATCGCAGCAAATCGCCGCTTTCGTTTACAAGATAAGTTCCGTTTGTAGAATGCAAATCTCGAATAGTAGCCACGCCACTTGTGTCTACTATAAAAAGCGCATGTCTTTTAGACATTGAGCGCTTATTATCTACAATGTCTACACGCATGAAACCGTCTTCGCGCAAAGGTCGTATAGGCTTTCTGCCGATCTCTACAGACTGACCCGCTCCAACGCGCGCCTGCTCGACACCACCTACTGTAATCATCCAACGCTGTAAGGTTTGTCGACTTCCCACGGAACCTGCTCCCTTCAAAAAACACACTACATACTATTGTGTCATGCTTTGTGTATATTGCGCGAATCGACGACTTCGAGCTGCACAATGCGCGAGATCACCTCGATTCGCTGAGCCTATTAGAGCAGAAGCAATAGCTTGCGTTATATTTGTAGCTCACATGATGCAAATATAACGAAAATCAGTCGAAAAACGTTACAAATGTCTCATGCGCGATACAAATATAACAAACAAGAAAAGTACGAGCAATGTAAGCTATATCTTTTATCTTTGAAATACAAAAAAGCCCTCGCAAAATACGAGGGTTATTCGCTGGGGTACCTGGACTCGAACCAAGAATGGATGAACCAGAATCACCTGTGTTGCCAATTACACCATACCCCAATTGGCAGGCTTCGCGGCTCTTGGAACCGTTCCGTCTTGTACCCCCGACCGGATTTGAACCGGTGTTGGCGCCGTGAGAGGGCGTAGTCCTAGGCCGCTAGACGACGGGGGCTTCATTTATCTGCTACGCCTCTTGACGCAACAAATGTCGACTTTACAACATAACTGCTCAATACGCAACCGCGGCGTGTCGTACCAAACGAAAAATAATCCCCAAATCAGCTACAAAAATGCCCCAATGCAAGCAAAAATCAACAAGCATTGGGGCAAATCGCGTTAAAGCTTAATCATTTTTACAAATGCTCACGCAATCCAGCCAAACGCGCCAATGTCACGTCTTTGCCCACGATTTCCATGGACTCAAACAGTGGCGGAGAAACACGACGGCCAGAAAGTGCAACTCGCACAGGACCAAATGCCAAGCGCGGCTTGTATCCAGCTTCCTCAACAAGCTTCTTGTTCAAAAGCTCGTGCAAGGAATCAGTATGCCAATCAGAAGCATCAACGCCATTCAAAGCAGAGATAGCCGCGTCAAGCACAGCTCCTGCAGATTCCTTCAACTGTTTACGCGCATCGTCATCTGGCTCAATGTAGCCATCTTCGCTTAACAAACTGCCAACCATTCCAGCGACCTCACCAAGCAAGCGCACGCGAGGCTGAACAAGAGAAGCAGCAGCGGTGAGCACTTCACGCTCGCGGTCAGTTAACGCATCCCAATTGTCCGCGCTTACTACGCCATCCTTATGCAAGTAAGGCACAGAACGATTCAAGAAATCTTGCGAATCAAGCATGCGAATATGCTCAGCGTTAATGGAAATTGCTTTGTCTAAGTCGAAGTGTGCAGGATTTGCCTTAACGTCTCGCACATCAAACTTTTCAATCATTTCTTCCATAGTGAACACGTCACGATCAGGAGCGATCGACCAGCCAAGCAAAGCCAAATAGTTCAACAAGCCTTCTGGAATAAAGCCATTATCCCTATGCAAGAACAAGTTGGACTCAGGGTCTCGCTTAGAAAGCTTCTTCTTACCTTCGCCCATAACGTAAGGCATGTGTCCGTAAAGCGGAGTTTCCTTAGCAATACCCATTTCCATAAGATAACGGTAAAGCACAATCTGACGAGGTGTGGAGCTAAGAATATCCTCACCGCGCAAAACCACATTTACATCCATTAACGCATCGTCAACAGGGTTCGTAAGCGTGTAAAGTGGATCGCCATTCGGGCGAACAATCACATAATCAGGAACAGATCCAGCTTTAAAAGTGATTTCGCCACGAATTAAATCATTAAAAGTAATGTCTTCATTTGGCATCTTCAAGCGAAGTGCAGGCTTACGACCTTCATCGCGGAAAGCTTGCTTCTGTTCCTCAGTAAGGTTCCGATCGTAGCCATCGTAACCAAACTCAGCTGGTCTACCTGCTGCAATATTACGCTCTTTAATTTCTTCAGGAGTAGAGAAGGACTCATAAGCGTATCCTGCATCAAAAAGCTTTTGCGCTACATCTTTATAAATTTCCATACGCTGGGACTGGCGGTATGGCCCGTTATCTCCGCCAACGTCAATACCCTCATCCCAATCAATATTGAGCCAGCGAAGAGCCTCAATAATCTGCTGGTAGCTTTCCTCACTATCGCGCTCATTATCAGTATCTTCAATGCGGAACAGCAATTTGCCGTGAGTATGGCGAGCCTCCGCCCAGTTAAACAGCGCTGTACGAACCATGCCAACGTGAGGTGTACCAGTTGGCGAAGGGCAAAAACGCACACGAACATTCTTTGGAAGTTCAGGCTTTGTGGATTTTGTTGCATTATTAGCAACTTCTTGAGTTTCCTCGATATCAGTCATAGGTTCCATTGTGCCGCGCGTTACGGACGTGCCAATCTAGTCAAGAGCTTGCGTTGATTCCTTATTACCTTCCACATGCGCAAACTTAGCAGCAAGAGCTTCGCGAGACTTTCTATCGTCTTCTTCTTTTGCAAGCTTCTTAGCCTCTTCTGGGTCCCAAAGAACATCTTCCTTATGCTTTGACCATTCACGCTCAAGCAATGGAGCCGCAAATTCAACCAGCGCGCTCATATTATTTTCGTTATTTCTGCTATTTTCACCATTATTGCCATCATTGCCACTTTTTACGCAATCAACAAGCTCACGCCACTGATCGTCCTTAAACATCATTCGCGGAACTCCAGCGCACTCGCACACTTCGTTAACATATAGGAATATAGGCAAAGTTTCGTAAATGTTGCTGGTTTTTTCAATAAGACTTTTAAGAATAGACAGTATTGCTGTAATTTTTTGCGATTCTACAAGATTTAACGCGTAAAAATCACGTTCTTGTTCATATGATTGTTCGCACTCTTGTTTTGCGCATCTAACAGAATCCTGCAGACTTTCAGCACACCAATTTCCTGCAACACCTAAAGAATCCGCTGCACTATTTATTGCATTAACGTCTTTAGAAATATTAGATTCAAGCTTGTTGAAAATAGCACTAACATCATTCGTGTTATTTTCTAGTTCTTCTTGCGCTTCACTATAGTCTGGGTCGTAGCATAAATCCATATCGTCGTAAGCGTTTGCTGCTGCCAAAAGAGCATCAACTATCTCCTGTGGACGACCTGGAATCACATCTGCACCCTCATACACAAATTCTGCATCTGGAACAGTAACGTCTAAATCCGTAACAATTCGAGCAATAGCGCGAATCGCCCTGACCTCAAGGTTTTCAGCATATTTTGCGTCATTATCTAAATGGCGTGCTTCGCTTAAAGGCCACAATTTAGTTAAATCCGCTGCAGCAATGGATGCGGCTTTAAGCAAATCTAAAGCCTGTGAATCCAGCTTTTCTACAGAATCACCCATAATAACGCTCCTTCGCATTAAGCTTTAAAAAACACGGTTTCTACGCATCTTTCACGCATATTTTTAAGTCTACTGCTTATTATTCCACACGTTCTACTGCACACGCGCCGCAGGATCCACATATGTGATGGAAAGCACATTCATATTTTCGCAATCATATGTAATTGACGTAATTGACGCCAAAGCCGTTTTGCGTAAAAGCATATTGTGCTCCGCGTGACCCGTTTCTAGCAAATGACGATAAGACCATATTGGCGATTCGTGCGTTACAGCTACGATTTGTTCGCCTGGGTGATTTTTCACTTGTTCGCACGCAAAATCGCCAACGCGCTCCGCAATACTTTTGTAAGATTCTCCCCAACTCGGCTTCCACAAGTTAGATACAAGCTTCCAATTGTTGTTTTTCCACAAAGCGCCTTCGCCATAGCCGATTCTTTTTCCTCGAAAATTGTTTTCCGCTTCGATTAGACGATTGTCTAAAATAATTGGGCTGATTTGTAAAGCGTTTGCGATTTGTTGCGCCGTTTCTTGTGTACGCTCCAAAGGAGACGAATAAATCGCACTAATTCCGCGCATTTGCGGAACAGTCGCAATATATTTGGCTGTAGCGCGAGCCATTTTTAAGCCGCGATTAGATAAGTGGAATCCCGGTAGCCTCTCGTAAAGCACGTGATTTGGATTTTCTACTTCTCCGTGGCGTACAAAATGAATAGTCGTAGCTGGCATATTTTCTAAACCTACTTCCAAACCTACTTCCATCCTTTTGGAGTGTGACTTAACGACCACTCGCCCAACTTATGCGCAAAAGTATTGTCCTTAGCGGCATCATAACCAGGTTTTTGCGACTTTGTATCATCTAAAAGCCATTTTCTAATAACAAAATTCCACACAGCTACAACAACTGTTGCAATAAGCTTGCCAATGTTTGTGCGAAGCATGTAAATCGCAGTACCACGCAAAGTTTGCGCCATTCCAAGCGTGCTAAGCCAAATAATCGCATCGTTGATAAGCAAACCAATAACTGCAGAAATAACAAAAATCAGCAATTCCATCCAACGAGCCATGTCTTCGCGGTGTTTAAACACGTACTTCATGCTGGCAATGTAGTTAAAAATAAGAGAGATTATAAAAGATATTGTTCCAGCAACAACGTTATTAAAATGTACAAGAAGCAACAGATTCAACAACGCTACGTCAATAATCAGCGCAATAATGCCTACGATTCCAAACTTAACAACCTGTTCAATAAGTTTTTTCATACATTCAATTAAACACGCGGAGGCTAACAATTCACTATAATTATTGCGTAACGCAAGTTGCGTGATACAAGTTTATAAAACTTAGCAAATTCATAAAACTTAGCAAAGGAGCGATTATGCCAGTTATTCACACTCACGTTTCCGTAAGCACTACACCTGCTCAGCGCGATGCCTTAAAAGCAGCGTACGGCAAGGCGATTAGCGCAGTTCCAGGCAAAAGCGAACATTGGCTTATGTGCCCATTTGAAGACAACATGCCAATTTATTTTGCTGGAGATAATACTAAGCCTGCAGCATACGTTGAAGTGAACGTGTTTGGATCCAGCGTACCAGGATCCGCTTGGGAAAAGTTGACAGAGCAGATTATGGCAGCTTTGAATCGCGAGCTTGGAATTCCACAAGATCGCACTTACATTCGCTACACTGCAACAACTGACTGGGGTTGGAACGGCGGCAACTTCTAGTCGCAAGTCGCAAGCCTACGCTCTGGGGACATTTTGTCCCCATGTAGGCATCTAACTGCTAGTCGCAAATCGCATAAAATCGCCATATAGCAACTCATACGAGCAGCAATATGGCGATTATTTATTATTACAACTATCTATACAAATAGATACCAATAGTCACTAAGATTGATTGCCAAAATTAGGCTCGTCAAACTCAGAGCTGCTTGAAGAATAGTCATCACTACTAGCAACACTGCCTTCAAGATCTGGACCAGCAGCTACACGAGCCACTTCTTCCATACCTTTGTTGTCACATATAACCATGCGAACATAGCCAACAACAAATCCAACAACAGCAGGGCAAACCCAAGCCATTCCAAATTCCGAGAACGGCAACCAGTTTTGAGCAACAATCAACATATCGTTCATATGCAATGCGTCGCGCAAAGCTGATGGCAAACTATTCAAAAAGTCAAATACAGCTGCAACACCAGTAAAACCAAGTGTCCAAGCGTACACGACTTTGGAATTTCCAAAAAGTCGACCGCACAAAGCCAAAAGAATCAATACGATTGACAGTGGATACAAGAACATCAATACTGGAACCGCGTATTCGATAATTGCGCTCAATCCAAAGTTTGCAAGACCAAACGAAACAAGCGTAATTAATACAGCCCAAACACGGTAGCTAGGACCCTTAGGGAATAACTTAGAGAAGGTTTCCGAGCAACTTACGATTAATCCAACCGCAGTCTTTAAGCAGGCAAGCGTTACAGTTGCAGCAAGCACGAATAAGCCAGCATTTCCAAGATGATAGCGTGCAACTTGTGCCAAAGTTACACCACCATTTTCCGCAGGTGGGAATAACGCGCGGCTACGCACACCAACAACAACAATTGCAACGTAAATCAAAGCCATTAGCAAGCAGCTAAAGAATCCAGAGCGAGCAGTATTTACTGCCACATCTTTAGGATCTTTTACACCAAACTGGCGAATGGTACTAACAACCACAATTCCAAATGCCAAGCTAGCTAAAGCATCCATTGTGTTGTAACCATCTAAGAATCCCGTAAAGAATGACTTATTAACGTAATTTCCCATAGGAGCAGCATCTGAAGAAGCACCGCTTATAGGGGAAAATAGTGCGGTAAACACCAAAATCGCTAGGAACACAAGGAAGATTGGCGTAAGAACTTTACCAACCCACGTAAGTATTCCGCTTGGTTTCATAGCAAAGAAGAACGCGAGCGCAAAGAATACTACAGAGAACAAGAACAAGTACAATTGACCGTTCCCGTCTTGCGGAATAACTCGCTCCAATCCAACAGTGTATGAAGTTGTTGCACAGCGCGGAATTGCAAAGAACGGGCCGATTGTTAAATAAAGAACGCATGTAAAGAACATGCCGTATTTTTTGCTAGCTTTGCTTGAAAGTTCAAAAAGACCGTTTGCACGGCTCATTGCAAGAGCAGTAACGCCTAACAATGGCAAGCCAACGCCAGTAACAATAAAGCCTAATGCTGCAGGAGCAGAATTGTTTCCTGCGTTAGCACCAAGGAATACTGGGAAAATCAGGTTTCCAGCGCCAAAGAACATGCCAAACAACATGACCGCCACGTACGCGGATTCAATAATTGTCAAGTTCCTTTTTTTCGGGGCACTGTCTGTGCTGACACTTTGTGTTGTGACGCTCATGCTTACACCTCCTATATGGTGAAAATTGTTTAAGCATATTATTTAACGCATTGAATAACAAAACTGAAACCGAAAAATAATATTAGGGGGTATATTAATAAATCGCATGTACTTAATCGAAAAAAATTTGCAATTTCGCGCGTGTCTTTTTGTAAAAATAAAAGGACGCTAACATAAAAGCTAGCGTCCTAAATAAAGGGCAAATGCGCTAAATCACATCTTGTCTGGAGCAGAAACTCCAAGCAAATCAAGGCCAGAGGCGATTACTGTGCGCACAGCAGCATTAAGCTTTAAACGCGCTGCTGCACGTGCTGCCTCTGGGCATTTTGCGATGCGAACTGCCTCACGCTCCGCTTCTGGCAAGCGATTTTCTGGGTCGCTCAACTCCATTGGCACTACGCGCTCAAGGTTGTACCACTTGTGGTAGCTTGCAGCCAAATCCTCAAGATAATGCGCAACTCTGTGCGGAGCGCGCAAATCGCCAGCTTGTGCAAGAGCTGCAGGCCATTGAGCCAAAGCAGCAAGTACTTCGCCATCTGCCTCAGTATTAAGCAAGCTTAAATCAGCTCCGTCTGCACTAATTCCAGCGTCTGCCGCGTTTCGAGCCACATTGCAGCTGCGTGCGTGAGCGTATTGCACGTAGTACACAGGATTATCGTTACTGTGAGAAGCAAGCAAATCCAAATCAATATCAACGCTTGTGTTGTAGTCGGTGCGAGCAAGCGAATAACGCGAAGCGTCAACACCAATTGCATCAACTAAATCGTCAATCGTAATAACGTTTCCAGCACGCTTGCTCATGCGTACTGGCTTACCGTCCTTCATAACGTTTACCATCTGACCAATAAGAATCTGCATGTTTTCGCCTGGCTTGTCTCCAAAAGCCGCGCACATTGCCATCATTCGGCCAATATAACCGTGGTGATCCGCGCCGAGCATGTAGATTGCTACGTCTGCAGGATTCTGCTCGCGGTGACGCTTGTTGCGATAGTACGCAATATCTGCAGCAAAGTAAGCGTAGTTGCCGTCGGACTTAATAATTACGCGATCTTTGTCGTCGCCATGCTTAGTAGACTCAAACCAAGTTGCGCCATCTTTTTCAAAAATGTCTCCGCGCTCACGCAAGTCTGCAATAGCGCGCTCAACTTCGCCGTCCTCGTACAGGCTGTTTTCGTGGAACCACACGTCGAAACCAACGCGAAAATCGCGCATTGATTTGCGAATTTCCGCAAACATCATTGGCACTGCACGCTTTCGGAACTCTTCTCGCTGCTCGGAATCGCCTTCGCCGAGTGGCAAACCTTCTTCATCTTTTCCAAGATCGATTCTAGGCAAAGAAAGAACGTCAACACCGTCCGCATTCGCTTCTTTTATAACAGCGTCCGCAATTTCGTTAATATACGCGCCTTTATAGCCGTCTGCAGGCGTTTCTTCGCCATGAGCTGCAGCAACTAAAGACTTAGCAAAACGGTTGATTTGCTCACCATGATCGTTGAAGTAGTATTCGCGCACAACTTTTGCGCCGTTCGCTTCCAAGACTCGAGCCATAGAATCACCAACTGCAGCCCAGCGCGTGCCACCAATGTGGATTGGACCAGTTGGGTTCGCGGAAACAAACTCAAGATTCAAAGTTTTGCCGCTCAAATGAGTATTTTTGCCAAAATCAGCACCCTGCTTTAAGACTTCGTCAACAACAGCCGCTGCAGAAGCAGAGTCAAGCGTTATATTAATAAAGCCAGGGCCTGCAACTTCTACGAGCGAAATACCTTCTGCTTCTTGCAAACGCTCGGCAAAAAGTTCAGCTAAATCGTGAGGCTTCATACCAGCTTTTTTAGCGAGCTGCATAGCAACGTTCGTGGCCCAATCGCCGTGTGCGCGATCTTTTGGTCGCATAACTGCAAGTTTTTCGGCAGCAGGAATCAAATCTTCTGTTAAACTGCCAGCTTTACCGCTTGCTACTAAATCTTTAGCAATTTTTTCAATTAATTCACTTAAGCTTTCTGGATTCATGGTTTACAGTCTAGCGTTACCGCGCGATGCTTCGCGATTGCAATGTATTGGATTGCATTATTCGACATATAGTGTAATATATGTTTTACATGTTTTACAATGGAGATTAGAAATGGCTGCAACAATTACAGGATTAAGAGTACCTTCCAACGTTTTAGATCGTTATGATCAGCTCGCTAAAACCACTCACCGCACTCGTTCATTTTACATGAATCAAGCGCTAGAAGCTCAAATCGATGAACTTGAACATGAATATGGACTAATGGCAGATATTGAAGCATACAAACGTGGAGAATTAGAAACATCTCCACTCGACGATGTGGTGAAGCGCCTTGATCTGGAAGATTAATTTATCTAAAAGAGCTGAAAAACAGCTAGGGAAAATTGACAAAACAATTGCTAAGCAAATCGTTAAGGAACTTCGTGAAATTAGCAATCTCGACAATCCTCGAATCAGAGGCAAAGCACTAACTGGTAACTATTCGGGATTTTGGAGATATAGAGTAAGGGATTACAGAATGATTTGTGCAATTGAAAATAATGTACTGACCGTTTTTGTTGTGGATATTGACCATCGCAGCAGGATTTATAATAAGTGATTATGCTTAGTTTTTAAATACACAAAAAGCGCTGGGGTCGAAGATTGACTTCCAGCGCTTTTGTTTTGCGACTAATTATTTTCGACTATTTGCAAACTACTTCTTTTTCGCAGGAGCTTCGCCGAGTTCGCTTTGAGCAACAGAAACGTTTACATTAGCTGCATCAGATTCCGCAGATTCAGATTCAGAATCAGAAGAATCTCCAGCAACTGCTGCCTTAACAGCGTTAAGCTTTACTTCTCCAGTAACGCGTCCAGCTTCAGCAACGTCATCCAAAGTTTCCTCAACAGCCTTATAAGCATTATCTGCAACATTCAAAGTCACTTGCAAAATAGGAGTCTTCATAGAAACTTTTGCTTCAGACTTAATCTTGCGCAAAGTAGCCAAAGCCTCGCCCGCGTAAGCCAAAGCATCTGCAGAAACACCGTTTGCAGCAGCCTCATACGCCTTAGCGCATGGCCAGCTAGCACGATGCACAGAACCTTCGCCTTCATGCATCCAGCTCCACACTTCTTCCGTAGCGTATGGCAAGTAAGGAGCAAGCAAACGAGCCAAAGCGTCGAGTGCAAGGCCAAGAGTTGTGCGAGCAGACTTTACAGCAGCTTCACTTGGAGTGCGCCCAGTGGATTCCGCAGTTCCATAAGCACGATTCTTTGCAAGCTCAATGTAATCGTCACAGAACTCCCAGAAGAAGGTTTCGATTGCTTCCAAAGCCTTAGAATGCTCATAAGATTCAAGCGCATCAGTTGCGGTACGAATAACGGATGCAAGCTTTGCCATAACAGAGCGATCCAAAACTTCCGTAACATCTGCAAAATCCCAATCCGCACTGGCAGACTCAAGAACCTGATGCTCCTCGTTTTCACGACCAATCGCGAGCGCAAACTTTGTAGCATTCAAAAGCTTAATCGCAAGGCGTCGGCCAATCTTCATTTGGCCTTCGTCGTAAGTTGCATCCAAGCCGAGCTTTGCAGAAGTTGCCCAGTAGCGCACAGCATCCGCACCAAACTCTTCGATTGGCTTATTTGGCACAACCACGTTGCCTTTAGATTTAGACATCTTCTTATGGTCAGGATCAAGAATCCAGCCAGAAAGCGCAGCATGCTTCCAAGGCAAGCAGCCGTTTTCAAGATGCGCGCGATCAACCGTACTAAACAGCCAAGTACGAATAATATCCTGGCCTTGTGGACGCAAATCCATTGGGAAAGTAGCCTTAAACAAAGCTTGATTTTCCTCACCTGGCTCTTCCCAACGAGTCACAATTTGTGGAGTTAAGGAAGATGTAGCCCAAGTGTCCATAATATCCTGCTCAGCAGTAAAGCCATTTGGCTGGTCTCGCTGAGATTCATCAAATCCTTCTGGAACGTCAATAGTTGGATCGATTGGTAAACTGTCTTCGCTAGGCGTCAAAGGATGCTCGTAATCCACTTCCCCATTTTCGTTTACTGGGTACCATAATGGGAATGGCACGCCGAAGAAGCGCTGGCGAGAAATAAGCCAGTCACCATTCAAGCCGTGAACCCAATTCTCATAGCGCACGCGCATAAAGTCTGGATGGAAGTTAAGTTCCTTACCGCGCTCAATAAGCTCAGCGTTCAACTTTTCGTCTGTGCCGCCGTTCTTTAAATACCATTGGCGAGAAGTGACGATTTCCAAAGGCTTATCGCCCTTTTCGTAGAAGTTCGTCATACGCTTTGTTGGCTTTGGATCGCCTTCCATATCTCCAGCTGCTTGCAAAGCTTCAACAACTTCCTTGCGAGCAGAGAACGTGGTTTTGCCAGCAATCTTCTCGAACATTTCGCGGCCAGACTCGTCCGTAATCCAATCAGGAGTCGTCATTACAATGCGGCCGTTTCGCTGAATGATTGGTCGGGTTGGCAAATTCAAATCACGCCACCACTCAACGTCTGTTACGTCACCGAAAGTACAGCACATTGCAATGCCAGCACCCTTGTCCATTTGAGCTGCAGGATGCGCCAAAATCGGAACCTTCACCTTAAACAGCGGTGAGTAGACTTCTTGACCAAAGTACTTCTTGTAACGCTCATCGTCTGGGTGCGCAATCAAAGAAGTGCAAGCAGCAAGCAACTCTGGGCGCGTAGTTTCAATATAAATTGGCGTACCATCTTCAAAACGGAACGCAATCTTATGGTAGAAACCAGGATACTCGCGCGCTTCAAGCTCAGCTTGTGCAACTGCGGTCTGGAAAGTCACATCCCACAATCCTGGAGCATCTTTCTGATAAGCCTCTCCACGAGCAAGATTGCGCAAGAATGCTTTTTGCGCAACTCGACGAGGCTGCTCGCCAATAGTGTGGTAAGTTTGCGACCAGTCTACAGAAAGACCGAGCCTGCGCCACAATGCTTCAAAAAGCTTCTCATCTTGAGAAGTCAAGCGCTCACAAAGCTCAATAAAGTTCTGTCTGCTTACAGGAACCTGATCTTTTGCCTCAATCTTCTTGCCTTCTGTGCCTTCAAATGGCGGCTTAAAATCAGGGTCATACTTAAGCGAAGTGTCCACTCGCACACCGTAATAGTTTTGCACGCGGCGCTCTGTTGGCAAGCCGTTATCGTCCCAACCCATTGGGTAGAACACGTCAAAACCTTGCATGCGCTTATATCGCGCAATCACATCAGTATGCGTGTAAGAAAATACGTGACCAACGTGCAAGTGGCCACTAACTGTTGGAGGCGGCGTATCGATAGAATATACGGCCTTACGATCGCGAGAATTATGGAATGCGTAAGTCTTAGCTTCGTCCCAATTACTACGCCACTTGTCTTCAAGACCATCAACGCCAACTTTGTTAGGAAGAGGCGTTAAATGTGCGTGTTTTACTGTGTTATTATCCTGTTCGCTCATGAACTGAATATTAGAAACTCAGCGCGACAACGTCAATATTTTTACTAATATTTGTAAAAATTATTCAAATCAACGGTTGCTTGCGACTAATCTCAAACCACACGCACTTATATTCCTGAAATAATCTTGGATTTACTTTACGCTCACATCGTGCAATGGCAAAAGCTGATCAGTCATGTTTGTAGGATATCCACTAACATTAGATTTAGCTACCACAATGCTCTTTCGCGCATACATCCAGTCAGAAACAGCGTAATTATTCAACTCTCTAGCATACTGTTTGATATTTGACTCATACCCTTCTGCATTGGGTGATTTCATTGCTTGGGCAAAATATTTCTGAGACTCGTGATCTTGGAACAAATAAGTAGACTTTGTGTCTGCATACGCTCCAGAATCCAAAGTGTGATTCATCCATGTGAGTGCTAAATCATATTTACCATCATGAATCCGCTGTTTCATGGTGTTCTCATCTACTTCTTCTACAGTCACACGGAAACCGCTAGTAGCGTTTAGCTGAGAACCAAGCGCATTACCAATATTGCTCATTCCAAGAGGTACGAGGAATGTAATTTTACCAAGGTAGGCAGCAGAGAAATATGAGAATAGAGATCGAGCTTTTTGAGGATCATGTGGATAAGTGCCGCTTAAATCCTCGTATCCTGGCGACAATGGGGAAATTGGTCCGCGCACAATTTGACCGCCAAATGGATCAGCCGATAAAACAGTGTTTATATCCATTGCGTAACTGCTCGCTCTACGAACGTGCTGATCGCAGAAAATAGACGATATTCCAGTGTTATACGCAATCATTCGTATTCTAGTGCTCTGGCCTTCAACAAGTTGAGTATTTGGCATTGACGCCATACGTTTGTTTTCATTGCCATCAAGAGGAACAGCCATTTGAATATCGCCATTCTGCATGGCATTTGCTAAAGATGTATCGTCATTAAAGTATTTAAGAGTTATGCTAGCGCAGCCAGATGCTGTACCCCAATATTTGTCGTTTCTCACAAGAACAAGGTCTGAACCTTTACTATATCCGTTAACTTTAAAAGGTCCTGTTCCCATAGCGTCTGAAGCGTAGTTTAATGAAGCGCGAGTGTCATATACAATTCCAGCTCTACCTGCTAATCTTCGCAGCAGTAATGGATCTGGCATTTTTAATGAAATGTTTAGAATATTAGGTCCTGAGTTAGATACGCTTGTAATATTCGTCAACTTTTCATAGCCTGGATAGCTTTTTGTAATACCTTGTTGAAGTGATTGCAGTACGGAGCCAGAGTCCATTACGTCTCCATTTGCAAACTTCACGCCTGAACGAATCCTAAACTTATAATTCAAACCGTCGGAAGATACGCTCCAAGACTGAGCAAGACCTGGTTTTAAAGCATTATTGCCGTCTCGTTTAATAAGTGTTTCATAAACGTTTTCAATAAGAGCTTGTTGCAGTGAATCACTGTCGTCAGTCCTAATATCTAAGGATGCTGGGGCTGTACGCAAGCCTATTTTTAAAACTGAGCTTGATGCCGGAACAATACTCTCTGGAATAATTGATCTTCCATCTAAAAATCGCCATCCGCCCCATGCAACAACAGACATAATGGCAATTAAGACTATAAAAATAACCCATGAGGACACGCCTTTTTTAGCTTTTTTTGCATAACGTGCTTTTCTCAAATGCGAGCCAGATGAGTATCTTTCAAATTCAGACATAGCCAACAGTCTATATCATCGATTGAATCATACGTAGAATTTATGCAGAAAATAATCTAAAAATACCCTAAGAATATTCTAAAAGTTGATTATATGAGATATTAGAAAAATCCGTTACGTCACAACTACGACAACCACGACAAAACCACAACAAAACCTACAACATAGCTACAGCGAAACAGATGGGCACAGAAATCTTAGAGGGCAGTCAGCACAATGCGGATTCCTAGCTGTACATATTTTTCTACCATGAAGAATAAGTCGGTGAGACAAATTAGTCCATTCTTCTGGCGGAAAATAAGATGTAATTTCACGCTCAACTTTTATAGGATCTGACTTAGCAATTTTCCAATCACTTCTCCATCTAAGCCTTGACGTTACACGCATAACATGGGTATCTACTGGAAACCCTGGGATACCAAAAGCATTGCCTAATACAACGTTTGCTGTTTTTCTTCCTACACCTGGAAGTTTTGTGAGATCATCCATATTATTTGGAACTACACCATTGAAATCGTCCATAAGTTTTTGCGAAAGCTCTATAATATGCTGCGCTTTTACTCTATAAAATCCAAGTTGATGAATGATCTCTTGTACCTTATATATTGGTGCGCGCGCTAAATCTTTTGGAGTAGGATAAGTTCTAAAAAGTTGTTCCGTTACAATATTTACACGTCTATCAGTGGTTTGTGCGCTGAGAACAGTGGACACTAGTAGTTCAAATGGATTTGTAAAATTTAATGCACACTTTGGATTCGGTATTTCTTCGCATAAAATCCGATACTCTTCGCTCATCCTAGCAATTTTTTTAGATTTTCTAGGATCGGAAGATGATTCTTGACTACTATTTACGTTTTGTAATTTAACCAATATAATAAACCACTAATCCGCTACAGGAATTCTAGTCGGAAGCCGCCGACGAATCATTATTATCAGAATCTGCAGAATCTACAACTTCATCCTGAGACTCTAAAGGATCGAAACGATACCCAACATTCCTAACCGTTCCAATAACGTGCTCATATTCAACGCCTAATTTCGCACGTAGCCTACGAATGTGGACATCTACTGTACGAGTTCCACCGTAATAATCGTAACCCCAAACCTCTTGAAGTAAGTGAGCACGAGTGAATACTCGCCGAGGATGCTGAACAAAGTATTTAAGAAGCTCAAATTCTTTATACGCTAAATCAATAGGCTTTCCGTGCAAGCTAACCGTGTAACTCTGCGTATCTACGACTAAATCACCAGAGCACATTTGGCCGCTACTGTTAATTTCCACGCTACCAGAATCAACTGCATGTTCTTTAGAAGTAGATTCAGCCGACCCACCTCGTTGAGAAGCTAGTCTAAGTCTACCTTCTACTTCGGCTGGCGAAGCGGTTGTTAGCATAACGTCACTAACACCCCAAGATGCATTAACAACCGTGAATCCGCCTTCTGTAAGAATTAAGATAACAGACATTGTTAAATTAGAAGCACGAACAATAGAGCATAAAGATTTCGCCAAAGACAAATCTTCTCTAGCATCTACAAGAAGAATAGTGTTTTCTGGCATCTTAAGAATACTAGACGGTTCCATTGGGAGCACTCGCACTCTATGCGAAAGTAGAGTCAAAGATGGCAAAACCTTTGCAGGCGCGGCACAAGAGGTCATCAATGTAATATCCGTCATATTGATACCTCCAGAACGCATAGAATTGAATAACAAATTCAAAATCAAGCTGTTAAAAGAGAATTGTAATCCATACTTAAGATACTTAATACGAATCGGAGCATGCAAGTGTACGCTTACATATAAAATAAGTTAATACGGCTAAATATTTTATTAAAATTATCTTATAAAACGCGATAGGAGCGTAATATGAGCAACGATAACATCGCACATAATGCAATGCATAATCACATTACGATTGTTGTAACTCAATTCGTTGCTATAGCTCTTTTAGCAATTGCGGCCATTCTGCCAATAGCCACAGCAAAAGCCGTTATAACAGTTTGCGTGATTATTCTTCTTGCTCTAGTTACTTTCTGGCCGCTACAAGGTTCTACAGCAGATAAAGCTATTCCGCTTTGTGCTGGAATCGCATCTATGTGGTGCGCAGCATTAGCTTTAAAAGGTTGGCTTCCTAGCAGCGTAATCGATAATACAGAAGTTAGTATGGATAAGTTCATTGCAGCTATTCACCCATATGAACGTTGGGCTGTGAGCTTTGCTCTAATTCTTGTTGCTGCAACTTTTGTTAGCTTTGGTCGTCAAATGCTTAGGGAAGAGAGATCTAATCTTGTAAGAAATATTTCACACTCTCTTACCGCAAGTATTGCTTGTGCAGCTCTTCCAGGATGGCTTTTTTTGCCTTCGATTATTCGTTTCACATTCTCCGTGCGTATTCTAGAACTTGGCGTACTGGTAGCAGTATTGGGTTTGCTTGCCGTGATTGTTCTAGCTGGTCTTTCTCATCTTTGGGTTAAAGATGCAAAATACAATACTGACATGCTTTTGCCACAAGTTGGTACTGCTTTAATTCCCGTGATGATGGGCGGAATGGTTGTTTACGCAACTGGTTTAGGAATGCTACTAATAGCTTAAATTTTTTAAAATAAAAAAGTGTCTAACACATAAAAATGTGTTAGACACTAGCAAACGCGTTTCTAAAACGCTCGGAAGCTTACGACCAATCCCGAAAACTACTTTTCGCTTTCTTCAAGACGCTTGCGAGCTGCGACAATTTCCTTTTCAGCCTGCTCAACTCCAGCCCAGAAGTCACCAGGAAGAACTTCCTTACCTGGCTCCAAAGCCTTGTACTGCTCGAAGAAGTGCTTGATTTCAGCCTTGTGATACTCGTTAACATCGTCAATATCTTTAATATCGTCGAAGCGAACATCTGCTGGAACGCACAAAACCTTATCGTCTCCGCCAGCTTCGTCAACCATGTGATACAAGCCAACAGCGCGGCACTCAACAACGCATCCCGGGAACACAGAGTTTGGAATCATAACAAGAGCATCGAGTGGATCACCATCTTCGCCCAAAGTTCCATCAATGTAACCGTAATCATCTGGATAACCCATAGCTGTGAAAAGGGTACGATCCAAGAAAACGCGACCAGTTTCGTGATCAACTTCGTACTTATTCTTGGATCCGCGTGGGATTTCTACCACAACATTGAATGTTTCTGCCATGTTTACTCCTTAATGCGTAAAATAATGCGTAAAACACACTGTTTATCAATCTAACGTTTATACACCTAAATTAGACTGTTCAGTCTAACTCTAGCGCGCAGCAAAGAGCACGTAAAACGCGTTGTATAACATTGGCATTTTAGCAAACAAAAGTCGAAAGCAACCGCACTAAAAAATAGCAGAGAAAAATCTTAATAAAAACGAATAATTACCTTGAAAAATATTTAAATTCATATTAAAAAATTTTATAAAACTTGCAAAAAACATAAGAAAAATCAAGGAAAAACTAGGGAAAAACTAAGACACGCTATAACTAACTACAGTGTCTTAATACGTAGATAATATGACTACGTTTTGGGCGATGTTAGTCATAAAACAATTCATGCCCACAACCAAAATTAAACCACGTATTAGCAAGTTGCAGGCAAAATGACAGAGATAAACAACGCAGCTAACACTACAAGCAAACGTAACGCTGCAATAGATGGCATGCGTGCTATTGCTGTTATTGCGATTGTAGCGTTCCACCTACGTCCAATAGTACTTCCAGGAGGATTCTTGGGAGTAACAATGTTTCTTGTTATGGCTGGATACTTCAGCACTGTATCTCTGCTAAAAATGTTTGAAACATCAAATGCACAAAAGTCGCCAGCAACCAACGAACAAACCAAAACACAAACAAAGTCTACAATAATCGCCTACTTAAAATACTTGCTTAAACGCGTAAAACGAATTTGGCCGTCTACTATAGGGATTATTGCTCTGAGTGCACCACTAATGTGGCTATTTTCACCAAGTCTTTTAACAAAACTGCAATCTGACGCACTAACAGGCGCTAGCTTTACAAGCAATATGGCGTATATTTTGCGAAAAGTATCTTACTTTGAACAATCAGGACTACCATCCCCAATAAAACACCTTTGGTATTTGGGACTTATTATGCAAATCTTTGTATTTTGGCCGATTATACTATGGGTGATTCTTAAAATTGTGCACTCTAAATTTGTAAGAATGTGCGTTGCTGCGATTCTTATGCTTGCATGTTCGTTGGCAAACCTAGCAATTACCCTTTTTTATGGAGATGGTCAAACCATTGCTCGCGTGTATTACTCTATTGACACTCGAGCTGGAGAATTCTTAATTGGTGCATTACTCGCAATGTATTTCACATGGTTTAGCGGACGTTCTATTCTCAAAATTATTGCGGATGCTTGTAGATATATTTTTGGAAACAAAAGAGAAAAAACACAAATCGAAAAAATAGAAGATTCATCAGAGATAGAAGCGCAAAATGCGCAAGATAAAAGCCAATCCTCAGAAGCCTCGATACCAGCTGATTTACGAGCAGGATTGCAAATAAACATGATGGAATCTGATAAAGATGGCGAATATGACGAATCCAATGAATCTAATAATGAAATTGCAGAGGAAAAGTGGCAACAAACCAACGAGTCAGAAAACACCAATAACGTAAAAACTGATCTAAAAAATAAATCAGAATCTGGTAACTTCGCGAAAATAGCAAAAACTCTTCAAAAACCTCTAAGCACACTACAAAAATCGATTATAGGATTGGCTGCGTTAATTTTTATTCTATGGTGCTTAGTGAAAGAAGACGGTTCAAAAACCTGGATTGTTTACGGCGGATACACGATATTCGCAATAGTTTGCGCGATTTTAATGTGGTCATGCCTACAGAAAAATAGTATTTGCACTAAAATACTTGAAATTGCTCCACTGAAATATATAGGAGTAAGATCTTTTGCGATTTACATAGTCCACTTCCCTATTCTAGAAATACTAAACCCTGCTACAAGAACCACACAGATAACTCTTTGGGAACAGGCAGGACAATGCGTAATAGTTATTATTGCAGCAGAAGTTTTTTACAGAATATTCGAAATGCCTATTGCCAATAAACATATAACTCTTAGCATTAGCCAGAAAGACGATATTATCTCGGATAATATTGACGCGAAAAACTCTGATTTATCTCCTGATTTATCTTCAGATACGTTAAACGTTAAAAGCAAGAATATAAGATTGCCGTTTGTTTTGAGAAGAACGGTAATAGTGATTTGTGCAATCGTTGGACTAGCAATAATTGCAGCGCCAGTTAACTGGAATAGTATTGCGCAAGCGCGAGCTATACAATTAAGACCAGAATTAAACGCGCAAGACGCGAATACGCAAAACCAAACTGCACAAAACCAAACTGCACAAAACCAAACTCAAGAAAAAAATTCCGCTAATACGAAGAAAAAAACAAGAGGAAAGCGCGAGAACATAGAAAAACAAACGCTTCCAACAAAACCATCTGACCATAGGATTCTCAACCCAATTGCAGAAAAAGTGCCAGAAAACATAAATACAAAACCGTGGAAAATAGATTCAAAACGCAATGTTTGCACTGCAGACATAACAATGGTCGGAGATTCCGTAACAGAAGGCGCAAAACCATACCTTATGCAAGCATTACCAAATGCTTGGATTGACGGAAAAGTGAGCAGACAAATATTCCACGGAGCGGAAGATTATCAACAAGATTTAGTCGAGAAACACCCTGGAAGCGTTGTAATCTATGAGCTTGGAACAAACGGACCTCCTAGGGATGAATCTGTTTTGCAAAATATGGTAAATGTTACAGGTGGCAAACCAGTGTATTTTGTAACGACTCGCGTTCCACAACCTTGGCAAGACGAAACAAACGCAAGACTGCGCGCTTTTGCAGCAAAACGCAAAAACGTTGGAATAATAGACTGGTATGGTTTAAGCGCAGGACACTCCGAATTCTTAACAGACGATGGAATACATCTGACTCCTATTGGAGGTCCACAATACGCGCGAATGATAAGACTAGCCGTGTGCGGAGGATGATTTACCGGTAAATCCTAGTGAGAATCCTTGTAAGACATGCGCAAATCCTGGTAAGTCCTGAGCAGCAAATCAAGTCGAAACATTACGATGGTATACATGACTGAATTAAGAACCACAATATGCTCGACTGGACATAGCGAAGAAACCACAGCTTGGAAAAATCCGCTACGCGATCCACGAGACTTACGTTTGGCTCGTATTGCAGGACCATGCAGTTTAGTAATCTTCGGAATTACTGGCGATTTAGCGCGCAAAAAACTGATGCCAGCCGTATACGATTTAGCAAATCGAGGGCTTTTGCCACCTGGATTTGGCTTAACTGGCTTCGCAAGACGCGACTGGACGGATGAACATTTTGTAAACTTTGTGCGTGAAAATATTCAACAACATTGCCGCACACCATTTCGTGAATCAACATGGATTAACCTTGCTAAAGGCATACGTTTTGTTCGCGGAACATTCGACGACGCAAGCGCATTTGAACGCTTAAGCAAAACAGTAAGCGAGCTAGACAGAGATCGCGGAACTCGCGGAAATCACGCGTTTTACATGTCAGTTCCACCTTCTAGCTTCCCTGTTGTGGCACAGCAGTTAGCAGCATCGGGGCTTTCGCACTCCTCCGAAAACGCATGGAGACGAGTGATAATCGAAAAACCATTTGGCCACGATTTAGCAAGCGCTCAAGAGTTGGATCGCGTAGTTTCCGAAGTTTTTGACCCTAATTCTGTATTCCGCATAGACCACTATTTAGGCAAAGAAACTGTGCAAAATTTGCTAGCTTTTCGTTTTGCAAATGCAATGTATGAGCCAATTTGGAACGCTAATTATGTTGATCACGTGCAAATCACTATGGCAGAAGACATTGGAATAGGCGGAAGAGCTGGATATTATGATGGAATTGGAGCAGCCAGAGATGTTATTCAAAATCATCTGCTGCAACTAATGGCTCTTACTGCTATGGAAGAACCAGTGAGTTTTAGTGCTAGCGACTTGACGGCTGAAAAAACGAAAGTTTTATCCGCAATCCGACTACCTCAAAACTTGGCTTCTAATACTGCGCGAGGACAATACGCAGAAGGATGGCAAGGATCGTATAAGGCTATTGGATATTTACAAGAGCAAGGCATAGATCCTAAAAGCACTACGGAAACATACGCTGCCGTGCGTTTAGATGTAGATACTCGTCGCTGGGCTGGAGTGCCATTCTACTTGCGAACGGGCAAGCGCTTAGGCAAGCGCGTTACAGAGATTGCCGTGATTTTTAAGCGCGCTCCACACTTGCCTTTTGAGTCCACTGCTGTGCGTGAACTTGGTAGTAATGCGATTGTGATTCGCGTGCAGCCAGATGAAGGCGTGACAATGCGGTTTGGGGCAAAAGTGCCAGGCGGAACATCTATGGAAGTTCGCGATGTTTCTATGGACTTTAGTTATGGAAGATCTTTTACAGAGAACTCTCCAGAAGCCTACGAGCGCCTTATTCTAGACGTTTTACTTGGCGAGCCACCGCTTTTCCCAACTACACAAGAAGTTGATTTAAGCTGGAAAATTTTAGATCCTATTGAAGATTTTTGGAGTTCGCTTGGCACACAACCTCAGCCATACCGTGCTGGAACGTGGGGTCCAGCAGAAGCTGACGCTATGCTTGCTCGCGATAATCGCCATTGGAGGCTGCCATGATTATTAATCTTCCTGATACTAATACAAGCAAAATCTCTGCAAAAATCGACGAGCTTCACGAAGAGCGTGGAGAATCTGCAACTGGACGCGTGCTCACTCTTCTTATTGACACCACTCTTAACGATTTGGAAAATGCACTGGGAGCAGCAAATTCGGCTAGTCGAGAGCATCCTTGCCGAGTTATTGCCATTGTTCGAGAATCACAAGTCAATACAGCAGATTCACAAAGCGAAGAAATGCCAAACTTAGACGCGCAAGTGCGTTTTGGTGCAGATGCTGGAGCTGGGGAAATCATTATTCTCTACCCTCATAATGGCTTAGTTCGACATCCAGATACGCTTGTTATTCCTCTGCTTGTCCCAGATGCGCCAATTGTTGCGTGGTGGCCTACAAATGCACCAGAAAATCCTGCTAAGGACTTACTTGGAGCTATGGCAAGTAGCAGAATCACTGATGCTCAAAATGCGGACAACACTCTTGAAACTGTGAAAAATTTGCGCAAAAATTGGTCTTCTAAAGATGTTGATCTTTCTTGGACTCGTCTCACTCCTTGGCGTGCAATGCTAGCTTCTATGCTTGACCAGCCTCCGCATTTACCTGTTATTAGCGCTAAGGTTAGCGGTCCAAAGCATTATGTTCCGATGCATTTGCTCGCACAATGGCTAAAAATATCGCTTAATGTTCCTGTTGAAATTGTTGAGGATTCGAGCGCGCATGCAATTACGGAAGTAAGTCTTAAAAGACAAGATGGCGTGCTTTCTTTGACTCGTCCTTCTGGGGAAGAACAAGCAATGATAAGTCTTCCAGGACAAGCAACACAGCCAATTGCAATGCCAATTAGATCTTTAGAAGATTGCTTGAGTGAGGAGTTGCGTAGAATCGATCCAGACGAGATCTATGCTCAACTTGTTCACGCAGATTGTTGCACAATGCAAGATAACGAACTTTAATACAACGGGTAAAAAATAATAAAAGGATTCATTATGGCTGAAGATTTTAGATTTGCACACAACGCAACAGTGTACGGCTACGATAATCAAGATATTCTAGCTGCTGTTGCTGCGCAAAAACTTGTGACTTTGATTATGCAATGGCAAAACAATGTTGAAAATCTTAATAAGCCATTCCATCTTTTGCTAACAGGTGGAACAGATTCTATTCGCATGTTTCAAATGTTAGCTAGCAACCCATTGCTTCCAGCAATCAACTGGTCCAATGTTCATATTTGGTGGGCAGATGAACGTTTTGTAGCTTATAACAGCGAAGATCGCAATGCGCTCAAGGCTCGCGAGCTACTTCTTAACATGCTTAGCGATCACAAAGTTTTGCAGGAGTCTCATATTCACGAAATGCCTGCAGATGATCGCAATGCGCAAGAAGTGGCGAATGCTGGCGATGCTGAAAACAATGCGATTTTAGACGCAGCAGCACGCGATTACGAAGAAGAAATTATAGGCTTACTAGGCAAAGAGCCAGTGTTTGACTTGGCAATTCTTGGAATGGGACCAGACGCACATATGGCTTCACTTTTCCCAGGATTACCACAGATTCATAATCGCGAGCGCATAGTTCTAGGCGTAAATCACTCCCCTAAGCAGCCGCCAATGAGATTAACTCTTAGCGCACCCGTGCTGGCTCATAGCCGCCGCACTTGGTTCTTAACGGCTGGCGAGAAAAAAGGAAAAGCTTTAATGAACGCGCTTTCTTCGGATAATAACCCAGATTATCCTGCGTCTTTTGCCAACGGCACGGAAGAAATCGCATGGCTAACCACTGCAGAAACTTTGCACGCCGCAATTCAGTAATCTGCATAATATTCAGCAAGTCAAAAATTAAATGCGCTACATAAGTTGGCGCAAATGCGAAAATAGCATGTTCAAAACATGGCGCATTTGCGAAAAACAGCCCCTAAAAACATGGCGCATTTGCGAAAATCTTTATAAAACCATTGAAATATCAAAGAAATCAATCAATTTAAGAATATTAGTAAAATTCAGCAATAAAATATGCTAAAAAAGATCAGAATAGAGTACAGACCTCTGCATAATAATGCAAAGGTCTGTTATCTCTAAATATTATTTGTTTTAGTCTTGCTTTACTTCTGGACGATTAGCATCTGCCCACAAAGTGTGGAATACTCCTGGCTCGTCGATGCGACCGTAAGTGTGCGCACCGAAGAAATCGCGCTGAGCTTGAATAAGCGAAGCTGGCAAACGCTTAGAACGCAAGCCATCGTAGTATGCAAGCAAGCTGGAGAACGCTGGAACAGGCACACCGTGCTCCACTGCGCGCGCAATAACACGACGCCAAGCAGCCTGAGACTTTTCAATAGCATCCTTAAAGTAAGGAGCAAAAAGCAGAGAAACGCTTGCCTCACCGGACTCAAAAGCCTCGGAAACGCGATTCAAGAACTGAGCACGAATAATGCATCCGCCGCGCCAAATGCGAGCAACAGCAGCCTGGTCAATCTTCCAATCATGTTCAATAGCCGCGGCTGCAATCTCATCGAAGCCCTGAGCATAAGAAACAATCTTAGAAGCGTACAAAGCTTGGCGAATATCCTCAATAAATGCCTCGCGCTCAGCATCGTTCAAATCAAAATGCATATCTGGACCAGTCAAACCTTGGTTTTCTGCAGCTTCTCGCAAAGCAACCTGGCTTGAAAGTCCGCGAGCAAACACAGCTTCCGCAATACCAGTTACAGGGATTCCAAGCGAAAGCGCAGATTGCACAGTCCAAGTACCAGTGCCCTTCATACCAGCGTGATCCACCATCATTTCAACCAAAGGCTTACCAGTCTTAGCGTCTTTCTGACGCAAAACATCAGCCGTAATCTCAATCAAATAAGAATCAAGCTCGCCCTTGTTCCACTCGCTGAACACGTCCGCAATTTCGTCGGACTTCATTCCCAAACCGCGAAGCATTAAATCATAGCTTTCTGCAATAAGCTGCATATCCGAGTACTCGATGCCATTGTGAACCATCTTCACAAAGTGGCCAGCACCATCGGTGCCGATATGAGTTACGCAAGGCTCACCTTCTGCAACAGCCGCAATCGACTTTAAGATAGGACCAAGAGTCTTCCAAGATTCCTCCGTGCCACCTGGCATCATCGAAGGGCCGCGCAAAGCTCCTTCTTCGCCACCAGAAACACCGCAACCAACATAATGAAGTCCGCGCGCGCGAATATTACGCTCTCTGCGAATCGTGTCTTCAAAGTAGGAGTTTCCGCCGTCAACGATAATATCTCCCGGCTCCATAGCGTTCGCAAGTTCTTCAATAACAGCATCTGTAGGAGCACCAGCTTTTACCATAATGATTGCTGTGCGTGGACGCTTAAGCGAAGCCACAAATTCTTCAACAGTTTTAGCAGGCACAAAAGCACCTTCACTGCCATGCTCATTCATCAAAGTTTCAGTGCGCGAATAATGACGATTATAAACAGCAACTGTATTGCCGTGATGCGCAAGATTTCGCGCTAAATTCGATCCCATTGCAGCCAAGCCAACAACACCAATATTTGCTCTAGCTTGAGTTTCCGCCATTTTGCACCTCTATCTTTTAATATTTATAACAGTAATATTTATAACCGTTTTATTATTTTATGATTGTTTTATCTTTAACACTTAACCAATCAAAACACACTTTTTTAAGTTTATCGACCTATATGCACAAGATAAAGCACATGTTTAAAGATCACACAAGAATCGCGATTTTGTGATAAAGATTACATTTTTACTTTTATTCAAACCTATTTAAAAAGTCTTAGATGCCGCTTAAATCTTACAGACACGCGCAATCGCAAAAATTTGGACACACTAAATATAGTGATTAGCTATACAACACACCACTATAAATAGTGTTAACTGATAGTAAACTATTAAATCGTGCTAAAAAGCACAAACTTAAATAATTATCAAGCAAAAAACTTAAACACCACATAACGAAGGGAGACGAACCGTGACTATTACAGTTTTCACCAAGCCACATTGCCCACAGTGCGATGCCACAAAGCGTCAATTCACTAAGCTCGGCGTGAATTTTGAAACAGTAGACTTAACTCAAAGCCCTTCTACTTTAGACCAGTTGCGCGCAGCAGGATACCGTCGGGCGCCAGTTGTGATTACACCAGATTCGTCTTGGAGCGGATACCGTCCAGACCTGATTGCGCAAATCGCAAGTCAACTAGAAGACGAAAATCTAAACGAAAACAATTAAAGCAACCAACAATCAACAATCAAAGCAATTAAAGCAATTAAGAAGCATAAAAATGTGTGATCAAGAAAATATGTCACAACCAAGCGAGCCAGAAGCGCGCGCGCAAGGCGAATCAATCGGAGCTGTAGTCTATTTTTCTTCCGTCTCCGAAAACACACTACGATTCGTGAAAAATTGCGACTTTCCAAGCAATAATGTGAACGTGTATCGCATACCGCTTCGTCCAAAAGAGCCAGAATTGCACGTTCGCGAACCATATGTTTTGATTGTTCCAACTTACGGCGGTGGAAACATTAAGAAAGCGATACCGATTCAAGTGCGCAAATTCTTAAACAATCGCGAAAATCGTTCGTTTATTCGCGGCGTAATATCTTCTGGAAATACGAATTTTGGTGACGCATATTGCGCTGCAGGCGGTCAAATTGCAGGAAAATGCGCAATTCCAAATATGTATTCGTTTGAGCTCACGGGAACTCAAGAAGATATTGAAAAAGTAGCGCAGGGAATACCAAGATTTTTAAGGCAATTAAAAGAAGCAGATAAATAAAGATAAACAAACAAAGACAAATAAAATCAACCAGCGTTTGAAAAGCAAAAACAACGCACAAGGAAAGGAATAAAACCCATGAATAGCACGGATCCGATGAGCGAATCTACTTCGCTTAATCTTGATCACACTGACGACGCCAGCATTGCTAGCAGCACAGCAGAACGCATTCGCAACAGCCGCGACTACCACGTTCTTAACGCTATGCTCGGTCTTTTCGACCCAGAAAAAGGCATTCAGTTTGATAAAGATCAGGAAGCAGAGAAGCTTTACGTTTCGGGTTACGTGCAAGAGCACAGCATGAAGTTTGATTCAACTCGCGAGCGCTTGAATTATTTAATTGACAACTATTACTACAACGGCAACGTTTTCCACAAATATAGCGACGAGTTTCTAGATAAGTTCTATGAGCACGCAGAAGCCGCTCACCACACTTTTGGCACATTCTTGGGCGCTTTTAAGTTCTACACTTCTTACGCTTTGAAGACTTTTGATGGCAAGCGGTATTTGGAAAACTTCGCTCAGCGCGCAGCTGCAGTCGCTTTGGAACTCGCAGACGGCGATGAAAAAGCAGCGCTCAATTATTTAGACGAGATGCTTGCAGGCCGCTTCCAGCCGGCAACCCCAACGTTCTTGAATCTTGGTAAAGCTCAGCGCGGAGAGGCTGTGAGCTGCTTCCTTGTTCGTTTGGAAGACAACATGGAATCTATTGCGCGCGGAATTAACTCTGCTTTGCAACTTTCTAAGCGAGGCGGCGGCGTGGCTCTTCTGCTTACGAATTTGCGCGAACTTGGCGCTCCTATTAAGCGCATCGAAAATCAGTCGAGTGGCGTTGTGCCTGTTATGAAGCTTTTGGAAGATTCATTCTCTTACGCTAATCAGCTTGGCGCTCGTCAGGGCGCTGGTGCCGTGTATATTAGCGCTCACCACCCAGATATTATGCGTTTCCTTGACACTAAGCGCGAGAACGCGGACGAGAAGATTCGTATTAAGTCGCTTTCTTTGGGTGTTGTGATTCCAGATATTACTTTTGAGCTTGCTAAGCGTAAGGAAAAGATGGCTTTGTTTAGCCCTTACGACGTTGAGCGCGAATATGGCAAGCCGTTTGCAGACATTTCTGTTACCGAGCATTACGATGAGATGATTGCAAATCCTCGTATTCACAAGAAGTACATTGATGCTCGCGAATTCTTTATGACTCTTGCGGAAATTCAGTTTGAGTCTGGCTACCCTTACATTTTGTTTGAGGATACTGTTAATCGCACGAATCCTATTGAGGGCCGCATTACTATGAGCAACTTGTGCTCAGAGATTTTGCAAACTCAAGAAGCAAGCACTTATAACGCCGACTTGTCTTATAGTCACGTTGGCCGCGATATTTCTTGCAATCTTGGCTCTCTTAATATTGCTAAGGCGATGGATGGTGACTTAGGCGCAAGCGTTGATTTGGCTGTGCGTGCGCTCACTTCTGTCTCCGAGCACACTTCGATTGATTCTGTGCCTTCGATTCGTCGCGGAAACGCGGAAGGACACGCTATTGGCTTGGGTCAAATGAATTTGCACGGTTTCCTTGCTCGCGAACACATGCAGTACGGAAGCGAAGAAGCTCTTGACTTTACAGACATGTACTTTATGACGGTTGCCTACCACGCTTATAAGGCTTCTCACGCTTTGGCTGTAGAGCGCGGCCACGCTTTTGCAAGCTTTAAGACGAGCGCTTACGCTAAGCCTGCAGGCCAAGGAAACTACTTCGATAAGTACACAGATGGCAGCCGCTCGCTTGAGCCTAGAACTCAAAAGGTTCGCGATTTGTTTGCTCGTTTTAACGTTGCAATTCCAAACGCAAACGACTGGGCGACTTTGCGCGATGAGATTTTGAGCGATGGCATTTACAACGAGTATTTGCAAGCTGTTCCTCCAACTGGCTCAATCTCGTACATCAACCATTCCACGAGTTCGATTCACCCGATTGCTTCTCGCATTGAGATTCGCAAAGAGGGCAAAGTTGGTCGCGTCTACTACCCTGCTGCATACATGACGAACGACAATATGCAGTACTTTAAGGATGCATACGAGATTGGCTGGAAGGCGATTATTGATACTTACGCTGAAGCAACGCAGCATGTGGATCAAGGATTGTCACTTACTTTGTTCTTCCCAGACACTACTACTACTCGCGATTTGAACAAGGCTCAGATTTACGCATGGCGTAAGGGAATTAAAACTCTTTACTACATTCGTATTCGCCAGAAGGCTTTGGAAGGTACGGAAATCGAGGGTTGCGTAAGCTGCACGCTGTAAACCTTATGGTTGCAAATCTTTCGAACGCCAAATCAAAAACTTAAAAATTTTATAAAAACGTAAACACAAAATCAGGAGTAATTATGACAGAACTCAGCCCAACCGAGCTTAGAAGTAGCCTCGATAAGCCTTTCGGCACGAATCGCGTAATCGCAGATGACGCTATGATGGCAGCTTCCATCACTCCAGCTCAGTACCGCTACCATCACGGTTCGCGCGTGCGCCCAGTTAATTGGAATAATATTGTTGACGACAAGGATTTGGACGTTTGGAATCGTCTTATTGCTAACTTCTGGCTTCCAGAAAAGGTTCCGCTGAGCAACGATATTCCTTCTTGGCGTTCCCTCACCGACCTTGAGCGCAAGACTACTACTCGCGTTTTTACAGGCTTGACTTTGCTTGATACCAGCCAGGCAACTATTGGTGAGCTTTGCCAGATTGAGCACGCTCGCACTGAGCACGAGCAGGCTATTTACACGAATATTGCTTTTATGCAGTCGATTCACGCTCGCTCCTACTCCTCTATTTTCTCTACTCTTTGCTCTAGCGAAGAAATTGACGAAGCTTACCGTTGGGCTGTTGGCAACGACGTTTTGCAGCAGCGTGTTACCACCGTGCTTTGCGAGTACGAGAGCGAAGATCCGCTTAAGCGCAAGATTGCTGCAACTATGCTTTCTTCGCTGCTTCTTTACGCGGGCTTCTATCTTCCGCTTTACTTTGCTTCTCGCGGTAAGATGATGAACACTGCCGATATGATTCGCTTGATTTTGCGTGATAAGGCAATTCACGGCTACTATTCTGGCTACAAGTTCCAGCGCGGCTTGGAGCTTAGAAGCGAGAACGATAAGAAGAATCTTGAAAAGTTCACTATGAACTTGCTCGATACTTTGTACGATTTGGAAGTTGAGTATTCTGGTCAGATTTATGAAGGATTTGACTTCCACGATGACGTTTTTGATTTCGTGCGTTATAACGCTAACAAGGCTTTGATGAACCTTGGCTACCCTGCTAAGTACAGCGAAGAAGAAACTCATGTAAGTCCAGAAATTCTCGCAGCTCTTTCTCCTGCTGCCGACGAAAACCACGACTTCTTCTCTGGCTCTGGTTCCAGCTACATTATGGGCAAGTCTGTTGAAACTGACGACAACGATTGGGACTTCTAGTCACTAGACACTAGTCGATAATTAATCAGGTTGCTTATGCACTTTTCATAAGCAACCTCTTTTTTTTATTTAATTATTTAAGAACGTTTACATTTTGTAACTATTCTTAAATATCCGCGTACTTATGGCGTTATCGTGGCAGAAATTGCAAAAATCGCAAAAACTGCCACGATAACGTGCGGTTGCGTTGAGTATATTGCAAAATAATATAATTTAGATTATTATAATTATGATTATAATAATCGCGATTATATTAACTAGAGCGCAGATTCGGCAGCCAGAAGATGCGCTGAAAAATATTGCAATTATTGGCATAGCGGCAGGTGGAATATGGTTTTTGTTGGCAGACAAGACGAGTTGCAAGTACTGGAAAAATTGTATGAAAGCAGCAAACACTCGTTCCAGATGGCAATAGTTTATGGCCGAAGACGAATAGGAAAAACTTCGCTTATTTCACAATTTTGTAAAAATAAGCGCGCAATACTTTTTACTGCTCGCGAACAAACCAATATCGAGAATTTACGTGATTTCTCGCGCGTTGTGTACGACTTCTTCAATCTACCGTCAACTACAGGATCGTTTAATAATTGGAACGACGCTCTCGATTTTGTTGCGAAACAATCTAACAACGCAAATCAAAGCGCTTCTCAATCTCCACTTATTCTAGTTTTCGACGAATTTCCGTACGCAGCTCAAGCAGATAAATCCTTAGCGTCAACATTCCAAGTCGCAATAGATCATAAATTTAAGAACACGAACATGACTCTTATTTTGTGCGGCAGTAACGAAGGATTCATGGAAAGTGAAGTGCTTGGCAAAAAGAGTCCACTTTACGGAAGGCGTACCGCACAGATTCGCTTACAACCATTTAATCTTTTTGAAGCATCTGAGCTTATGCCAAATAATGCTACTTGGGAAGATAAAATCAACTATTTTGCATCTCTTGGAGGAACACCATACTATATTGAGCAGTTAGATAATAAGTCTTCGTTTGCGGAAAATCTTGAGCAATTATGTTTTAACATTTCGGGAATTTTGTACGCTGAACCAGACATGCTTATGCGCCAGGAATTGCGCGATCCGTCAACATACAATAGTGTGCTAAATGCTCTTGCTACGGGATGCAATACTCCGACTTTGATATCGGATCGTATTGGATTGCCAGCTACATCGGTGAACGTGTATTTGAAAACATTAGAAGGCCTTGGATTAATTGAAAGAAATATTCCATTCGGCATGAATCCACTTCATTGTAAAAAAGGATTATGGCAGATTTGTGACCCATTTTTTGCGTATTGGTATAGGTTTGTAGCACCTAATAAAGGATTGATCGAACGCGGACTTTCAATCGCTGCCGCAAGTAGCGTTCTTGGTGGCGAACATGAAGTGTTTAGCACTTTTGTAGGTCAACAGTTTGAGAAAATGTGCGAACAGTGGATTGTGCGCCAATGCAAAATTGGCAGAATGGACTTTTTGCCAACTAAGTTAGGTAAATGGTGGGGTGCTGATCCTATTGCGCGCGAACAAACTGATATCGATATTGTTGCAGAAGACGATATTAACAAGCAGCTTCTTATTGCAGAATGTAAGTGGCGTAATAATCTCAACGAAGCTGAAACAGTGAGCAAGTTGTTGCAGCGAGCAACTTTAGTTGAGAATGCAAAAAATCGCGATTATAAGAAAATATTTATGCTTTTTACAAAGTATCCAACTTCTTACAATCCTCGTCATGCTAAAACAAGCATCAACTTTGTTGACGCACAAACAATGTTTTTTAACTGATTACGAGACAATAGTTACATACTATATCGCGCAGCCGAAATCATGCGTTATCGTGGCAGTTTTTGCTAATTTTGCAATTTTTGCCACGATAACTCGTATAACATAACAACGGAACAGCATTATGCGTCACAGATTAACCGCCTACTTGCATCTGCTGCGCAAAGGTTCGTCCAAGTACTCGATTGAAATAGGTCCAAATACTCGATTAAAACGCATCCTTAACATTTCTTGTTGACGCAACAAACAAGTAAATCTATCATGTTAGTGGGAGGCACATTGCCCCCCCCCCGACAAATAAGTTGGAGGTTTACGATGAAGAAAATTTCACGTATTGTATCGACAGTAGTACTAGCAGTTTCCATGGCATTGGTGCCATGTGCTACTGCCTATTGGGATTGCAAATAATCTGTATGTATGAATAACTTATCATAGGGGATGCGATGTCTCGATTGTTGCGTTCATTGTCATGCGCACTTGTTCTTCTGCTTGCATTATTTGCATCGCTGCTAGGTTTGACAAGAATGAGTGACTCCTTGAGCGATTGTATTGCTATATATCCACAAACGAGTCGCCTTTTTTCATTGCGCGGTGTGACAGAAGACAAAGCTGATCAAATTTATGCATTACTCAAGAAGACTGTTGCTCAGCATAATGCTTTTGTGGTTCGTAATGATATGCGCCTAGCGGCTAGTGATGCTGGTGTAGATGGTTTTGAGCTTGGCATATTTGGCAATCCGCGGGGTAAAGATGATTTGCTCACTTTGTCGTATCTCGGAACGCCGATTCTGACATCGCATGCCTTTACGCAATTATTGCACAGCGAAAGTAGCAAAACGCTTGGACTTGATATGGCAAAAGCAGATATGCTTGCTGATCTGCCCGCTATTTCCATTGAGGGTTCGCGTTTAGTTGTTCGTCAATTAGATGCCCTCGTCGACAATAGTAAAACAAAGCTTGGCGATTACAGGATTGTGGGACTTTCCAATCGAGACTACCATGCATTAGTTACTCAAGCTGCTCGCATCGCTAGTACAACCTACCAAGATTTTCAACGTGGAAAATCTGGAATAGCACGATCCAATAGTTTTAATCAACTTACTTTTATTATTGTCTGCATTGTAACAGTGTTGCTTCTTGGCATTACGATAATTGCTGATGGGTATCTTTCGTATAGAACATTGGGAAGCTACTTATTGCTGGGTTGGTCGCGTTCATCGTTTGCTTTGCGTCATCTTATGCCGATACTTGTTTCAACGCTCGCCGTATATCCTCTTGTTTGTATCGTGATGAGTTTATTTACTCGCGGATTTATATGGAATATTCAATTGTTAATGCAGGCGCTGGTTATAGCGTTGCCAGTTATTGCAGTTGTGTTGCTTCTCAGTGCATTAGTCATTTTGATGATTATTTCTGTAAAACCAGTAGATGCAATTCGTAATCGTATCACCAAACGCGGTATGCTTATTGCTCTTGCACTCGTTTATGCTATTGCATCAACATGCGTATTAGAAGGTGTGCATAGCATAGATGGGCCAATAGGCGAGTTGGAGAAAAGTGTGGAAGTTGCTCGTTTGTGGCATCCTGTATTAAACCAGAGAATTATGTATCACCGTCTTGTAGGGCAAGATGGTGCTTCGGTATCTGGTCAATCGACGCAGTACGCCAAAGATGCTTTTGCATGGTATCGTTCCATTGAGGATAAGCCAGGAGTAAGGCTTATTTACACAAGCTTCTTTGATGCAGATATACTACAAGATTGGCGCAATGGTAGCGTATATAAGCATGTACCTTCTAAGCCATTCTGGTCGTTTGTGGCATCACCTAAGTACTTGCAAGATCAAGGGTTTACTGTAAATAACGAGGTCAAAAACCTTGCTCGTCAGGGTGTGCGCATCTACTTCATTCCCGATACGTATAATCCTCAAGAGCAGACTTCGATGAGGCGGTGGCTTCAAGAGTCAGACAACTTAACGTCTACTGATGTTTCGACCAAGTTTACTATGCATCCACAATTCGCATTCCGCACGTATCATCCTTCTCGCGAGTGGTTTAACTGGTCCACAGATATTCATCATAAGGTTATTGTAAAAGATCCTATTATTTTTTATGCGACAAGTGATAATTTGAATGCATCTGAAAGTGAATCATTACTTGCTGGCGGCCTTGACAATAGTTACATTAAATTGAATGATCAAGCAGCAGCTCGATATCTGAGCGACGCTTATACTGCACGGTATCATCTTGATGATAATCATCTTCAATTCTTACAAGTAGGAGAATGCATTGCAGGCTATCAAAAGACGATTATGCAGACGTTGCAATTGTTTGGTAGTGTAATTCTGCTTATTACCCTACTTATGTTGATATTGCTTATAGCGGTTATTGCTATGTTTGCAGCATGTTATCAAGAAAGTATTGCAGTGAAACGATTGCTTGGTTTTTCGCTATTACGCATATTTTCTATGCCGTTCTTGCTTGTAGGAATCGTTCAAGGAGTACTTTTTGTTATTGCTTCGATTGAACGTACTCGTTCTGGCATGATATATGTGCTGATTTCGGCAATTATTGAACTCATATTATTAACGATACAAACATATTATTTGAGTAATAAACACATTACTTCTATGGTAAAGGAGTAGTTGATAATGCAAAACAATGGTATTGAACCTTTAATAAGTGTACGCAATCTTTATAAATCATATGGAAATCGACCGGTTTTACATAATCTTAGTTTTAGTGTGCAACAAGGAGAATCGTTAGCAATCATGGGGGCTTCTGGCTCTGGAAAATCCACTATTCTCAACATTCTCGGCATGCTTGAAACCTATGATAAAGGTGAAATAAAGATTGCTGGCAAAGAACTTCCAGCTATTAATTCCGTTGCTGCTACCAAGTTACGTCGTTATCATATTAGCTATTTATTTCAATCGTTTGCATTGCTCAATGATCGAACTGTGCTTGATAATTTGTGGATTGCGATGGCATATAATAAAGAGTCAAAGTCTGTTAAACACCAAATGATTGATGCAGTTCTTGCTGAACTCAATATTGAGTATGCTAAAAATGACCGTATTGCTGTGCTTTCTGGTGGTGAACAGCAGCGAGTTGCGATTGCTCGTGCAATGCTGAAACCTGGCTCGTTGATTTTGGCAGATGAGCCGACGGGTTCACTTGATAGAGATCTTGCTGATAAAGTGTTTGCGCAATTGCAAGCGATGAATAAAGAATATAACAAGACATTGCTTGTAGTGACGCATGATCCTTTGATTGCTCAGCGGTGTGATCGTGTGTTGCATATTGAGGCGCTAGCTCGGTAGTTGCATTGCTTCTCTTCTTTCTTGTTAAAATTCGAGTTATCGTGGCAGTTTTGTGTTTTATAAGTCTTGTAATGCAATTCTTTTATCTTCTGCAGACTGCTTAGATGACTTATCGTCTTTCTTAAGAGAATGCGCATAGCGAATAAGACTTCTTGCGATAAAGAACACTAAAGCACATATGGCAAGTGCGATAAGAATGTCAATTATTGGACCAAATAATGCATAGCTCATGATTCATCCTTTCTTTTTCTATATTCGTTTATGAGTGTTCGAGCTGTGTCAACGTCGTATTTATCGTCAATAGCAAGACTCTTTACTAAAAGAACGAATGGGTCTTCTGGTTCATTGTCGCTTATACGCAGTTTTTCAATGAGCCTGTTAAGCCTGATTCTCATCGTTGGGTAAGAGACTTGATACATTTGCGACATTTCTTTTAACGATCCAGACGATAATACAAAGTTCTTTATAAACGACATATCTTCGTCTGTGAGATTAGCCATCCATTTTGGAATATGATCCATATCACCCCTTTCGTCAACCTATAAAACTTTAATTAAATTAAACTTTTATTAAAAATATTAAAGTTGTTGTGTGAGTTTGTCAAGAATGAACATGAGAGATATGACGCAAAGAGACATTTTTATGTCGCCAGAATTGTCGCTTTGTCGCCAATGGATACAAAATTTAGTCATTTTGCTTAGCGTTAAGAACGTTCAATAAGTTTATAATTTCATCAAGTACGCTTGAAAATGTTATTCCTTTTGTATAACCATATTTTTTAAGCAAGTTATCGTGGCAGAAATTGCAAATCTAGCAAAAACTGCCACGATAACTCCATAAGTACGCGGATATCTAAAAATAGTTCCAAAACGGAAATATTCTTAAATGTTGATTGTTGAGAACATACAAACTGCTAATAGTAAAAGTTTTTAAAAAGTTTTCTAAAAACGCTATCGTTAAAAATAAGTACGCCTATTTGTGTAGATAAAATTTGAACGTTAGCATGTTGGTAATTCACAAAACAAGAATCACAAGGAGGTGCTTATTATGACTAATCCTTTGCGCGGTATAAGAGAAGAGGATATTGTTAAGTACTTTAAAGCGCATAATCTTTCAGTTGGTAAAACATATGTGCTTACTATGAAGTACAACCCTTGGTGGAAAGATTTACTAAAATTGTTTGTCTTCAACACGCTGTGGTACGCCATGGAAGGTACTGCTACACGTATTGTCGCTGCCACTAATAATGAGTTTATTGTTGTTAATCCGAATGTCATTTTAGGCTCGGGTAATCTAGCTAAATTAGACGATAAGTATCTTCGTCGTATTGCGTGGAATCAACTCACTAATTTTGAAGTTATAAGTAAACCAACAACTCAAATAATTCGTTTTACTGCGAATGGCAAAACCGAAGAATGGAGTGTGCCAACGGAAAGTGCTAGCGTATGGCACTTTAATGTGTACAATCTTGATAATTTGAGAAAAACAATACAATCGCACATCTCTTGATAAGTGGATTCCAAAACAAGATACCATATATTGTATGAACACTACTTACGCAATTGTTGATAATGACACGCTTGTATTGCGATATATGCAACTCCTTCTGAAAAGTCGTTTGCCTGAAAACTTTGTTTGTGCATGGATGTGTTCTTCTGCAAAACAAGCTATTCATCGTTGCGTTACAGAAAATACTCCTGACGTACTTTTAGTAGATATGTCAATGAGAGAAATGAGTGGTGTTGATGTAATTAAGGCAATTCGCGAGCGCAATAGCAATATTGTTTTAATTGGCATTACTTCCTACATGCTGGATGAATACGTATTGCAAGTTTCTAAGGCGGGTGGTCAAGCGTTAGTGCATAAAGACAATTTAGCAGACGTAGTTGCAGCTATCCAATCGCGCACAACAAGCTACGGTTGCCCAGAATTGCCAAAATATATTGACTATTTTCACACTCCGCAAGAATCATTTAATATGATTTCTCAACTTCCGAAGACTTCAGTTTTGTCTCCTCAAGAATCGGAAATTATGCGCTTGTGCAAACAGGGGTATTCTACGAAAGAGATTGCAGATCAGCTTAATGTGAAAGTTTCAACAGTAAACACGCATTTACGGCGTATTTATGGAAAACTTCAAGTCCGAAGTCGAATGCAGGCGCTTGCTGCGCTCGCAAAATATTCGCATGACATATAACGTGTAAGAAATTAACGTGTAAAAGTAGGTAGTTATGAAATTATTAACGCGTATGATCAATTTTTTGCCGCATGACGCATGGCAGAAAATTGGAATTGGTGTAATCATAAGTTGTACTTTGATTCTTGAAATTTGTTCCTATAATAATCTTCATTACTACTCTAATTGGCATGCAATTACAGTTGAAATAGTATGGATTGTAATCTGCTTATGTATTGCAATATGGCCTCGTAAAGCATCTTTTATTGTGCTTATTTGGATGCCGTTGGTAATTATTGCGCCAAATATCAACTACTCATCTATGATGCTTACCATATTGATTTGTTTGGCAATTGCTGTAATCACTCAGCCTTGGTACACCGTGCTTTCTTCTTGCGGAGTATCTTCATGGTTCTTTATTATCTGCGATTTTCAAAACGCTCATGTGTTAGCGTGGTGGCTTCTTATAACTCTTATTTCTAGCGCAATCGTAAAATACTATATTTCTACTATTCACCAACAGCAGGAACAGTTATTTGCACAGCGTTACAACGTTTTTCAAAAATATGCCACTATTGCCGCAATTCGCATGCACGATGAAGTAACTAATGAGCTTTCCAGCATTATGATGATGGCTCAACAATCTATTGAACCTAAAACGACTCATGACCAAGAGCATGAAAATTCGCGAGAGATTCTTCAACGTGCTACTACAACTGTTCATAGAGCACGTAATATCATTTCTCTTCTTGACAATGCTACAACTGCAAGCACTGGCGATGTTATGCAATCGACTACATGTTATAAAGATTTTTGTACAGGATTACGCGTTTTATTTGATGGTGAGCAAAAGTCATTTGAGAAGCTTGGCTATATTGGTTCCATTGACTTTAGTAGTGATTTAGCTGCTGAAGATTCGAGATCAGCGCATTTGCCTTTTGAAGAATGTTCTCAAATTGAGTATATTTGCCGAGAACTGCTTGCGAACGTAAAAAAGCATGCTGCAAAGCCTAAAGAATACGCCATGAATGTAATGCTTAATGACCATGAATGTCATATTACGTGTATAAATAGTGCGCAACGAGGTATTCTTGCTAACTTGCAATTAGGATATGGACTGCGTTTTCATAAGATACTTGCGGAACGCGTTGGTGGAACTTTTAAAGTTATTGAAGATGGCGATTCGTGGATTATTAATGTACACATTCCGCTTCATGTAGAGAAATAGCCATTGTGAAAGATACTTATTGTGCTTTCTCTTGCGCGTTAATCTAGTATTTGGACGCGTCTGCTTCATGGCAGATGCAAGTAGGCGGTTAATTTGCAATGCAGAATGCTGTTTCGTTGCTATGTTATACACGTTATCGTGGCAGAAATTGCAAATCTAACAAAAAATGCCACGATAACGCATGATTTGAGTGATGCTAGTTTAGCGGAATAACAACATTGACCAGCCAAGTGTCGTCATCTTTTTGCGCGCTTAAAGATCCACCTAAGCGTTCCACAGATTTTTTGTGGAATAGTAGCCCTTTGCCAAAAACAAGTCTTTCGCCAAACTTATTCAACGTCGAAATCGAATTCATGCACATTATTTTGCATTCTCGCTCATCAACCGTAACATTCATAGAAAAATCAACGCTAGTATTGCAATGCTTACGAATATTAGTAAGCAACTCGCTGCACATGCGAATAGCACATTGAGCTTTTTCAGTACTAACAGTTGCAGATGCAGTAAAATCACCACTCCCCGAACTTTTATCAACCACTGTTATCGAGCCATAATACCCAAGCTGCTCGCAAATCTTACGCTCAGATTGCAATCGTGCGCGAATATTGCATAGAAAATCAGCCAAAGTCACGCAATTATTACCATTAGAACCATAAACGAACTGCGTGCTAGCAATACTAGCAATATTTGAATCTAAAGAATCATCATACTTATGCTCAGCTTGCTCGAGTAGATTAATAACAAGTCGCGTTTTAGAAAGCGCATTACGAGAATGCTCAACAATCTGCTCTAATGACTCTTTTGTATGCTCACCGCTCTCGGCATACAAAGCATCAGTCGCAAGCAATGTAATATCCGTAATCTCATTGTTCACATCGTCATGCAATTGCAACGCAACAGACGCAATATAAGACTGGAACTCACTGCGCACAATATCCATTTTTGCGCGATTATTTTCTTCCAACATGTTCAAATACTTGCGCAAAGCGTAACCGCAAATCATGGAAATAAGAATAAAACAAGGAAAAGTAAGCGGAATGTACGCCATTTTTGCAAAGTACATAATATTCAGCGAAACTATGTACGCACAAAGCAAATACTTCCACGAATCGTAAAAGCCTGCAACAAACATGCTAGCGATCAATGAAAAAAGAAAGCAAGTTGCATTTACGCCTGGTACTGCTAACGTTACGCAATATAAAATCGGAGTTACGAGGGATATTTGACGCGAAAAAGCAATCAAAAGAAATATTACGAACATCCAAACGTATTGGCACACAGATTGCTGCGGGTTATGCCACAAACCAGCTGTATTGCACGATTGCACATCCATTGACACTACAAGAATCGCCAATATTATGAATAAAGTTCGCTGAATTTTCCAGCTTTTAACCAACTCAATAACGCGCGAAAATGTTTTCATTAACATGCGCTATCCGTTTCTTGCAAAAGATTCGGATGATTTTGCAGCGAATCATTAAAATATTGCATATTGCTATTTTGCTCACGATTTTGCATTGCAGCAAATGCGGATATTGCTTGCACGCGGTTAGAAACGTGCAATTTTTTGTAAATCCTATGAATATGCGTGTTAATAGTGTTTGGCATAAGACCAAGTTGAGCCGCAATCTGATTTGTTGTGTAGCCTTTAGCGAGCAGATCCATGATTTTTAGTTCTTGAGGCGGCAAAACGCTACGCGACCTTGATTTAGAAAGTCTAATAAAAGATTCTTGCGGAGTAGCAAAATCGTAAGCAACATCTTTAACACATCGGCAGCCATACACGTGCTGATTATCGCAATATTGCAAAGCTTCTGCTAGTCCTTTGAAATTGTCTTTAGCAACCATAGCTTGCCCACCAACTTGCGCAACCATCGAAGCGTAGGATCTACAATCGTAAGAAGTCATGCCAATTAAAATAATGCTGTTGTTTTGCTCACGAATTGCGCGTATTACCTCTACTCCAGACATGTCTTTCATTGACATATCTATCAGAATATAATCCGGAGTTGTTTTTGTTACTTGGCAGTGTTGCAAAGCTTGAACGCCTGATTTTACGCACCATTTGCACACGTACTCACTTGGCAAAAGCTTGCTGAGCACGTTTCGCATAACCGCTAAAACTAGTGGGTCGTTATCTACTATTGCATACGTTTTTGGCATAATGGCTTTCTTGCAATCACACGCTACTTTTCTTATATTCTACTTTATAAACGCGCGCAAAGTAGGGCAAATTGTGTAGTAATAAATGATTACAAGTAATGCACGTAAGTCAAACTTGGTTATAATAAGTAACAATATGCGACTTTTGGTTGCGTTGAAATTCATATTCAATAATGATTGCAGCAGGATTATATGACAAAACGATTAGTAGTATTGCACTCCGCAGAAGTAGCTGCGGTGGCGCTTGCCTCAACAGCTGCTTTTATGCGTAGTTTTGGCTTTTTCGTTTTGTGGCTTGTACCAGGACTTCTTTCTGTTGCATTGTATTCTTATGCATATTTTTTCTTGCGTAAAAGCGTTATTAAAGAAAAAAATGCGTATATAGAAAATAATATATCTAAGATTGATGGCGCAGGCGCTAACAGAACAAGTGATGATGTTGAGAATATAGAAAGCAACAAAGATTACATAATTACTCTTGAGCAAGAGCGCAAAAAAGTCGAATCACAAAATAAGCAAATACGTAGCAATTATCTAAATAATTTAATAAATATTATTACATGCTTTATTTGTGGGCTTATTCACGTTCCTTGGATTTATTACTATGGAATTGCAAATGGCGTTGTAACATTGGCGATTCTGTGGCGAGTAATAAAGCGCCCACAAGGTCACCCTATTGATGAAAGCGATTTTTAAGGATTTAAGGCTTTAAGGATTTAGACTTTAAGGATTTAAGCTTATTGTTGATCTTCCATTGAAAGATTTAATCCTTTTGCGGCATTGCGAAAATCTTCTATATGATCGCCATAGCCGTCTGCAATAATAGCATCCTCTTTTACAACAAAAGAGCCATTTTCTAGCACAATATATTTTGTAAAGAATTCTTCTAATTGCTTAGCTAATTCATCAATTTCATATTGTGAAAGCTCTTCGCTACTATTTTCCGCAAGGTTATCTTCCTGCTTTTGAATTTGATTAATGCTATTTTCGCAAACTTTTCCTATTTTGTTTACGTTATCTTCTGGATGCCAAGAGTTTATGCCAAAATCACTCATGCTTACACTACCCATATCTGCGCTACTCATGTTTGTATCTCCTTGTATCTGTAACGTATTTGCGCAACATATTTGTGCGTTGCTTTAAGTCTAATTACAAACATTTTCCGCGCAATATTGAGTACTGAGTTTTGAGTACATCATATTGCTCGAGGGATTGCAATATTTATACTAGAAATACAAAACGCATACGAACGATAAGAAATGTGCGCGAATTAGCTACAATGCTCACAAATAAAACAGCAAATTAGAAAGAAGGCAACTCATGAGCAAGGACTCTATAAAACTTATTAAAAAAACGCTTATTTGGATTCTTAAGTGGGCAATATTTACAGCAGTCGAATTCCTTCTTTTGTACGTTGCGATTATTTCTTATGATCATGATTTTGCACAGTTCATGCACGAATACAGTGATGCCATTATTCCACTTATGGCAGGAATCGGAGCTATGGCAGCAACGATGATTCGCAACGAAGGCACTATTCTTGAAGTCATGGAGTAAGGTGGTTAATATTATTGCGCGGATTGAATTGAAGCCTCTTGGCGAGCAACGTCAAGCGCTTTGTTGAAGGCGTCACTAGTCCAACTTGCTCCAGCAACAACCGAAATATGCAAATCTTTTAGCGGTTTTCCAACGATTTTTCCTGGAATAGCCTCGCTAAAAGCGCTCATGTGTTTTTTGGAAATCGGTGTAAACGGATGAGGCGTGATTTCAACACTGCTCACATTTCCGCTTGCAACACTTAAATTCACATCAATACTGTCTTCTGCAACTGGACCATACGTAGCTTTGATTTTGTAATCGCCATCTTTGTAGTTGCCAGTGTCTGTTTTAGGAGAATTTTGCTGATTCTGCTGATTTTGCTGATTTTGCGAATCCTCACTTTGCGCGGAAGCATGCGATTGTTTAGCGCCAGAATCATAAGATTTCGAAGCATTGCCACTATCGTTTTCGCTTTGACCAGAGTTTCCTGCAAACTCATCATTCATCGGCACAGCACTCGGCTCGCCGCAAGATGCAAGAAGCGCACTTGAGCTAGCTAAAACCGCAATCGCAGCAACCGTTTTTGCAATTTTTTTAGACTTCAAATCATCACGCAAATTATTACAGCGTGAAACATCGTGAAACATATTATCTGAAACCATAAAATCATCGCCTTTAAATCTTAAATTAAACCCATACGCAACTAATCATATAAAAACTAATCATCTAAATTCGCTAATTTAGGCGATTTAGTCGGCTCATGATTTTGCAAAGCTTCTGCAACACTTTCATCAACGTGAGCACTCGTAAACGCAGGCTTGCCACCAATCGCCTCGTACGCTTTGCGTGCACTATCATTATTCCAACGCTCGCCAACAAGCACACCGTGATTAAGCATGATTTCGCGATCTGCGCATTGAGCAACCAAAGAATCGTGCGTTACAACAATAATCGTAGTGCCTTGCTTGTGCAGCTGCTTAAACAAGTCGAGCACAATCTGCTCATTTTTTTCGTCCAAATTACCAGTCGGCTCATCCGCAATAAGCAACTTCGGACAGTTAATAAGCGCGCGAGCAACGCATACACGCTGCTGCTCACCGCCAGAAAGCTGGCTCGGCAAATGATGAGCGCGATCCTTCAAGCCAACGCGCTCCAAGGCTTCCATGGCTTGAGATTCGTCTACAACAGAATGGTAGTATTGCGCAACCATCACGTTTTCAACTGCTGTTAAATGCGGCACAAGATAAAACTTTTGAAACACAAGACCGATTACGTTTTTTCGAACGTCTGCAAGCTGACCTGCGTTCAAATCCTCGAGCTTTCGGCCTTGCAAAGCAACAGAGCCTTTAGATGGCGAATCCATGCACCCAATAATATTCATCAGCGTAGTTTTGCCAGAACCGCTCGAGCCAACAATCGAAAGCCACTCGCCTTGAGGCACAGTAAGAGACAAATCGTCAACAGCGCGAAGAGAGCCGTAAATCTTGGAAACATGGTCCAAAGTCAACAGCATTTCTGGCTTGGAATCAGTATTTTCCTGCCTATTTTCTACATTCTCTGCCATATCAAATCCTTAAAAATCCTTAACTAAACATTCTAAAATCATTCTAAAATCACTCTAAACTATTCTTCTCGAAGCACAATCGCAGGGTCGATTTTTGACGCGCGCAAAACAGGTGGCAAAGCAGCAACGCAAGACACTGCAACGCTAAACACAATAGAAAACGCAACCAGCCACCAGTTAACGCTCAAATCTCTAGAAAACACCATTGATGCAAGCAAGCGCGCAAAACCATACCCTACCGCCGTACCGGCGATTCCGCCAATAAAGCCATAAAGCCCAGATTCCGCAGTGAATTCAACGCCAATGCTCTTAGCACTCGCACCCAAAGCTTTGCGCAAGCCAATCTCATTTCTGCGCTGTTGCACAATCGAAGAAATCGTAGTGCTTACGCCAACCATCATCAGCGCAAGAACAACCAGCGAAACAATCCAAAATAGGCTGCGAAGCATAGCAATAATGCCAGTGTCTGCAGCCGTAACTTTGGTTACTTGTTGCGCGCGAACACGCATAGAAGTCATATCGTTAATGCTGCGCACAACCGCCTCTACATTCGGCGCAGAAGACGAGTAAGCAATCACGTCCGCGCCGCGCTTAACGCCTGTAAGCGCACGCAAATCCGCGTTAGTTGCGTAAAGCATGGAATCTTCGGCATCTCCCGTGTCTAGAATGCCGCAAACGCGGAAAGTTGTGCCGTGAGTATCCATAATATCCGTGGAAACTCTGCCTTCAACAAGCTTATTTTGGGAAGATTTTTCCGTTTGATTATCTGCTTGATTATCTGCTTGATTATCTTGCGACTTACCTTGCGACTTTTGTGCAGGCTTATGTGAATCCGAGGAATTATCGCCAGCGCGATACGCGATTGCAATGCGCGAACCAATCTTTAAGCCCATAGCAAGAGACACATCTCGCCCAACCATAACGTTTCCACTGCTAGGCCAAGCGCCGTCCACATTCCAATGCTTATTAAGCGACTTAACAGCAGAAACATCTACTCCAGCAAGCACGTACGGAGCTGCATTAATGCGCACATTTTCGTAACGGTACGTAGCAGATCGCATAGCGCCTTTTGCAAGAACCATGTCGTTAGTGTGCAAAACCATTGCGCGATCAATGCCATTCTTCCACTCGCCTGCAAGCGGCGTCACAATAATATTCGCTCCATACGCGCGCATTTCGTCACTCATTTGTTGAGGAACAACAATGCAAATTGCAGCCAAACAAAATAGCGTTGCAGCACCAACAAGAGTGGCAACTACTGCCATAAGCGCACGCGACTTTCGGCGAAAAACCGCGCCAAAAAGCATAGTTGCAAACATTGCGCTATTAGAAGTCATACCAGAACCAGATTTAACGCCCATGAAGCACCTCCGCAGGACGCACATGCAAAATAGAGCGAATAGAAGAGCCAGCGGCAACAAGAACAGTAATCGCAAGAAGAACAAACACCAGCACAAATACCATTGGTCGAAGCGAAATCGCAGAACCAAACACGCCAAATCCAATCACTTGCGCAACTCCAAAGCCTGCAATCATGCCAATAAGCGCACCAACGCACGCAATAACCGCTGTTTCCATAAGCATTAGCCGCGCAACAGCGCCATCGCGCGCACCCAGCGCCTTGAGCAGCGCAAGCTCCCCCGAGCGCTCCGAAATCGCAGCCGCCATAAGATTCGCAACCGCAACAGCCGCCGCAACCAAGCTAAGCGCCGTCATAAGCACCATCACAGCGCGCGTCTTGTTAAGCACGCTGCCTTGCATAGCCGAAACTTGCCGCACTTGCTTTGCAACAGCTCCTGGAATCACTTCTTCAATTTGGTAAGTAATCGAGCTTGGGTAAGCCGTGCAATACCAAGTCTCCCACTCTTCTTGGCTAAGAGCCGCTGGATTCTTAGCCGCTTTACGCGCTAAATCGTTTTCTGGCGTAGTCAATGCTTTAACCTCAATCGCCTCAACCATATTTGGCTTATTTGCAAGGCTTTGAGCTTCGCTTGAATCCGCGTAAATCGCGTTATTGTCGCTATCTCCAGAATCGTAGATGCCAACAATTTTAAGTGAGATTTGCCTGCCAGAACGAGTTAGTTTTATTAGCTGACCAACTTTTAGATTATGACTTTTAGCAAGATTTGTGCCAACAGCGGCTTCGCGCTTAAAATCACGTGGGAATCTGCCTTCAATCATCTTCCACCAAGACCGCATTCCTTGCACGCCAACAACTGTTGTCTCTCCAGAAGCGAGCGCAAGCTTGCGATTAAACCAAGTGCCAACAATCGGAACTACTGAATTAGCAGAATTAGTGGAGTTAGCAGAATTAGCAGAATTAGCAGATTCAGTAGAAGAATTTGCTTTAAGATTTGCGTAAATCGTTAGTTTTGGCGAAAAATTCGTTATGTTAAACGCCCAAAAAATCATTTTGATTTTTGCAGCATCCGATTCCTTCAAAAAAGCAGTAGATTCTTCGCTTTCCGCATCAGCCAAAGTTTGAGAAGATTGCGAATTACTATAAGCTGACTTTGTGCGAGAAGCATACAAGTCGTTCACAACAGCATTCGACTTAGGCTGAACAATAATATTGGATCCGTAAGAGCTAAGCTCCGCGTTAATTTTGTCTCCAACGTCGTAAACAACACTAAGCATTGCCACGCTTACACACGCACTCAAGCACACAACAATCGCTATAAGAACTCGCTTTTTAATCTGCCTTGCAAGAGATCGCGCAACCATTCGAATCATAAACATTTGCAAGCACTCCTACTTAAAGTGCGAGCTAAGCACGTCTAAATCGGCTGTGTGAATGGTAATTTTGCCACCACCAGCCTTGTACGGGAATGGAATCGGGTTGCATCCGCCCTTAAATCCAATAGTCGCCAAGTTTATTGCAACATCGCATTTTCGGCATATTATCTTGCCATCTTTTTCGTAGTAGCCAGCATCGCCGCAATTTTCGCAAGCATCCAAGCCCACGCCATACGCTCCACCATTTTTCTTGATGATTATAAAGCGCATAACAGTGCCATCTTTAGCTTTATATTGGAATCGATGCAAGTGGCCATCGCTAATTTGAACAAAGTTGATTGTTGCTACGCCATCGTGCAACTCATACGGTTCTGGAGGCGTAAGTGTTGGCTTAATATTCATAAGAGACACGCCAGCAGTAAGAGTAAGTATTACTACAATTGCAGCCAAAAGAGCTGCAAGCGCGGACCTTCTAGATTTGCGCTTAAACGCTCGCTTTGCGCGGATTTGTGCAGGATTTTCTCCAACTACAGGCGTCTTAAAACCAATCACAATAGACGCAAATGCAGGAATCAAGAACACGCAAATTTGCGCAATAATCATAAGCGGAGCGTTGTTTATAAGCCAAACAAGAATTCTAAACGAAAAATCGTCTATATACAGCAAAATACTTCCTTGCATAATTTGCAGCAAAGACGTTAAATGCTGAATTAGCAAGATTATTATGCTTAGAATAATTGCGATTTTAAAGGCGATTTTACTGGAGGTTGTGCGCAAAGACCTAACCATAAGACTTATGCAAATCGCAGCAGCCGCGCCAAGAATAAATCCCAGTGCGCGAAGAAGCATATCGGAAGTAAACGGAGGCGTGCTGGAGTCAACGAAAATCGTAAGCTGCAAAATCACGTCTGGAAGCGCGTAAAACACTGTAAACGCTAGGCATAGCGCACTAATTGCATTGCTTATGTGCAAGGGCAGCGGATTTTTGCGCCATTTTGCAACCGTTTTGCCAGATGCAGCAACACAGACGATTGCGGCAATATCTAGCGGAACGGCAATGCAAAGCGCTGGAAGATTCACAAAATTGCGCTGATTAATCACCACGCTTGCACGCAAAAATGCAAAAACAAGCGCCGCAACTGTTCCAAAAATCAAGCCGAAAAGTCGCCAGCGGGAGCTGATTGGCTTATCTCTCCCCTCGCCAACGCTTAGAGTTGCGCTTAATCCCATTGTAAGCAGCGCAAGAGGGAGCAGCCCTGGAAGTACTGTAACGAACAGCCTGAGCATGTCTCCCTCCTTTACTGTTTACATATTATTTTTGTTTTTTATTTACTTATTTTTGTTTTTTATTTACTTATTTTTGTTTTTTATTCATGCATTATGCATTATTTATTTGTTGTTTTTATTCACAAACTACCACTGGCAAAACTACCACTGACGTGGAGTGTACTTCCAATCGTCGAATGTAGCAGTAATTGGCTCAGTCCAGAATCTGCCAGTCACGCCCGTAGCAGGATCTACGTGAAGCATCCAGCCCTTCTTTTCTGGCGATTCAACAGAAAGCACCAACTTGTAGTTTCCAGCCTTATCGAGCTTAACATTTGCGCCGTAGTGTGGGCCATCGGAAGCGTTCATTTGCATAAACGTACCCTTTACAACAGCGTCGCCGCTCGCCTTATCAATAATTTGATAATTTACAGTCAAATCTGGAATGAACTCGCCCTTACCGTAGCCAAGCTTTGTGCCTTCCTTGTTTGCGTGAATATCAGCCTCAAGGTGGAAGCTTGCCTCGCTTGCCTTTAAGCCCATGCCTGCTGGAACCATATCGACTGGCTGGAAGTACACTGCACCAATCGTAAGTGGTCCAATGTTCTGGTCTTGGTTAGGTCCAACTGGAACCTCTTCAAAGCCCTTGTCTCCGCCCTTGTCGTCAGCCTTCTGCTCGGATGCTTGTGGCTTTGACGTAGACTTTGCTGCGTTTCCATTTGCACCGCAACCCGTAAGAGTTAGCATTCCTGCGAGCGCCAAGGCTGCGATTGCAATCATCTTTTTGTTCTTCATATCTAACCTTTTCTGTTAGTTAATTATTTGTTTATTATTGCTTGATTTTTAGTTTTGACTTTTAGTTTTGACTTATCCGCGAACGGTTGCTGGCGACTTATGTGTGCGCAAAATAGACACGCATAGCAGTGCAATAACCACGATTGCAGCTACAACTTGTGCTGAAATCGTTTCAACGTACGGATAGAATCCAAGCCAATCGTTAGTTGGCAAGCCTTGAATATAAACTCCAGCGATTGCGTCACCCTCTATGAGCGCGTGTACGCCGCCGCCAGCAAAAATCACCACTAGGATGCACATTAGAGCGCTGGTTCCTGTAAAGAATGGGCGAATTGGTATGCGAACGGATGCAAAGCGAATTAGCAGGAAGATTACAACCAAAACAGCGGCTGCAGCCACAAATCCGCCCCAGATCATGGAGTCTGCTCCACTTGATACGGCAAAAATCGCTTGGTAGAAGATTACAGTTTCTGCACCTTCGCGGAACACTGCTAGGAAGCTTAACAGTGCTAGAGAAATCAGGCTTCCTTTAGAAACTGCTGCCGTCGTTTGGTTGCGAATATACTCGTTCCAAGCTTGCACAGAAGACCTTGAAATCATCCAATTGCTTGTGTACAGCAGCATGAGCATTGCAAACAGCGCCACAACGCCTTCAGTGATTTCTTGCTGCGGGCCAGAGCCGTTAAACAACAATCCAAATAGCGCAGCAACAATAAGCGAAGCTATGATTCCAGCGACAAGCCCCATGTAAATGTACTTAACCATGTGCTTGTGCCCAGATTTAATAAGATACGCGATTATTGCGGCGACAACCAGCAGCGCTTCTAATCCTTCACGTAGCAAAATTATAAAAGCCTGTCCAAAGGAGCTTGTTATAAATTGCATGAACGGATTGGAGTTAGACGTCGCTCCTCCGTCTAGTTTTGCCGCATCTTCAACAAGCATTGACTTAAGATCGGTCACGAACTTTTTTGTTTGCTCAAATGTTTTGCCATTGTTCATAGCCTGTCTGCACTCTTTGAACTGGTATTCAACAGTGCTTACTCGGCTTCCGCTTATTGCGTTCATCACATTCTTCTCAAAACCGAGCTTTTCGTAATATTGGTAATAGGCTTCGTTTACTAAATCAACAGCTTTGGCAACTTCTTGCTTATTTCCTTTTGCTGCTTTGTACGTTGATGCAGATTTATCTAGTATAACGTTCATTTCTCGCGCTACTTGGCTCCAAGTTCTGCCGTTTCGCCCAAGATTTTTCTTTTTTGCTGCGTCGAGCTTTTTACGCTCTTTTGCGATTTGAGCGCGCAATTTAGATGCATAAACATTCGGCTTATCTAGCTGCGTGTTTGCATCGAGTTGAGAAGCGGTTTGCGCAATATCTCTTTCTAGCGTAGATGCCACTTCACTAATCTGTGCGCTTTGATTTTGTTGATATACCAAAGTTTGCAGTTGCTGGAACTGGTCACTTTGCGACTGCACTTTATCCTGCCCAATTGTGTCTCGAACAACGGTTATGAAATTGGATGCTACGTATACTGAGTTGTATGCAGCTTGGAATCTGGTTGCAGCTCCTGCCATATTTGCACTATTGTATTCGTTTTTACCTTGTTCTATTTGGCTTGTAACTGCTGAAGAAACTTCTGACCAACTGTTGTAGGTTTTGTCGGCGTCAGTTGCGTAGGCTATGGTTGGCTCGCCTACTAATCCTACTAATCCGACTACTCCCATTGCGCAACTTATTAAAATGCATATTGACAACAAAAATGCCGATGCGCTCGCAACTTTCTGGCGCGCTTTTGCACACTCGCGCATAATGTCTCCATATCTCCTTTGGCTCTATCCCCCCATTGAGCGCACACAATTTTTCTATTTTCATTTAGTTTTAATCGTTCAAATTTTTTGGCGGCTTTTGCACGGTTTGTATTCCCGTTTTATTCTGTTTAAAGTCGCTTCGCAAGTAACCCCATGAACATAATATCGATATATCAGGTAGATTGATATAGTTCAGCGCAAAAAACACGCAAATATTACAAAATGATATTGATAATGATAATTATCTTTGGGTGATCTGGGTTAAGCAGCAAAAAAGCGCGCTGGGAAGGCACACGTTTTGCGAAGCGCATGATTTGGCAGCATTACAGCAAACTCAGCGCCAACATTTTGCACGATTTTTTGCAAATAGTTTTCTTGCGATACAAACAACGCACTTGCAATCGCGTCGGCATAAGCTGTTGGAAAATCGCAAGTTTTAGCAGGAATATACGCCCAACTTGCACATAAATCGCAAGCAGGAATGCCGTCAAGCGCATTAATCAAGTGGGTCGCAATTAAATTAGACTCAAAGCCATTTGCGTCTTTGCCTAAGTAACTTGCATCTTTTACTTTCCATCGCCTTCTTGCATTAGACGATGCACACAGCGCCCCGCTTGCGATTGATGCCACTCCAACTGCTTGAGTTGCATCAAAAGGATTTTCCAGAGCCACTTTTATTTTGTAATCTTCATTGCTAAAGTAAACGCGCATATCGCCACCAGCGTTTACCAAAAAATCAAAATCCGCAGGAAGCTGCTCGCTAAGCTCCTCTTTAATAATCTGCGTTACAAGATCTACAAAATAGCCTTTTCCAGCTGCACCAAAATCAAGCTGCACTGGCTGATTTGTGCAAAGCATTGTGCTGCCGCCACCTTGCGAAATATCTGCCCACGTAACTGGCAAAGCGCGGCGGTAATCAGCCCAGCTGTCACTGCTACTATTCTCATTCTTACCTGCGCCAGCTTTCGATTGCGGAATAAAGCGAACAGAATTGTTGTAGCCAAGCGCAAGCAAATCCGCGCCAATGCACGCGTCGAAAGCGCCGTGCGTTGCAGCGTAAAACTCGCTATAAAGCGCAAAAAGCGGCTGCACCCACGTTGGAAACTCAAACTCGCCGCCATGCTCCGCACGAGCCATGTGCGAAACAAGCGAATCCGCACGAAAGCGCGAAAGTACCGATTCATACTCGTCAACAAAAGCACGAATCCGCTGCTCAACTCGCTGCGCAATCGGCACGCTGCTAGAGATAATAATCCCCGTTCCAAGCGCGCGCTCAATCGCCATTACATTCCTAAACATCGCTTTCCTCACTCTCAATACCAAACACTCTATCAATCATCAAAAACCGCAACAATATCCCCCAAAATCCACAAAATAGCAAAATGTCGTCATAGTTTACAGAAAGCCATGTTCTATACCGACATTTTGGCAAAATGAAGGCATAGCGTGCAAAAAATACTCATCTATACCTACATTTTTGCAAAAACGCGCTATAGAAACATAGTCAGCATCGGCAACATCACACCACTTGTTTCGGCGTAGACAACGCAGCAGTGGCATGCACGCATAAAGAAAAGGGTCTTCGAGCTTAAAGCGTAGCGCGAGAAGTCACCTAGATTCGCTGAGCCGCTCAAACGTAAAGTCCAGTGGACTTTACGTGCAGCGAAGACGTGAGCGCGCTGTAACGCGCGAGCGATTTCCCCGCGTTTGTTTACGTATTTGACGATCTTGGGAACAAACGCAGGATAAAAGAAACAAAAGCAGGAACACTTTCCCGAGATTGTTCCCTTTTTGACCCATTTGGTAAACAAAAGCAGGAACACTTTCCCACGTTTGTTTACGTATTTGGCGATTTTGGGAACAAATGCGGGATAAAAGAAGTAAAAATAATACATAAAACACACAAAACATAAAAAGGGTTTGTTAGAAGTAATCTAACAAACCCTTAAAACCAGAAGGAAGAATCCCGTCCCTAGCGGGAAACAACCAACCAGCAACAAGCATCAAGCACAATCAAACAGCAACCCGAACTCCACATGGTAAGAAAAGGAAATTTTCGGCAAACCACACGAAACCCAAGCCACTATTTGAAAGCTCGTGATACGCGTGAAGAAAAACAACACGCGTATCACACGCTCAACGCAAGCCTTTTTAACTTAGTGACGCATCTTGCGAACAGCAGCACCCATACCAGCAAGCATAGAAGCAGCCAAAGCAGTCAAAGCAACACCAACACCAGCATTACCAAGCTTCTCGCCAGCCTTACCACCATGACCATTGCCACCCTTGGCGCCCATACCAGCAAGCTCACCCTTAGCAGCAGCGGCCTTACCAGCAACACCAGCTGGAGCAGCAGCAGCCTGAGCCTTAGCCTCAACCTTCTTAGCCTCAGCCTTAGCAGCAGCAGGAGCAGCAGGGAAATCAGTAGAAACTGGGTTCAAAGTGTTAGGATCAGCAAAGCCCTTAACAGCAGAAGCCTCAACCTCAACAGCCTTATTATAAGCAGCACGATAATTCACAAGAGCAGCATTATAAGCAGCAGCAGCAAGCAAAGCCTTACCACTCTTCTCTCCGAAATCCTTCTCAGCATTAGCATACTCATGAGTCCTATAAGCATTAGCCCTAGACTGAGCAGCCTTCAAATCAATAACAGCAGCCTTGTAAGCATCAGTATCAGTCTTACCAGCCACGCGAAGAGCCTCTTCACGATCAGCAGCAGACTTCACCTGAGCATCAAAAGCAGCCATCTGAGTCTTAGCAGCCTCATAATCAGCCTTAGACTTAACAAACTTCTCCTGAGCATCCTTATTAGTAGCATCAGCCTCAGCCAACACAACCTGAGTACGCATCAACTCAGCAGAAGCAGCAGACTTAGTTGGATCAGCAGTCTGAACAGGCTTGGTGTGATCTGGGGTAGTCTGATCTGGCTTAGTCTGATCTGGCTTAGTCTGATCAGGCTTAGTTGAATCAGGTGTAACACCATTAAGCTGGTTGATAATTTCCTGCTGCATCTTTACATTAGCCTTAGCCTGCTCAACAAGCTGCTTCTGAGACTCAACAGCAGCCTCAGCACCAGCACGAACAAGCTCATCAGCATCAGCATATCCCTGCAAAGCAGTGTAAGCATTCGCAGGAGTATCCTTCTTAGTTGTCACTCCAGCAGCACCACGTTCCTGATAAGTATATGTCTTCTTATCCTTATCAGCAGTGGCTTCATCAATAACCTTCTGAAGATTCTTGCCCTTTTCAGTCTTAGCAAAAGCATCTTTATTAGCTTGTTCGCTTGCACCTTTAGCGCCACACTCCTCTTTTAGAGCATCATCATAAGCTTTTTGAGCATCCTTAATCTTCTGCTCTGCAGCATCTGCAACCTTCTTAGCAGCATCAGCCTTAGCCTTAGAAGTAGAAGCCTTAACAGTAGCTGCAGCAAGAGTAGCGTTATCCTTGATAAGCTGCTTATTTGCTTCAGCCAAATTCTTCATATAGGTTCTCAAGTCCTTATTAGCAGCAAGAACTTCAAGAGTATGCTCAGCAGCATCTTTTCTAGCACCAGCGAATGCTGGGGTTGCCATTGCGAAGCCGGCAAGCAAAGTAGCGCCAGCAGCGAAAGCGGCGATAGCCTTCTTATTCATCATTTTAATTTCCTTTCTTCTTCTCCTCCGTGCAGGTACACGAAGAAAAATTTTAAACATCCAACAACATTCAAAACATTGTGGATAACCACCATCTAGAGCATCTAGCTAGCAGCTGTTATTAACATACCCCCCCCCGTTTAAAAAAGTCAAGAGGCAACCACACAAAACAAACAGAAAAAAATAATGTTACACACAAACTAATCCACAATAAAAACTATTTTCACCATAATATTTGTGGATTAACACTAATAAAACCGTAAAAACACATTGTTTCAAGGTTTTTAAAGAATTTTCCCAGACTTTTCTCAGGAAACTACTCAAACAAGAACACCAACACCTGAAAACCATTGAAAAATCAACATTCCACACAACCCACACACGCAACACGCCGACAACCAACCAACAACCACACCCAATTAACTTCCCGCGTTTGTTCCCTTTTTGACCCATTTGGTAAACAAAAGCAGGAACACTTCCACGCGTTTGTTTACGTATTTGGCGATTTTGGGAACAAACGCGGGCAAAAATAAACAAAAACGGGATAAAAGAAACAAAAAAGCAGGAGCCGCGATAAATAATCGCAAACTCCTGCTTATCGAGCGTACCTTATTACAAAAGTCAGCCTTAGATTAACTTAGATCACATTAAATCACTTTAGCGTTAGGCAACACATTGCCGTCTTTATCAACGTTACAACTGTGCTCAACAGCAATAGTAATATTGTCTGAGTCAACAGAAAAGAATCCGTCAGTCACCTTGAAAACATGACGAACGCCCTTCAAATCGTCAACCTTCACAAAACCGTGATCAATCAACGCAAGCACAGCCTCATGCCCAGGAAGAACACCCATTGTGCCATTCACGGAAGGAATAACCACAAACTTGGCATCGCCTTCCCAAACAGGATGCCTGGCTGCAACCACACTAACGTGCAGCGTTTTCACTTGCTTTTCTGCCATAATCACGCACCAAACTCTTGCTTCATATCGTGCCAACGACGCTCAAGATCGTCGATACCACCAATGCCAGAGAACGCCTGCTCAGGAATCTCATCGTAAGTACCATTGCAAATTCGCGTAAACGCCTCAATGGTCTCATCAGCTGGAACATAAGAACCTGGACGACCAGTGAACTTTTCAGCCACATAGAAGTTCTGACCAAGGAACTGCTCAATCTTACGAGCACGGCTCACAGTGGTCTTATCTTCCTCACCAAGCTCATCAATACCAATCAAAGCGATGATGTCCTGAAGCTCCTTATTACGCTGCAAAATAGCCTTCACACGATTAGCGCAATCGTAGTGAGCCTGACCAACATAACGCGGATCAAGAATTCGCGAAGTAGAAGTCAAAGGATCCACAGCTGGGTAAATACCCTTAGCCGCAATATCACGCGAAAGCTCAGTAGTAGCATCCAAGTGAGTAAAGGTTGTTGCAGGTGCAGGATCGGTGTAATCATCTGCAGGCACGTAAATAGCCTGAAGCGACGTAATAGAATGACCGCGCGTAGAAGTAATACGCTCCTGCAACGCACCCATTTCATCCGCCAAGTTTGGCTGATAACCGACTGCAGAAGGCATACGACCAAGCAAAGTGGAAACCTCAGAACCTGCCTGAGTAAAGCGGAAGATGTTGTCGATAAACAGCAACACATCCTGATTCTGAACATCACGGAAATACTCAGCCATAGTCAAAGCAGTAAGAGGCACGCGAAGACGAGTCCCAGGAGGCTCATCCATCTGACCAAAGACAAGCGCTGTTTTCTCCAAAACGCCAGCCTCAGCCATTTCGCCAATCAAATCGTTACCCTCACGAGTACGTTCGCCAACGCCAGCAAACACAGACACACCACCGTGATTCTGTGCAACGCGCTGAATCATCTCCTGAATCAACACGGTTTTACCAACGCCTGCGCCGCCGAACAGACCAATCTTTCCGCCCTGTACGTAAGGCGTAAGCAAATCGATAACCTTGATACCAGTTTCAAACATTTGAGTCTTAGACTCAAGCTGATCGAAAGCAGGTGGGTTGCGGTGAATTGGCCACCTTTCAGTAACCTCAATGTTCTCGCCTGGCTTAGCGTTCAAAATGTTACCAGTTACGTCAAAAACATGACCCTTAGTAATATCGCCAACAGGCACAGAAATTGGTCCACCAGTATCGCGTACTAAAGCGCCACGGACCAAGCCGTCCGTAGGCTTTAAAGCAACTGCACGCACAGTGGAATCACCAAGATGCTGCTCAACTTCCAATGTAATCTCGTGAACAGTATCTCCCTCCGTATTTCCAACGGTGTTGATATCCACTTTGAGAGCATTGTAAATATCTGGAAGATAGCCGACTGGGAATTCAACGTCAATCACGGAACCCTGAACACGAGTTACGCGACCAGCCGTTGGATCGGCTTCCTTTGCATCTTCTGGAGGTGCTGTGGTCTGATCTTCAGCCATATGCTCCTATTCCTCCTCATTATTCAGCGCGTCAGCGCTGCCGATAATCTCGGTAAGTTCTTGTGTGATGGAAGCCTGGCGAGAAGCATTAAGCTTTCTTGTCAAATCCTCCACCAAATTGCGGGCGTTATCTGTAGCCGTATGCATAGCATTCTGTCTACTAGCTGTTTCGGAAGCAGCAGAAGTAAGCAAACATTCGTGTATACGCGATTGAATATACTTTGGCAAAACCGAATCCAACACTTCGTCTGGACTTGGCTCAAAGCAATATTCCACAGCGTCCGGATTACTGCGACTAACAGCTTCTTCTCGAGCCGAAACCGCACCCGTAGACGAAAGCGAAGCCGAAGGGCCAGAAGCTGCCTCGTAATCTGGACGATGCATAGCAAACTCTTCGCCGTCCTTTAAAGGAACCAGCTCAACTGGAAGCATGCGCAGCGTACGAACCTTCTGCCTCACCATGTTTATAAACTCGGTGAATACAATGTAAAGCTCCGAAACTCCTCCATCTTCTTCTGGAGTCATATACGCATCCATTAAAGTATCGGAAATTCGCTCCGCAATAGTCACATCAGGATGATCAGTAGACCCTTCCCAAGTGCCTGCAACATCGCGATTACGATACTTGTAATAGGTTGCGCCACGGCGACCATACACGTACAGCTCAGCGTGCTTTCCTTCCGCATCCAACTTTGCGAGCAACGCCTCGGTTTCTCGAATAATCGAAGACGTAAACGCGCCAGCCATGCCACGGTCTGAAGTTAACGCCAACACGGCTACGCGATTACCCGAACGCTCTTTACCAAAAATAGGATGCTTAATATTCGCTTCATGATGAGCTACCAACGCCTGCACGGCATCGAAAATTGCGTCGCTATAAGGCTTAGCATTTAGAGCGATATCACGCGCTTTTGCTATATGAGAAGACGCAATCATTTCCTGAGCCTTAAAGATTTTACCTAAAGACTGTGTGGAAATAATTCTCGATTTCAATGCAAGTTGGGAGGACATACGCTACTTCCCCTCAGATTCACGATTATCCGACTTCGGCTTTGCAACAAGCTGCTCTTTTTCAACTGGAGCAGGGTTTTCAGCTGGAGGCAGAGAATCCTTAACAATCAAAGGCTTACCTGCAGAAGTCTTAAACATCCTACGGAAGTCCTCAATTGCAGCATCAAGCTTCGATTCTGTTTCTTTAGTGAAATCTTCAGTATCGCGAATCACTTGCAAAATGTCGGTTCCCTTATCGAGATAATCCAACATCTCACGTTCAAAGCGAAGCACGTCTTTTACAGGAATATCGTCTAGCTTTCCATGAGTGCCTGCCCACACGGAAACAACTTCTTGCTCCATAGAATGAGGCGAGAACTGCTTCTGCTTAAGCAACTCGGTTAAACGAGCGCCACGAGTGAGCTGAGCCTTGGAAGCTGCATCCAAATCGGAAGCGAACATTGCAAAGGATTCCAAAGACTTGTATCGAGCCAAAGAAATCTTAAGCATGCCAGAGACCTTCTTCAAAGCCTTAGCCTGAGCAGCACCACCAACACGAGACACGGAAATACCAACATCGACTGCTGGACGCTGGCCTGCGTTGAACAAATCAGACTGCAAGAAGATCTGACCATCAGTGATAGAAATCACGTTAGTTGGAATGTATGCAGAAACGTCATTTGCCTTGGTTTCAATAATTGGCAAGCCAGTCATTGAGCCGCCGCCCATATCGTCAGAAAGCTTTGCGCATCTTTCTAGCAGACGAGAGTGAAGATAGAACACATCGCCTGGATACGCTTCACGCCCAGGTGGGCGACGAAGAAGCAAAGAAATCGAACGATATGCTTCTGCTTGCTTAGACAAGTCGTCGAAAACAATCAAAACGTGCTTGCCGTTGTACATCCAATGCTGACCAATTGCAGAACCAGTGTATGGAGCAATGTACTTAAAACCTGCAGAATCCGAAGCTGGGCTTGCAACGATTGTTGTGTACTTCATAGCGCCTGCTTCTTCGAGGCTTTGACGTACAGATGCGATTGTTGAACCCTTTTGTCCGATTGCTACGTAAATGCAACGGACTTGCTTCTTTGGATCTCCACTTTCCCAGTTTGTGCGCTGGTTAATAATCGTATCGATTGCAATTGCTGTTTTACCAGTTTGACGGTCGCCAATAATCAACTGACGCTGACCACGGCCAATTGGCGTCATTGCGTCAATTGCCTTTAAACCAGTAGACAAAGGCTCGTCCACAGGGTGACGATGGATCACGTCTGGAGCCTGGGCTTCAAGAATACGACGCTCCTTGCACTCGATTACACCTAGACCATCGATTGGATTACCCAATGGGTCTACAGTACGACCAAGATAGGCGTCTCCCACTGGCACCGATAACACTTCGCCAGTGCGGTAAACTTCCTGCCCTTCTTCAATGCCCGTAAAATCGCCTAGAATAACCACGCCGATTTCGTGAGCATCAAGGTTAAACGCTAAGCCAAGGGTGTCGTTTTCGAAGGTGAGCAGCTCGTTTGCCATGCAGCCAGATAATCCAGCTACGTGTGCAATGCCGTCACCAGCCGTAACAACATAACCAACTTCTTGCGTTGGCATGTCTGCCGGCTTATACGAGTCAACGAACCCGTCAAGTGCCTTGCGTATAAGGGCGGGATCAATAGATAGTTCCGCCATAATTCTCCTTATTTAACTTATTTCACTGCCTGTGTCCAAGCACCATTTCGCGCAGAACGCTGCAACTGCTTAAGCTGCATCAACATTGTGCGGTCTGTTACTTGATCGCCAATACGTATACGCATTCCACCAAGCACGTTTGGATCCACAATTGGGTTTATGTAGGCACGATGACCCAACTTGTTGCTGTAAATCTCAATCAAACGCTTGATTTGCTTATCCGTAAGAGGCTGAGCGGTTGTAACCGTAACCAAAGTTTCGCCTGCTTCGCGCTCAAAACCAGACCATGCGCCTCCAAAGCTGCCCGTCTTACCGCTTTCGGCGCCGCCATGCCAAGTACCTACAAGATAGTGCATAATGCGCAGCACAACAGGATGCGCCTTACCTCCAATAAGCTCGTCAATCAGTCGTGACTTATCTTCCGAAGACCTATTTGGATCGGTAATAGCGTCAGAAAGCTCTGGATACTTTTCCAATGTATCCATCATTGTCGAAAGCTCATCAGATATGCGCTGAGCTTCGTCATGAGCATCTGAAATGGCTTGCGCAAGCGAAGAGCGTGATAAGTTTTCGCTTACTCGCGATGCCTTTTCTGGCATCCTTACCTCCTCATTCATGCAAAACTTAAGTAGTAATTAAGCAATACTAAAAAATCGTTTTAGCTACTCTTTTAACTACTTGTTTTGACCCGAACTCTTAACGTCTCCCACTTCATCAATAACATGGTCAATGATTTTGGAGCCTACGGTATCGTCATCTAGCTTAGACGCAAGAATCTTTCCAGCTAATGCTGCAGCGAGTACCGATACCTCTCCTTGGAGGCTAGTCATGGCGTGCTTATGCTGAGCCTCAATGGAATGCTGAGCTTCGCTAATGATTTTCGCAGCGTCCTTTTCGGCACGCTGTCTTGCTTCATCAACAATCTTGGAAGCTTGTGCGCGAGCCTGTTCGCGAGTTTTTGCGGCATCTGCTTGAGCTTGTGCAAGTTCTTCTTCCATCTGGCTCTTTAACTCATCAGCTTCACGCTGCGCGTTTGCTGCTTTAGCCATTCCGCCTTCGATTTTTTCTGCACGCTCATCGAGAATTGCCTGGAATTTAGGCATAACGAACTTGTAGAAAAACGCTGCAAGAATTACCAAAACAACTAACGACCACACTACGTCGTAAGGCTCAGGCAAGAACAATGCCAAACCATTACTCTCAGATGAATGTGCCATGGCTTGTCCTTTCTATTCTTTCAACACTTTTATATTTGTGCTGGAACGAGTTGTTTCGTTCGGTTCATTTTCCCATAATGTAGGCAACGAATCCGAGCAAGCCCAGAACCTCGATGAATGCCAAGCCAACGAACATGAACAGCTGAATACGGTTTCCGACTTCTGGCTGACGTGCAGTGGACTCCATAGCTTTAGCAACAACGATTGCCATGCCAAGTGCAGGAGAGATTGTTGCCACAGCAAAGCCAAGAATGCTCAGGTTACCGATCAGTCCTGCTAGAGCGATGATGTTATTCATTGGTTTCCTTTCTGTTAAAACAGTAACCAGTATAAACCCATAAGATGTGTAAAATCTGAGAGTTAAGCTAATGCACTATGCAACAGCAACAGCAGATTTTTCTTCTTCCTCTGGGTAACTTTCCGAAATGTAGACGGATGCAAGCACGGTAAAGATAAATGCCTGCAATCCTGCTACCATAATTTCGAATAGGGTAAACAGAATGCCACCAAGCAGCCATAATGCACCGCCGAAGGCAAGGAGTTTATTGCTGGAATCCACCACAAAGAAGTTGGTGAATACTAAGCAAGTGGCCACCAGCAAATGGCCAGCAATCATATTCGCAAACAAACGGATTGTAAGCGAAAGTGGTCGCACAATTATTAATTCTATGAGCTGCAATGGCGAAAGAATAAAGTAAATCGGCCATGGCACTCCCGCTGGGAATAATGCTTCACGGAAGAATCGCAAAAAACCTTTTTCGCGTATGCCAGCAATAAGATATTGGCATACAACCCATAAAGCAAATACAAGCGGACCAGCAATGGTTGCGGTTGCAGCCATATTCAATCCTGGAATCACAGAACAAAGATTAAAGAAGAAAATTGTTATGAACAATGTAGACATCATTGGCACGTAGCGCTTGCCACGTTCTTCGCCAATCATCTCGTACACAATGTTGTATCGTACAAAGTCCATTAGGATTTCTAGCACGCTTTGGAATCTACCTGGAACAACCTTTGCGCGAGCAGCACCAATTCCAAAAACAATCATAACGATTACTGCCATAAGCACACGCACTAAAATAATGCGGTTCATTGCAAATGGTGTGCCTTGGAACAAAATCTCCGGAGGTAAAAACTCATCAATCTTAGGCAACTCTGGACTTTCTGAAGCTAGCAATACTGCCGAATTCACAGTGCCAGCTAAGACTCCGATAGCTCCACTCATCAGCTCCTCCTTATAAGGCGTCGTTTATATCGCTACTCACGTCTGGTTAATACCAATCCATCAAAAGCTAAGTTGTATAAACAGCAAATCCTGAAAATCTATTCGTTGGCGTGCGTACGAAACGAAAATACATCTCTAAAAAGCTGATTCTACTCTTGGTTCGTACATTTAAGTCATATCGTTGATTAATAACGAGTTTTGCACTTATAACAGAATTAGCAAGTCGATAGCCAGTTGTTTATTGTACTCCACTTCTGTTTAGAATTAAACTACTTTTAGATTTATTTGTTGTATTTATTTTGCACAAAATTACACAAATCCTCGGTTGCTGGCGACTAACAACACAAAAAAACAAATAGAAACACGCCGAGAACTTGACAAATCACAATTTGCACCTATCGTAGATAGAGCTGCTAAAAGTAGCCGACGCGGGGTGGAGCAGCTCGGTAGCTCGCTGGGCTCATAACCCAGAGGTCCATGGTTCAAATCCATGCCCCGCTACTAGAAAGCCAAGAATCGCATATTTCTCACGAATGCGAATCTTGGCTTTTCTTTTACTTTTTATCCATCAGGTGCAATCATCCATAATCAATAAAGGAGAATTGCTAAGCGACGACGCGCACGATTCAAACGCTCATCGCCAGCTGGAAGCATTGCAAAATACTCAAGCATACGTTCTTTAATAACATCTGCACTATCGCGATGACCAGCAAGAAAATCAAGAAGCCTACTAAAAGCATCTTCAATATGACCATCAATCATATCCACATCTGCTACAGCAAGCTGAGCGGAAGCATCACTAGGATTATCACCAGCAGCCTTGCGCACACCCTCCACATTTGTGTTTGCATTTCTGCCAAGAAGCAATGCTTTAGCGCGTTCGCGAGATGCCAAAGAATCATTCGGGTTAGCCTGCAATACTTTTTCATACTCACTTGCAGCTAAAGCATAATCGCCATTCATAGCCGCCTCATGCGCAATTTTGTGTTCTGGCGGAACATCAGAAGAATCTACAGAATCCGCAGAATTATTGCCTACACCAGAATCGCCTGTAGAATCGCCTGAATCAACATAAGGAGCCATCCCAGCTACACCAGATTTTTCCGCAACTTTAACCAACTGAGGCAGAATATCATTACAAATCTGCTGCAACTCATCTACACTAGGCAATCCCTGACAAATAGGCATTGGTCTGCCTCCAACCAATCCATATACAGCTGGAAGCTGCTGTGCGCGTAAAGCTTGAGCAATTGATGGACTTTCATCCGCATCAATACGAGCAAGCTGCATTCTGCCATCTAACGCAGTAATAGAATCCGCAAGTTTTTGTGCTAAATCATAAGAAGTTTCATCGCTTTTTTGCCATACAAGCAAAATAATTGGAAAACTTACAGAAGTCTGAACCATTGCCTGAAAAGTTTGTTCATTAACATCAATCACATACCCCCCAGCAGGAGGCATCTTAGACTGAGGTTTTCCTGACTTTGCAGCCGCTTCTCGTTTTGCAAGAGCTTCTGCTTTGCGCTTTACACCTTCCAAGTCCACTGCTCCAGCCAGAGAGAATCCGCCTGGGTTCATACCCATTGATTGTGAATCAACCATAATTTCCTCTTTCGCTTATATTGCTTATACAACTGCTTACAGGGCTTCTACCTTTATAGGCTGACGCTCCGCTCCCACAGGCACAATCTGCGCATTAGAGCCAGCTGGTGGAACAACCATTGCTACAACATTTACGTAAGTCACACGCATTGTAGAAGTAGCTTTAGCATTTCCAAACAAAGCTTTCTCCTCGTCAGACGCCGGTCTTGATTCTCGACCTTCTCCAGCTCTCCTAGTCCACACGGAGTCAATACGCGCAACTACTAAATCACTACCATCGCTTGCGCGCATAACGCTAATCTGATTTGGAACTGAAGCAAAAACCTGTTCCTGAGAACCTTTGTTTCGCTCCATTCCTGCTTGAACAGTCTTAGACAATTCTGCTAATTTTGCGCGCAAATAATCACTAGCAAAACTCTTTGCAAATTTACTGGATTCTCCTTGCTGCAGAACATCAGCATAAGCCGCTGCTGCTGCATGAGGAGTCATAACAAGACCAGAATCATTTGCTTTACCCATTGAAGCGCCAATTGAAGAAACAGGGAATTTTGGCAGACGTACACCAGGAAATAGCCTTGCAACTGCCCACAATTTATAGTTTGAACGTGCCCTATCCTGACGAATCACCAACAATCGCTTAGACTGTTGGTCTTTTGTTGTAGTAGTAATCGTCATCAAATCACGAGGCCAATTTGCATTCGTAGGCACAATAGTCTGAGCAACTTCACGAGGAATTGTTGTTTTTGGGTCCAATTTTCCTGTTTTAGCCGCAATCGCAAGTTCACTAGTTCGCACAAGCATTGCAGGACCACTCATATATTCATCAAGATTACTAGAATTCTTCTCTTCATTTGCGCGCTCTAATGACCTCAAAACTCTTAAACGTATATCTTTTTCTCTAATAGACGTTACGTTTGGAAGTTCCTTTGTGCTATGCCCCTCAGCGGCTTTAGGAACTTGACCATCGCAAGCACTAAGAGCAAAACACATAATTAACGACATTATTGTAGCGAATGCAAATCTTACGTAATCTTTGATTTTATGCGCATAAAACATAGTCATACTTACTTTCCACACTCACTTTTGCTCATTTCCACGCGCATTATTTTTACGCCTACGATTCTGGTTATAGTTTGAATTCGTGTTACCACTAGCGTTTCTGTTATTTGCATTATTTTCGCCGCTATTTCTATTACGATTATCTAATTCGCTAGATCGACGATTTTTGCCATATTTTTGCCCGCGCTGATTATTCTGACCATTCTGACCATTCTTGCGCTGGTCGCGATGATTATTTGAATCACGATGATTTCCTTGATCTCGCGACTTGCTGCGATTATTTGACTTTTCATTGCTTGAGTCGCCAGCAACCGCGGATTTACTACGATTATCTCTATATTTGCGATTCTCTACATCTCTGCTGCTAGAACGATCATCTTGATTGTCATGCAAATCACGATTTCTTCTACCATATCTACTATTGCGATTGCTGCGATTGCTGTGACTCGACTTTCTAGAATTATTATTGCTACTATTTCCAGAATGTTCCTTTGAAGATTGCTTTTTATTAGAATCATCATTCAAAGAATCTTTGGAATCACGGATAGCATCATCGTCATCTTTAAAAGAATCAGAGGAAGATTTATCAGAAGAAACGTCAGAAACTTCTAAAACAGTAGACGAATCGCTATTATTCTTGGAAACATCCGAAACTGATTCACTAGCAAAACGAGCAAAATAAGACTGCAAATCTTCTTTAGAAATCACAGCGGTTTCATCCAAGGATGGAGTTGGAGAAGAGTTTAGACCAGACTTTACGTTTACAGACAAATCCACGGTTGCTTGCGACTTTGCAACACGAGTTTTTGAATGAGCACCATGACGAGCATGAGAAGCAGAAGAACCCTTACGCCTTGACTTTTTATCTTTAGCAAAACTGCCAAAAATACCAGCCATTGTGCCAGCAAAAGCATCTGAGAATTTAACTTCGTCGTCTCTGGAAACATTTTCTACAGTAATAAGACCACTTCTACTAGCCACCAAACGCTTATTGCGCCTGCGATGTGGAGCCATAGCGAACACAGAAGCAGAAAGGGCACAAAGCAGAACAAACAGTGCTCCAACAAAATACAAAGGAGTTGCAAAATCCGGAAGATTGTGTCTACGCCAACGAAGCTCTACGAATGCTTCAGGAGAATTTTTACCCAAGTCAATAATCAGAACGCGTCGAGAAATCCTGGCACGCAATGCGGATGAAACTTTTTGATGATTCGACTGATCATTTTCTTGATTTGCTTGATTTTCTTGATTTGCTTGATTTACAGCATTGCCACTGCTAAAATCTCCAGGAACAATGTTCTCAGACTGTTCAAAATCTTCCGCATTAACAAACAATTTAGCCAAACCCATTTGGCAAGTCGCATTAGTCCACAAATCCGAATCTTTAAAATCGACATCTTTAGAAGCCTTAGAATCAGAGTTATTCGCGGAATCTACAGAATTTTTGTTATTCAAATCTGACTTTGCAGAATCATCTGCCTTCATAGGAACAGTAGAAAGATTCTCCCAATCTTGCAAACCAATTATTCTCTGTACAGAGTAGCCACGAGTCCACCCACGAACATCTTTAGCCAAGCCAACTGCTACACAAATCGGCTTACGAGTATTAAGGGCCGCAACACTAATTTTTACGCGGTAATCCACAAGATTTAAAACACCCGGATCCGTAACAATGTATCTTGAACCATACACGTTTGCATGAGCCGAAACAATAGAGTTCGGCTTCCAAACTGTGGCATTAAGAACACCAAGAACAATACTAAGCACAGCAAGCAACCCAAAAATAGGTGCCACGATTCCTCGCATAAACTTAGCTCGTTTTGTAGGTCGTTGCATCAAACCTCTTTCTGCATCCTAATCAGCAATAAATCATGCATTATGCTTGTAACCAGAGCATGAATTCTTTTTGATATTCGCCTTAATAATCGTCATATCGTATTTGCTCCTATCTATTCTACAATCTTTCATAATCTTTTATAATCAATCGATTGTTACATTTATTAATCTTTTACAATTCTTCGTAATATTTCAATATATTTTGCTGCTAAACGATTAAAATCAGACTCAAGCGATAGTCTTAAACCTATGAGAAAAACCAGATTATACACAATCAAATCTTTTGCAATACGCGCAATTAGCACAATTGGCGCTGCAGCCTTGTGTTTTACAATGTCATCTTGCAGCGGGAATAGCACAAATGACAACGGAATGGCAGACCCAGCCGCAAATGCCGCTGGAATGCAAGTTTTAAGCGGCGTTAAGGCTAGTGGAACTTTAGGCAAGCAGCCAAAGGTTGATATAACTACCCCTATAGATGTAAAACCAAATTCTTACGCCATTTTGCAATATGGAAATGGCGCTAAAATCTCAGAAAATAGCCGCGTATGCGCTAATGGCATTGTGTACAATGCTAAAAATGGCAAAGAACTTATGAATACTTGGAAGCAAGGCAAACCAGACTGCTCAATCACTATTAAAAAAGGTGTTACGAGCAAGCCTTACTACATGCTGCTTAAAGGAAGAAAAATTAATTCCACGATTGCATTTGGCGTGCCTGCAAATCCACAAACTAAGCAAGACGCGTACGTAATGGTGCTAACTCTTGTTTCTTCAATGAAATCTCTTGAACGCGCAACAGGCAACAAAGTTAAGGATATTCCTGAAAATCTGCCTAAGGTAACTCTTAGTAAATCTGGAGAACCATCGTTAGATAAGAATAACTATGTGCCAGACGGAAAGTTGGTTTCTCAGACTTTGATTGAAGGAACTGGCAAAGAGGTAACCAAAGAAAGCACTGTCACAGCTCATTACACTGGGTGGACTACCGATAAAGACGGCAAATTGCATCAATTTGATTCGTCATGGAAGCGCGGCGCGCCTGCAGACTTCTCGCTTGATGGGCAAGTGATTCCAGGATGGACTAAGGGCTTAACTGGAAAGAAAGTTGGATCCCAAGTTCTTTTGGTAATTCCTCCAGAAGATGGTTATGGCAAAGAAGATAAGAAGGATGCGCAAGGAAATGTGACAATTCCTGCAAATTCAACGCTTTACTTTGTTGTAGATATTCTCTATGCTTCCTGATCTCTTAATTTATTAGTGATCAATTACTAATCAAATTATGCCGCGCTTGAATAAATCTTGCGCGGCATTTTTATACGTAAATTTAGTAAATTTACGTAAATTTCGTAATAAATCACAAATAAAACAGAAAATCGTTAAGCTAAAACAGGCGAAGATCGTTAGACTCAACACCGCGCATTTCATCGTAATCGAGAATTAAGCAAGTAAAGCCACGATCCTCAGCCAAAACTCGCGCTTGCGGGCTAATAGTCTGCGCAGCAAAAATACCTCGAACTGGTTTAAGCAACGGGTCTCGATTCAACAACTCGCAATAACGCGTAAGCTGCTCAACACCATCAATACCACCGTGTCGCTTAATCTCAATAGCAACGTGAACACCGTTTGAATCCTGCGCCATAATATCCACTGGACCAATAGCAGTAGGATATTCTCTGCGAACCAATGTGGCGCCATCGCCAATACGCTCAATTTGCTCAGCCAAGTAGCGCTGCAAATGATCTTCTACGCCATCTTTAACAAGACCTGGGTCTGTGCCTAAATCGTACGAAGAATCGCTATAGACGTGTTGCAGAACAATGCGAAGCAGATCATTACCCTTTTTTGCAGCAATTTTTAAAACAGTTCCGTCGCTAAAAACGCGCGAAAAGTCGAAAGCATCCGAGCTACAAGCGCCAACAGAACCATCTGAAGAAGCAGAACTCGAATCGTCGCACCCATCAGAACAATCGTTATCTTTAGAAACATTTCCATCAATAACACGCATAGTACAAGGAGCAACCATCCAATTAAGAGGTTTATATGACCCTAACTCTGAAAAAATCAGTACACTACCATCAGCCTTAATAAGCAACACGCGCTTAGCTGATGGAAGGCTTGCATTAAGCCTACCCGTATATTCTGCACTACAGTCCGCAACAATAATTCGCACACAAAAAGCGTAACATAAATCGCGTAACTATCTACCCAGAGCAGCCGCTAAATCGCGATTCTGCCAATGCTGATGCAGAGCGCAATAGCCTCCAAAAAGAACAAGCCAAATAAGACCGCCAATAGCAGATCCACGAGTATCCTCGCTGATAAACAGCGTTACATAAACAAACGCAAAGAATGCAATAGTAAGAGAATTAAGCAGCTTATAATGCGGCATAACAAAACCATCTGGCATAAAATCAGCAGAAGCACGGTATTTTCTGTGCGTGACCATAATCAAAATGTAAATCATGATTATCACTGCCGAAGATGCCGAAGCAAATACTATAAACGCTCCGTGAACTCCAGGAATCGAGTTAATAATCGGCGAGAACAGAATTAGTGCAGCAGAAAAAACGATTGCTCGTGCAGGAACTTTAGCGCGCGAAACCTTGCGCAAATGCGAAAGAACAGGCGAATTAGATTCCAGCGCAATCTGATACATGTGGCGTCCTGCAGAATAAAGCAGTGAATTAAGCGCAGAAGATGCTGCAGTAATCACCACAAAGAACACAAGTGCAGAAGCCCAATGCAACCCCGCATACTGGAAAACCATTATGAACGGAGACATATAAACTCCCTGCGCATTAGTTGCCTTAAACTGCTGCCAAGGAACAATTAGCATAATCGCAATCAGCGCACCAACATAGAAAATCAGGATTCGCATAATTATCTCGTTCACAGCCTTTGGCAAAACTTGGCGAGGATTTTTAGTTTCCGAAACAGTAACGCCTACAAACTCAATAAGCTGGTATGCGTAGAACACCATCTGGAAACTCATTAAGAAAGCCAACCAACCATTTGGCATAAGCGAGAAATTATTGAATATATTGTCAAAACCTGCGTGACCAGCAGGACTTACAACACCACCATGAAGCGCTGTTGCTGGATAATGATATCCTACTACAACCATCACAATTGCTGTAGCAATAAGCGCCACAATCAACGTGATTTTAATCATTGAGAACCAAAATTCGGTTTCACCAAACAGCTTTACGGCAACCAAATTTATACACACTAAAGCAGCTAAAAACACTACTTCTATAAGCCATTTCCAACTACTTACGTCTATGCCAAAAGTCTGGAAAAACGTAACACAATACGTACTTACAGCCGTAATCTCACTCATGCCAATAAGCACAAGCACTATCCAATACGACCATCCTGCAAAATTGCCCCAGCCTTTGCCCAAGTATTTAGTAATAAAACTAATAAACGTATGCTGGTTTGGATCCTTGTACATAAGTTCGCCAATGCCACGCATAAGCAAAAACATGATTAATCCAACGATTATGTACACGAACACAATGCTTGGACCCGTAAGACTAATGGATTTGCCCGAGCCTAAGAATAGTCCCGTGCCGATTGTTCCACCTATAGCAATGAATTGCACATGCCTTTTTGTAAGGCTGCGCTCCATTTTGTTAGTGTGACCATTGTTAGTGTGGTCAATATCACTCATTGCTATAACTCCATTCTTTTAGCCGTGAGCTTTCAATTTTATAAGAACCCGTAAATATTTGAATTTCATTATTCAACTTTATTCAACACTTTTAAGCGAACTAACAGGGTCAATGCGGTCCAACGCGGGATTAGTTGACCATTGAACGATTAAAGCAAAGACCAGCGTTGCAAAGCCAGCAATAGCGTAGCTTAATGGAGATACTTCAACCTCAAAATACAGAGAAGGCATGCGCAAAGCATTTGTTAACAAGCCTGCAACCAATCTTCCAAGAGGCAGACCAACAAGAATACCAATTACAGTAAGAGTAAGCATCTCCTTATGCACATAAGCATGAACTTCTCTACGATAAAAGCCAAGAACCTTTAAAGTTGCCATCTCTCGCGTGCGTTCCGAAATATTAGTGCTTGCCAATGTAAACAGCACGGCTAACGCCAAGCCTGCTGCAAGAGTTACTATAAGCGCTACAACAGCATTCATTAAATCAAAGCTAAACGAATGTTTCATGCGCGTAATGTTCATAACAGCCAACACGCCATCCCTATCTGACACATTGTCTGCGTAACGCATTTTTGCATCATCGTCTCCACGAAGGCGCAATATTAGCGCATTATTCTTAACGTTTTTCCCATTTTTAAAACTGAATATTCTTTCATAGCAACTAGAAGTCATATAAATATTTGAACCAATAAGATTACGCACGATTGCACGCAACTTCACTTTTGCGCGCTTAAAACTGGAGTTTGTTATTGTAATATAGTTTCCGTTCGCAATTCCCAACGACGATGCTGCGCTCTGCGAAAGAAGCGGACCATCATCATTAAGCGAAATATTTTGCAAATTATTGTTAACATCTTGTAGACGAACCATATTAGACAAAGCTGCGGCATCTTTAACAACTACAATTTGCACGCTTTCAGAATCTTCAACGATTTTATTATGCGAATTGTTATTGGAATTGCTATTAGATTTACCATTATTCGCATCGCTTTTTGCGATTTCACCAGAACTAATGTAGGCAGGCAAAATAACATCAACAAGGTTGTTGGATTTATCTTTCTGCACACTTTTCTTCATATTTTGGAATGAGTCTGGAGCGGAAATAGAAATCATATCGTAGCGGTAAATGCCATCATATTGGCGGATTCCAAGAGTTGCTACAGTATCGTTTAATGCTAAAGCACACACGATTAATGCCGTGCAACCAGCCACGCCACCAATCGTCATAAATAATCTGCTTTTAAAACGAGCCAGATTCCTTATAGATACTTTGTTGAGGAAACTTAGACGATTCCAAATAAAAGGTAGATGTTCAAGAAGCACGCGAGCGCCGGCTTTTGGAGATTTTGGACGCAATAATGCCGCTGGCACTTGCCTTGTCTCCCTCCAGCTTACGATTATTGTGCATATTGCAACTGGTATTACAAACGCGAGTACACAAATCGAACCATAAAGCCAGTCGTATCGTAAAACAACTCCTGGTACTGTGTACAATCCGCGCAAAATCTTAAGTAATAAAGATGGAATTGCTAAGAATCCTAGAATATCGCCAATTCCACCGCCTACTAGACAGGCAAAAATCGCAAAGAAAGCGTGCCTTGTTATTGCTGCGCAACGTCCATAACCTAAGCTTAAGTATGTTCCAATTAGTCCTCGTTCTTCTTCTACCATTCTTGCCATAGCTGTTAGGCTCATCATCATTGCCACTACAAGAAAAAGCACTGGAAAAGCGTATCCAAGAGATTGAATCGAGGCAACATCAGAACGCAGGCGAGTATAGCTTCCGTTTGATATGCGAGCAAAAATATGCCATCTTGCTTGAGGAACATTCTTTTGCACTTCTGGCTTAATTTTTGAGTAAATTTGCGCGCGAGCCTTAGCTAAAACCGAGTCGGGAGCGTTCTTAAGCATTGGCATGGTGGCTATAGTCTGATCTACTTTTTGATTAGTTTGATCTTCTACAACCTGATTTGTGCGCTCCTCTTGGCAATCGCTTTGCACGCTGTCTTTAATCTGGTTTGAAGCATTTGCCACAATTGCGCGATACTTTTGCGAAAAATCGTTAACGCGTTGAGCCTCATTTAATCGCACATACATAGCTGTGTATGGAAGATTATTTGTGCTTTCAGTAATCGCAGAGGTAAAAATAGGGTAGCGTGATATTACGGAATTGCGGAAAGCTTTTGATTGATACCCGTTTGGATTGTCCAAATCGTTTACGTCTAGCACACTTCCTGTGATTAGAAGCTTATATTTTTGATTTTGAACCAGTTGATTAGACGAATTAGATTGATTAGTGACTTGTTGCATACTCAAAAACAGTGTGCTACCAATACGCAATCCGCTATCGTGCAAAAATCGCTCGGTTACTACAGCTTGACGATTGTTTGTTGGCATATTGCCACGCATTAAATGCAGACGATTCAGTTTTTTAACATTGTGATTATATTGAACTACGTTCATTGCATAAGACAAATTGGCATTATTCGAAGGATGAGCAGTAGCTTTAAACGACTTTCCCGCCTCTGCTTCACTAACAAATGGCAATTTTTTGATTACTTTAACATCTTTGTCAGTCAAGCCAAGCGTAGAAACAATTTGTAGGTCGTAAGCTTTGAGCTTAGAGTAAGTGTCATCTGCTCCAAGAAGCATATCGTTGCATCCTGCATAAATGCCAGTCATAACAGCAACGCCAAGCATTGCTATAACTGCTAGTATGCAAAAACGACGCCATTCGTGAACCCACATTCTAATGGCGCTAATAAAAACCATTGGCAAAATAGAGTGTGAGCGCTTATTGCGAATCGCATATTTGCGCTTGATTTTCTTAGATTTTACAGTTCCGCTACTCACTACAAATCACCACTCTACAAATCACCATTCAATATCTGCAATTGCCGTAGGATTTTCTTGTACTGTTTCGCTTACGACTTTTCCAGAATGGAATCTCACAACTTTATGAGCCATAGGAGCAATAGCAGCATTATGAGTAATAATAAGAACCGTCATTCCTTCTTTTTGGCAAATATCTTGCAATAATTGCAAAACAGCTTTTCCAGTTTCATAATCTAACGCACCCGTAGGCTCATCGCATAAAAGCAACTTAGGCTTTTTAGCAAGTGCGCGCGCAATAGAAACTCGCTGCTGCTCGCCTCCAGAAAGTTGTGCTGGGAAATTATTAAGTCTTTTTTCCAAACCTACGTCAATAAGCGTTTGTGCTGGATCAAAATGATCTGAGCAAATTTGTGAAGCAAGCTCTACGTTTTCTAACGCTGTCAAGTTTGGAACAAGATTATAGAATTGGAAGACAAAACCAATATCTTCTCTTCGATACTTTACAAGCCCACGACCATTTAGCTTTGTAATATTTAAATCACCAACAGTTACACTACCGATTGTTGCCGTATCCATACCGCCTAAAATATTCAAGGCCGTAGTTTTACCTGCACCCGAAGCCCCTAGTATTACGGTGAGCTTGCCGCGTTCGGCTGTAAAACTAGCATCATCTAGAGCGCGCACGACACTTGATCCAGATGGATACTCTTTTACAACATGATCAAAAGTTATGTATGCCACAATACACCTTGCTTACTGACTACCTGATGATGCTTTTGCTATCAACTTCTTAATTTATTAGATTAATATTTAATACTCTTCATTGGAATAGAGATACGCCACGACGTGCCGTACAATACGCGTTGCCAAGCCAAGTATGCCTTGAATTTGGCCATACAGCTCCAAGACGAGGAGCACCTTGACTCATCCAAATACTCGGCACTCTTCCATCGGAGCTTTTAGATCCGAGAAGATTAAAACCATTTTTTATTTCAAGCCAATCTGGATGCTGCGTAACAATCGCCAATCCTTCTTCTAAAGTCAAAGGAAGACGCTCGTCTGAATCTATAAGTTTTCTGGCAACATCTGGCTCACGATTCAAATACGACGTGCCTGTATGAGGGTCTAATGCCAAGTAAAATGGACCTTCTGGAGGCTCAAAACCATCTTGTGGCAGAAAACTAGCTATATCTCTAGGCGGCATTGTTGTAAAACCAGCCATACGATCAATACTCGTCCTAGAAATTAAGGATTCTGGAGAAACTAGCTCGCGAGTAGGCACAAGAAGAATATTAGTACCCAAATCGCTTTGCTCAAGAGCGCGAATAAGCGGCAAAGCTAAAGCACGAAACGATGCAGCACTCATATCTGCAACATCTGGGTAGCCAAGAGCAACAATGCGATCAAGCTGCTTTTGTATTTCTTGCGAAGCTATAGACATAATTACATTTTACGTAAAATTTTTTATAATAGCTAATTCGCGCAGGTCTAATCAATCTACAAAGTGTCGTTTTTTAGCTACGATTTCCGCCAATTGCACGGCGTTAAGAGCAGCACCCTTACGAAGATTGTCATTTGTAATAAACATTGCCAATCCGCGCTTTCCATCAACCGCTTGATCTTGGCGAATACGCCCAACGTAGCTTGCAGACTTTCCTGCAGCAAGTTGCGGAGTAGGAATATCGCTAAGCTCGGCTCCCGGAGCCTTGTTTAATACTTCGCGAGCCATATCTGGAGTTACATCGCGCTCAAATTCGGCATTAATGCTCATTCCGTGACCAGTAAAAACGCCCACGCGCACGCATGTGCAACTCGCTGCAAGCTTTGGCAGATGAAGAATCTTACGACTTTCGTTGCGAAGCTTTTGCTCCTCGTCGGTTTCTTGCGATCCGTCCTCAACAATCGCGCCGATAAATGGCACAACGTTGAATGCAATTGTACGCGCAACTTTGGTTGGCTGCGGAAAATCAATAGCATCTCCATCAAACACAAGCTTATCCGCTCCTTGATCTAAGGCAGCTTGCGCTTCGTTCATAAGCTGCAATGCTCCAGCTCTACCAGCTCCAGAAACTGCCTGATAAGAAGATACAATAAGTCGCCTTAGACCAAAAGCGTCAGAAAGCGGTTTTAAAACAGGCATGCACGCCATTGTTGTGCAATTAGGATTCGCCACTATTCCACACGGAATATCATTTAAATCTTCTGGGTTTACTTCTGCAACTACCAGAGGCACATCGTTATGCATACGCCATTGAGAAGAATTATCTATTACAATTGCACCCGCATCCGCGAATCGAGGTGCCCACACTTTGGATGTTCCGCCGCCTGCGGAGAAAATCGCAATGTCAATTCCGCTTAAATCTGCTTTTTCTACGTCTTCTACAACAACATCTTTGCCTCGATAGTTCAAAACAGTTCCAGCAGAGTGCGCGGAAGCCAAAAATCGCAAGTTTTTAATTGGAAAATCGCGCTCGTCTAATACGCGACGCATAACCATTCCAACCTGACCCGTTGCACCTAAAACCGCAAGGTTTACGCCTGTATTGCTTATGATTGCCATTTTGTCTCCCTTATTTTGCGTGTTTTTGCGCGATCAGCGCCCGCTTCCTCCATAAACAACAGCTTCAACTTTGCTTGCGTCTAATCCGTAGGCTGTGTGAAGCGCACGAACCGCCTCGTCAAGCTGTTTTACTGGAACAATCGCAGCAATACGAATTTCCGATGTAGAAATCATAAGAATATTAATACCGTGATCGCTTAACGCTGTAAAGAAGGTGGCTGCGAGACCAGAATAGGTTTTCATTCCAACGCCAACAACTGCGACTTTGCCAACAGAAGGGTCTACATCCATAGACGTAAATTGCAATTCGCCGCGCGCACCCTGCAAAACCTTGCAAACGGCATCCAAAGCCGAGCTTGGAGCCGTAAGCGATATGTCAGCCGTTTCGGTGGATGCGCTTGCCTGAGCAATCATGTCTATGTTAACGTCTGCAGCAGCAAGAGTTGTAAACACTTTTGCGGCATTTCCAGGCTTATCGGGAACGCCTCGAAGAGTAATCATAGATTCGCTTCTATCATGCGCAACGCCTGAAATCACTGGTGTTTCTGGGCCTAAATCTGGGAACAAATCACCCATTGTTGAACGAATATCTACATTTGCCATTTTATTTACCATTTTTGCCACCTTCTGTCTATTGCCTATACGTTCTGTCTGTTGTTATGCTTGTGTCTTCTTTAATAAATAATTAGCTTAAATTCGGCAAACTCTTTGGGTCTACTCCACTCGGCACAATTAATGTTCCGTTTCTGTGCGAAAACGAGCTGCGAACATGAAGAGGCATACTGAATCTTTGCGCGTATTCAACGCATCTCAAAGCTAACACTCGAGATCCGCAAGACGACATCTCAAGCATTGAATCGTAATCAATAACAGGAATTCGCTTTGCGGTTGGAACAATTCGAGGATCTGCCGTAAATACGCCATCAACATCTGTATAAATCTCGCAAACATCTGCTCCAAGAGCAACAGCAAGTGCCACTGCCGAAGTGTCTGATCCGCCTCTGCCAAGCGTTGTGTCGTCACCAACCTCGCTAATTCCTTGGAATCCTGCAACAATAGCAACACTGCCTTTTTTAAGCGCATGCTGAACACGATCTGGCTTTACTGCACGAATATGAGCTGCTCCAAATTGCGCGTCTGTCATAAATCCAGCTTGAGAACCAGTAAAAGAGTATGCGTGCGAGCCTTGAGCATGAATAGCCATTGCTAGAAGACTCATCGAAATACGCTCTCCTGCAGTCATAAGCATATCCATCTCTCTGGCAGGCGGATGCGCATTTACACTCATTGCTTGGTCAATCAAGTCGTCTGTGGTATCTCCCATAGCGGAAACAACAACAGCAACATCATTACCAGCAGCTTTTGTATCAAGAATTCTTTTGGCTACACGCTGAATTGCGTCCGTATCTTCTACGGACGAGCCACCGTATTTCTGCACTATAAGAGCCATTCTAACCCCTTATGTTCAGCCGTCACTGTTATCTAAAGCACGCTAATGCAATAAGAATTAATCCAAATAAGATTAATCTGAAATTAGACTACCAACTGTGCTCTATTTATTTTTAGTTTTAGAGATATTGTGAGTGGCGTATATGCAACAAGCGGTTGCTGGCGACTTATCAAACGCGTTTACTTACGAGTCCACAAATCTTTTATACTTCTTGTCTTCCTGCAAATGCGCGACCAAGAGTTATCTCGTCTGCATACTCTAAGTCTCCACCAACTGGCAATCCGCTTGCAAGTCGCGTAATACTTATGTCAAGCGGCTCAAGTAAACGTGCTAAATAAGTTACTGTAGCTTCTCCTTCAATATTTGGGTCAAGCGCTAAAATAACTTCTTTTACTTGCGCGTCTTTTAGGCGCTCAAGCAGTTGCGTTATTTTCAAATCTGCAGGACCCACATTTGCCATTGGATTAATGGCACCGCCCAAAACGTGATAAACGCCAGCGTATTCGTGAGTTCTCTCAATGCTCATAATGTCTTTTGGCTCTTCTACAACGCATATTTTTGTGTGATCTCTGCGCGGATCTTGGCAAATAACACAAGGGCTTTGCTCGCAAACGTTTCCGCAAATTTCACAAAATCGCACATTCTCGCGCAAGTCACTGATTGCGTCAATTAAATCCTGCGTTTGTACATCAGATGATGAAAGTATGTAGAATGCAATTCGTTGCGCGCCTTTTGGCCCTATTCCTGGAAGCTTAGAGAACGCATCAATAACTCTGCCTATTGCACCGTCATACGATGACACGTTATGCACTTTTACTTACTCCTCTTGCTTTCGCTTATGCAATCCTGCATTTTTAGGATTTTTTGGATCACTTGCAGCGAATTCTTTTACAGATTTCACCTCAAACATCTTCTCTAAATCATCTATGCTCAAATTGGTTGCAGACTCTAACGATTCATCCTGCATGGAGCATTCGTCTTCTTGAGCGCCGTTTACACCATTAGAGATTCGCGCTTTTGACTCATTGTCTACCTGCGATTCTGAATTTTCGCGCTGCAAATTTTGATGACTTATCTGCGATTTTTGACCCCATTGCTGCGCGTTTGACGCAACGTTATCTGCGTTTTCTGAAGCGCTTACCACTCCAACATTAAAATCTGCATTCTGCAATGCAGCAATCGCATCTCCCATTGGAGCAGATCCCATACCTGCCCATGCGTCATCTTTCTCAATATCTAAATCTAAAGCACTTTCTGAAATTGCAGAACCAGATGAATCGAAAGCCTCCGCACCAGCACTTGAATCGTCACTAGAGCCAGCATCATCGCTACTGGAATCCGCATTATTTGAATTTGAATCAGAGCTTTTCTCGATTATTTTTCCGAATCCTTTTACGATTCCAGCTTTTCGCATAAGCAAGTCTCGCTTAACTTGTGCAAGTCGTTGCGAAGTCATTCTTGCAACAGACTCCACTTTTTCGCCGTTTGCAGCTACTAAATCTGGAGCTATTGCAACGTTTTTCCCAAACACATCCTTTACTTTGTTCATAACCACAACTGGCACTTTTTTACCATCGCAAGGTTCTGTTGTGCAAATCGCGAGCGCAAAAGCATGTTGGCTTATAGGCTGGTCAAAAGTTAATACAAGCCTTCTTTTTGCCGCATTCCCATCGTCTAATCTAACTTTTGGAACGCGATCTCTCTCTACGTATTCACGAACATCGTCTGGCAAATTTTTAACCAGATTGTCCCAAGTTTCATCCACGTCAAGCTCTTGTGTTGTCTGTTTTTCAACGTTTGCAGTTGACCAATTCGCTTGCGTGTTATTGTTGATTTCAGATTTATCATCAAGAGTTACTGTATGATTTTCAGCAATGTTTACTGGATTAACTGGATTATTTACTGGATTTACTGGATTAACTGTACTATTCACTGGATTGACTGAATTTACAGCAGAATTTGAACCAATAAAATGCCTTGCAGAAGATGCAGGATGTGAGGAAGACTTTGCAAGAGATTGATTATTAGATTGAGCAAATGATTCCTGTACAGTAGTACCAGATTGCATATCAGCAAGCAATCTAGCCATAAGAATCTCAAGATTCATTCTAGGCGAAACAGCATTTGCCATTCCAGCAAAAGCATTATTGACGATTTCTGCCATTTTAGACAAGCTTCGCAAAGTGAGCTGACTTGATTGACGTTGCAAATCTTGCATGTCTTCTGGCGATAAATCGCCTAACAAGTTTTTAGCACAATTGGGACCAGCAGAAACCAAAAGCAACAAATCACGCAATCGTCCGAGAAGATCTTCCACAAACTTACGAGTGTCAAATCCTCCAACTACCACTTTTTGTACAACTTCATATAGTTTTGCACCGTCTTTTTCAATAAGGGCATCAATAACATCTGCAATAAGATTAGAAGGCGTAAAACCAAGCAAAGCAACTGCTGAATCTAACGAGATAACACCATTATCTGAACCAATCATAAGTTGATCTAAAACAGATAATGTATCTCGCATGGATCCGCCGCCAGCGCGCATAGCAAGCCGCAAAACACCCTTTTGCGCTTGAATACCTTCCTTTTTACAAATGTCTTCCAGATACGGTCCCATTACTTCTGGAGGAACAAGTCTAAACGGATAATGGTGGGTTCTAGAACGTATAGTTCCAATCACCTTATCTGGTTCAGTAGTAGCAAAAATAAACATAACATGCTCAGGAGGCTCTTCCACAATCTTCAACAAAGCATTGAATCCTTGCGGAGTTACCATATGCGCTTCATCAAGAATAAAAATCTTATATCGGTCACGCGCTGGAGCAAAACCTGCACGTTCGCGTAATTCCCTAGCATCGTCAACACCATTGTGACTTGCAGCATCTATTTCTACAACGTCTATTGAACCTGATCCGCCTGTAGACAAATCTTTACAGCTTTGACATTTTCCACATGGCTTAGAAGTAGGACCCTCTTTGCAGTTAATACAACGAGCAAGAATACGCGCAGAGCTTGTTTTTCCACAACCGCGTGGACCCGAAAATAGGTAAGCGTGCGTTATTTTGCCTTGATCTAGCGCTCTCATAAGAGGAACGGTAACTTGATTCTGTCCTATCACTCCTTCAAACGTGTCTGGACGATACCTTCGATACAATGCAAGTGCCATAACTATAACCTACCGTCGCCTGAATATTAGCTCAACTCTACTTGAGCAAAGTTTCTGTTCTATTCTAAACATTTAGACATTAACATGCTAATTACCTATTAACATGCTACATTATGACCAATCGCACGAATCACTGATATTTTCCACACACTTATTAGTCACAATCTATTAAACCAGCTCTAGCCGTTACATTTATCTTATTAACCATAGGAAGTCGTAAAGGCATACTTAGACTGATTAATACGTCATCATCTTTTTCAACACAAGATTCTATTTTCCCATCATTTGCCTTTGCTGTGCGCTCTGCAACTTGACATGCATCATCTTGCATATTTCTCATAGCAACTGCACCTGATATAGCCGATGCGTTTGCAAGAGCGTAGGCTCGATGTTTTTGCACCAAAATTGACCCTAAAGTCGCACAAACAACAAGCATAGAGCAGATTACTATTACCAATCCTATGCCGAGCATAGTTCCAGAACCACAATCTGCTCTACGCAAATGTTTAAAACTGTAATATCGCGTATTCAAAATGCTCAATCGCTTACATATTTTTTGACTCATATTAAAACCTGACTAATGCGAGCTTCTACAGACAATGGCAATACTTTTAAAGGGTCTGGCACAACTGGGCAGCTTACAACAATATCTGCCGTATTCCCAACATATTTGACTTTTACAGAACTATTAACTCCAGATACTTTAGATACTATATTTTGCGCATCTTTAGAATTGTGATGCGAAGCAACATAGTACGCTACTTGACCTGCTGCATCATGGCAATTCATTGTATTTACTACTGATTTACCAACAAAAAATAACGTTAAAGCAAGTACCACAACTGCAGGAAGAATAATCGCAAATTCTGCGGTAACAGCCCCAGAATCTTTTGAATTATTTATCTTATTACAATTATTCTTAGTCGTTCTCTTATCTAAAATGTTCAAAAATACATAATTCTCCATTTTGTCTCGTTTCTTTTCGCATTAGTTAAAATCCCACAAAAAATCACATAAACATCACAGTCAAAAAACTTTATAAGTGTTTCATCTAATGTTTTTCAAAGTATGTTTTAAGTTTCACGCAGTGCTTAACAGTTTTATAAATGACTATTTACTTAAAACTAGCTAACATGTAGAGCTTTTGTAACAAGATCACCGATAGCCGTACGAACAGCATCTGATTTGGCAATAGCAATAAGCGCTGTAGCAAAAGCTGTGGCAGCTATAAGAACAACAGCATATTCTGCCGTAACAGCCCCATCATCACACTGCTTTAAATCTTTGCTCAAACGATTCTGCATGCTATTACATGCTTGTTCAGCTTTAATTAGTCCTTCATTCATCCGCATTGAACACACGCAATACCATGTTGACAATGCAGCAGTAATTGATCTCATAATCACTCACCGTTACCTTTCTTTTTGTTGTTTTTATTATTTTTCTTTTATTTATGTACCCAATATTGGGATACAAATTTTTTATTTTTTAGATTGTGATCAACACATAAATGCAGATACTGTCGGCAAAATTCCGACGAAAATAAACGCTGGCAGAAAACATAACCCAACCGGCAAAAGCAGGCGAACAGAAAGCCTAGAGCTTTCTGTTCTTGCCACGTTTTGCATAGATTGCTCATAATTTTGTAAAATTGCTATGAGTACAGGAACAGGAGAGCTTCCACAACTCCATGATTCTCTAAGTGACTGTCTAAGCCACATACTTAAAACAAAAGATGCAGATGGATTTTTGTCTTTTTTATCGAAGCACACATAAGGAGCGCTCCAAGCTTCCATCCAAGTATCTCCAGAAAGTAGTGCTCTAGAAACATTCCTTAGACAAATCCCTTTTCCTCCAGGAATAGATGATCCAACAGCATCAAGTGCTCTAGTAATTGCAACTCCGCTTTTTAAAGCAACTATCATCATTTGCAAACCCAAAATTGGATCTATATCTTCAACTTTGTTAAGCCTAAAATCGTAATTGCTTCTCATAGAAATCGCAGGCTTACAGGCGCGCTCATAGCACGGATTAAGAATCATCTGTCTAGTAAAAAATTTGCATAACGTAACTATATAAGCTACTAAAATAATCCAAACGATAATTGCCTTAAACATTTTCCACGATCCTTAATAACCATTAGTTAATTAATCGACATTAGAAACAGCACTCAGCATTGCTTTTTTAGATGACTTCATAATCCATGTAACCCATACAAGACCAATTGCATAAAACAATAAGCCAATACCTAAAAATGCATACCCTCTAGAACTAGTAAAAATCATCAATATTGGATTTACACCCAACAATTGTCCAGTAAGAAGAGCCAAAAATGGTAAAGCAGTTAGCAATCTAATAGTTGCCTTAGGCATTGCAAAAACTTCTGATCTTAAATCATTCACCCTCTTATTGGCATGATAAGAGTCAGCAACAGCTTGAACACAATCAGTCATAGAGCATCCGATAGAACTGCTCAATTCGTATACAGACATAAGCGATTGCGCAACCTTGCGCATGTCTTTTCTAACTTTACTTCTTTGGCGAGCGCTAAGATTCTTAATCCTATTAGAACAGCGAGAATCAATCCATTTGAACACAGATTCAACGTTTATAACTTGGAAATAGCTTTCGCTGTTATTACTGTTGTAACTGTTATTGACATTATCGGTCTTTTCAATAAGTCCATTGCGAATTTCATTGCTGCTGTCTCCTCTTATAATCGATTCAAAAGAAGCACCAGAACGCAAAGAAGCCACAAGAGCAGCTAGTGATTCTTCAATACCCATTTTCAAAATCCTTTACTGTCTTTATCAATTACAGAAACAATCCTGTATTCAACGGTAAATGCCATTTAACAGCAAAATTTTTCCAAGCAGACGTTGCCTCTATCTGAGCAGAAAAATTACTATCATTAGAATTAACGTAATTTTTCAATCTTAAAATTGGCACGCCTTCTAACGCGCCAGAATCCGTAGAACGCAATACTCCAAGTTCTTTTACAACTCGCGTACCATTTACTCTTTCTACATGTATAACAACATCAAAAGCATCCGCAGCAAGAGCACATAGCGCATAAGGTTCCAGTCCTGCAAGAAGCCCTAAAGACATTAATCTGGCTGGCACCTTTTGGACTTTATCAGCATGCAAAGTTGTCATTCCACCTTTATGACCACATGTAAAAACACGCAATAAATCAGCTATTTCTTGACCTCTGCACTCACCTAAAATAATCCTGTCTGGCCTCATCCTCAAAGTTGCCTTTACAAGATCCGACAAGCCAACGCTGCCTGCCCCCTCAACATTTGCTTCTCTTGTAGCTAAAGACACATGATCCTTAGATAATGAACCTAATTCTCTTGTTTCTTCAACAGTCACTATTCTGTCTTTTTCATCACAAGAAGCTAAAAGAGACTTCATTAACGTTGTTTTACCAGAGCCAGTGCTTCCCGTAATCAAAATATTCGCACGCTGAGTTACCAACAGATAAAGTATTCTAGATAATTCAATCGGAAACATTCCTCTACTGCTTAACTCTGTTAAACAATAGCGTTTTAAAGCAGGAAAACGAATCGAAATAGCAGCGCCACTTAAAACTATTGGAGCAATAAGAGCGTGAACTCGCACTCCTACTGGGCTAGAAGCATCTGCGATTGGGCATGAATCATCTAATCTTTTGCCCAATTGTGCACAAAGCCAAACTGCATATTCTCGCAAAATCATAGGATCATCAAATGGAATTCTTGGATTGTACTCTTGCAAACCAAAACCTTTATCTACCCAAACGTGACCTGTGTCTGTAACAACAATATCTGTTGTTTGGGGGTTATCTGCAAGCTCTTGCAGAATACCAAAATCAATATCTTCTAAAACCATGCTTACCCCTTGATATTTTTGAGAATCTTCCAGATTCATATGATTGTGGATTTGATTGTTTATATTGCTGCTCAGATTGTTTTCCAGATATCTTCAAAGACGAATTAGAGGAATCTCCAAGCAACCATGTTGTTATTTTTTCTATTGGAATTTTGGCGGATCTTGGTATATCTCTTATACCGTAACCAGATATTATATCTTCGTACATTTTAGGATCGTGACCAATTGGACCTTCTACATCGCAAAGCAAATAATCACAAGCTTCATTAACATTTACAGGGCAAAACCTTTTAGAAAGACCACGCGGATTTAATCCTGCAACAATAGAAGTTAGTTTTCTAGAGTAATCTTTATGGTCAGATTCTAGGCTTCGCCAATATGCGCGCAATCTGGCAAGGCCAAGAACACTAAGCTCTGCAGCAAATATGGTTGGAACTTGCGCCAAAGTTGGAAGATTCTTTAAAAGCCTTCTTGCTGAAAATCCAGATCCAATATCAACAATTACTACATCACAAGCGTTGGAAAGACCTCTAATAGCAGCTTCAATAACCCATGACTTAGGCTCTTCACTCTTCCAAGGAGCGTAAGCCAAAATATCAACGTTATTCCAGTGCAAAAGTTCACAACGCAGTACATATCCGTCTAATCGTCCTAAAGGAGCTTGAACCTCCTGCAATCTTCTGCCTTCGTCCTGCTCTAATCCCAACAAAACATCTAATCCACCGTTAGAAATATCTGCGTCGATTAGTGCAACAACATATTTTTTACTAGATATATGACTTGCCAGAAGAGCAAGAGTAGTGCTTAAACCAACTCCATCATTTGCCGATGAACCGATTACAACATTTTTTGGAAAAGGCTTTAGCGAATAGTTCAAGCTACCAATATTTTCTTGAACACTATGATTATCGAATGCATCAAAATCACTACGAACTGAAGTAGAAGATACACCAGTCGCGTAATCTACATGATTTGAGTAATCTGCATGATCCACATGATTCACATGATTCAAAGATGCGATAACAGTCGAATCTTCCAGCTTGTCACTATCAGACGTACTTTTGCGCATACTTTTTATCGCACTCGCCTGAGGCGGGTACGTTTCTATAATGCGCGGAACGCA